>NZ_JNKI01000065.1 GCF_000702005.1 Selenomonas sp. ND2010 | reverse complement strand
TGTAGTGACCCCATAAAGTTAGACCTTACCGGTAGTAGCAATTATTTGCGGCTACCGGTTTTTATGCTGCGGCATGACGTAAACGATAATCTACTGGGCTGAGCCACCCCAGCTTGGCTTTGATTCTGTGCTTATTGTAGTATGTGATGTAATGCCGTATAGCTCGTTCAAGTTCTTCGAAGCTGTGATAGGTATGCCCATAATAGATTTCCTGTTTTAGCAGGCCAAAGAAATTTTCCATCACGCTATTATCCAGACAGGTGCCTTTGCGAGACATACTTTGAAAAATTCGTTCTTCCTTTAATCGGCCTACATAGCTGCCCATTTGGTAAGCCCATCCCTGGTCGGAATGGAATGTTCGACGATAAGGGCAGTCGCTGGTAATGGCAATTGCCTTATCCAAAGCAGACATAATGCCTTGTGACGATGGCCGTTTGGTGATACTAAAGCTAATGATTTCACGATTATAAAGGTCAAGGAACGGGTCTAGATATGCCTTGCGTGTAAGAATATTCCCGTTGGTGTCCATTTCATAATACTTAAATTCAGTGGTATCTGTGGTGATTTTTTGATGTGGAATACATGTATCGAAGCGGCGACGTAGCCGATTGGGAGCAATACGCCCAACAGTACCTTTGTAGGAACTGTACTTGCGACTCTTGTGAGAGAAAGCTTTTACCTGTAGCCCTAATTTCTGGACAAGGCGCTGAACCTTCTTGCGATTGACTAAAAGGCCCTCTTTGCGGAGCTTACCCCAGATTCGACGATAACCAAAGTCCTTGTCACTCTGCCGAATGGCTTTGATTTTTGCTTCTAACTCAGCATCCGGATTTTTGCGGTCGAATCGTTGTTGCCAATACATGTAAGTGGCTTTAGGAAGTTTTATAACTGCAAGGATGTCTTTTAATTTGAATGATCCTCGGAGACTGTGGGCGATCCTTGCTTTCGCTTCTGCGCCTCTTGCTCCAGGCGCAATCTCCTCAGTCCTTTTAAATAAGCCACCTCAATACGTAGCTTGAGATTCTCTTCTTCTAACTGCTTAAGTTTCTCATCTGTATTCATATTGCATTCTGGTGTAATACTGGCTTTATCTGGCACCTTTGGCCGCCTGCCTTTCCGTTGCGGTTTGAGACCTTCTATACCAACAGCACGATAGCGTTGAACCCAGTTAGCTAAAAGGCCCTCAGATTTCAAATTAAGTTGAAGTGCCAATTCGTGGTAAGAAATCTCTGTACTTAAATATAACTCTACAGCATTTACCTTGAATTGGAAAGAATATGTTTCATTTTTTCTTGACCGCTGAAGCCCATCTTTCCCCATTCTACGATATTTTCCGACCCACTCTTGAATGCATTTTGGGGAAGGGATGTCATATTTTTTTGTTAAGGCAGTATATCCTATATGTCCATTCAAATACTCTTGGACTACCTTACATTTAAATTCTGCACTATATTTTGCCATAAAAAGACCCCCATAAGTTAGATTCCTTGGTCTAACTTATGGGGGTCTCTACA
>NZ_JNKI01000064.1 GCF_000702005.1 Selenomonas sp. ND2010 | reverse complement strand
TGGGGCCCCCGCCGCCGGCGACTTACCTCGAACACGAACTGGGTACTGCTACCCTGCAAACTGTAATTTTACCATCCTTTTATTGGGACCCGTTTGTTTTTGTGCGAAGAATCTTTAAGATAATGCCGATGACAAGTCCTAGCAGTGCGGGGAGAATCCAGCCAAATCCTTGGGCGAAAAACGGCAGGACAGCGGTTAGGGCAGTCACGAATCCGTTAAGGCCGAAGGCGGTGAGCCAGGCTGGTGGCAGTGCTTTTATAAAGTCAAAGACGGAACTAAACACTACCATAGTCATGATACTGCGGACAACCAGGCGGTCAAGGCCGCAGATATGACCTGCTAGCGAGGTCAGTGTCAGCATAATGGCAATGGGATAAAGCATCATGAGCACGGGAATGGAAAACTGGATGATGGCCGACAGGCCCACATTGGCAATCAAAAAGGTAATAATAGCAAAGGCTATAGACAGCTGCTCATAGGTGAATTTGCCGGGGAACATCGCCACGAAGGCCTCAGAACAGCTGGTAATCAGTCCGATAACGGTCTTGAGGCAGGCGAAAAGCACGATTAGAGCCAGCAAGGCCGCACCGGCGTCTGAGAAATAATAAGAGGAAATTGACGCGAGGACAGCGCCGCCATTGCCGTTTATGGGGGCATAGCCGCGGCTTTCCGCACCGGCAAGGGCTACCAGTATATAGATGATTCCCATGAGCAGGCAGCTGAATACCCCTGCTTTGATGGTGTTCTTGGCGATGGCGCCAGAATCTTTGATACCCAGTTTGCGAATGACATCGACGACGATGATGCCGAAGGCGAGTCCTGCTAAAGTATCCATGGTATTATAGCCGTCAAGCAGACCTTGGAGAACTGGGGCACTGGTATAAGCTGGTGTCGGCGTAAAGGCATTGACGGGACTGGTGGGCTGGGTAAGCGCTGCCGTCAACAGGATACCGAGGACTACGAGGAAAATGGGCGTTAGGATTTTGCCTGTCCAGACAAGGATTTTGCCCGGACGCAGGGAAAACCAAAGCGCTGCGGCCATAAAGGCGAGAGAAAAGAGAAAGAGCGCCAACTGCTCATTAAAACCGGCTGGCAGCAGCGCCTTGGCGCCAATTTCAAACGGAACGGTAACACAGCGAGGGCTGGCGAAAAATGGCCCGATGGTTAGATAGAGGGCACAGGTAAAAAACAGCCCGAATCGGCGGCCTATGCGCTGGCTTAGGTTCAAGAGACCGCTGCTGCCGGTAATGCCAAGGGCCGTCACGGCCAGCATGGGCATGCCGACGCCCGTAATAAGAAAACCGGCCAGCGCATACCAGACATTGCTGCCGGCTTCCTGGCCCATAAAGGCCGGAAAAATCAAGTTGCCGGCACCGAAGAATAGACCGAACAGCATGCTGGTGATGGAGAGGGTTTCTCCCCAAGTAAGGTTTGTTTTCACAGATTATACACTCCTAAGGTTTGTTTCATGCCTATTAGTTTAACAGGTTGTCCTGTATTTGTGAAATGGATTCTTTCGCCAGGGAAAATGTAAAAAAGTGAGAAATATTTTCATTTTACTATTGACAATGATTATCAATTGGAGTATATTATCTATAGGCTTTCGTTAAGGCAATTGGTTGGAGCGTGGAGGCGCTTCCGGTTGCCTGGTGCATTTAGCACCAAGCTCTCCTAAAATCTGCTAACAGTTGTCAAGCACTTTTTGTTTAACACTGATAGCAGGCTCCTAAAATATAATACACAGCACAAAAGGTCTCG
>NZ_JNKI01000063.1 GCF_000702005.1 Selenomonas sp. ND2010 | reverse complement strand
AAGACACCAGACGGTCTGAAAATCGTCTTTGTTTCTTGCGCTCTTTGATTTTTTAAGCAGCGTTATCCACAGGGATTAAGTGCCGGTTAAGCTTTTCTGCCTGTATTTTGCAATGCAGCTTTTGAATGTTATAAGCCATTGCAAGCAGCATCGTTTCCACAAGGACATTTTTATTGCCACGGGTTAAAAATCGGCGGAAGCTCATATCCGCTTTTACCACGGCAAAGGCTCCTTCTGCCTGAATGCTGCGATTTACACGCAATTGGATGCCTTTCTGCGAGGTTATCCGTTCCAAATCTTCCTGCCGTTGGCGCTGGAACCGTTTGGATACTTCTATATTCTTGGTTCGTTCTTCCAGTGGCGTTTTGCAGTGATTTCCATGTATGCACTGACTTTTTACCGGACAGTCCTTGCAATTTTCGCAGCTGTAATGGGTTATCTTGCTTTGAAATCCGGTTTTGCTTTTGCGGGTAAATTCCTTGGTTACAGTCAGCTTTCTGCCTTGGACACAGAGGTAGGCATCCTCATCAGCCAGATAGGTCATGTTTTCTCTGCGGCCAATGTCCTGTTTCCATTTTCGGGTCTTGCTTTTTTCGTAGTTACTGGGCTTGATAAAAGAATGCTGTTGGTGTGTTTCGAGGTAAAGATAGTTTTCCTCGCTTTCATAGCCTGAATCTGCTACAACATTACGGTAACGTTTGTGTGTATAGTGTTCAATTTCCTGCAAAAAGGGAATCAGGGTTGTGGTGTCCGTTGGCTGCGGGCCAACTGTAGCCCATGTAACAAATTCAGAATCCGTGCCGTACTGGATGTTGTAGGCAGGTTTTAGCTGGCCGTTTTTCATGGCATCTTCTTTCATCCGCATAAATGTAGCGTCTGTGTCTGTTTTGGCAAAACTGTTGCGTTTTCCCATGATGTGCAAGTATTTGTTGTATTTCTTGAGCCGGGCGATGAACTCGTCCAGCTGTTCCATGGTTTTCTGCAGGCTAGTTTTGCGTTTCCCAATTCCATGGACAAACTGGATTCCCTGCTCTTTCTGCCGGAATTTCAATTTGCGGCGCAGCTTCTTTAGATGGTGCAGTTGGATATCTTTGCCATGTGAGAGGGAAACCGAAAAATCTTCCTTGACTTTGTCCACGAAGTCCGGCATCTTTTCCATAAGCTTGGCTTGATTCTTTTGAACAGACTTTTTCCAGACAAACTTGTATTTGTTGGCAACGGATTCGATTTTTGTTCCATCGATGAAAATGTCCAGTAGGGAAATAGCCCCCATATCTTCCAGCATGAAGTCCATCTGGGCAAACAGTTCCTTAATGCAGGAAGCCAAATGTTTGGAACGGAACCGGGCGATGGTTGTATGGTCAGGCACAGGCTTCCCCTCCAGCAGGTACATGAAATTGATATCCCGCCTGCAGGCAAGTTCTATTCTGCGAGAACTGAAAATATGATTCATTCCGGCATAGACAATGATGGCCAACATCTGCCTTGGCGACGCCAAATTTCGATTTATTCGCTGATAGGTCTTTTCCAGTGCCGTAATATCCATACCCCCAATACAATGGCGAAGCAGGCGGACGGGGTCATCTTTGCCAATCTGAAATTCAAGATTAAATGGAAGAAATACTTGATAGCTTCCTTCAAAAGACGTATAATCTTTTTGTGAATTTGGTTTTTGCATATCTAAATTCTACACCTAATCCCGAGGCATTCAAGCCCCGGGATTATTTTTTTGCACATGAAAAAGGACTGCTGCACGTCACATT
>NZ_JNKI01000062.1 GCF_000702005.1 Selenomonas sp. ND2010 | reverse complement strand
CGCCGCCGGCGACTTACCTCGAACACGAACTGGGTAATACTCCCCTGCAAACTGTAATTTTACGAAGTTCTTATTTTATCCAAGTGATTGTTTTCACGAGCAAAAGGAATGAATAAAGATGGAATACGGCGAAAATTTACATTTAAATAGGATATAATAATAAATTTACAGAAAAATGTAAATCTATACTTGCATTTGTATGATATCATGCTATGATAGTACCCATAGGCGCTAAAGTGATTTTTTTCACTTTCGCGATAATGGTGAAAATTTGAGGGAAATCTGATAATTCTGGGAGGGCTTTATCATGGCAGACAAAAAACCTCGTATCGTGATTGTTGGTGCAGGCTTTGGTGGTGTAAAATTGGCAAAGCTGTTTGCAAAAGATGATGTGGAAGTCATCTTAGTGGACCGTCACAACTTTCATCTATTTCAGCCGTTGCTGTATCAGGTATCGACAGCAGTCCTTTCCACGGATGAAATTGCCTATCCGATTCGTACCTTTTTCCGCAAAAACAAAAATGTGGAATTTTTTATGGCAAAGGCCCAGGGCGTTGATCAGGATCGTAAAGTATTGCTGACAAATCATGGGGAAATTGCCTATGATTATCTTATCTTGGCTGCTGGTGCTACGACTAATTTCTTTGGTATGGAAAACGTCGAGAAGAATTCTTTTGGTATGAAGACTTTGCAGGAGGCTATCCATATCCGCAATCATGTCCTGCATATGTTCGAACGCGCCAATAAGCGTGAAGATGATGAACAGGAGCGTCGCCGTATGCTTAGTTTTGTCATCGTCGGCGGTGGTCCAACGGGTATCGAGGAAGCAGGTGCGATCTCGGAACTCATTGGCATTCAGAAAAAGGAATACCATCACCTTGATTTTGATGAAGTAAGTGTCAGCTTAATTGAAGCGACGGATAATGTATTACCGATGATGGCACCAAACCTTCGCGACCACACGGTTAAAGTGTTGCAGCGCAAGGGCGTTAATGTCATGCTCAATACTCAGGTGGTAGATTATGATGGCAACACGCTAAAACTGAAAGATGGTCGTGAGATTCCTACGAAGACCGTTATTTGGGCTGCTGGTGTAAAAGCAGTACCGTTTATTGCAAACTGTGGTGGTGAGGTCGACCGTGCCGGCCGCGTGATTGTTAATGAAAAGCTGCAGGTCAATGGCAGTGAAACGGTATTTGCGATTGGTGACTGTGCGAATTTTCAGCATGGTACGGAGCGTCCTTTGCCGACCGTTGCACCGGTTGCCACCCAGCAGGCTAAGGTGGCGCATGATAACATCATGAAACTGATTCGCGGTCAGCAGGATCTCTCGACCTTCCATTATAAGGACCTTGGGGCCATGGCGACGATTGGTCGTGGTGAGGCAGTAGTCAATAAGACCAGCGTAAATCCGCAGCTCACTGGATTTATTGCCTGGTGTGCTTGGATGTTTGTTCATCTCATTCGCTTGGCTGGTGCGCATACGAATTTGACCGTAGCAATCAAGTGGATGTGGAATCTACTTTCTGGTACGCGCCTAGGCCGCATTATTACCAATATACAATTGTAAAACCAAGAATTAAAAGGAGAATTCCGCGGTGGAATTCTCCTTTTTCCGTTTAAGATAAATAAAATTATGGGTTTTTGAAAAAAATACCAAAAAAGTGTTGACATTTCTTTTAAAGACGTGTATCATAATACAAGTCGCTGAGAGATACGGCGGAAACAAAAACGACACCAAGCCTTGACTGGCAAGTGGTTGTGGCTGTTTTCACCAAAATGCTTCAAAAAAAGAATTTAAAAAAGTTCTTGACAGAAACAAATCGATGCGATATAATAAATGA
>NZ_JNKI01000061.1 GCF_000702005.1 Selenomonas sp. ND2010 | reverse complement strand
AGCTATGTGGTTCCACCTGTTCCCATACCGAACACAGTAGTTAAGCACATATACGCCGAAAGTACTTGTCTGGAGACGGACTGGGAGGATAGGTAGTTGCCGGTTCTAATGGCGGCTTTGGTGAAGCGGTTAACACACTGGATTGTGGCTCCAGCATGCATGGGTTCGATCCCCATAAGTCGCCCCATTTTAACTATTAGGGGTATAGCTCAATTGGTAGAGCAACGGTCTCCAAAACCGTAGGTTGTGAGTTCGATTCTTACTGCCCCTGCCATATATATGGAGTGGTACTCAAGAGGCTGAAGAGGACGGTTTGCTAAATCGTTAGGCTGGGTAACCGGTGCGGAGGTTCGAATCCTCTCCACTCCGCCACTTGCAAATTTAAGCTCTGTTTTTCAGAGCTTTTTTTGTGTCTAAAAATAAATTTTATAGCAATTATTAGAAAATTATCGGTTATTTTTCAAATTGACATAGGTCTTTTTCTTTGTTATTCTTGTAACTGTCATATTACTTGTATAAGCCCGCTGATATGGTGTGGGCGTTTCTACCAGGCAGCCGTAAACTGTCACAGTCTACAAGGGAAATTGCGCATGATTATTTATGGGGATTATTAATCATTGGAGTCTTTTCTTTTCGGGCTGAGCATTTATGGAAGCCCAGAAAGAGGAGGCTTTTATTTTTATGCAAGCACAAATGGGTCAGCCGACCTTCCTGGAACGTTTCTTTAAAATCCGGGAGAAACAATCATCGGTCAAAACAGAAATTTTGGCTGGTTTTACGACATTTATTGCTTTGTCGTATATTATGTTCGTTAATCCGAATATTTTAGCTGATGCGGGCATTCCTAAGGAAGCGGCGATAGCTTCGACGATTTGGATTGCGGCACTTTCGACGATGGTTATGGGTGTTTTTGCCAATTATCCGGTCGCTTTAGCGCCGGGGATGGGGTTGAATGCATTTTTTGCTTATTACGTCTGCGGCGTTTTGCATTTGCATTGGACTGTGGCGTTAGGCGCGGTTTTCTTTTCTGGTGTTTTGTTTTTGCTTTTGACAGTCAGTCATATTCGTCAGGCAATCATCAATGCCGTTCCGCAAAATCTGCGCGTTGCTATTGGCGTTGGTATTGGGTTATTCATTGCGTTTATCGGGTTGAAGGGAACGGGACTTATCGTAAGTGACCCGGCAACATTTATTACACTTGGTCATGTGACTAATCCGACGACGGCTCTTTCGATGTTTGGCCTTGTATGCACTGGTGCACTAATGGCCCGTAACGTTCAAGGGGCGATTTTGATTGGCATTGTTTTGACCACACTGCTTTCGATGGCAATGGGCTATTCGCCAGTCCCGCATTCCTTTGCGGATGTTATCAGTTCGTCGCTCCCTCATATGAGCGAAACATTTGGTAAGTTGGATATTGTAGGTGCATGGAATTACGGAATCGTTTCAATCATTTTCACGTTCACGGTTGTAGAGCTTTTCGATAATATGGGAACACTGATTGGTCTTACCTCGAAGGCTAAGATGGTAAAACCAAATGGCGAGATTGAAAATATTGATCGTGCCTTGACTACAGATGCTGTGGGGACGATTTGCAGTTCGGTTTTTGGTACTTCGACGGTTACTACTTATATTGAAAGTGCTGCTGGCATTGCTGCTGGTGGTAAAACGGGACTTACGGCTGTTACGGTAGCGGTCCTCTTCTTAATTTCGCTGTTCTTTGCTCCTCTCATTGGTCTTGTGCCAGGATTTGCAACAGCTCCACCGCTTATTTTGGTTGGTGCTTTGATGATGAGCGAAGTGGGCAAGATTAATTTCCAGGATTTTACCGATGCATTGCCAGCTTTCCTGACAATTATCATGATGCCACTGACGTCTTCGATTGCTAATGGTTTTGCTTTTGGTTTTATCAGTTTTGCCTTTATCAAGACATTAGGCGGCAAATGGCGTGAAGTCAGCCCGATTATGTGGTTAGTCAGCATCGCGTTCCTTATCAATTTGTTTATGCGGTCGTGAGGATCAAATTATCGCCTCATTCGGCGGTAACTCATTTATAGTTTTTGTTTTATTCCTAGGGCCTGTGAAAAATCCCTTTATATTGACATAAAACATAGAAGCCTCCATAAGATGGATTCATCTACCTTATGGAGGCTTCTATGAATTTATCCACGCATTTTTTACAAATTACAGTTTGCAGGGG
>NZ_JNKI01000060.1 GCF_000702005.1 Selenomonas sp. ND2010 | reverse complement strand
TTAATGGCAATTATAGAGATTTTTTAGAATTTAGGTATAGGGTAATAGAAGGTGAATCGAATAAAGTTTCCGTTAAGGAGTGTGTGATAATATGGGTGACAATGATAATAGCACAAGTGGGTATGGCGGTAGTGATGGCGGCTATGGTGGTAGTAGTGATACTGACACGGATAGCAGTTATGGTGGCGGTTATGACGGCGGCTACGGTGGTGGTGACGACGATGGTAATGACGATGACGGTAGCGATACGGGCAGCTATGGTAACGATGGTGACAGCAATGACGATTATGGCGGCTATGATGATAGTAACGATAACAGCAGCTATTCGGAGGCCGACGATGGCATTACGGATGATGATATATCGGTATCGCCGTATAGCAGTTGTGAGGATACCGATGCTGTCTTCGATACGGATTTGGATCAAACATTTTCTACGCCGGCGTATGGAAGCTCGGGTGGCTGGTATGATAGCATAACGGCAGAATGCAAGCAGGCATATGATTCTTTTACAACAGGGGTATCGGCATTTACGTTGTCAGAGTCACCGAAAACAAGTGTTGTTGACGAAATAAGTCAGACGATAGATAAAGTAGGCGATATCATTGAAACGGGGAAAGAGTGTGTTAGTGATTTTTTTAGTCAAACGTTCGATGAAGTTAGTGATTGGGCAAGCGAAGCCAAAGATTATGTCAGCGATACGGTAAGTAAAGCGGTGGATAATATTGGCGAGACAATTGAAGCAGGCTATGACTATGTTACGGATACTGTAGGTCAAGCAGTAGATAAATTCGGGGAAATGGTGGATACGGGAAAAGAATATGCCAGTAATACGGTGGATCAATCGATAGCAAAAGCAGGAGAAATAGCCGATGAGGCAAAAAATACAGCTGTCGCAGTAGTAGATAGCATCAAAGAACAATCGACAGGGTTCTGGGGCGCGGTGGCGCAGAAAAGTGGTGTAAAAAAGGCGAATGGTTATGTAAATGATGCAATGGCTTGGACGAATCGAAATTTAATGGTAACGGATTATCCAGGAATCCATCAGACGTATCAGGTTGCTAAAACTTTGGGGAAAACTTTTGGTTTGGTAGGGATGACACTAACAGGGAAAAATATATACGATGATTGGCATAATTATCAAGGGATTAATTGTGCAAAGGCTATGGCTATTGATACCGGAGCTTTGGTTGCAGGATGGGGCGTAACTGTCGGGCTAGGAGCGGTTGCTTCGTATGTATTGGCACCAACAGCAGTAGTTGGTGCTTTGACTTTTGGTGGTTCTGTTGCTATAGGGGCTTTAATTACTATGGGCGCAAAGGCTTTAAAAAATGGTATTGATAAGGTGAATGAATAATGGGAAATATAAAGTGGATTTCTAGTGCGGTTTTTATATCGATGGGATTCTGTCAATATTTATCAACAGGAAATCAAACTGTATTTATGTGTATATGTTTGCTGTTATTGGGAATATTATTTTGTTATTTGTATAGAAGAGTGTCATCGGCATTGGTGCATTTTTGGATCGCTATAGTTATGCTGGGGTTGATTGGGGGTATCTTGTTTAATCAAGGAATCATTGGTGCTGATGTTGGTGAATATATTATATGTGGATTTTTATCGTTGATTTTCCTGATGTTTGCTGCTTTGTCGTGGCCACAAAATAGAAAAATTGCTTATGGAGAGTTTTTGTGTGCTCTTATATGGATCATATTACTTATAATTGTAAAACTATAGTATTATATGCAGTATTGTTTGTGGAAGACGTGTTTGGGGGTACTAAGGTATGACGAATCAATATAACAATAATAGTTGGGGATGATATCGTTAGGTGCTGATTCGATAGCAGTTGTGAGGATACGGATGCTGTCTTTGATACGGATTTGGATCAAACATTTTCTACGTCGGCGTATGGAAGCTCGGGTGGCTGGTATGAGAGCATAACAGCAGAGTGTGATCAGGCATACAATGCCGTGGCCGATACTTTGAGTTCTTTTGTGGATAGGCTGGCAGGAGAAAAGAAGGATGCAGAGAACATGCCGACAGAACTCAATACAACAGACTCTTTGGCTAATATAGAATATCAGTCAGAGAAGTATCTAGAAACCAAGACGATGCCTTCAGAGATGCCAATCGAGCATGATACAACGGATTCAGTAACTGATTCAGAGGCACAGGGAGTGTCACCGGATACAGATAAGGTATCAGTATCGAAAGTGGCTTATTTGATATTGGAACTGGATTCGTTCAGACTACAGGAGGCTTAATAGCAATTGGTGCAAGTGGTGGATTAGCAGGAATGCCGGCAGGTTTTATAACTGCAGATGGGGCCAATAATTTTGTATATGGTGTAGGAGAAGTTATAGCGGCAGTAAAAGATGATCCTAATTATGCATGGAATCCTTTGGAGTCTGGTTATGAAGATATAGCAGAGACTTTAGGTGTTAGCAAGCAAACTGCCGATGAATTGTATGATATGCAGGAATATGTTTTAAGTTTTAATGGTGTGCCAAAATGAAACGAATAGATTTAACGAT
>NZ_JNKI01000059.1 GCF_000702005.1 Selenomonas sp. ND2010 | reverse complement strand
TTAATGGCAATTATAGAGATTTTTTAGAATTTAGGTATAGGGTAATAGAAGGTGAATCGAATAAAGTTTCCGTTAAGGAGTGTGTGATAATATGGAGCAATCAAAAAAAGATAGAATTGATAGGAAGGAAAATAATGGAAAATAACCAACGATGGGTACCATGGGTAGCTGTGATAGCTTGTGCAGCCGGGCAATATTTATCCTCAAATATATTAATTTTTGTCATGGTAATATGTGTGTTTGGATTATTGATGTTTTTTATGTGTCATATTAAAGATAATGTTCCGTTAATAGTGGTATGGGTTTTTGGGGGGTTAATATTATCAGGAATTAGTGGAATTACAGCAGAAATTTTAAATTTTAGTAGTGAAACAAAAGTGTATTGCATATGTATACCGTTGACTATATTTTTTTTAGGTGCAGGTTTTATTTCTTGGGAAAATTGCAGAGAAATGTCTTATAAAGCCTGGATTGGTGCTCTTTGTATTTTGTTGTTGATGTTGATTGATTAGTTAGCATGTTTAATACTATGAAAGCAAAATAAAAAAGGTATAGGTTTGTTGGATAAATAATGGGAAATTGCAGGTAGAATTGGGGGTACTATTACGACGGCATTTGAAGCAGTTGAGGATGTGGTTACTGGACATGATGTGAATGCGAAGGACGGTGATAGGTAAATGACACATCGGACGTATGCGGTGATAAGTTTATGCTTAGTAATGAGTTTTCTTATTAGTGTTGTATGGTTATTGGTTACTTTGTGTTTACGGAGATGGCGATTGAGGTCATTGGCGATATCTTTTTCATTGTTGATGATATCTACGATAGAAGCATCTTTGATGACATATGATTATGGTGATGCGTGCATGGTATTAGCTATTTCTCTTTTTGCTTGGGGGGCAGGGTTATATATAGATGAATCGCGCAGAAAAGCAAAGGGGATTGATGTTCCAAGATGGTATAGATATCGAAAGATATTTTTTATTGCGGCTGCAATATCGATGCTGTTTTTTATCTATTGGTGGCCGGATGAATATCGGAAATACGAATATATGATTCCGCCGGAATATAGGTGGGAGAATATTGATTTTTCTGGAAGAAGATAAATAATGTTATGCGAATATGATTAGTGTTTTAGCGGTAATAAGTACGACTTATTGCCGCTTTTTTAGAATGAGATTAAATTCTAAAAAAGAAAATGTTAATGGCAATTATAGAGATTTTTTAGAATTTAGGTATAGGGTAATAAAAGGGGGATCGAATAGAGTTTCCGTTAAGGAGTGTGTGATAATATGGGTGACAATGATAATAGCACAAATGGGTATGGTGGATACGGGAAAAGAATATGCCAGTAATACGGTGGATCAATCGATAGCAAAAGCAGGAGAAATAGCCGATGAGGCAAAAAAATACAGCTGTTGCAGTAGTAGATAGCATCAAAGAACAATCGACAGGATTTTGGGGGGCTTTGGCACAGCAAGGTGCCACAAATAAAGGTGATAGTTATGCCAATAAAGCAATGGGCTGGATGAATCGAACTTTTATGGCAACAGACTACCCGGGAATTCATCAAACGTATCAGGCTACTAAAACTTTGGGGAAAACTTTTGGTTTGGTAGGAATGGCTATGACCGGAAAAAATATATGTGATGATTTTAAAAATTATCAAGGCTTGAATTGTGCAAAGGCTGTAGCTGTTGATAGTGTTGCATTTCTAGGAGGATGGTTGGCGACAGCTGGTGTGACATACGTAGCATCATTTCTTGCTGTTCCGACAGCTTTAGTTTTTGGAGGGGCAGTTATTGCTGGAACATTGGTATCATTGGAGGCGAATTCGATAAAAGATAGAATTGATAAGGAGGATAAATGATGGAGGATAAGAAAAAATGGGTACCGTGGGTGGCCGTAATATCATATGGAATAGGACAATATGTATCAACAGAGTTATCAATAGGTGTAATAGCAATATGTACAATTGGACTATTGCTGTTTTTTATCCGTCATGTTAATGATGATATGCCATTTGTAGCAGTATGGGTATTTGGTTTGCTTACAATAGCAGGAATTGGTGCCATTACAGCTGTAGTTATGAATTTAGGTAGTGATATGCTAGTAAATGCGATAAGTGTACCTTTGTTTATTTATTTTGTTGGGCTGGGGGTGTTTTCTTTTAAAGATTCCAAATCGGTTTCTTATAAAGCTTGGGCGGGAGCATTTTGTATTATAGTTTTATTGATAATAAATTATTCATTATGAAAGAATTGTTGCAGTAGATAGCGATGCATTCTTAGGGGATGAGGGGCTGGATTGACATATTTGGCTTCTTTTTTTCAATTCCAACAGCTTTTGCTTTGGGAGGAGCAGTTGTTTTCGGTGCAGGAGCAGCTAGGATAGCAAACTCGATAAAAGATTCAATCTCTGATGAATATCGGAAATACGAATATATGATTCCGCCGGAATATAGGTGGGAGAATATTGATTTTTCTGGGAGAAGATAAATAATGTTATGCGAATATGATTAGTGTTTTAGCGGTAATAAGCAAGACTTATTGCCGCTTTTTTAGAATGAGATTAAATCATAAATAAGAAAATGTTAATGGCAATCATAGAGATTTTTTAGAATTTAGGTATAGGGTAATAGAAGGTGAATCGAATAAAGTTTCCGTTAAGGCGTGTGTGATAATATGGGTGACGATGATAATAGCACAAATGGGTATGGCAGTAGTGATACGGGCCACTACGGTAACATTATTGACGAATGAGACCGCAAGAAAAACATTAGCGGTTGACTGTATAGGAGTAGGTAAGAATGTATATGTTTTAGTAACAGATCAATATAGAT
>NZ_JNKI01000058.1 GCF_000702005.1 Selenomonas sp. ND2010 | reverse complement strand
GATAAAAATTTCGTTTAGAAAAACATCTCCCGCGTAGTGTTGGCACTGCCCCTAGCAGCGGCGAAGAGCTGCTTCGAATGAGATTCTTGTAACCTGCAAACTGTAATTTCACAGCCCCATTTTTGTGTTTAGAAACCACCAAATAAATACATGGTACTGGTATTCTTGATATTCTGTAAAATCAAGCCTTGCAAAGCCGTCTGTATCGTCTTACCAGCTGCCGAAGCTGCCTCCGAATCGATACTGCCGTTTAATAGCCCGCTCATATTGAGCTGGTTGAGCCAGGCAATGTCTTTCGTGATTTCCGTCAGATTCTGCTGATTGATGCTCCGCTGTTGGCGCTGGACATAGTTTCGGAGATATTGATTGGCCTTCGTGCGATCTGACCAAAAGCTGTCTGCCAGCGACAATTTATACTGGGCCAAATCCACCGCATCCAAGGTCTCCTTCCACTCCTGCTGCTCCTTTTTGACCTGTTCCCAGACATCCGCAAACGATGCCTGACCAGCCTTTGCCGCCGTGCTGCTGCCCGATTTCTGGCTTTTCTTTGCCACCAGCGCCTGCAAGGACGCCAAAGCATCTATACTGTTATTCACGCCCATCACGCACCACCCTTTCTCTTACCTATAGTATCGAAAGAATGGACCCAAAGCTTAATCCCTATGCGCAGCATTTTCGATGGGTTCCCGTGCATACGGAAGCATCGTCTTGAGTTCTGCCCGCTCAATCTTTCCCGTCATATTCGCCATGATGACTTCCGGTACGTCAAACTCCGCTAAGAGCTGTAAAACAGCACCATTGGGTACAAAGGGACGCTCAAAATCCGAAATGACCAGAACGCCGTCAAACTCGCGCTTGCCATCGGCGATTGCGCGGTACATAGCCACCTCAGCAGCCGCTACCGACAGGCGCCCAATGGCGTTTTCGATATTTACGCCAGTGTAGAGCGTACCATCGGCAGCCAGTACACAGGCACCTACCGTATGCCCGCTATACGGTGCATACGCGTTGTCCATTGCCTGCATCGCCGACCGAACCATGGCATCTACGATTTCTTCGTTTAACATAAACAATCTCTCCTTTTGCTAAAATATACTAAAATAACCCTGTCCTTCCAGCCATAAAGCAGGCCAGCAGGAATCAGGAAATATCCACACTGTTTACCCCATCAATCTGCCGTACGGCATCGACGATGATAACTCCTTTGACCCCTTGTTTGTTGTAAATCTCGAGATTGATGTAAAGCAGCCTATCCCCGCTCAAATCCACCTCATCTTCATCAGCCTTCAGCTTGATACCGCGAATGCGCAGCTGCAAATCCTCCAAGCAAGAACTTATTTTCATAACCTGACCAGGCTTATCCACCGTATGAATGGATAAGACAAGATTCTTCTCATGGTCCACCCATTCATCCAGCCGCGACAGACTTCCCAAAGTCACAAAAACCAAAGCAGTCGCCATAAGCGCTCCGGAATAAAAGCCAGCTCCCACCGCCAGGCCAACGCCAGCGACGACCCAGAGGCAGGCCGCTGTCGTCAAGCCGGTAACAGTCAGCCCCTCTTTCATGATGGCACCAGCACCCAAAAAACCGATGCCGCTGACCACCTGGGCTGCCAATCGGGCAGGATCTGCGTTGGTTAACCCCTCTACCTCCCGGTAGAGGGCCTGGGAAAGGACCATGACCAGACAGGAGCCGAGGCATACCAGCATATTCGTCCTCAACCCTGCTGATTTGCGCCGTGACTGCCGCTCGTAGCCAATAACACCACCGAGCACGCAAGCCAATACCAAACGGAAGAATAACTCTCCGTCGGTCACCAAACTGCTCATCTCCTTTCTTTTCTTTCATATAATATGAATAATTTCGCCGTCTACTTAGCATAATCCTTCTCACGAACGAAAAGCAAACAATCTTTCGTTATCCACAAAACAATCCACACCTGTGGATAACGCAACCAAACACAGACTAAAAATTTCCGTTTCCTTCTATAATATATAGCTGTCCTGTGTATATTGTGGCTAATCTCTTTTCCCGTTATTGTGGATAATGTGGATAAATCCGTGGATAACCCTATATCTTTGATTACTTCTCCACATAATTTCCATATTTTGTGCTTTTTCCCCTAACAACCTGTTGTTATTCATGTGGATAAATCCCCTGCCAAAACACGGTTTACACAATCCCCCTTTTTATCCACAATTTTCCCCTGCATGATAAACCCTTCCTTCTTTTTTTCATATAGTTCCTATAAACTTGTTGATATATATACCATAGGAAAAATATAATTGCACATTACGAAATATCTCTTTATAATAGCTAATGTACGCATATTTCTTACGTTAATGAATAGATGGGAATTAAAGAAAAGAAGGTATGATTTTTGCAGAATTCCAAATATCCTCCACGCAGGTCGCAGAAGAAGCGCCGCATTTGGCCCTGGATTCTTCTGTTTTTTTGTTTCGCGGCAGCAGCAATCGGCGGAGCGCTTTTTGCCAACAGCAGCCTGCTGGATAAACCGATTGAGGAAGCCGTTGACGACGGCCTATTGACCGCCAAAGACAAAACTACGGTTATGATCATGGGTGTCGATGAACGTGATGGCGACGTCGGCCGCAGTGACACGCTCATGATTGCCGCCGTAGACCCCAAACAGAAACAAGCCTCCCTGTTATCTGTGCCGCGCGACACGCGCGTCAAGATCAAGGGACATGGCTTCGACAAGGTCAACGCCGCCTATGCGTACGGCCACGAAAAACTCACCCAGGAGACAGTCGAAAATCTGCTTGGTGTCAACATTGAGCATTATGTCATCATCAATACGAAGTCCTTTGCGAAAATCATCGATGCGCTGGGCGGTATCGATATCGATGTGCCGAAGCGCATGCATTATGAGGATCCCTATGACGATGATGGCGGTCTCTTGATTGACTTCCAGCCGGGCATGCAGCACATGGATGGTGCCAAAGCCATCACTTACGTGCGCTACCGTGATGAAGAGGGCGATTTAGGACGAATCCGCCGCCAGCAGGACTTCATTAAGGCTTGCATCGATAAGATGGTCTCACCGGCAGTCATTCCCAAGCTTCCAGGTATCATCCGGGAAGTCATGGGCTCCATCAAGACCGACCTGTCCTTCCGTCAGTTGCTCGAACTGGCCGGCACGCTCAAAGAATCCAAGAGCAATGGCCTCAAGACCGATATGGTTCCCGGCCGCCCGCTTTACATCGACGGCGTAAGTTACTGGATTCCAGATCTCAACAAGATTCGCACCACCGTCGCCGAAACCCTCGGTGTCAACATGAGTGCCAAAGTCCGTTCCCGCATGGAAGAAGACATCAAGGAATACGAGCGCTCGATTCCGTCCACGGCCAAGGAAGTACCTGCCAGCGACAAATCGATTGGCAATACCAAGAGCAGCAGCTCCACCAAATCGTCCCGCCGCAGCGAACTCCGCAGCAATGAATCCGGTGGCCGCACGGAATCCACCAGCCCACGCCATGAATCAAACAGCAAACCGGAAAGCAGCCCGCCAGCAGCAGATGAACCCGTTGCTCCGAGCCGCAGTGGCACTGGTGCGACCAAGACACAATAACTTCAGATTCTTATCAATACAAAACATAGAAGCCTCCGTAAGTTAGATGGATTAATCTAACTTACGGAGGCTTTTATGAATTTATCCACGCAGTTTTTACCAATTACCGTTTGCAGGGGAGTAGTACCAGTTCGTGTTCGAAGCAAGTCGCCGGCGGCGGGGGCCCCAGTACCAACGCTCCAC
>NZ_JNKI01000057.1 GCF_000702005.1 Selenomonas sp. ND2010 | reverse complement strand
ATGGTCCTGGGGCCCCCGCCACCTCGGTTAGAGCCGGTACGAATTGCTGCGCCCTCGGAGGGGGTAGCCCTGCGAAACTTGCCACAGACTCAGCCACCGCTAGGGGCAGTGCCATAAACGAAGCGTTTGATGTTTTTCGTGAAGAACGAAATTTTTATCCTCACCGTTCGTCGAAAAATTGCTACCGTTCAAGCGAAGCGCGTTTTGCAACTTTTTCGATGCTTAATTAAAGATAAAAATTTCGTTTAGAAAAACATCTCCCGCGTAGTGTTGGCACTGCCCCTAGCGGTGGCGAAGAGTTGCTTCGAATGAGACCTGCAAACTGTAATTTGTAAAAACTACGTGGATAAATTCGTAAAAGCCTCCACAAGTTAGATTAATCCAGCTAACTTGTGGAGGCTTTTATCTTTTATGTCAATATAAAGGGATTTTTCAAAGTCCCGTTTTGTCTCAATGATGAAGTGCCGGTTCCATGGCAGTCTTTTTCTCATCGCGGAAGCGATCCACAATCGTAGCACAAGCGGCATCGCCCGTGATGTTGACGGCCGTACGGAGCATGTCGAAGATACGATCCACACCAAAGAGAATCGGCAGTGCCTCGATGGGGATATTGGCCGCAGCCAGAACTGCCACCACCAGCAGCGTCGGTCCCGGGACACCAGCCTGCCCCACTGCACCTAAGGTACTCGTGATGATGATAGCCATGTACTGGGAAAACGACAGCTCCATGCCATACATCTGCGCAATGAAGGTCGCCGCCATTGCGTAGTAGGCAGCATTACCATTCATGTTAATGGTAGCACCCAGCGGCAGCGCAAACGACGTGGTTTCCTTGGATACTCCCAGCTCCTTCATCGCCGTATTCATGTTAAGCGGCAAAGTTGCCATCGAAGACGCCGTCGAAAAAGCAAATACCTGTACTTTCCACATGCTCTTGAAGAAATTCTTATACGTCGTGCATTTGGAGAACAGCGCTACCGAACCGCCAATCATGCCATAGGTAACGATAGCCAGCACCACCACATAGAGCAAAATCAAATACGCAATCTTAGCGAGCACCGCATAGCCAAAGGTACCCGTTGCATCGGCCATAAGGCAGAAAACGCCCAGCGGTGCCACATACATGATCGCCGTCATAATCTTGATAAACAGTTCCGTCATATAGTTGAAGAAGTTGATGATGGTCTTCTTCTTGCTTTCCTCCAGATAGGTAGAAGCAAAGCCCATGAACATCGCAAAGACGATAATCTGCAGGATATTGCCATCAACCAACGCCTTGAACGGGTTAGCCGGAACGAAGCCCGTTATTGTATCCCAGAAGCCCGGAATCTTCGTGCTTTCTTCCATGTGCTCCACCTGCACCGCAGCACCGGAGAGGGCTGCCATGTCAATGCCAGTGCCCGGACGGAAAAGCTCACTGAAGAACAAGCCCAAGGCAACGGCGACAGCGGTGGTAATGCCGTAATAGATAAAGGTGAATCCACCGATTTTTCCTGCACTGCTCGATTTCCCCAGCGAAGCAGCACCGCCAATCAGCGAAAACAGCACCAACGGGACAACAACCATCTTAATCAACTGCATAAAGAGATTTCCTGCTGGAGCGAACATGCTCGCAGACTTGCCCATGAGTAGACCAACGGCCGCGCCCAGAATGGTCGCGCCGATGATCCAGATGCCCAGTTTATCCAGGCTCATACCAGATTTCTTTTCTGCCATATTATAATTCCTCCAACTAGCAAAAAAGAACCGCATTCACACCTTACTGGGATATGAGATACGGCCCCTTTGCCTGATAATTTATGATAAATCCATGATAACACATTTCCTTCATTATGTACATATCGAAGAGACAGATTATTTTGTATACATGTTATCCTGTATCTTTTATCGATTAAGACAAAATAATCTTTTATTATTTAATTTTGTAATATTATCTTTATTTTTTACTTACACCCGTAAAAATGCGGTTGACCAGGTCAATTATTAACTCATTTTTGCATTTTTGCTGGTTTTAGACTAAAATACAAAGGCAAGAAATACGAAAGGATGACTCTATGAAACGTCGTGATTTTATCCGTCTTTTCACAGCTTGTTCACTTGGTTGCAACCTGCTGCCACTGTTCGCATCGACAAAAACCGAGGCCAGCCGTCGCATCGAAGGCTGGGAACCGCCCATATACCACCGCTTCCTACAATTCACCGAATACGAAAAACGCCCGGGAACCGAGCAGATTGTCATCCACAACACCGGCTTTCCCACCGATAAAGACTCCACTGCCACCGAAATCCACGAATTTCATCAAAAAAATAACGGCTGGGCCGGTATCGGCTATCATTATCTCATCCGCAAAAACGGCATGATTGAGCAGGGACGCCGTCCAGGTATGATTGGCGCCCACGCCTACCACCATAACCAGCGGTCTATCGGCATCTGCCTCGCTGGCAACTTCAACCTCGGAAACCCCACCAAAGAGCAACTGGACTCCCTGAAACTGCTCACCGCCTGGCTCTGTGAAGCCTATCAGCTCAATCCTATGAAAAAAGGCGTCATCGTCGGCCATCGCGACCTTAACGACACCGATTGTCCCGGCGATAACCTCTATTCCCGTCTGCCAGAAATCCGCCGCTACTGCCGCGATTTCGCGCAATAAAAAACATCCCCGTAACGGGGATGTTTTTTTATGCCGTAGCCCGGCCAATAATTGCACCGATAACGGCGCCGACAATTGCTGCCGTATTTACTTCACCTTGGGAATGTCCCTTATCCGAATCCGAGGAATCACTGTCGTGACGGCGGTGCGCATTCTCCCGCTCGTAGCGGTCACGATCCCGGCGAATCTGGTCTTCCCGCTGCTGCTGGCGGCGGATTTCCTCCATGCGCTGGTTATGACGCGCCTCCTCTTCCCGGCGTTCCTTATCGATTTTCTCCTGGCGTTCTCGCTGCTTTTTGATATCGCGTTCTGTCTGACGCTCCCGTTCGTAGCGCTCCTGTATCTCGCGCTGGCGCCGTTCATGACGGCGGTTCTCTGCCTCAATCGAACTGTCGCGGTTCTCACGGGCACTCCAGCTCGATGAGGTATCAAACGAAGCAGCATACGCTGTTGTCGTAATCGTCGTGCTGACAATCCCAAAACTCATTACGCCAGCCAGCAGGCCAGCCATACCTTTTTGCCAACATTTCGCTTTCATGATTGTTCTCCTTATCCCTATAGCATTACCACTATCTTGATTATGCTTTTAGTTTACAGAGTCAACCTTTTATTGTCCTTAAACGAAAATTGGATTTTGATTAATTATTTCAAAGCGCTCGTGATTTTCTGGAGGTAATCCATCAAAATCTTCTCATCCTCGTAAATTTGACGCCCCTTCTTCGTCACAATACCGGAGTTAATATAAAACGGCTCGGTCAGCGGTATGACCACCAGATTATCATCGGGAAGGATTGCCTGCCGCGTCAAGAAGGTCGACATGATACCACTCTTCACCAGCGTCTTGATGGTGTGCAGATAGGGCGAGTAGTGTACGATATTGGCCTTCTTGCCCTCTTTGGCAAACATGTCGTGAACCATGTGATAGACAAAGAAACTGCTGTCCAGCATGACCAGCGGCTCATCGACAAAGTCCTCCAGCGATACCGACTCCCGCTCAGCCAGCCGATGCTCCGGATAGGTGACAAAGCAGCATTCACAGGTAAAGAGTTTCTGATAGTTTAGCTTATTGCTAAAGCCGCTCTCGTAGTTGGTCAATGCGATATCGAGTTTCTCATCCTCGACCATATGCAAGGCGCTGATACCGCCCGACTCGATAATATCGAGCCGAATCTCCGGATGCAGCCAGCGGAAATCGCCCAGCACCAGCGGCAAAAACTGCGTTCCGAGCTGGAGCGGCAGAGCCATGCGGATATGGTTGCGATTGTGGGCCATATCCTGGATTTCGTCCTCTAGCAAATCCATCTGGTCGAGAATATGCTTGATTTTTCCCAACAGTTTGCTGCCGTCATGCGTGATGATAATCTTGCGGCCCTCACGATGAAAGAGGTTCAACCCGGTTTCCGTTTCCAAGGCCTGCATAGCCACACTGACCGTCGGCTGTGAGACATGCAGATGTTCCGCAGCTTTGGTGATGTTTTGCCATTGGCAGACCTCATAGAAATAGCGCATCTGGATAAGCGTCATAACTCTTCCCCCTGTCTTATTCTCCCATTTTCCTAAAGTATAGCACACATTAATAGAAAAAAGCTATAAGTTATCAAAACTTGATATTTCACAAATCGAAATCGCCATGCCATAATATAAACAAATCAAACAACCCATTAGAGATAATTTCGATAAATACTTTTTGTATCGTAAAGAAGATTTACCTCGAATTTTCTCTTCCTTTTCATTACACAACATCACATCTGGAAAAAGCGCCCGATTCCCCTCGGGCGCTTTTTCATGGGCAAAAATAAAACGTGCACTACCAACGCATCGACATATTACAGTCTGTAGGTTACAAGAATCTCATTCGAAGCAACTCTTCGCCGCCGCTAGGGGCAGTGCCAACACTACGCGGGGAGATGTTTTCCTAAACGAAATTTTTATCCTTAATTAAGCATCGAAAAAGTTGCAAAACGCGCT
>NZ_JNKI01000056.1 GCF_000702005.1 Selenomonas sp. ND2010 | reverse complement strand
CCCCGCCGCCGGCGACTTACCTCGAACACGAACTGGGTGCTACTCCTCCTATTTCACCGAACCACCTGCGCCAAAACGCCCCTGCGCCGGAAAGATATTCCCGTATAAACGGCCACCACCAACAAACCGATGCCAAAGGGCAGGAAAATTATATTCAGCTTCAGATATTCTCCCAAAGCCCCAGCCGCCACAACACCCAAAGGACTTGCTATATACGAGGTGCATTTAAAGACACTGAAAACTCTGGCCATCATTTCTTGCGGCGTTTTTATCTGTATGAGACTGGCATTCAACACCGAAACAAAACCTTCCGACAGGCCGATCAACCATGCGCATACATAAGGCACCAGCCCTCGATTGACATACAGGCCAGCGATACCAAGCCCGCCTAGCAAAAAGCCTCCCGCCAGCATTCCCCCTAATCTAGATACCTCCAGTTTCGCATTTACTTTCGCCACCCAGTAGCTCCCCATAACACTTCCCACTGCTGCCAGCAGCATATACCGGGAAAAAGCGGCCGTATCAAATTGACTCTCAGAAAAATAAGCCGGCATCAAGGATTCTGTCGGCGCGGAAAAGAAATTTCCGCCAAAGGTCACCAGCATGACGGCCAGGATAATCTTTTCCTTCTTGATAAAAGCAAAACCACGGTTCAGCTCTTCCCGGAAGGAAAAATCCTGCCGGCCTTTTTCTTCTTTTTCCTCTGCTGGCAGCTTAATTTTCAATAAGGACAGGGCTGCCAGGACAAACGATAGGCTATCGATAGCCATGGCTCCCGTAACATCGAAGCGGGCAATCAAGATTCCGGCAAAGAAATACGCGGTAATCTGCAAAACCTGCATGACTACACTAAGGGATGCACTGGCCTTTACCAAGTCTCCCCTAGGAACCAGCACGGGAATAATCGCATTCCTGGCCGATATGGAAAGGATACTGAACAGTGTCTGAACCACGATAAAGAGGAACAGCAGGCCTACATTCAAGCTATCCTGGACGTATAAGCAAAACAAAACCATCAGATTGACAGCCTGTACCAAAGACGACAGTACCAATATCCTCTTTTTCTTCCACCGGTCTACCAATACCGAGGTAAACAGGGATACGACAAGAAACAGGATTTTTATGACGAAAACACAGCTCATAAGAAGGGTTGATTTCGTTACATAAAACGTTAACTGAGCCAGGGCGATATCATCGATAAAATCACCACTGGAACTGATGAGATTTCCCATAAAGTAATAAAAAAAATTTTTATTATTCCTCAACAAACCTATCATTTTGACTGCCCCTATCTTCAAATCTTTCGCTTGATGCGGGCATAGGCTTAAAAGCCCTGTTCCTAGTTCCTATCCTACTCCTTTTTATTTTTTTCGCAAATGTGACTTCCCAGCATTTAATATTTTAGTTGATAAATCTTCTCAAATATACTAAAATACTTATGTTGATAGCATTTCTCATTTACCTATTTATAAGCAGGAGGTATAATATGAAAGAATATTTGAAGATTATGCAGGTCATCGGCCGGGAGATTATCGATTCCCGTGGCAATCCGACCGTCGAGGCCGAGGTCATCCTCGCTGACGGCACCATGGGCCGTGCCGCTGCACCGAGCGGTGCTTCCACGGGTGAATTTGAAGCTCTGGAATTACGTGATGGGGACAAATCAAAATTTGGCGGTAAAGGCGTGTCGAAAGCCGTCGCCAATGTCAATGAGATAATCGCTCCCGCCCTCGTCGGCGAAGATGCTTCGGACGGCTATGCCCTCGATGCCATCATGTTCGAACTCGACGGTACCGAAGACAAATCAAAACTCGGCGCGAATGCCATTTTGGCTGTTTCGTTGGCGGCAGCCAAAGCCGCTGCCAAAGCCGAGGATATTCCGCTCTACCGCTACTTTGGCGGCATCAATGGCAACCAGCTTCCCGTCCCGATGATGAACATCTTAAACGGCGGCGCTCATGCCTCAAACTCCGTCGATACGCAGGAATTCATGATTATGCCTGCCGGTGCCCCGAGCTTCCGTGAAGCTCTGCGCTGGTCAATCGAGGTGTTCCATTCCCTGCAGTCTCTGCTCAAAAAAGAGGGCGAAACGACCGCTGTCGGCGATGAAGGCGGCTTTGCCCCGAACCTCAAATCCGACGAAGACGCCATCGAGCATATCCTGCAGGCCATCAAAGACGCCGGCTATGAGCCGGGCCGCGACTTCGTACTCGCCATGGATGCCGCTGCCTCCGAGTGGAAGAGCGAAAAAGGCAAAGGCTTCTACAAACAGCCAAAATCCGGGCGCGAGTACACCTCCGATGAGCTTATCGCCCATTGGGAATCCCTCGTCGACAAATACCCCATCTACTCCATCGAGGACGGCCTGGATGAGGAAGACTGGGACGGATGGCAGAAGATGACGGAAAAACTCGGCCACAAAGTCCAGCTGGTGGGCGATGACCTCTTCGTCACGAACACCAAGCGCCTCAAGAAGGGCATCGAGCTTGGCTGCGGCAATTCCATCCTCATCAAGCTCAACCAGATTGGTTCGCTCTCCGAGACCCTTGAGGCCATCAAGATGGCGCACAAAGCCGGCTACACGGCCATCGTCTCCCACCGTTCCGGCGAGACTGAGGACACGACGATTGCCGACCTGGCCGTAGCACTCAACACCGCCCAGATCAAGACGGGTGCCCCGTCCCGCTCCGAGCGCGTAGCCAAGTACAACCAGCTGCTTCGCATCGAAGAACAGCTCGGCAGCAGCGCTGTTTATCCAGGCAAGAATGCCTTCGGCTTCAATCGTTAATACGAAAAGCTTATCCCTATCCCCTATTCTCACACACAAAAAAGGGACGTGAAAAATCCCTTTATATCGACCTAAAATATAAAAGCCTTCATAAGATTGATGAATCTACCTTATGGAGGCTTCTATGTATTTATCCACGCACTTTTACCAATTACAGTTTGCAGTCCCATCATCCAAACCGGACAAACGATGCCTGCTTATCCATCTGCCAGCGGTTTGCCATCTCCGGTTCCAAACTGCGGTTATAGGATACACAGACTGCCTGTCCCGACCCCCAGTCTTTCTCCTGCAGCCGTTCCCGTAACGCCTCCATGAAATCCCTGGTCGCCTGCGGGCTGGAGCCAATCGAAAGCTGCTCCAGTGAGATGAAATCCGTCACCCTGTCATAATGAATCCGTCCATCGAGATTCATGTCCGTCCCCAGGCTGTAGGCGATATCCATCGCATTATTCTTCTCCCGCAAAACTTCTACCCAAGCAAACATGCCCATCACGCTCCTCTGCTATTTTGCTCTTGTATACAGTATACTACCATTATGTTTATTGCACAATTACTTTTTATGAATGCTTATTATTTGCTATCATATATCCTATATATTCTCCCTCATTGCGACATGAAACTAGGTCCATGCAGGAAACGCCCCTCGGATCATTTTGCCTTTGGCAAAATCCGGACAATGGCGTTATAATTACGCCTGTAAGAAGTTCTCCAGCTGACAGGAAGAGAAGGTCCGTTATGAATCACGATGAAGTAAAACGTCTCGAAACAATCGTCAAAAAACTCCAGTCCGATGATGGCTGTCCCTGGGACAGCACCCAAACCCATGACAGCGTAAAACCGGGCTGCATTGAAGAAGCCTGCGAAGTTTTGGCCGGCATCAATATTCTCCGGGAAACCGGCAATGCCGAAAATCTGAAGGAAGAATTGGGCGACCTGCTGCTGCAGGTAATTTTCCATGCCTGCTTGGCCGAAAAAGAAGGGCTGTTTACCCTGCAGGATGTGGCCAAAGCCGCAGCCGACAAAATGATTCGCCGTCACCCACAGATCTTTCACGAACCGCTGACCGATGAAAACGGCGATCCCGTCACCGATTGGAAGGAAATCAAGAAAATGGAAAAACGCGGCCGGGAATGGGAAGACGACTTTCTGCCCGCCGCCTTCCGCGAGGGCCGGGAACTAATCACCCGCGCCGAAAAGCGAAAAGGGCTGCGATAAGCATCCCGGAAATGCACACAAAAATGGCGATTCGCATGAGCAGTACGAATCGCCATTTTTGCTGTGTATTATATTTAGTACCATGTTAAGTACAGGGAAATGCATATCATTTGTGCTTTTCCAGCTGTACTTATTTTTTTATAATGAGAGGGAGTAATTGGACTGGCGATGTTAATTAATTGGGTTGTCTATGTACACATCCGCTCCTAAAATCGTCATCCATCCCCTTATTATGAAACCTTCGATTCAGCAGATTGAGCTCTAACGCTCGTGTAACCAACTAAATTGATCCATGATAAGTGCGGACGGAAGTTACCCTAATTTTATGTATCTGGAGTGATAGCAATGATCAGTGTGGGGATAGATGTCTCCAAAGAGAAAAGTACTATAGCAATCTTCAAGCCATATGGCGAAATTGTTGCCAAGCCATTTGACGTAAAGCATACTAAGGAGGATTTGCAGAGTCTGGCAGCTATGATTAGACATCTCAATGATGAAGTGCGCGTGACGATGGAATCTACAGGCATCTACCATTGGCCAGTTCTGCAGACTTTATTAGCCAATGACATTTTTACTGTTGTAGTGAATCCATATGCCATGAAGCTGTATAGGAAACAGTCTATACGCAAAGGGAAAACCGATAAGATGGACGCTATGGCGATTGCACAATATGGGCTGGATCACTGGGTAAATCTGGAAAGCTTCGAATCGACGCAACCCATATATGATGAATTGAAGCTCTTAGGCCGAAGATATCGCCACTATATGCGTATGCATATAGATAGTTTGCAGGAGCTCACGCATATCCTGGATATGACAATGCCAGGCATAAACAAAGTATTTGCAGGGTGGCAGGAACGTAGTGGCCGAAATAAGGTGGCCGATTTTGCTGCGGAATTCTGGCATTACGATAATATAACCAAAATGTCTGAAAGCCAATTTGTAAAGAACTATGAGAAATGGAATAAAGAAAAGGGATACCGTATGAACGAGACCAAGGCAGTTGAAGTATATACCTTAGCTCGCAACAGTATCCCCACGCTTCCAGTCAACTACTCATCCGCGAAAATGATGGTACAGGAAGCTGTTCGAGTACTCCAAAGTGTGGATGCAACTCTCTATAAAATATTAGCACAGATGAAAGAGCTCGCCAAGAGTTTGCCAGAATATGGTGTTGTGCGCAATATGGGTGGTGTTGGTGATGTGCTGGCGCCTAAGCTGATTGCCGAAATAGGTGATGTACGCCGCTTCCACAGCGGAAAAGCTTTAATTGCTTATGCCGGACTGGATGCGCCGCCTTACCAATCAGGAAAGTTTACAGGGACAGAACGACATATATCAAAAAGAGGCTCATCTAATTTGAGGAAGATTGGATATGAGGTAATGCGCTGTCTAAAATGTCATTCAGCGCCAAATGATAGTCAGGTATACGATTTTATCCTTAAAAAGGAAAAAGAAGGCAAGAATAAGGCCGTAGCAAAAATTGCAGGGCTGAATAAGTTTCTTCGGATCTATTATGCTCGTGTAAAAGAGGTGTATAGAGAAAATGATTATATCCAAAATAGATGTCAGAAAAATCTAACAAGTAAATTAAAAAATAGAAACACAAAAGGCCTCGCATGAGCAGTACGAGACCTTTTGTGCTGTGTATTATATTTTAGGAGCCTGCTATCAGTGTTAAACAAAAAGTGCTTGACAACTGTTAGCAGATTTTAGGAGAGCTT
>NZ_JNKI01000055.1 GCF_000702005.1 Selenomonas sp. ND2010 | reverse complement strand
CACGGAAAACATCAAACGCTTCGTTTATGGCACTGCCCCTAGCGGCGGCTGAGGATGTGGCGAGTTTCGCAGGGCTACCCCCTCCGAGGGCGCAGCAATTCGTGCCGACTCTAACCTAGGCGGCGGGGGCCCCAGTACCATAAGCGTAGCCTTGACGTTCCGCGTGAAGCAAGAAATTTTTGCCTGCGTTCTCGTTGGAAAAGCAGTTTCGTCCAAGCGAAGCGCGTTTAACTTTTTTCCAACTCTTAATTAAAAGGCAAAAATTTCTTGTAGCGGGTTGTCACCGGTGGAGCGTTGGTACTGGGGCCCCCGCCGCCGACGACTTGCTTCGAACACGAACTCGCTAATACGAACCTACAAACTGTAATTTGCGCAACAAAAAACCGCCGGTTCTTTACAAACCAGCGGTTCCTGTTGAGCCCCGATCAATCGGTCAAATTCTTATATAATGCCCAAGCACTGACATACGGCAATACGTCCTCGTTCCAGCGAATACCGCTGGATTTCGGTACATAGACGATATCGCCATCCTGCAAGACGACATTTTGCGTCAGGTCATGACGTTTTACATACGTTTTCATATTCAGCTGCGTATAGTACATCGTGTCATCGATAACGCGCAGTACCTGTACACGCGTGCTGCGGCCGCGCTTGGTGAAGCCACCTGCCGAAGTGATGGCGGCATAGGCATTGAGGCTGTCGATATCCAGTTCCTGGATTCCCGGTTTAGCCACTTCGCCCATGACGTAAATCTTACGCTTGCCATAAGTCTTAACCGATACCGACATGCTCGGAATGCGGATGTATTCGGAAAGCTTGCTCTGGATGAGCGCTTTTGCCTCATTGAGCGTCAAGCCCGCTAATTTCACATTGCCGATATAAGGAATCGCCGCACGGCCATCCGGGCCAATCAGCAACTCATTCGAGCTGCTGCCCGTATCATACCCCAGCCCCTCGGGAAAGCCGACAATATTCAAGGAAATAACATCGTATTTCGTCAAACGGTATTCCCCCGTCAACTGGCCGCTGCCCAGTCCCGCCGTGCGGAATACATCGTCCGATTCTACATATTTCTGCTGTTCTTCGGCCTGCGCTGCCTGCTCCTGCGCAGCCATAGCCGGTGCCATGCCGCCGAACAAGAGACTTACGGCAACAGCCACACCGCATACGATTGCTTTTTTCACTCGCGGACACTCCTTCTAAATCAACCCGTCAAACCAAGTCTTTCATTCAAAATCACACTATCCTAATTATATCGGACCAGCGGAATACCGTCAACTTAACCCCATCCTCAGAACAGGCCAAAACTCTTTAAGGCAAACACCCAGCCAAAAAGCGTCAAGCAGGAAAGCGCACTGGTATAGACGACACAGTTCCCTGCTAAATCCGCATCGCTCCCCATCTGCTGTGCCATGGCAAAGCTGGCCACGGCGCAAGGCGAAGCAAAAATCGCCGTGATCGTGATGAGTTCCATATCCCGGAACCCCAGATAAATCGCCAAGCTGATCATGAGCGCTGGCACGAGGATCAGGCGGGCCGCTACACAAGCCACCAACTGCTTTACATGGGCATGAAAACTGCTGCCCTTAAAAGAAGCGCCCAGAATAATCAACGCTACCGGTGTCGTCGCCGCCGCCACCTGTTTGATTGGCTTTAAAACCGGCGCCGGCACCGGAACGCCTACCAGCAGGAATAGCACGGCCGCAATTGCGCCGAGGATCATCGGATTTTTCAGCACGCCCAGCAGGATACCCGGCAGATAAAAACGACCGCCACGGAACGTTTCCAGCACGAACACCGCCACCACATTATAAATCGGCACAATGATGGCAATCATCATCGACGGCAGGGCCAGCTGATCCTCTCCAAAAATATTGCTCACGAGCGGAATCCCCATCAGGACGAAATTACTGCGAAAAATCGCTTGAATCATAGCCCCGCGCCGCTTATTGCTCGGCTCGCATTGGCAGACAAACAGCGTCGCCAGCAAAAATACCGCAATAACCCCAACGCCGCCAAACAACATAAGTCCCGGACGAAAGGTAGCCGATAAATCCGTCGTATAGATGTTGTAAAACATCATGCAAAAGAAAAAGACGCGGAACACCATGCGATTCGTATGAACCAGCTCCTCATCCGTCAGCATTTTCGTCCGCTTGACGAATACGCCGATAAGAATCAAGCAGAACATCGGCACGACGGCGCCAATCGCCACAAATAAATTACTCAGCACGAAAAAATCCCCTTCCCTTTTACCAGCGGTTTCCCTTTTGCCAGAAATCTGGCGACAGCATAATAAGCAGCGTAAACATCTCCAGGCGTCCAAGCAGCATGGCGACGCAAAGGATGCTCTTGGCAAAGACCGATAAACCAGCATATGTACAAGTTGCACCAGCAACCCCAAACGCCGGACCGACACTTCCCATAACCGTAATGCTTATCCCGAGTGAGTCGAATATCGGCAATCCATCCGCCGTCAACAGCAGGGCCCAAAATACGATGAACAAGATATACAGGAAAAAGAACTGCCCCACGCGAAGCAGGGTATCTTCATCCACCTTACTGCCATTCATATGGACTTCCACTACCCGGCGCGGTGACAATTTTTGATGGACTACCGCCCAGGCATTTTTCACCAACAAGACCATGCGGCTTACCTTCATGCCGCCAGCCGTCGAACCTGCACAGCCACCGCATATCATCAACAATAGCAAAATCCCCTTGGAAAACCCCGGCCACTGGTCAAAATCTGCCGAAACGAACCCCGTAGTCGAAATGGAGCCAACTTGGAAACTGGCATAGCGAAACGCCTCAAAGGGATTTACCCCCATAGAAGAAACCAGATTACCGGTAATCAGCAGCATAGCCGCCAGCTCGATGCCAATATACGCCTTGAATTCTGAATTATGACGGATCACCCCTGGCCCCTTGTGCCAAATGCGGTAATAAAGGCCAAAGTTTCCGCCAGCCAGAATCATAAAAAACGTCATCCACCCTTCCAGCGGAATGTTGTCAAAATGCATGGCATTATCGTCATAAGTAGAAAATCCACCCGTTCCGATGGTACTCATGGCATGGGTTACTGCATCGTAAAGGGACAGTCCACAAAAAGAATAAACAACCATGGCGGTCACAGTAAACATCAGATACATCTGAAACAACGCCTTGGTCATATCCCTAAGCCGCGGCAAAACACGCTCCCGGGTGGGGCCAGTCGTCTCCGCGTTATACATATAAACCGTGCTCTGTCCCGTCTGTGGCAGCAAGGCAATAAAGATGACGATAATCCCCAAGCCGCCGAACCAATGCGTCATCATGCGCCAAAACAAGATACTAGGCGGAATGACGGACAAAGTTTCCATAACGGTTGCACCGGTTCCTGTAAAGCCCGAAATGCTTTCAAACCAAGCATCGAGAACGCCCAGATACCCACCACAGACAAAGGGAAGCATCCCCAGCGCCGTTGCCAGAATCCAGCCAATGCCCGTGATGGCAATGCCCTCGCGCATGGTCAGATGATCCACACGCACACGGCCATTGCTTAAAAGCACCATTCCCACCGACGCACAAAGTCCCAAAGCCACCGCAAAGCCCTGGATACTTGCCTCACTATTGTACAAGGCCATAAAAAAGGGAATGAGCATGATAATCGTCTCGGCAATTACCAATCGTCCCAAAATATAACAAACTATTTTTAAATCCATAGTTTCACCACTTCTGGTGGAGCATCCGCACGCCCACATCGACCAAAATCAAAAAAGAAAAAATTTCGATACGTCCGATAATCATCAGCAAACTGCAAACGAATTTCGCCCAATCGGGCAGGAAAGCCAAACTGCTGATTCCAAAGAGCGCCGCCGTGGAGCCTGTACTGGTCAGACAGCCTGCAGCAATCCCCATCGAAGGAAGCAGCCCCAATCCGGTAATGGAAATCAACAAGGAAAACACCGTAAAAATCAACATATATAAAAAGAAAAATGCCAGAATGCGCCCGACAATCTTAGCCGCGACCGGCAAACCATCCATCTTGACGCTGACAACCATATGCGGATGCAGCGTCCGATGAATTTCTGCCCGGGCCATCCGCAAAAGCACCAAAAGGCGGACCACTTTCAGGCCACCACCAGCAGAGCCGATACATCCGCCCACAAATACCAGCAAAAATAAAACATACCGGTCAAAATCCGGCCAATACCAAAAGCCCGCCGAAGCAAAACCACTGGTCGATAAGAACGAAATCGCCTGGAAGAAACCATAACGGATACTGCCTGCGATCCCATAGCACTGCATGAGATATAAATGAAGCGAAATCATCACGCCGGCCGCCAGGAAAATCAGTAAAAAAGCTCGCAGTTCCGTATCCTTCCATAGCAGCCGGAAACTTTTGCGATTCCAAACCTTCCAGCAAAGCAATAGATTCATGCCCGAAATCACCATAGCCAGCACAGCAGCTAATTCCAACCAGACATTATCATAGAACATAAACGAAGCCACCGAGCTGCCGCCACTAGAGGAAATCGTCAACATCGACTGAAGCAAGGCATCAAACGGCGAAAGCCCCGCCAGCCAGAAAAGCACGGCAACCAGCAGCGTCAAAATCGAATAAACACTGCCCCCCTGATTAACGGACTGGCTCATGCGGTTCCAAACCGGACTGAAAAAAATCGTCTGCCGCGCGGAAAGCGTCAAACCGAAACAACCACTGACCTGCGGCAGCACCGTAACCAATACAGATACAAAGGTAAGCCCGCCCAGCCAACTCATCAGCGTATGCCATAAAAGCAAAGAGCGCGGCAAGCCCGCGCGGTCAAAAGGTAAGCACGAAAGCCCCGTCGTCGTAAGCGAAGAGATACTCTCGAAAAATGCCGAAAACCAGTCAGGCAGCAGGCCGGAACTATAATACGGCATCAGCCCGATTACGCCCATAAACGGCCAGACCAACACCATAAAGAGTGCTCCCTCACGAATCGTCAGCTGGCGCATGTGTTCCTGCCCCATCCACATCATGAGAACCCCAAGAAACAGCGCAAAACTAGCCGGCATCAAAAACAGCCAAGCCTCCGGCTCCTGCCAAAACAGTGCCACCGCCGCAGGAATCAAAAGCGCCATTCCCAAGAGCGCAGAAGTACGCCCCATCAGCAGCCAAAAAAGTTCCCAGCCGCTTCCTTTTTCCATCAGTACCATATCAGTCCCTGCCCTTGAAATACTGAATAACCTTCTGCGAGAATTTCGTCTGGATAAACAGGATGGTCCGATCACCAGGCTGCAGTACCGTATTACCATTTGGGATAACCGCCTCGCCATCGCGAACGTAAGCACAAACCAGACACTCCCGTGGCAGCTTGACATCCATCAGGCGTTTCCCAGCGACCGGTGCCCCCTGCTGAACAATAACTTCCACGGCCTCAGCCTTGGCACCTTCCAAGAGCGATACCGACACGACACCACCGCGACGAGCAAAAGCCAGCACCTCACTAGCCGAAAGCAAACGTGCCGACAAAACGATATCGACACCAACCTTCTCCATAAGCTCTACATATTCATTACGGGCAACGCGAACAACCGTCTTGGTCTTATTGCCCGACAAATGACGGGAAAGCAGTGCCAGCATCAGATTGAGCTTATCATCCTCCGTCAGGCAAACGACTACATCGGCCTCGGCTACGCCCTCTTCCGTGAGCAGATCGATATCCGTACCATCACCGCAGATTGCGATACCGTTTTCGAGCATCCCAGCCATCATCCGGCAGCGCTCGCGATCCTGGTCGATAACCTTTACATGGACATCCTGCTTGTCAAACATTGTCGCCAGCGCCCTTCCGGCACGGCCAGCCCCAATGATGACCACGCGATGAAGCTTACGGGCATCGCGCTGGACAAAGCTCTGACTGAACTTCTCAATCTCCTCCGGAATGCCAATGAAATAGGCATTATCATGAGGCAGCAGGCAATCGTCACCATGAGGAATGATCATGCGATGGTCCCGGAAAATCATACCAGCCAACACGCCTTTCGGCAGTTGAATATCCTTGAGCGGAACCCGGGCCAGCGGCGATTTGCGCTGAACCTTCGTCTCGAATAAGCGGATTTTGCCATGAGCGAAATCCTCAACATCGAGTGCCGCCGGCGTCATCAGAATGCGATTGATTTCGTTTGCGGTAATAAGCTCCGGATTCAACATGAGGTCGATGTCAAAGTTATCTTTAAGATAATCCTTGGCTTCACTCATGAACTGCATATCGCGAATCCGCGCAATCGTATGCTTGATGCCATGCTTCTTTGCCAGAATACAGCTGACCATATTGACTTCATCGCTGGCGGTAACAGCAATAAGGATATCCGAGTCACGAATATCCGGGTCATTCATAGTAATCGGACTGGCACCATTGGCCGCAATGGTAAGCACGTCCAGCGTGTTTTTCGCTGCTTCCAGCTGGCTCTCATCCTGGTCCACAACGACCACATCAAATTGTTCCTTTGACAACAGCTCGGCAATGCTATACCCCAGCTTACCGGCACCTACCACTACGATGCGCAACTTGCTCCCCCTCTGCCTCTATAAATAAAAGAAATTTCATAAATCATTACGGGGCTATTATAACATAAATCACACCATCTGACGAACACGCCCCAGCCCCTAACGCCGCATCGAAACCAGTGGAAAATTACAGTTTGCAGGGGAATAGTACCCAGTTCGTATTCGAGGTAAGTCGCCGGCGGCGGGGGCCCCAGTACCAACGCTCCACCGGTGACAACCCGCTACAAGAAATTTTTGCCTTTTAATTAAGAGTTGGAAAACAGTTAAACGCGCTTCGCTTGGACGAAACTGCTTTTCCAACGAGAACGCAGGCAAAAATTTCTTGCTTCACGCGGAACGTCAAGGCTACGCTTATGGTACTGGGGCCCCCGCCGCCTCGGTTAGAGCCGG
>NZ_JNKI01000054.1 GCF_000702005.1 Selenomonas sp. ND2010 | reverse complement strand
GTTCTATTCTGCGAGAACTGAAAATATGATTCATTCCGGCATAGACAATGATGGCCAACATCTGCCTTGGCGACGCCAAATTTCGATTTATTCGCTGATAGGTCTTTTCCAGTGCCGTAATATCCATACCCCCAATACAATGGCGAAGCAGGCGGACGGGGTCATCTTTGCCAATCTGAAATTCAAGATTAAATGGAAGAAATACTTGATAGCTTCCTTCAAAAGACGTATAATCTTTTTGTGAATTTGGTTTTTGCATATCTAAATTCTACACCTAATCCCGAGGCATTCAAGCCCCGGGATTATTTTTTTGCACATGAAAAAGGACTGCTGCACGTCACATTACGTGCAACAGCCCCCTTTTTGTGTTTTGCTATCATCTTAGAAAAATATTAGCGCCTAATAGGGACTATAAACCTATTCGCAGTCTTATTTTAGACAGACTAATTAATGCTTATTTATATTAAGTAAGGATGAATTCTGTGTGTCTGTTGTTCAAAACCGCATGTTTGTCTTGCAGGGGGGGGGATAACGGTGCTATAATTTCTATAGTTGGCCCTGTTATGGGCCTTTTTTACTATCAGAGAGGAGAGATGATGTTTATGATTAGGAATTTTTGTCACATGTTTAAGCATGTACTGCTGTTGTGCCTAGTTTGCTTTATTCTCAATGGCAATCTGGCCTTGGCTGCCACTGTCCAACTGTACTCAAACTACGATGCAACTTTTTCTGACCCCAGTGTGCTCACGGTTGTCTACGGGGATACAAATTCGCTAACTAGCAATGATAACTACCAAAGCCAGTCCAATGGCATCGTAAAAGCCTATTCTATGACCGTTAAATATTTTGCGGTACAGGATGTTCCCGGTTTTGGCAAATTCACCAACGAACTTTACGATGGCACGATATATTTTTTTGCTGGCAGAGACGGCAAACTGCATGCTGAATCTTACTCAGACCATGAAAGAGATGTCCTAGCTTCTTCTGAATTTATTAACAATCTGCAGAATATGCTTCAAAGCTATCACCCCGATGTTTACTCTTTCCTGTTGCAAATGGCAACCGTACAACAGGAAAAAGAAAAGCAGTTAGCCCAGCAGCAGCTAGCCAATGAAACGGCCGCCATCCAGGCAAATCCTGCCGGACGTCATTCCTTGGCCGATAATCTTTGGAAAAAGTATCAAAGTAACCGTATTCAGCTAACGAAACCAGATTTGGCTGCTTACTGGGAGAATAATGCTATTCATTATGGTTCATATACAGGCAGGGCAGATTATACCGCCAGCGAAGCAAATGATGACAGCATAAAATATGAATACGTGCACATGTACATGAAACGTAACGATGTAACAGATTATGGCCAATATATTATAGTGACTAAAGAAAATAACATGTACACTTGTTTCGACTATAATCCGTCCACCGATACCTTCATTATTTACGATAATGAAACCAAATCACCGGATTATACCCTGCATTTCTATATTTACAAAGAACAATATGTAAATGCTAAAGACACAAATCTTTCCGGAAAGAAAATCGGCAATGAAATACCTTGGACAACTATAGACTACGAAGGAACTATGGAGGCAGATTTCTGGAATTATGTTCCGGACAATACCGGCCAGAGAGCAACAGTATTTCTGCTAAACTCTCGTACCGATGGCTATCGCCTGTTCCTGCAGTACGGTAAATTGCTTAAGTGAATATGTCCTCAATACACTCAATGCTAACGCGAAAAGGAGTTATTATGACAATAAAAAAAATATTAGCCATTCCCCTTTGCGTTCTATTAGCTACCTCCAGTCTTACGGGATGTACTAGCGAGCTTCACCGCGGGATAGATATGGTAAGTGAACTCGTTGAAGGACTTTCCGTTGAAGAAACTCCTGAAGGTGTACTTAGAGCACTGTATTCAGGCAAAATGGGAAGTGTCCAAAATATTATATACCATCTTTATTTTCCTTACAATGCTGAAAATTTCGATTATAGGGCATTGGGATATGATAGTTTTGAGGATTACCGACTAAAGCTTATCAATTATTATCACAATATTGACTACGCTGAAAGTCTAAATTTGGAAAAAATCGGAAAGGGTGATGATTCTCATCTTTATAAGATTACAGGCGTAATACACATGAAAAACGGGGAATCATCACTATTAAACAAGTATGTATGTGTCGATATTGACAAATCCCAAAAAGATTCACAAAAATGCGTAGTTCACGGTGAACCATATTTATATGAATTCACTGCAAAGGATTATATATATTCGATTGATAATACAAAGATAATGGAAACTAAAATAATCACATATTGGATAGATGAATATACAGCTGTAAGTATCCGTTTTCGAAATCTTACAGACGAGCAATATGTCTTGTCAAACTGGCCTCATGGTGCTTCGGTAACATGGCGTGGCAGTACTGTAACCGTCAATATGCCCCTAGTTATCTCCCCCAAAAACACACCACTATATACTTTCCCAGATGGCAGTAAATATAACGGTTCCATTTTTGTATCTTTCCCTCAAACAAAATCATCTTCCTCGCAAGAAGCAAATGATAACGAATCTATAAAAATACAATTTTTACAATTAGGACATAACAATATGCCTGATTTAAATGCCACAAAACATATCCTTAATTATAAATTATAATTCCGCTGAAAAGCAGAATTAATGGCTGTATAATAATGTTTATAAACAAGGGGCTGTAGCTTTGCTGCCCCTTGCTAATTTTTATGAGGTGAATTATGGATAAAGAACAGATGATAAATAAGATGAAACAGCATCCCAAGCGGACGGCCTTGCTGGTCATTCTGCTGTTGTTACTCCTAGCCAATCTACTGTCTGATGGCGGTTCTAAGGATTATGATAACCCCAAGAACGCCCCCTACGGTACTGTCACTATGGACGCACTGCATCAGGAACGGACGGACAATCCGGCTGAACCAGCCATCCAGTCCCCGGTATACATGGCCGTAATGTCTGAGATAAATATGTTCCTGGGTAAAGGGAATGGCCAGTTATTTGCTACCGTGGATATGCCCCAGAAATTGGAAATTTCTGTGTGCAAGCCTGCCACCTATGCCTCCAAGATTGTTATCAAGAATATCTACCCCAACAATGCTTCCCTGGGCAGTGCCAATGGTCACATGGATATCGAGGTATTGCGGCCCTTTGGCGTTGATAAGAAAGGTGACTTTCATTTAGGTGCTGGCGGCGGGAGCAACAATGGTGACTTTTGGAATAGCATCTTCTACGATAATCTCACTGTGGAGTACGCCAAAAAAGAACAGTTGGAGTTAAAGATGCCCGAACGTCATCAGTGGAAAGCTATCTCCTATCCGGGCCAGATTGTAGCAGAAATCACCCCGGAGCAGTTCATCAAAATCAGTTATGTCAATGCTGATGGCAAAGAGGAAAAGACCGTCACCACCCAGGAAAAAGCCGTAGCCTTCCGGGTGGCCTTATCTGATACTTTGATGAGCTCTCATGTGGAATTTTACCGTTAAGAAAGGAATCGCACTATGAAAAATTATTTAGTTCTGCCTTTGGCCCTGCTCCTCATCCTCAGCGTTGCAGGCTGCGGTGCGGATAAAAAAGACATGTTAGCAGGCTTTGAAAAGCCGGACACTATCATTGCCGCATTGAATAAAAATCTGGAAGGTGACAGCCACCAGCTTCAGAAAATCCCCACAGAGTATCAGATGGTTTGGCGCATGACCAGCGGTGCCCAGCTTTCCTTTATCGACAACTCCTACTACCAGGGCGTCTCTCTGCTACTATGCTATGCGGAAAATAGCATGGATGCCAACGAAACAGGGAAAGTTCTGCAGAGTATCTTAAAGACCCTAGGCGATGGCGATGCAGCAAAAACCATTGAACAACTGAACCTTTCCGAGTCATCCTCCGCCGAAGCTGAATATGACAATTTTGTCGTGCAGAAGGTTTCCGCCAAGAATTTGACCATTGATAAGGACTCCACCAAAACTTTTGAACTGCCGGTGGCCTATATCCGCATTGAGCGCAAACTAGATAAAAAAGCCCAGGAAAACCAGGGAACAATGTTTGGGGATAACGAAACCCTCGCCGGTCTGGAAGAATTAATCCGCCAAGACGAGCAATTACGGGAAGCCTCCTACTACTATCGTCACGAAGTAAAACAAGAGGATGAAAAGCCCTCCTTGGAGCAACTGATTCATTTTGTGAAATAACGTAATACCTAAAAGGAAATTACCTTTGCTACGATTTCTACCTTAGTCATATTTCGCATAGGAAATCGTAGCAATATATTTATAGGAAGAAGGTGATTTTATGTTTAACAAAAAGATTATTACGGGGGTTATGGCTTTTGCGGTAGCTACCACAACCTATTCATGTGCATTTGCATATACTCCCATAGGTGAATATTATCATATTCCTGCCGATCGAATGGAAACTGATAATTTTTGGGATGTTGAAGTAAAAAGTAATTATTTACAGGAAGATAAATTCCTTGAAGATAAAATCCAAGCTCCTTTAATTAAGTTTAACCCACAGAAATTAAAGAAAGCTTATTCTAAATATGAGGACGGCTTAAAAGGAGTATATATTAATTCTGTCGGTGATACTATGGATAGTAATGTTAGTGGTTCTAACTATGGTGGAGGTTATATCAGTCTTACCCAAGGTAGTTTGTTAGTAAACTCTGGTTCTGCCTATAAAAGTTGTAATGGAACTACCACTCCTAAAGATTATAATATTTATGCTTTGAGTGCTATTGCTTCTGATTATGCACATGAATGTGGTCATTGGTATTATGATGATGCTTTATCCAAAAGAGATTGGGGACAAACTGCTGAACAAACGGCTAAAGACAGTTTTGCTCTTGAAGCTAGAGCCGATGCCTTTGGTATTCGTTTACTAGAAAATGTTCCCCAGTTTAGTGTTGGGGGAGATTTAATTAGTGTTTACAGAATGGCACAATATGATGGTTGGGACACTAGGAAAGAAAATCATCCTACCAATAATAGCCGTTGGAATGCTACTTATAACTATATAAGAGAAATGAGTAAAAATCGTGTTGGTTATGAGAATGATAATGACACCTATAACAATGCTGATTCCTCAACCTTTTATGTTAGACTAAAAAATGAAGATAAATATTGGGAAATTAAGGTTCCAGACCAATATGAAGTAGCAAACTTTGCTAATGCTAACTATAAAAGGATTTTGTATAATTCTGCAGACAGAGCAAAATATGTTATGGGACAAGTAGCTTGGGCTATTAAAAACAATTGTTGGGATAAAAACCACATTGCTATTTATAAAGCACAAGAAATTTTCAATGATATGCCAGAAACACCTTTCATAGTATATGCTATTTGCGTAGAAAAGAATAAAAATGAACAAAAAATCATTGACTGGGTTGTTACTTCCAATGAAGAAGAAAACTCTGTAGATTTCTATACTGAATCTCAGAACCAACAGGTAAATGAATATATTAGTGCTTTGTTTGATTCTTTAGATTCTTAAATATAAATTTTACTTCTCATCTCCCCTGCTGTATAATGTGATTTTTCAGGATGTAAGTGAAATAAGGAGCGTGTTTTTATGCTTACGAAGAGACTCACCCCCCTCATTGCTACAAGGGGGGTGACATTAGGGCGGATTATGATGAGCCTGCGTAAATATCTTGCCGCCTTATGCTTAGTCGTCACTCTTTTTTCGGCCAATGCTGCGGCGGCCTATACATTTAGTGATTCTGACGAACATTTCTATGGTGCTATCCTCAGCGACGAGTATGAAAGCGCCTCACATGCGTGGGATAGCCCGTTCCTGCGAGGCATTCAAGAAGAATTACTCCAATACAACCCTTCCCTGCTGAATTTCAATGACGGCAGGCACTCTCGTTATCTTTTACCAGTCAAAGAATCTGCAGCGCCAGCCATTGACGCAACTACTATGCCAGCTGGGCAGATTTATATTACCACGCAAATGGTTAACTTTGCTTTGACCATTCCAGCCAGTGGACAGATTGAGTTACGAAACAGAGGTGCCCAGAACGAGGAAAATATTTATCAACGCTCAATGCTAGGGGCCGTTATGGCCCATGAATGTGCGCACTGGTACAACCGCGATTTTCAACGTAAGATAGACACTTTATACGGTGATGCCGGACTGCAGCAGCTTCTAGGTAACGACTACAAACAGCGTTCCGCTGACAAGCTGTTAGCCATTATGACGGATATTGCCTGTAATAAAACTGAAGCTAATGCAAAAATCTCTATAGCCAACGAGTATCTTGCTGATAAACAAGCCGTAGAGTTTCTGAACAATTCATTGAAGTTTTCCACCGGCAGCCTTGTATCCTTCCTGTACCGCATGAAACTCAATGAAGGGCTATATGCTGTGTCCGGAGCTGATAATATCGACGCCAACCCATATAACCCCCACCCTGACACAGCCGAGAGAATCCGCCGACTGGAGCAACAGATTACCGACTACTCTTTCGGACGTGTGACCTTCCACAATCAGAAGTTCTATCTGGACGGCAAGCCGTTCTTCGGTACCGGTACGTTGCAGGGCACGAATAAAGTATCCTCCCTTGACCGAACGTACTTCGTCGCTGGGCAGGTCGCTAATGCCATTCATAAAGGCTGCTGGGGCAACGGTAAAATAGCCTTCTATATTGTCTATACAAGTGATAATATCCATACCGCGAACATCACCGATGTTTATCTTACCTTTGCTGACCAGCAGACAAGGTCTTTAGGCGTCATTGACCGATTAAAACTTGAACCTAACGAGTCCCTATATCTTTTAGGGGATGTGAAAATCCCCTCAGAAGAGGCTTTGTCCTATGATGCTCGCCTGGCCAAATACATGGCCGAATATTAAACACCAAAGATTTTTGCAGGAGTGTAATGAAGAACACTATATGACAAAAAAGAAAAGGGGCTGTTGCACGTAATGTGAACTGCTCCCCGTCAAGAGGACAATAAAAAAAAATAAGATTTCTTTGGTCGGCAGATTCGTCTGCCGGCCTTTTTATGCGGCTAAATACAAGGTATGTTTCTCTATCGGTGTTAGGATACCAAGGTTACGTTGCACACGCTTGTGGTTGTAATAATGAATGTATGCTTCAATCGAACGCATAAGTTCACACTTGCTGGTAAAACGTCTGCCGTAGTACATCTCCCGCTTAAGGATGCCCCAGAATCCTTCCATAGG
>NZ_JNKI01000053.1 GCF_000702005.1 Selenomonas sp. ND2010 | reverse complement strand
AAGCGAAGCGCGTTTTGCAACTTTTTCGATGCTTAATTTAAGATAAAAATTCCGTTTAGGAAAACATCTCCCGCGTAGTGTTGGCACTGCCCCTAGCGGCGGCGAAGAGCTGCTTCGAATGAGGCTCCACTAACCGATAAACTGTAATTTGTAAAAAGTGCGTGGATAATTTAGCAGAATCCCCCATAAGTCAGACTAATCAAGCTGACTTATGGTGGATTCTGCATTTTATGCCGCCGTAAAGTTTTTACCGTCTTTTTATTCTTCGTTGTTCTTTTGTTTTTCGGCCTTGCGCTGCTCACGGCGCATCTTGAAGAAGCGTTTCATGATATCGGCACATTCCTGCTGCAGGACTCCAGCCGTAATCTCAGGGCGATGATTAAGCGTTGGATTGCCGGGAATGTTGAATACAGACTCACACGCACCAGCCTTAGCATCGGTACTGCCATAGACAACACGATCCACACGACTCATGACAATTGCTCCGGCACACATCGGACACGGCTCAATCGTCACATATAGCGTCAGCCCCGATAAACGCCAACGTCCCAAATTTTTACAACACTCTTGAATCGCAATAAGCTCTGCATGTGCCGTCGCATCATGCCAAGTTTCTCTCATATTATGCCCACGCGCCACCACAGAGCCGTTCTCATCCACAAGCACGGCTCCGATTGGCACCTCTTCGCTATCATAGGCCAACTGCGCTTCTTCCAGCGCCATTCTCATATACTTCTCGTCATCCAGCGTCGTGTATCTTCCCTTCTGCCTTGCTAAGATCTACCTCATTTTGATAAAACAGCGACTGCGTTGGCCGAGCCCTTAGTTCCAATCGATAAGCATTCGGTACTCCCGGCCCTGCTTCATTATCCGGCCGTGCCTCTTTTTCCAGCTCATGATCAAGAATCTCCGCAAACTGCTTTTTACTCTTGGGATTATCCTCATAACCTTCCTTGCGTTCGAAGAATTTTCCAATTCCTGACTCAACAGGTTTCAAAGCGGATACCCGCTCAATACGGTCTACCACAGTAAACACCTCCTCGGTGCATTTCTGTTAATGCAATCAATATTACCCTACAATTTATATATCGTCAACTTTCTGATAAAAATTAAGTCTTTTGACCTACTTTTTTATAAATTTCATAGTAAAAAAGAACCTGCACCAACGTGCAGGTTCTTCCTATCTCACTTACTATGGCAACTTAGCAACGCAAAGCTTATTTCAGAGCGTCACCCAGTTTGGAATTCGTATTGCGGGCAGCAGCTACGCTCTCATCGAATTTCGCTTTCTCATCGCCCTCGAGTTTATACTCGACAATCTTTTCCATACCATTCTTGCCGAGGACAACTGGAACACCGATGCAGAGGTCTTTCTCACCATACTCGCCGTCGAGGTATACGCAGCACGGCATGAGTTTCTTGGAATCCAGCGCGATAGCCTCAACCATAGCAGCAGCAGCAGCACCTGGAGCATACCAAGCAGAAGTACCGAGCAAGCCCGTCAGCGTAGCACCGCCAACTTTCGTCTGGGCAACAGCATCATCCAGCTGCTCTTTGGAAAGGAAATTCGTGACCGGAATGCCGCGATACGTAGCAATGCTCGTGAGTGGGACCATCGTCTTGTCGCTGTGACCACCAATAACCATGCCATCGATATCCGTCGGCGTAGCCGGATAGCCTGCTTCCTGCAGAGCCTTGGACAAGAAATAACGGAAACGGCTGCTGTCGAGCATACCGCCCTGGCCAATGACACGATTACGCGGCAGTTTGGAATCCTTGAGCGTAAGGAAGGTCATCGTATCCATCGGGTTGGAAATGATGATAAAGATAGCATTCGGAGAATATTTTACAGCCTGATCGACAACGCTCTTTACGATTTTAGCGTTGACACCGATCAGCTCTTCACGAGTCATGCCTGGTTTACGCGGCATGCCGGAAGTGATGACAACTACATCAGAACCAGCCGTCGGAGCATAGCCGTTCTCATCCCCGATTTCCGCCGTTACACCGACAACCGTCGAATCAAAGTTCAGCATATGAGCCGTCTGCATGATATCCATAGCTTTGCCTTCGGCAAACCCCTTTTTGATATCCACGAGCATAACCTCGCTGCAGAAATTCTTGACTGCAAGAACATTTGCAACGGTAGCACCTACATTACCTGCACCAACAACTGTTACTTTCATAATAAATTGCCTCCTTATAATTTGAAAACGGCCTGTTGATTTACCATAACAGAAACCGCTTTCGGAATGCCTTTTATCATGAATCACACTTATGATTCATTACGTGTAAATTATAACAAAGTCGGTTGTAAAAATCAATCTTTTTCCTTTAGATTTTTTATTTTATCATAAATTAAGATTATATTCTTATGACCTGCTAATAATTAGTCAGACAACAAAAGAGACCCCTTTCTAAAAGGGATCTCTTTCCCGTCGACAGTGTGCAAAAACCACTAAACTTTATCCCATCAGGACTGTTCTTCAAAGTCCTCCTTACCCACACCACAGAGTGGGCAGACAAAATCATCTGGCAGCTCTTCGAATGGTACGCCTGGTGCCAAATCGTAATCCGGATCTCCCTTTTCTTCATCATAAATCCAGCCACATACAGTGCAAACCCAAGTTTTCATAATGCCCCTCCTAACAATACAACTAAAATCGTCCTATAGGAAGGGTTCGCCCCATTCAAAATAAAATCCTGCCAAGTCTAAATTAAATTATGCCACAGCGCTTTTGTACACCAGTAAAGAACTCATACGGCACCGCCATGTTACCACCAATGCCAGTTCCCATAGCAACATTCGGGCGATTGGCACCATGAAAATCCGTTCCGCCCGTAGGCATCAAATCATACTTTTCTATCATATATCCAGCAAAGGCAGCATCGTCCGCCGAATAATTCGGATAGAAGCGTTCCATGCCATTTAATCCCATGCTGTGCAGATGTAGAATAGCAGTTTCCTGCTCCTTGCGCGTGAGCCCCTTGAGTCCAATGTCTTTGTGGAAATGTGCCAGCGAAGTCACGCCTCCCGCTTCCCGTATCCGTGGCAAAGCTTCCTCCGCCGTGATATTCACATCGAGGCCCAACGCAACAGCTGCCGGGTCAAGATAATTATCCCAAAGGGGCTGTGCCCGGTCATACAACTGAAGGGAAACCAAATACCGCATGATTGCATACCGGTCGATGGGACGTCCCTGCGCAAATTCTTTTACCTTCTCCAGGGAAATATCCACGCCCTTATGCGCGACGAAGTCTATCATTTCAGGAATCCGCCCCTCTTTGATGGAACGAATCCGTTGATAAATCAATTGAAAGGACGGATGCTCGGGATCAAAGCCCAAACAGACTATATGGATTTTACGCCCATTATATTCGGCGGACAGCTCCATCCCGTTGATAAATTCAAGGCCAGCTGCTTTGGCCGCAGCAGCTGCTGCTTCATTACCAGCAATATTATCATGATCCGTCAGCGTAAACGCCGACAAACCTGCCGCACTTGCCTGCTTCGCCAACTCCTCCGGACAAAAACTGCCATCCGATACCAGGGAATGAACATGTAAATCTACGAACTTCATTTCTTCTCTTTTTCCTTTCCTCGAAAACTCTCCTGAGCTAAAAAGAAATTATATACTGCCTCGGCCGACGGCCGATTCATCCCGTCAACTTCCGCTAATTCTTCCACACTAGCTGCCTTAATCTTAGCTAAAGTCCCAAAATGTGACCAGAGTGCCTGCCTGCGTTTCGGACCAATTCCCACAATATGATCCAACACCGAGACAAGATTCCGTTTGCCACGAAGCTTACGATGATACGTAATGGCAAACCGATGGGCTTCGTCGCGAATGCGCTGGATTAAATATAGCGACTGACTATGACGTGGCAACACTACTGGCTCAGACTCGCCCTCCTTGAACACCAATTCAAACTGCTTGGCCAGGCCTACCACTGGCACATTCTTATGCCCAGCCTGCTGCCGAATGATTTCCAATGCCGAAGATAATTGTCCTTTGCCGCCATCGATAACGATAAGATCTGGCAACTCCTCCTCAGGAAGTCCTACATAACGCCGCGTTGTGACTTCACGCATGGATAAGAAATCATCTGGTTTCCCTTCCGTACTGTTGATCTTAAAACGGCGATAATCGGATTTTTTCGGAAGCCCGCCTTCAAAAACCACCATCGATGCTACCGTCTCACTTCCTTGAATATGTGAGATATCAAAGCACTCCATACGCTCGGGCGGACGTTTCAATCCCAAATATTTTCCCAGCTCTTCCACGGCCCCTCGGGTCTGTGCATTGGCCTGCTTGATACGAGCTGCCTCGTCTTTAAGATATTTATCGGCATTACCAGCTGCCATGACTACAATGTCATGCTTCGTTCCCCGTTGCGGGCAAAGCAACTGTACCTTCGCTCGTTTCTTTTTTTCTGATAACCAAGCCTCCATAAGCGTTCGCTCGTCTTCCGGCAGCTCCAGCGGCAGCAGGATTTCACGTGGTACGAATGCCGCACGATGGTAATACTGTTGCAAAAAGGCTGTCAAAATTGCCTCATCGCTTTCCTCTTCGCTGCCGCGCAGTAAAAAATGTTCCCGGCCAATCATTTTGCCAGCACGAATAAAGAATATCTGTACCGCCACGCCGATTTCCGACCGCGCCATCCCAACGGCATCCTGATCCCCAGAGCCAGTCACAATATTTTGCTTCTCGGCAATCTTTCTCACCGCTAACAATTGATCACGCAGTCTTGCGGCCACTTCATAATGATAGGCAGCTGCTGCCTTATCCATGCGATATTGCAGTTCCCGTTCGACCTCTTCCGTACGTCCCTCGAGAAATAACAGCACCGCTTTAATCATTGCATCATATTCACGCTTATCTACATTTCCCGCACAGGGCGCCAGACAGCGCTTGATATGGTATTCCAGACACGGACGTTCCTGAAGATGTTTACACGTACGCAAGGGGAACAATCGCCGCAACAGCTTCAAACTCTCATGCACCGCTGTCGCATTGGTGTATGGGCCAAAATATCTTGCCCCATCTTTTAACACCCGTCGCGTAATAAAAACGCGGGGAAACTCTTCTTGTACGCTAACTTTGACATACGGATAGGTTTTGTCATCCTTGAGACTAATATTATAACGTGGCCGATGCTTCTTGATGAGATTACATTCAAGAATCAGTGCCTCAACCTCCGTATTGGTCATGATAAATTCAAAATCAGCGATATGTGAGACCATCGCCCGAACCTTAGGCGTATGATTCTTATTCGACTGGAAGTACTGGCGCACGCGATTCTTGAGTACCACGGCCTTCCCCACATAAATGATTCTGCCATTCGCATCTTTCATTATATATACACCAGGATTTTCCGGCAGCAGTTTAAGCTTTTCTGCCACAATATCAGTCATAAATTCACTTCCCTTCCTCCTATCTTATCACAATTTAGCATATAACTATGAAAAAAAACAAGCACGAAAAAACTTCCTCTCCCTTAGCATTTTCCTGACAACCTAAAATCCATCCTGCGACAGCGAAAGCTATTATATAAAACCAAAAACTTTCTGACATATTTGTATACAAGATTCATTATTCTTTTGAAGCATTAGATTTATACCTTCACTTTATCATTGACCCGTCAAATAAATTGTGCTACAATTCATGACATAGTTGCTTTAGCATCTGGTTCTAATACCTGTTGCTTTACAACCATATTAAATAAGTGTCAATAATATCAATTACTTGTAAATCTAGGAGGTAATCCTATGTTTAAACGCGTACTTATCGCAAATCGCGGCGAAATCGCCGTTCGTATTATTCGTGCCTGCCAGGAGCTGGACATCGAAACCGTTGCTGTCTACTCCGAGGCTGATGCCAATGCTTTGCATGTCCAGCTGGCGGATCAGGCTATCTGCGTAGGCCCAGCTGATGCCATGGAAAGCTATCTGAACAAAGATGCCCTGCTGGCTGCTGCCCAACAGGCTCAGGCCGATGCCATTCATCCAGGCTATGGCTTTCTCTCCGAGGATGCGGATTTTGCCGAACAGGTAACCAATGCGGGGATCACCTGGATTGGCCCCATGCCGGAAACGATTCGCCTCGTAGGTGACAAGGATATCGCCCGTGCTTCTATCGCTCCTTCTGGTATCCCTATGGCTAAAGGCAGCGATCCACTGACCAGCAACGAAGAAGCTATTGAAGTGGCTAAGGAAGTCGGCTATCCGGTCATCCTTAAACCGGTATCGGGTGGTGGCGGCAAAGGCATGTGCGTAGCTCACAATGAAGACGACCTGCGCAACATCCTCTCCATGCTCGTCGATATCACTAAGACGAAATACTACTTCGAGCATTACATTGAGCGGTCCCGCCACGTAGAAGTCCAGATTGTTGCCGATAACTACGGTGAGGTTCTCCACCTCGGCGAGCGTGAGTGCTCCCTGCAGCGCCGCAACCAGAAGCTGCTAGAGGAATCGCCGTCGATTGCCCTGACTCAGGATATGCGCGAACGTGTTGGTCAGTTGGCAGTCAAGGCTGCTAAAAGCGTCCACTACTCCAATATCGGTACGGTAGAGTTCCTGCTTGACCTTTCCAACAACGAATTCTACTTCATGGAAATCAACCCGCGTATCCAGGTTGAGCATGGCATTACAGAGGCTGTCACGGGCATCGATCTCGTCCGTACGCAGATTCGCATTGCAGCTGGTGAAGCACTTGAATTCACGCAGGACGATGTTCATTTCACCGGCCATGCTATCGAATGCCGTATCAACGCCGAAGACCCAGACAACAACTTCCTGCCATCCCCGGGCGATATCACCTTCCTGCATGAACCGAGCGGCCCACGCGTCCGTTTTGACAGCGGCGTAACGGCTGGTCTTGCCATCGAGCCGTATTACGATTCGATGATTGCCAAGATTATCGTTCATGGCCGTACGCGCGGTGACGCAATCAAAATCATGGAACGCGCCTTGAAGGAATTCCGCATCGATGGCGTAAAGACCACGGTATCCCTTCACAAGAAGATTCTCAAGGATACTTACTTCCGCACGGGTAACATCGATACCCAGTTCATCAAAAACCGTATCGCGGTCTATGAGGCACAGGAAGAAGACAATAAGGGCAAATACTTCGCATAAGCAAAAATCTCTTTATATTGACATAAAATATAAAAGCCTCCATAAGTTAGATGGATTCATCTAACTTATGGAGGCTTTTACGAATTTATCCACGTAGTTTTTACCAATTACAGTTTGCAGGTTAGCGGAGCCTCATTCGAAGCAGCTCTTCGCCGCCGCTAGGGGCAGTGCCAACACTCCACGGGAGATGTTTTCCTAAACGAAATTTTTATCTTAAATTAAGCATCGAAAAAGTTGCAAAACGCGCTTCGCTTGAACGGTAGCAATTTTTCGACGAACGGTGAGGATAAAAATTTCGTTCTTCACGGAAAACATCAAACGCTTCGTTTATGGCACTGCCCCTAGCGGCGGCTGA
>NZ_JNKI01000052.1 GCF_000702005.1 Selenomonas sp. ND2010 | reverse complement strand
GGCTACGCTTATGGTACTGGGGCCCCCGCCGCCTCGGTTAGAGCCGGTACGAATTGCTGCGCCCTCGGAGGGGGTAGCCCTTCGAAACTTGCCACAGACTCAGCCACCGCTAGGGACAGTGCCATAAACGAAGCGTTTGATGTTTTTCGTGAAGAACGAAATTTTTATCCTCACCGTTCGTCGAAAAATTGCTACCGTTCAAGCGAAGCGCGTTTTGCAACTTTTTCGATGCTTAATTAAAGATAAAAATTTCGTTTAGAAAAACATCTCCCGCGTAGTGTTGGCACTGTCCCTAGCGGCGGCGAAGAGCTGCTTCGTATGAGACCTGCAAACTGTAATTTCACCGCCTCTTTCCTCTAAAGAGGCATAAAATAGAGTCTCGCATCACTTTTATTTGATTACTGTCCAGTTATTGTCACAAGCCGGCGTGATAGTGCCTTTTTCTTTGACGTAGCGGATCATCAAGGAGCGCATCTGGCCGTCGTCGCCGTATTTGCGCATGGAGTCGAATACGACTTTGGGCTTTTTGCCATTGGTGTAGCCCATGGCGGCCATGTAGCCGCTGCCGCCGTTCATACGGTAGTCGTTGATGGCCAAGGTGTATTTATCCGTGTCCTTTACGTCCTTGCCCTGATACTGTAGCTTGGTGATACGGCTGCCGACGGGTTTCGTCAGGTCGATGGTATAGTCTGCACCCTGCAGCATATCGTAGTTGTAGTCCGGGCTCGTCCCATAGAAGCTGGCGGCGTGTTCCATATATTTTTTGAGCTCCGCACCGGTAATCTCGATACCATAGAGATAATTCTCATAGATGTAGAGTCCTGACATTTCCTGCAGCGTAATCGGCCCTTTATCAATGTTCTGGCTCGTGTTGAACGAGGCCGCCGCCGAAAGCTGAGTGCCCGCATAGTGACGCTGGACTTCATTGACGAGGTCGACGATGGCCGAATCCTGATGGTTCGACTCCGCACCGAGGAAAACATCCGATGCCTCGCCGACTACCGTCTGCAGATGCTTGAGCGTCTTTTCATGCCAGGGCTTGGCCAGTTTGACGATGGCTGGATCATCGGCTACGCCCTTCGTAGGAATCGCCTGCGTCGTGACTTTTTCGACCTGCCATTTTCCCGCAACTTTTTTGAGCGTCAACTGGCTCTTGCCCACGAATTTGCCATCTTTGCCGCTCTCGACCACGGGTACACCATTTATCACCGCATCTTTATAGACCGTACCATCCGGGCCTGTCACCCCGTTGGCATTGTCAATGACGACATGATTATGCGCGCAAATCAAAAGGTCGAGCTCGGGGCAGGCCTCCGCAATCGCTACGACTTGGTTTTCCTCGCTGTTGCGGTCCCCACGCGGCACGCCGGAATGAGACACGCCGATGAGAATATCCACGCCCTGCGCCTTGAGTTCCTTAATGCACTGCTGCATGACCGGCACCTGGCTGACAAAATGAACCCCAGCGAAATGGGACGGGTCCTCGAAATTCGGAATCGCCGGGGTATCGGTACCGATGATGCCGACCTTTACCTTCTCGCCGTCGACCTTGACCGTCTTGATGAGGTACGGACGCACGCCGCCCCAGGTCTTGCCCGTCTTATCGTCGATGACGTTGGCACCAAGGACATTCTTGTTCTTGCCGATAACCTTCTGCAGGTAATCAAGACCAAAATTAAACTCATGATTGCCCAGCTCAATGGCATCGTAGCCAATCTTGTTGAAGGCCGTAAACATGGGGTGCTGGCCCACTTTCCACTCCTGCGGATGCTGGACCATATACGTATCCAGCGGCGTGCCCTGGATGATATCGCCACCATCGATGACAAGGACGGCATCATCCTTCGTCTTGGCCTTGCGCCCTTCGTTAATAATCGTACTGACCTTGGCCAGCCCCAAATCCGCTTTTTGGGCGCGGAAATAATCCCAGCCAATGACACTGCCATGGATATCCGACGTCGAATAGACGGTAAGATCGCCCGCAAACGCCGTGCCCGTTGTAACGGCCGCCGTAAGTGCGGCCAATGCCATAACCTTTAACGATTTTTTGCCAAACATAATAACCCTCTTTTCCGTAGAACTCCATTCCTTATTTTACACCGAAAAGCTCGCCAGTAAATACCGGCGAGCTTTTCTGGCACATTGTAGATTTCAGGGGTAAAAAAAGGAGTCAGAGATCTGATTATTAAATAGTAGCGATAACGCTATTATTTGACGTATTTTACCAATTCATCATCGGTGATGTTCTTGCCGCAGTAACGCATGATAGCACGGAAGAACGTAGCCGAGCGGTTGACGCGCTGGATAGCTTCCTCGTGCGTCAGCTCGCGGTCCTCTGCGCGCAGTTTCTGGGCAAGCTCAAAGGACTCATTGGCAATCTTCAACATGTAGTCGATGATTTCGTCTTCGCTGTTGAAGCGGACGCTGTCATCCACGGTCATTTCCTTCGTAATCAAAGGAACACCGTCGACATCGTATTTTACATCACTGCGATTGAGCGTCTGGTCGATGTTCAGATGATGTTTCTTGTTGAAATCATCATAGACCGACATATGCATCGGCATCGAGAGGTCGCCGCAGTAGTGGCCAAGGATCGCGTAGTTGTAGTCGTCGAAACGGCCCATCTCCGTCCAAGCCTTGGACTTGCGCGTAGCGTTGATGATGGCACCGAGAATCCAGCCATCCGGCGAATCGTCGCGGCCCTGACCAATCATCTCGAGCTGCTCTTCGACATCTTTGCGCGTTGGCGGCTTGCTGGCATCAAAGAAATGCCCCTGACCGTCGTTTTTCTTGAGCTTATTGATAGCCGATACCGTCTTGGAAACATCCGGTGCGCAGGCATTCTGATAGCTCGAAAGACCTGCCGCACGCTCGATGGCCATGTGAGTCTGGTCCGTCCAAGCCTCTGCCGTCAGCGGAGCCAGCGACAGCGTGCCAAACGAAGCCAGCATAGCCGGGATAATCAAAAGTTTTGATTTCTTACCGAATTTCATGCTTTTTCCTCCTAAACAGAAGAACCTTACCGGCAGGGCAGAAACATCCTGCTCCCGCCCTGCTGGAATTATGTCAGGTGTAGATTAACGGAATTTGTAGCTGAGGGCTGCTACAAAGATATTGCTCCAGTCACCCTTCTTAATTTTATGTCCGCTATTTCCGTAACCAGCATTATCTTTAGCCTGCATACGGCCATAAACGAAATCAACCGATAAGCCTTTCTTTACGGTTACACCATAATCCAAGCGCAGACCTTTTTTGCCATCATAGAACGTGTTGTTGTGACCGTAGGTTCCATAGCGGCCAACATCCTGCCAACGTACGGAGAATACATGCGTACCTACTTTTTGCACTGGCAGACCCGAACCAAAGTCATTTGTTGGACCAGTGTAGAATTCAACAAACCATGCCTGTCTCTCTCCAGCCATTTTATCGAGGTACTTGCCCTTCTGATTGTAGTTAGACTGATTGCGTGACCATTCACCAACCATAGTTACCCCATGGAATTTTACTTTAGCACCAAAATCGACAAAACTATCAGTTTCTCTCTTGGCTTCTCCAGTATAATCAAATTTCACCGTTCCATCATTATTAAACACCAGCTCTCCCGTTATTTTGTCCTTAGCTGGAGTTGTTTTCTGATATAAGGTTTCACCACGTACATAGGTAGCATTAAATGAAGTTGCTTTTGACGTTGCTTGTGTCAACTGAGCTGACCATACCCGGTTACCACCTTTAGCATCGCCATAAGTCAGCTGGAAGCAGGTCGGATCCCACCAATTGCCATAGGACACCTGTACTCCCGTCAGATTGCCCGTGGAATTGTAGACCATGCTCTGACCAAGTGTCATGCCTTTTTTACCAACGATATAATGGAGGTTGTTCTTGCGATCATTATACTTGATATAGGACTGGTCAAAATATGCCCCTGAGGTATTCTTGTTGGCAGCAAAATCACCAGCATTATCATAGTTGCTATGCAGACGAGCTACTGCCTGAACATCCTTATCAACATTATAAGTAAGCTGCACACGCGTATAATTGTTCCAGCCTTTACCAAGACCAGTATTGTCCGTACGCGTCTGACCATAGTAGTTATGAGCCGTATCATGATAATAAGACGTTACACCGTTGACTTCCAGTTTGAACTTATCAGAAATCTCTGCGCTGGCAGAGCTCGGTGCTACCATGTTGACGCCGGCCGTGGTTCCCATCATCAGTGCGAGGGCAAGGGAAAGTTTTGCGGATTTTTTCATGATAAATTCTCCTTCTTCTCAAGTATCAATTACTTCTGCTCGTTGCCTGGTTTCGTGTTCTCTTTGTCCTGGGCAGTCTTGACCGGACGCCACGTGCGCAGCGAATCACGGCGGACATCGCTCTTCTCTTTATTGTTCAGTGCCCAATAGGAACCCTTATCCTTCTTCAGAGCCGATTCCCAATCGCCGTAGGTCGGATTCGGGAAGGCGATGAAGCGTTTGCCGAATTCATCTTTGTATTTGTCCACCAGAGCGTTGCGCTCTTCCTGGCTCTTATGATAGGTACCGATTGGCAGATCGCCTGCGTTATCGCCCATGAATACGACGACATCGTAGTCTTTCATGACCTGATCGAAGCGAGCCTGCTTGTTGCTGGAATCCGCTTTGAAAATCATGTGCTTGCGATCAGCCTGCGGGAAGCCGATTTTCTTGAAGTTGCGTACCGAGCTTTCGTAATGATCCTTGAGGCTGCGGTTCGAAGCGTAGAAAATCTCTACACCGAGCTTATCGACGGCCTGCAGATACTCAGCAGCGCCCGGCATTGCTCTTGCTACCCCAGCATCGCACCATTCTTTCCAGGTGGCATTGCTGTAACTGTTGCCCGTACCGATGAGCCCAGCCTCAAACGCACTGTTGTCCAGTACCGTTTCATCAGCATCGAGGACGATAGCCAGCGGTTTGTCGCCTTTTTTGTGATGAGCGACGGCTTTTACTACCCGATCGAGTGCGACGTTGTATGCCTGATAGCAAAGTTCGCGGTACTCAGCCGAGTTCTGCATCCACGCAACAGCCATGATCATCTCATCGTTGAGGTCCTGCTGGGTGTAGCCCTGCGGTGCCTCTGACGCATAGCTTGGCGTGAGCGGCGCAGCGATAAAGGATACACTCATTGCCGCAGCAATCAGCAGACTCTTCTTCTTGCTCAAGAATTTCATTACCTATTCCCCCTAAACATCCCTGAAACACTCATCCCAACCTCGCCATTATGAATACCCGATTTTCTCAATCCTCTTCAGTATCACCCTAAATTGACTTGTCAACAGTTTCCATGTTCCCTGTCCGTCAGCCAATTGTAACTCTGTAAATGAGAGCAGTTTTCATCTGCATCGTTCTATTCATATTGTTGATTTTGTTTGGAGTTTTCAGACGACTTATCGTTTACAAGTCAAAGTATATCTTGTTTCTTATCGTTAAAAAAGGTCACATGTCCCTTATAGTCCATATTGGTTTACCGTTTTTTCATTTTTCTTTCAGCTGCATGTCCTGTTTTATCGTTTTCTTCCAATAATGAGACGTGTTTTTTTCGACTCAAGAATAATAAATAATTTTCACAGTGATTTCAATCACGACAAAAAGGTCACATGTCCTTGTTCATCAGGACATGTGACCTTTATAATGGTATCAACTAATAAAAAATAATTGAAAGGTGGCCTAAGGCAATGTTTTCGAAAAAGAATTGTTTGCGCGCGGGTTTAGCAGCGATGATGTTGACCGGTGCCGGATTGTGGATGCCCAGTGATTTTCCATGGAGTCCCAACATCGTATCTGCGGCTCAGCAGACACAGATCGCTCATATTGGCGACATCCAGGGAGGGGGACATATTTCTCCCTATAATGGAAAAACCGTAAAAGATGTCCGCGGCGTCATTACCTTCCGCCAGAGCGAAAGCGTCTTCTTCATCCAGGATGACGGCGACGGCAACGACAAGACCTCGGACGGCATCATGGTTTATGCCCCGAATACCAGCGCCGGCATCGGCGACTATGTCTCCGTCGACGGCGAGGTCACGGAATTCTACGGCCCCGGCTATCGCGGCAAAGAGGAAACCGACCTCACCATTACCGAGATCAAAGCCAGCAAGGTGCGTCAGCTCGGCCGCAAGGAGCTTCCCGCTCCCGTTATCCTCGACAAGGACCGCCAGATTCCCCGCAAAGTCATCGACAGCGACGGCATGACGGTGTTTAACCCGGACCACGACGCTCTGGACTTTTGGGAATCCCTCGAAGGCATGCGGGTGACGGTGGAGAAACCGCGCATCCTCGGGCCACAGCGCTATGGCGAAATCTACGTGGTTCCTGCCACGCATGAGGGCCCCTTCAACAACTCCGGCGGCCTTTCGATTACGGCCGAGGATATGCATCCTGAGAAAATCTGCCTGGCTATGCAGGGGGGCAATGCCAAGAGCTACATCACCAAGGCCGGCGATAAACTTGACGGCGATGTAACCGGCGTAGTCACTTACGGCTTCGGCGTCTATAAAGTAAATACGCGCATGAACCAAATGCCGCGTCTCATCGACGGCGGCCTCCAGCCGGAAAAAACCACCATCGTCCCCGATGAAAACAAGCTGCTGGTTGCTTCCTACAATATCGAAAACTTCTCGGCCAATCCGGCCAAAACGCCGGACAGCAAGGTCAAACGGCTGGCTCAGTCCATTACGAACGACCTCAAGCTGCCCGACATCATCACGGTTCTCGAATTGCAGGACAACGACGGCCCAACTGACAGCGGCAATAGCGATGCCACCAAGAGCGCGAAACGCCTGACGGATGCCATCAAAGCAGTCTCGGGCGTAGCCTATGACTGCGTCAACATCAACCCGAACTACAACGAAGACGGCGGCCAGCCGGGTGCCAACATCCGCGTCGCCTACTTCTACCGTCCGGACCGCGTCCAGCTGAAACCGGGCAAAATCGGCAAAGCCAATGACCCGCAGGGCTGGAAAGATGGACAGCTAACGCTGAACCCGGGCCGCATCGCCCCGAAAGATCCGCTGTTCGCGAACACGCGCAAATCCCTGGCCGCCCAGTTTACCTTCAAAGGCAAAGACGTTGTCATCGTGGCTAACCATCTGAACTCCAAACGCGGCGATGACAGCCTCTACGGCAAACATCAGCCGGTACAATTGAAGAGCGAGGCCAAACGCCTCAAACTTGCCGCAGTCATCAAAGACTTCGTCAACGAAGGCATGGCCCAGAATCCGAATATGAATGTCCTCTTAACGGGCGACTTCAACGACTTCGAATTCTCACCGGTTATCAAAGCCCTCGAAGGCAACAACATGCAAAGCGTCATCAAGGACTATGACCTTGGTGACCGTTATGCCTACTACTATCAGGGCAACGACCAGATTCTCGACAACATCATCGTCAGCAACAACCTCAAAGGACACTACAAGTTCGACATCGTCCATGTCAACTCGTCCTTCATGGAAGCACACGGCCGCGTCAGCGACCACGACCCGCTGCTGATTCAGCTAGAACTCCAATAATAGCAATAAAAACGCAAATACCCATAGACTGGATATACTTCCAATCTATGGGTATTTTTGCCCATAAAAACAGACGACTGACTTTTTGCCCCCGTAAATTACAGTTTGCAGGGGAGTATTACCGAGTTCGTGTTCGAGGTAAATCGCCGGCGGCGGGGGCCCCAGTACCAACGCTCCACTCGGTGACAACCCGCTACAAGAAATTTTTGCCTTTTAATTAAGAGTTGGAAAACAGTTAAACGCGCTTCGCTTGGACGAAACTGCTTTTCCAACGAGAACGCAGGCAAAAATTTCTTGCTTCACGCGGAACGTCAAGGCTACGCTTATGGTACTGGG
>NZ_JNKI01000051.1 GCF_000702005.1 Selenomonas sp. ND2010 | reverse complement strand
AGTGTTGGCACTGCCCCTAGCGGCGGCGAAGAGTTGCTTCGAATGAGATTTTTGTAACCTACAAACTGTAATTTGACAATAAAAATCCGCTGCCTTAAGGCTTAAGGCAGCGGACGTTACTCTTCTATATTTATTCTGCAAACAGCTCCGTGGAAAGATAGCGGTCACCCGTATCTGGCAGCAGCACGACAATATTCTTGCCTTCATATTCCGGGCGTTTTGCCAGCTGTACCGCAGCTGCCAGCGCCGCACCAGAGGAAATGCCTACCAAAATACCCTCGCTATGCGAGAACTGACGGCCATACTGGAAAGAATCCTCATTGGCGATCGCGATGACTTCATCATAAACCTTGGTATCAAGCGTATCCGGCACAAAACCAGCACCAATACCCTGAATCTTATGCGGACCAGCCTGTCCTTTCGACAAAACGGGGCTCGTGGCCGGTTCTACTGCCACAACATGGATATCCTGCTTCTGCTTCTTCAGATAACGAGCAACACCAGTCAACGTACCACCCGTACCGACACCAGCCACAAACGCATCGACCTTACCATCGGCATCATTCCAGATTTCCGGACCAGTAGTTGCCTCATGGGCCGCCGGATTGGCCTGATTCGTAAACTGCGCCGGGATAAAGGCATGTGGTGTCGTCTTGGCCAACTCCTCAGCCTTATCGATTGCCCCTTTCATGCCTTTTGAACCGTCCGTCAAAACAATCTGAGCACCATAAGCCTTCAACAGATTACGGCGTTCCACACTCATCGTTTCCGGCATCGTAAGAACAGCCTTATACCCGCGGGCAGCAGCCACACTGGCCAGACCAATTCCCGTATTGCCGGAAGTCGGCTCTATAATAACCGAATCCTTCGTAAGCTTGCCATCTTTCTCCGCCTGCTCAATCATCGCCTTAGCAATGCGGTCCTTAACGGAGCCAGCCGGATTAAAATACTCAAGCTTTACCAACAGATTGGCCTTCAGATCATTCGCCTTAATAAAGTTATTGGCCTTAAGCAGCGGCGTGCCGCCAATCAACTCTGTTACACTATTGTAAATATTTCCCATCAGAAAACGCCTCCACTTCGTAAAATTATCTCCATTAGTAAAAACATATATGATTAATATGTTTACATATTAACACAGTTTAGTTTTTTTGTCAATGTTTCCGCCTTGACTTTTTCCGCTATTTTCACTATCATATACTATACAAGCATAACATATCATCTATATATGTATAACCACTGAGAATTTTCGGAAACGAGGTATATCATATGAAGATTTCAGCCAAGGGACGCTATGGAGTCGCAGCTATGACCTATTTAGCTCGCAATTACGCTTCGGGCGCTCCCATTACCATCATCAGCATTTCGGAAAAACTCGGCATCTCTAAAATTTATTTAGAGCAGGTATTCTCGCTGCTGAAACGCGCCAATCTGGTCAACTCCATCAAAGGCTCCCAAGGTGGCTACCAACTGGCTCGGGAACCGCGCGCTATCAGTGCCTACGATATTCTTTCTTCTATTGAATTATCCCTGATGGAAAAAGCGGCCCCAGCCTCGGATAAGATGCCAGAGCTTAACCGTGCCCTTGCCACTAAGGTTTTTACGCCGCTGGATGACAACATCAAAGAAACGCTGTCCAATGTCCGTCTCGACGATATACTGACAGCACTTGATGCACAAAAAGATGCGGACAGCCTAATGTATTTCATCTAAAAACTATAGCATTTTGTGACTGTGCTTGAGCAAAAATGTCTTTTGTATACACGAAAAGCGCCGTAATCTGCCCGAAAACGGCGTTTTTTCATTTGTGGACATTCTAGAATGGGAATAATTCCATAAAATGCAGGACTTTTCGGGTAATAAGCATCCATACGCCGCTTCACAAACAAAAAAATCCATAGTATAATGCTAATTATGTTGTTGAAGGATAGCCCCTATCCATCCCATCGCTAACAACCAGAGATGCTGTCACGCAGGCTCCCCTGCATGGTCTTACCCGGACCTGACAGTTGCACGGATGTATTGTTGGAGGTGTTTCCCCATGTTCATTGATAACGTTCGCGTTATCATCGCTAAAGGCCCGTTTTCTGCGGAAGATGCGCAGTTTTATATAAAACAGATCAAAAAAACATCGAGGTTCCCCCTTAAGAAAATCGTGTTTACCTGTTCGAACTCGTATCTTGATATCCGTTATTCGTTTGATTCAATCCCCTTTGAGCGAATTCGCCGGATTCCCTTAGCGACCTCAACGGAGGAACGTGCAGTAAACAACTAATCCCCTTTGAAATCCGGTTCTGACCGGTTTTCTGACATGAATAAGCCCCTGAAACCATTGGTTTCAGGGGCTTATTCATGTTTTATTCCATTGCAACATCTTTTCCACATTATAAGTATCTACCAATCATACAATCTACCTCTGTGTCATAAATAAATTATGGTATAAGCCGTTATGTTCGCATAATTCACGATGGGATCCGTGTTCAGAAATATGTCCTTTATCCAAAACGTAAATCGTGTCCATTTCTTTCATGATTTCAAAGCTATGAGAAATAACAATGACAATCTTTGTTTTGGCAAGGTGATGCATTATTTCTAAGATAGCTTGTTCGGATGTGGCATCTAATGCTGATGTTGCTTCATCAAAAATAAAGACATCCGCATCTTTCAAAATTTCTCGGGCAATACAAAGGCGTTGGCGTTCACCACCGGAAATATTTTGTCCATTCTGTTGGATTTCTGTATTCAGTCCATCGGGAGACTTTCTGACGATTTGCTCTGATTTTGTTATTTTTAAGACATTCCATAAATTGTCGTCAGAACAATCTTTGGCATGATATAATAGATTTTCTTTTATCGTTCGTTGAAACAGCAATGGTTCCTGGGTAAGAACGGCTATAGAGGCTTTCACCTCAGTGGTTTTGAGGGTGCTTATAGGGATATTATCTAATTTTATCGTGCCTGAATCGGGAGATAGTTCACGTAAAAGCAAGCTTATCAAAGTGCTTTTGCCGGCACCGCTGACACCAAAAATACCTGTTAGCATTCCTCTTTTTAATTGCATGTTTATATTTTTTAATACGGGGTGACTGTCATACGAAAATGATACATCATATAGGGTTATAGATTGCTTTATTGGAAGTTTCTTTATCGTTGTTGGCGGCGGCAGTACTTTGCAAGTATTTTGTATAGTTTCGTAGATACGATCGGCTGCGGCAGCAGAGATTTTGTATAACGGAACAAGCGATATTGCCTGTGAGAATGAAATGTTTATCTTTTGGAAATATAGCATGAATGCCATGATGTCACCCCATGACATCATGGCACGATAAGCAAAATATCCACCAATCATGATAATTAATGGGCTAGATAGTTCCACCGATAATCCATTACTAATCCGCCGCAAGTAATTCGCACGGTCTCTTTTCCATCTTGTATCGTAATAAGTAGTGGTGGATAAGCTGTGTCGCGTTACTTCATCATTAAATTTATTGGCTAATTTTATTAATCGAATATTACTTAATGCGTCTTGCAATTCACGACCTAACATGGCTTTTGCTTCGTTGTGGTTTTTATAGAGCTTTTTTAGCGGAAAATGAAAATTCATATACAATTCAAAACCCTTTAGCAAGATAGAAACGCCTGCCAATATCGGGTTAATATACAGCATAATCGCGCATATAATAAGAATTTCTATAATTGCTAATATGCCACTAATAATGCGGTTTAACATAACGCCGTCTAGGGTTGAAACATCGTCGAGTTGTCGAGAAAGAATGTATCCGGATGAATTGCTCTTAAAATAGTCCAATGGGGCATAAAGTAAGCGCCGATAACAATCCATTTGAATGGTGTGCATAATATTTAGCGAATATTTTAAGCTGAAGCGTTCATAGGTTAAGCGGCAAAGGTATTTCCCCGTGAATAATATCAACCATATCAAAATAATTTGTTGGATGATTTTCCAGGACTCCATTTTAAATATTGAATCAACAACACGCTGTGCGAGCATAGGTTCTATCAAACCCAAAATGGTAATGGCAAGATCTAGGACGATAAATAATGCCGCATAACCTTTATGAAACATTATTTTAAAAATATACTTCATGCTATCCGATAACATTCTATAACTCCCTACCATTCGCTAAATTATATAGTTTGGGGCATTTTATCATTATTCAATGGGAACACAAAATTTCTCATAATACCACAAAAAAACAGTAACCATCTAACTAAACGTTAGATGGTTACATGATTCCTTACTAATCATCTAATGGAATTAAATGACTTTTATTGAGGATAAATATATGATTTACTTATACCTTAAGCCGTGATTATTACAAAAAGTTTATTATTGGTTTATATTGCGATAAATATTATCTTAGAATTATAAAAAACGCGGTTTTACGCCCGGAACTCGAACTTATAAGAGTCCAGTTCCCAAATATTCCCCACTATATTTTCCAGTGGACAATCGGAATGAATCTCCAATTCTGGCTGGATATTTTTCTCGGGGAATACCAGTAGACTTGCTACTTCTTCGCCATGCTGGAAGAAGGCTTCTACTGCGGCCTTGTCGACAAACAGCTGCAGCGAAAGCTTCTGATCGACAAACAGCTTGAAAATGCGCTTTCCCCGACCGCCATTTTTCATACCATCGCGGTCAATCGTCATCGTCTGCTGCTCCCGGTCGTAGCTGAATACCAGCTTTTCCAGACCATAGTGCAGGACACAGGAAACGATTTTAGCCTCACCCAGTTCCAGGGTCAGCAGGATTTCCGAACCAGCAAAGAGCGGTTGACACAATGACGATACCATAGAATGCTCCAGTTCTATGACCGATTCCTTCACGCGCAGATCCCGCAGCTCCCGAGCCGGCCGGGAATAGATATGTCCTTGCCGCAGTCGAAGTTCACGCGGCATAGTCAAGCTGTACATCCAGCCGTGTTCCTTCGACGGATAATCCGCGTCCTTGTCCGGCATCCCCATCCAGCCGAGCAGCAGATGACGCCCTTCGTGCTCGAACACCTGCGGAGCATAAAAATCAAAGCCACGATCCAGCTCCTGGAATTTCGTATGCTGCATCATATCCATGCTGTCCAGTGACAGATGACCGGCGATATATCCCGCTTGATAGATATTCTGACGGTCATAAGCCCGGGCAGGAAGCCCCTGCGGGCAGAATATCATTACATCGTAGCTGCCAAATTGCAAGAGATTCGGGCATTCCCACATATAGCCGAAATCCCCTAGGCGCGTGTGAATCTCACCGAGATTTTTCCATTTGCCTGCGACCTCTTCATAGATGAGCGCTGTGCCTTTTTCCTCCTCTTCCCGCTGCGCACCGATTATGAGATAGCGACGGCCATGCCGAGTGAACAGGAACGGGTCACGGAAATGCCCGGTGATTTTCTCCGGATGATCGGGAATGATGATTTCTTCCTTGCGCACACTGCCATCAGCCTGCAGCGTACCAAACCGTTGCGCCGGAATCCGGACGCCATCCTCCTTGCGGTTGCAGGTATAGAGCACCCGCAGTTCACCATTCTCCGAAGTACCACAGCCCGAATAACAGCCGTCCTTGTCATGAACATCATCCGGCCACAGGGAAAGCTCCGGCAGCGTGTAATGAATGAAATCGCGCGTCTTTACATGAGCCCAGCATTTATTTTTGTGCTCACATCCCAGCGGATTCCACTGATAAAAGATATGATACGCTCCTTGGTGGTAGGCAAATCCGTTGGGGTCATTGATGAGACCAAACGGCATTTCCAAATGGAAGCGGTTGTGCCAGCGGTGCTCAAGGGGGAATCCCTTTGCCAGCTTGGCGTCGATAGTTTTTTTATCGAATTTCTCCATAATGAATCTCCCTTTTCCGACACGGAAAGCCTTCCCCATTCAGGGAAGGCCTTTTTGATTACTTCTTTATTCTTCCGGCGTGAACAGCGTAAAGGTCAGGCCAAAGGCAATGCCAAAGCCGATGGCATTTACGAGGATATATTCCAGCAGATGGTCAAGATACAAGAGCGTACCCGGCAAAACCGTGATGCCCATGCCCGTACCAGCCAGATGCAGGAAACTTGCCACACCGCCAGCGAAGGCACCGCCAACTAAAGCATAGAGGAACGGCTTCATGAAGCGCAGGTTGATACCGAAGATTGCCGGCTCCGTGATGCCCAGGAAGGCCGGAACTGCCGAGGAAATATAGAGGGCGCGTTTTTTCTTATCCTTCGTTTTGAGCGCGACCGCAACAGCTGCACCACCCTGAGCAACGATAGCACCCGTGATGATGGCGTTGAATGGGTCAACACCAGTCGTAGCCAAGAGCTGCACTTCGAGTGCATTGAATACATGGTGAACACCAAATACGACGATTACCTGCTGCAAGCCACCGACGATAAAGCCGCCAATCCCCATAGGCATCTGCAGGAATGCCGAAACAGCGCCAAAGATGTTCGTCTCCAGCGAGTGCATGATTGGTCCAATGACGATAAGACCAAGGAGCATCGAAACAAACAGCGTGATAAACGGCGTAACGATAAGGTCGATAATATCCGGAACAATGGACTTGAGGGCCTTCTGAAGTTTCGCCGCGAAAATACCGAGGACCAGTGCCGGCAGAACCGAGCCCTGATAGCCGACGATACCAATCGTCATCCCAAAGAGATCCATCGGAATCGGTTTGACGTCACCGCCGGCAACTGCCCAGGCATTAGGCAGCTGCGGACCGACGAGCATAAGTCCAAGGACAAGACCGATGACCGGCGTACCACCAAAACGTTTCATCGTGGACCAGCAGACGAGTGCTGGCAGGAAGATGAAGGCCGTATCCGTGAGAATCTGGGACAACAGCAGCACATTGGGGCTGAACTGAACGCCCAAGCTCTGTGCCGCACCGCGCAGTCCCATGAAAAGACCGGTTGCCACGAGGACTGGAATAATCGGTACAAATACATCGCCGAGTGTACGAGAAATCTTCTGGATCGGCGTCATCTGTGCATAAGCTTCTTCCTTGTTGCTCGTACCGCTGAAGGATGTACCCTTGATAAATTCAGCGAAAACTTTATCGACAAAACCCGTTCCCAGGATAATCTGATACTGAGCAGCCGCAAAGAACTGCCCCTTCACTCCGTCGATATTTTCAATAGCCTTTTCGTCGATTTTGGATTTGTCATTGATGATAAGGCGCAGACGCGTCGCACAATGCTCGGCATTGCGGACGTTGTCCATGCCGCCAACGTATTTTTCAATGAGCTTAGCCACCCGGGCTTCTTTCGGAAGATCCTGGTATTCGCTGTCATCCGTCACAGCAGCAGCAGCCTCACCGCTGTCAGCCGAGGAGGTAATTTCCTTATCGCCAAGGGCGATCGTCACCTTGCCAAATTCCGCAGCATTCGTCACGAGAACCGGCGTCGTCGTATCGTAACCAGCCTTTTTGATGGCTTCTGCATCAAACTCCAGCAAGAGCTGGCCTTTCTTTACGGTATCGCCCTGAGCAACTTTCGCCTCAAAATGCTCGCCACCCAATTTAACGGTATCAAGGCCGACATGAATCAGGATATCAGCACCATCTACCGAATGAATGCCAATGGCGTGTTTCGTATCGAACAGGACCGTAACTTCCCCGTCAACCGGGCTATACACTTTGCCATCCGGGTTCGCTACACCTGCCCCAAGGCCCATAGCTCCGCCAGCAAATGCCGGGTCTTTAACTTCCTTCAGTTCCACCAGCTGACCATTCAGCGGGCTGTCCAGACGGATGTCTTTCATTATGATACCTCCCAAAAATTTTCCAAAACATAAAGCTTTTCTTGTATAAGTACTCTTATGAGACCGATTTCATATTTATAGTCTACTTTGTGGAACTGGTTTTGTCAAGAGGAAATCTCACAAAACAAGTGAAAATCCGTAAATCGAGCATAAAGAATCATAAACATTCAAATCCATCAAACGCTACGATTAACATGCAAAACTACCAATAGAAATGCACTTTGTGACCAATTACAGTTTGCAGAGCAGTAGTACCCAGTTCGTGTTCGAGGTAAGTCGCCGGCGGCGGGGGTAGCCCTGCGAAACTCGCCACATCCTCAGCCGCCGCTAGGGGCAGTGCCATAAACGAAGCGTTTGATGTTTTCCGTGAAGAACGAAATTTTTATCCTCAC
>NZ_KL370849.1:5325-8401 GCF_000702005.1 Selenomonas sp. ND2010 | reverse complement strand
CCCTCCGAGGGTGCAGCAATTCGTGCCGGCTCTAACCGAGGCGGCGGGGGCCCCAGTACCATAAGCGTAGCCTTGACGTTCCGCGTGAAGCAAGAAATTTTTGCCTGCGTTCTCGTTGGAAAAGCAGTTTCGTCCAAGCGAAGCGCGTTTAACTGTTTTCCAACTCTTAATTAAAAGGCAAAAATTTCTTGTAGCGGGTTGTCACCGGTGGAGCGTTGGTACTGGGGCCCCCGCCGCCGGCGATTTGTCTCGAACACGAACTGGGTAATACTCCCCTGCAAACTGTAATTTCACAGCCCCTTCTTGTCTCAAAGATATATTTCGCAATCCTCTTCGACCTGTTTGCAATTTTGCCGAACTTGTTCCATAACCGAAGCCGCATCATAGCCTTCTTCGAATTCGACCTTCATCTTCAACATCATGAAATTGACCGTTGCCGATTTCACTCCGGTGGTCTTGTTAGCCGCATCTTCCATAAGACTTGCACAATTCGGACAATCCACATCGATTTTATAAGACTTTTTCATCTCAGTTTCCTTTCTGCCACTGGCTCCATCCAATTTCTTCTCCGGCATCATCATCGCCCGCATCGCGTTGAGGACCGCCAATACCATAACGCCAACATCGGCAAAAATCGCCGCCCACATATTCGCAAAGCCCACAGCGCCAAGAATAAGCACGATTGCTTTGACCCCAATGGACCCCCAAATATTCTGCCGGACAATTCGCATCGTCTTGCGAGCGATGCGCTGCGCCTTGGCCAATTGCAGCGGATTGTCATCCATGAGTACCACATCCGCAGCCTCAATGGCAGCATCCGATCCCATAGCCCCCATGGCAATGCCGACATCAGCCCGGGATATCACCGGCGCATCGTTGATTCCATCCCCTACAAACGCCAATTTCCCTTGGCTGCCCACTTGCTTTTTCTCTGCCAACAGCTCTTCCACCTTGGACACTTTATCCGCTGGCAGCAATTCGCTGTACACGCAGTCAATTCCTAACTTGGCTGCCACCTCGGAAGCCACCCGTGAAACATCCCCCGTCAACATAAAGACTTTCGCCACACCATTGCGATGCAAGGCCTCCACCGCCTGCTGGGAAGTTTCCTTGACGACATCGGAAATCACGATATGGCCGGCATATTCCCCATCCATGGCGACATGGAGGATGGTTCCACTATGCTTACAATCACGCCATTCAATTCCTTCCGCTTCCATCATGCGGCTGTTGCCAACGCTAATGGACGATCCATTGACCTTTGCCCGTACCCCCAAGCCAGCCAATTCCTCCATATTTTCCACGACGCAGTCATCGGCTTCCTCCCGATACGCTGCTTTGAGCGAAGCCGCAATAGGATGCGTCGAAAAGCGCTCCACATGTGCCGCTAGATGCAACAGCTGCCGTTCATCTAATTTTTCCGGATGAATAGCGGTAACTTCGAAGACACCTTTCGTCAGCGTTCCTGTCTTATCAAAAACTACGGTATCCACGGACGCCAAGGCTTCCAAATAATTGGATCCCTTAATCAAAACACCCTGCCGGCTGGCACCGCCGAGTCCGGCAAAAAAACTCAACGGAATACTGATAACCAAAGCACAGGGACAACTTATTACCAAAAATGTCAACGCACGATAAAACCATACGCCCCACTGGGGTTCCGCCCCGCTCAATAGCCACTGTCCCAAAGGCGGCACAAAAGCCAAAGCGATGGCCGCATAAACAACAAAGGGCGTATAGACTCGGGCAAACCGCGTAATGAAGGCCTCCGATCTTGATTTATTCGAGCTGGCATCCTCAACCAGTTCTAAGATTTTTGACGCCGTAGATTCTTCGAATTCCTTCGTAGTACGGATTCGTAACAGTCCATTGGTATTGATACAGCCGCTCAACACCTCGTCTCCCGGACCAATCTCGCGCGGCAGGCTTTCTCCCGTCAGGGCAATGGTGTCGAGACTTGATTTTCCCTCGGTTACGATGCCATCAAGCGGAATTTTTTCTCCAGGCTGCACCACGATTACCGAACCTACGGCCACATCCTCTGGTGTCACTTGTTCCAATTTACCGTTTGCCTGCTCAATATTGGCATAATCCGGGCGAATATCCATAAGCTTGCTGATATCCCGACGGCTTCTGCCAACGGCATAGCTTTGGAACCATTCGCCCACTTGATAGAACAGCATTACCGCAATGCCCTCTGTATAATCGCCATCCTCATAAACAGCCAGCGCCATTGCACCGATAGTCGCTATGGCCATCAAGAGACTTTCATCAAAGGTCTTGCGGTTTTTTACGCCTTTGACAGCTTTCAGCAAAACATCATAGCCAACCACCAGATACGGAACCAGATACGCAGCAAATCGCCATCCTCCCTCTAGCGGAGCATAAGCTAACGCTGCCAACAATACTGCAGCCAGTATAATCCGCATCAAATTGCGCTTTCTTTTATCCATCCGTCTCACCTCATAGCTTCCATTTAATATATGAACATTAATTCATTCATTGAATTAATTATAGCAAAAAATGGAAATCCGTCAAGATTTTTTTGACGATATGTTAAAATAAAGAAAAAACCGTAGGAGGTATTTTATGAATTGTATCGGCTTTCCCCCCAGCATCGACGAGAACTGTCACACACTGATTCTTGGCTCCATGCCCGGCGTCACATCGCTTGAACAACAGCAGTATTATGCACATCCTCAGAACCGTTTTTGGCCCCTGATGGCGAGGTTGCTCGAAGAGCCCGACGTCCCCATGGACTACACAGGTCGGCTGCAAATGTTATTGCGCCATCACATCGCACTCTGGGATTCGATTGATACCTGCGAACGCAATGGCAGCCTTGATTCCGCCATAAAAAATGAGCAGGGCAATGATTTCACTTCCCTGCTGGCAAACTATCCACATATCAAAACCATCTGTTTCAATGGGGGAAAATCCGCCCAAGCGTTTAAACGCTATAATAAGCCACTGCTCTCCCGAACCGATATTACCTTTCATACCATGCCATCAACCAGTCCCGCCAATGCCCGCTGGCGCATGGATATGCTAGCAGTCAAGTGGGGGGAAGTCATTT
>NZ_KL370849.1:0-5120 GCF_000702005.1 Selenomonas sp. ND2010 | reverse complement strand
TCCACACAGGTAGCGGCCACTACCGCACAACCTGCAGGGAATACGCAATGTATCGCCTTATGATCCCGGCAGCCACGCATCGTTCCTTCGCCCATGTCCGTCCCACGGCCAACACTCACGACAGTTCCCTCAAAGGGGCACAAAGATGGGTACAGATAGACAGCTTTCATATATTTCATCCTATATGGATAACGCTCACAAACAATCGTCCAGAAAACTAAAAACAGCGTTCCAATACTCTTTTCCGGCCACTGTCATCGCATCCCCATGTCCTGCTCCTTCTACGATAAATTTACTCTTGGGAGCAGGACAGGCATTGTACAGCTTATCCATCATAGAAGGCGGCACCAGTTTGTCCGCCGTCCCATGGATGAACATGATCGGAACCTTGATGCCGGGAACCGCCTTTATGGGGGCAGCGTCTGACACTTTCACACCGATTTTGATGCCACTTACAATGTCTACGCATGTCATAATGGGGAATTCCGGCAGGCCAAAGATAACGTCCAGTTGATTTGTAAACATATCGTAGGCGCTGGTATAGCCGCAGTCCTCTATGACGGCTGCCAGTCCCGGCATTTCGTATCTGCCCGCTGTCAGCATTACCGTGGCAGCCCCCATAGATATTCCGTGCAATACAATTTCTGCATTCTCATCGGATTCCTTGACTTTAGCCGCCCATTTGGCAATTTCCTCACTTTCCTTGCCCCCCATGGTAATGTACTGGCCATCACTTTCCCCGGCGGCGCATAAGTCCGGCGAGAGCACGTGATACCCCTGCTTCAGATAAACCTCGGCATAATCCCGGACATAACGGTGATCCCTGCCATAGCCATGGGCCAGTATAACCCAGCGGTGTCCCGTTTGGGCGGGTCTATAGCTTACAGCCACCACATTCCTGCCGTCCGGCATGGTCATGCTCCACTCTTCCGTCGGCACTGCCGGCTCTTCCGGCATTTCCCTGCTCTTGTCAAGAATATTGACGCAGGCAGCAGGAGGCGCCAACGGATCTGTTTCGTTTCCGCGCTTCAGGGCATAATCAACAAAATAATCTCCTATGGCGTAGCCTGCCGCCAAAACAGCCGCTATGAATACGATAACAACAGTTTCCCAACGCCTTTTCCGATTGTAGTTCATCATAATCACCATTTTCCTTATTGTGAATTGCCTTGTTATAACGCCTTTGCTCTTATTCCTCCCTCATATTTCTGAAATTCATCCTTCATTTGCTGAACGCATAGCGGCAAATGGCATCGCCCAACTGCTCTTCCCCAATATAATTGCCGCTGAATTTGCCCAGATTCCGTTCCTCTTCCTCAACGGCTTCACCATTCATAATGTATTAGAATTCCCGCACCCCCGCCAATGCCCGCTGGCGCATGGATATGCTAGCAGTCAAGTGGGGGGAAGTCATTTGCCCATGATTACTTGATAAATTTGACTTCGCGGCAAATTTCCTCATAAACTTCTTCTTTGCGCTTATTGAAAACCACCTTGTTCTCTTCGAAAATATTGCGGCCATGCGTATCAATCGATACAATCAACGGACCAAATTCTTTTACCTTGCTGGTCCACAAGGTTTCCGGCATCCCTAAATCTTTCCACTGCGCATCGAGAATCTCTTCCACACAGGTAGCGGCCACTACCGCACAACCTGCAGGGAATACGCAATGTATCGCCTTATGATCCCGGCAGCCACGCATCGTTCCTTCGCCCATACCGCCTTTGCCAATAATCAGTCGGACACCGGTTTCTTTGATGAATTCCTCTTCGAATTTCTCCATCCGCATGGAAGTCGTTGGCCCCACTGTAACCATTTCGTATTTATCTTCTCCTAACGGGCGGATGATTGGACCGGCATGGAGAATTGCGCCATCCCTAACATCAACGGGCAGTGGGCGTTTCTCCTCGATAACACGACGATGGGCTACATCACGGCAGGTCGTGAGCTTGCCCGTCAGATAAATGACATCTCCCACATGAATATCCGCTAAATCCTCAGGCCGGATAGGCGTCGTAAGTATTTTTTTTGCCATCAGAAATCCACCTCCGAATGCGAATCAATGGTATAGTTCAAATCCTTATCGAATACAATATGTCCACGGCGATGAGACCAACACCCCACGTTAACCGCTACACCGATAACCGATGGATGGCGGGCACTGTTTTCGATATTGACGCCTAACACAGAGTTTTTCCCCCTGAGCCCCTGGGGACCCAGGCCAATCTTATTGATGCCATCTTCCAATAGCTGTTCCATTTTGGCCGCCCGCGGATTGGGATTATGTGAACCAATTGGACGCATGAGGGCTTTCTTCGAGTGCAGAGCTGCCACTTCCACGGACGTACCAATACCTACGCCTACGAGTAGTGGCGGGCAGGCATTTAATCCATAACTGGTCATGACATCAAGCACGAACCGCGTAACTCCCTCATACCCTTCCCCAGGCATCAATACTTTGGCATGCCCTGGCAGTGAGCAGCCGCCACCTGCCATATAAGTATAGATTTCGCAGTCCTCCCGCTCCGGAACGACATCCCAAAACACAGATGGAATCCCCAACGCGACATTTTTCCCCGTGTTGTATTCGTCAAAGGTTTCCACGGCGTTATGCCGAAGCGGTGCATCCTTAGTTGCCTGTACGACGCATTCCCGAAGGATACCTGGCAATTCACTCATATAGGGAAAGTTTGCTCCACACTTCAAAAAGAACTGAATCGCCCCCGTATCCTGACAACTGGGCCGATTGAGCTGCTGTGCCAGTTCCTGATTCTTGAGCATCGTCTGATAAATCGCTTTTGCCAGTGGCTCTTCTTCCTGTCCCGCCAGTTCGGCAATCTTTTCCCGAACATCATCGGGCAGCTGCTTTCCCGTAAAGGCAACAAACTTGGCCAAAATATCTGTCATGTGAAATACGGCTTCCTCTTTTGTCATACTGTCATTCCCCCTTAACACCTGTCTCCCTTATAATCACCTGGAATACTTCGTGTCGCAAACGGCTTTTTCCTTCCCCTGTATTCTTGTATACATTACAACACGATATTGACAGGAGCAAATATGCTGATTATAATAAAGCCATCAACCAACAAGAGGCAATGAAGCCCCAGAGAATCAGGTACCGGATTCTCTGGGGCTTTTCTGTCCTACCACGGGTTGATTGTCTGTCCAATATCATCGGCATGTCAAATTCCCTCTTGACGTGCCACAACGAGACAATGGCGTCTCATAGATTCCCGCGGAATCTGTGAGGCGCTTTTTATTACTGCCATTATCCATTTTATTGAACGAAAGGATTTGATTTCCATGATTGATACGGGCGATACGGCTTGGGTCCTCATCAGTGCGGCCTTGGTCTTCATTATGACTCCCGGACTTGCTTTCTTTTATGGCGGCATGGTTCGCAGTAAAAATGTACTGACCACCATCATGCAGAGCTTCTTCATTGTTGCCATGATTTCGGTTGAATGGGTGCTTATTGGTTATACCATGACCTTCGGACCAGATATCAATGGATTCATCGGCAGTCTTGACAAGCTCGGTCTTGCTGGTGTCGGCTTGAATGTACTCGAAAACGGCACAATTCCAGAGCTCGCCTTTGTGGCTTTCCAGTGCATGTTCGCCGTAATTACCCCGGCCCTCATCACCGGTGCCTTTGCCGAACGAATGAAATTCGCCGCTTTTGCCGTCTTTATTCTCCTCTGGGCCATCTTGATTTACAACCCCATGGCACATTGGGTATGGGGCGGTGGCTTCCTGGCAGAACTCGGTGCGTTGGATTTTGCCGGTGGTCTCGTCATCCACATTCTCTCCGGTGTTTCCGGACTTACTCTCTGCATCCTGCTGGGCAAACGTAAAGGCTATGGCCATACCGCTATGATTCCACACAACCTGCCAATGACCGTTCTCGGCGCTACGCTTCTCTGGTTCGGCTGGTTCGGCTTCAACGCCGGCAGTGCTCTCGGCGCCAATGCTCTGGCTGCCAATGCATTTGTAACCTCCCAGGCTGCGGCTGCCGCTGCTACCGTTTCCTGGGTACTGGCTGAATGGAAATTCAACGGCAAACCGACCATTCTCGGTGCAGCTTCCGGCTGCGTTGCTGGTCTTGTCGCTATCACACCAGCAGCTGGTTTTGTTGCACCGCTGCCCTCGGTTATCATTGGTCTTGTCGGTGGCGTTGTTTGCTTCTTCGCCGTTGCCGTTCTCAAAGAAAAACTCGGTTATGATGATGCTCTTGATGCCTTCGGTGTTCATGGTATCGGCGGTACTTGGGGTGCTGTTGCCACGGGTCTTTGGGCTACCACGGAAATCAATCCGGACGGTGCCAATGGCTTACTCTTCGGCGAAACCCATCTTTTCACTGCTCAGTTGATTTCGATTGTTGTCGCTTATGCACTGGCTATCGCCGGCACCTACGTGCTCTATAAGATTGTCAGCACTATAATGGAAACTCGTGCTTCCGAGGCCGAAGAACTCACAGGCCTCGACATCGTCGAACATGGCGAACGCGGCTATGCCCGTTCCGTACTGGCTGGCAGTCCCATGCTCGGCAGTTTTGAAGACTCCAGCGAAATGCTTGCCAATACCGTCATGAATATCAATGCGCAGAAAGGATAAGGTGATCGCATGAAAATCACAAAAATCGAAATCATCACCCGTTCCAGTAAACTCGATGACCTCATGCGCGCCCTCAACGAAATCGGCGTACTCGGCATGACCGTAAGCCAGGTATTCGGCTGTGGCCTGCAGAAAGGCCACGAAGAAGTTTACCGCGGGAAAAAATACGATATCAATCTCGTACCAAAGATCAAGATTGAGACCGTAATCTGCGAAGTTCCCGTCGAGAAAGTTCTCGATACAGCTCAGAAAGTCCTGCGCACTGGCAGCTTTGGCGATGGCAAGATTTTCGTTACGGAACTTACCGATGCTGTCCGCATCCGTACCGGCCAGCGCGGTGCCGATGCCATCAAAGATATCCCCGGTGAAAAAAAAGAAGCCTAAGTAACTCTTTCCCATACACAAAAGGTCCGATGACTCCCCTCCAAGAGTCATCGGACCTTTTAAATTACAGTTTGCAAGGGAGTATTACCGAGTTCGTGTTCGAGGTAAGTCGCCGGCGGCG
>NZ_JNKI01000048.1 GCF_000702005.1 Selenomonas sp. ND2010 | reverse complement strand
CTCAGCCGCCGCTAGGGGCAGTGCCATAAACGAAGCGTTTGATGTTTTTCGTGAAGAACGAAATTTTTATCCTCACCGTTCGTCGAAAAATTGCTACCGTTCAAGCGAAGCGCGTTTTGCAACTTTTTCGATGCTTAATTAAGGATAAAAATTTCGTTTAGAAAAACATCTCCCGCGTAGTGTTGGCACTGCCCCTAGCGGCGGCGAAGAGTTGCTTCGAATAAAGCTCCACTAACCGATAAACTGTAATTTTTTGCCGCGATTCACATATTATCTAACAGCATCGCCCCAACAGTATCATACACCTTCGCTGCAGCTTCCTGCATAAAAGGCTTGGCCGTAGCAACCGTAAATCCATGAAACCGTTCAATCATTGGCAAATCATTCTTATCATCGCCAATCACCAACAGTTCCTTTCCCTTCCACGCGCCAGAATCGAGCATCTTTTGCAACCCCCAGCCCTTGTCACTTAGCACATCGTTAATATCGAGATAGCTGCGATTGATATTGCCGCCCAAGCTCGGGTATTTCGCATGAATATCATCCGATACCTGCTGAGCCTCCTCCGGCGTCGTGAATTTCATACTGATTTGCACCACATCTGAAAGCTGCAATGCCTGCTCTACGGAAATCGGCGGAATCAATTCGATAGGAATCAACGGATTCGGACGGATACTATAGACCTTATGTGCCGTAAATACCAACAGCGAATAGCGTTCATCCTGTACAACATCCATCGACAAAAGCCCACGCAAAACGTCGGGTGCGATTGCCTGACAATGCATCATATTTCCCTGTTCATCCAGCGACACCGCTCCATTATTGCAAACAAGGAAATCCAGTTTCAAATCATCATATTGATTCACCGCTTCGCGAATAAGCGAAAGCCCTCTTCCCGTGGCAATGCCAAATTTATTACCGGCAGCCTGCCAGGCTTTTATCGCCCGGATATTTTCCTCGGGAATAGGCTCCCCGATAGGGCAAAGGGTTCCATCAAAATCCGTTGCAGCTATTTTCATTTCTACATCCTCCTGCGCATCATTTATCCCTATCATATCACAAAAGAGGTTTGCCGCAAAAGCAAACCTCTTTCTCGTTTCTTGATTTTCTTCTCGCTATACTCGGAATTTTGCTGCCATATCCTGAAGCTCGGAAGCCATCTTAGCCAAAGACTGCGAAGCTGCTGCAATCTCCTGCGTCGAAGCAGACTGTTCTTCGGTAGCTGCCGAAATCGACTCCGTCTGTTCTGCCGTCTTGCGGCTTACGGTATCGATGCTATTTACGGCATTCTCAATCTGCGAACCGCCGGCAGATACTACCTGTACCGCCGCATCGATCTTTGCCATACGCTCTTTGATGGCAGTAACCCGCTGCATAATACTACGGAACTCCTCGCCTACCGCACGGATTGCCTTAGCGCCATCCTGAACTTCATCCGTACCAGCCTGCATGCTGCTTACCGCATCACCAGTACCGCTCTGAACGGCTCCAATGCGCTGACGGATTTCCTCCGTAGCTGCCTGAGATTGCTCTGCGAGCTTGCGGACCTCATCCGCCACCACGGAGAATCCTCGGCCCTGTTCCCCAGCGCGCGCAGCCTCAATGGCCGCATTAAGCGCCAAAAGATTCGTCTGCTCCGCAATGCCGGAAATCGTATCAATGATAGCACCAATTTCTTGCGAATGCTTGCCAAGTTTTGCTACGACACCTGCCGAATCACCAACACTTGCCTCAATCTTCTCCATACGATTTATGGCCTGTTCCATCAAGACCTGGCCATTGCTGGCAGCCTTAGCCGCCGCCACCGTCATCTCCGTAATCTCCGTAATCTGTTCGACCACACCGCTCAGCTGGGCAACTACTTCCTGAACATTCTTGGCCGCTTTGTCCACATGACCGGTCTGTTCTGACACACCAGCTGCAACCTCGGCTACGGTCTGCGCTACATTAGTAGAGGCATCTGCAGATTGCTGCGCACTTGCCGTCAGTTCCTCACTTGAAGCAGCCACCTGCTCAGAAGTCGCACTCATCTGCGTTATGAGCTTCTTGATATGTGCCTTCATGACATTGAATCCTCGGCCAAGGTCTCCCAATTCATCGGCCTCCAGATTCATAAGATCTTTCCCGCTCAAATTTCCCTCTGCTAATTCTGCGGCATGTTCCTTAAGCTCTAAAATACGGCGCGTAATTCCCGTCGCAAACTGCAGGCAGGCAAAGACAATCAATAAAATGCCCACCAACGTCAAAATACCATACGTCCATTTCAAGGTCGTAAGCTGACTGTAAATTACCGCCTCCGGTACAAGAATTCCGACCATCCAATTGGTGCTGGGGATTTTCGCATACGCCAGGACCATGTCTTCACCATTCTTCTCGACCGTAGTAAATCCAGTTTCCTGCTGTGTCATTCGCTCGTATTCCTGTTGGAATTCCGGCAAATCCGCCACATTCTTATTCAAGGCGTCCTGATCTTCCGTAGCGATGATATTGCCCGCATTATCGAAGATATACCCAGTTCCTTCTCCCTGGAATTTTAGCTCCTTAACCTCCTCACTGAGAATATCCAGGAAGATATCTTCACAAACCGCTCCTCGATAAGCACCAGCCGCATCATGATACGGTGCGGCAATCGAAACTACCAATTTCCCCGTAATCCGATCGACATAGGTATCCATGAATTCTACCTGTCCCGAAGCCTTGGGCAAATTATAGAACCGCATGGTACGCGGATTGAGTTTTGGCGCTAGATTTCCAGCCCGATACCCCACAATAGTACCATCGCTGTTTCCCATTACCAAATCCGAAACAGCATTCACATCCTCACCAGCTACCGCCAACAAAGACCGCAACTGTTCTGGTGATTTCGTTCCATCATCCTGTTTTGCCATAAGATCGGCTGCCGAAACCGCCACCTGCTTTTTGGCTAACAGCCAGCCATCCAATTTATTCGCGGAACCTTGCATCGTAAACGTGATTTCCCGTTCGACACTGTTCCTCAGATGGCTGCTGGCAAGATAGTATCCCACACCAGATACTATTGCCATGATTACACCGGCCACACCCGCCAATGTAAAAAACTTTTGTCTAATACCCATTTCCTTACCTCCTTAAATCATAAGTATTTTCTTATTTTATTCTAAAAATGTCTTAATTTCAAGGACATTATGTAAATTTGTAACTATCAAGTAGACAAATTTACACAAAAAAATGTGTACAAGCCAGTAACTTACTACGCTCGTACACATTTAACGATTCACAAATATTTTTTTGCTTTGTCCTCGCAACGTGACAATTCCCCTCATCAAACCGTTGCACTGAACAAAGACCCCGCAGCAACGCGATTTCCCGCCATATATGCTTGCGCAAACAAATTTCCAGAAACCTGCCGGTTCCGCTGCTGCTGGACCGTTGCCCCACTTAGCTTCGTTTCGGAAATAATACGCTCACCTTGCATCTTCCGAATGACCAAGGTTCCATCTGGAAGCAGCTTCGTGACAGTAATCGTACCAGCCATCGGCTTTTCTTCTGCCTTGTCCTGTGCCGTTGCCCGCGCGAGGATCTCACGGAAATTGGCAGGCGCCTCTTTGCTTTTGTTTCCCGTGGAGGAATCCGAATATTGATTCTCATAGTGTAAAGCACCGATTCCGCTGATTGCATGAATCCCCATACATATTCCTCCCTTATTTTGATACAGAATCTCTCTTTTTTTACATTATCCATCAGTAATATTAGAGATTCATGGGATTTATGTAAACTTTAAGGGAAAAATAATGCCGCCTTAACAAAGGCGGCATCTCTTAGGCAATCTTAATCTTTTTATTACTCTTCATCGGAAAAGCGGCGACGGAAAAGTTCAGACTCCTTTCCCTTCCCCTTGAATAGCAGTGCGCACATTTCTTCAATCGAAAGCTTATCTACATCGGCAATTTCAATTATCAATACCGAATCCTGTGCATGCATCTCGCCCACCGGCAGACACATATACTTCTCTGGGACGGCTGCGATTTCACCCTTATAATCTTTGATTTCGACCTGCTGTTTTTCCGGCAGGATTGCCAGTAATTCCGATAGTACAATCATGTCAACACATTCCTTCGTTTTCTAGTTTGTCCTATATATCATTCGCGCTATTGCCATCAAAATCCTGCCTGATTTCCACGCGCCCTGATTATTTCAGCTTTACCAGTTCATACGCCCGGGTTCCCATGCCGATTTTCTCAGCATGTTCGAGGGTTTCCTTCCAGTGAACATTCGGATTATTATCCATAAACACGTCATGATGATGATGCCAATCCGGCTGTTTCAGATTATCGCCGAGCTGGCTGTTTTCGATTGCTGTCATCTGCTGGCAGGCATCCACACACGCTTGGTCAATCGCCACGGGATCAAAGGAAGCAAACATGCCGACGTTCGGTAAAATGGGCGCATCATTCTCCCCATGGCAGTCACAATTCGGCGAGATATCCATCGCCAAGCTAACATGGAAGCAGGGACGATCCTGAACCACAGCCTGTGCATACTCGGCCATCTTCTTATCCAAAAGATCGCCAGCATCCCACTGTTCGTTGCGAATCGCGGAAAAACCACACGCACCAATACAGCGGCCACAGCCTTTGCAGAGATCTGCATGAATCACCGCCTTGTTGTTCTCATAGGTAATCGCATTCGAGCCGCACTCCTTGGCACACTTGCGGCAGCCACGGCAGCGCTCTTCATTGACAACACATTTTCCCGAAGAATGCTGCTCCATTTTGCCCGCACGGCTTCCACAGCCCATACCAATATTCTTGATGGCGCCACCAAAGCCTGTCATCTCATGCCCTTTAAAATGCGAAAGACTGATTACAATATCCGCATCCATAATCGCCCGGCCAATTTTGGCGGCCTTTACATATTCCCCATTCTTAACGGGCACCTCGATATCATCAGTGCCTTTCAAGCCATCGCCAATGAGAATTTGGCACCCCGTAGTCGTAGGATTAAATCCATTGAAATTCGCACAATCCAAATGCTCCAAAGCATGCTTGCGGCTGCCTGGATAAAGCGTATTACAATCGGTCAGAAAAGGAATACCGCCCTGCTCCTTGACGATATCGGCAATAACTTTTGCATACTGCGGGCGAAGGAATGCCATATTCCCAAGCTCGCCAAAATGCATTTTGATTGCTACAAATTTACCCTCCATGTCAATCTTCTTGATGCCTGCAGCAATGCACAGCGTTTTAAGTTTTTGCAACAAGCTCGTACCAACCTGCACGCGAAAATCTGTAAAATAAACCTTAGCTTTCTCCATTAGAATCTCCTCTCAAATATAACACAGGGTAATCGATAACAGAAAACAACCGCCAACGGCTTTCTCGTCACCAATTGGCGGTTATTTCCTACGTTTTGTTATCTTTTCCATGTACCTTTTCCCATGGGGTTCTTACCAGCCCATCGGAATCTCCTCCCTTTGCTTATTGACATGCCGGCTGCTATTGGAAAGCCCTGAACTTCTTTCCTTTAGCTTACCTTTACTATACCCGAAGTTTTGCTGATTGTCAATAAGTTTTCAGAGTTTTTTATGTATTCTGTACACAGTAAATTTCCCGCCTGAAAATTCTTTACTGCAGGAACTTATCCCGCTGCTCTTTTGCCTGGAACTGCAAATACACCATTGCTTCAATCGGGGTAAGATTTTGGGTCGTAGCACTAGTCGTCTGCATAGTCAACAAATTCCCATCCGTATCATAGAGCTCTTCCTCCATCATCATACGGAAATTATTATGCTCATTTCGAATTTGGTGGCCAGTAAATCGTTCCAGCAAAATATAACGAGCCCCAGCCTGTTTTTGCTCCGCACACAGCGCGGCCAAACTCTTTTTTTCCGTAGATTCCGACAGAATGAGCGGCGCATACGCCTGTTGCAAAGATTCCTTCAGGGAACGTTTCATATAAGGCAGATCCTGTTGCAGCTTCTTATCCAATTTAAATTCGAACGGAGCAACATAAATACCGCCACTGAGCTTGACCGGTGTTCCCTGCATCATCGCCGGTGTTGGTTCCTGTTCTGGATGTGTATCTTGATAAGCCCGTAAACTTTGATCCAGATACAGGACCATGTCATGATCAAACCGCTCAAACTTATTGTTCTTCCAGACAATCTTTTTCCCAAACTGAACAAATCCACCAGTCAATGACTGCAAAACACTTTTAACGGGATCAGCAGCCATGGTAATCCGCGTGAGATTCATCTTATGCTCATATAAACGGGCAAATGTCTCATTGCCAACAGCTGGCGCCCCAAAAGTAATTACCTGCAGCTGTTCCGGCCGAACCCCCAAATCAGCAAAACGCGCAGCAGCAAGCGTCGCTGAAGCACCGCCCAAACTATGACCGGTCAAATACAAAATTTCATTGGGATTTTCCCGCAATTCCTGCGCCAAGAATTCGCCAGCAGTGCGATTGCCAAACTCATCCAGCGGCTGTTGAAAAAGTGCCACCTGAATATAATCATTAAATCCCTGATGTACCAGCGGTTGTGAACCATTATGATCCGCCAAAGCTGCCATAGCTTTGAATTCCTGCGGCGTTTTTCCGCCAAACACGACGCGCTTGACCCGAAAATCAATTTCAGCATCTTTCAGTCGCTCTGTCCCCGGAAAGGCCAGAAAATATACCGACTGATTTCCCCTAAGATTACGCGAAACGAGATGAAAGCGGCCATCCGCTACCTTATTGATATTCTCCCGCGAATCAAAGTACCAACCACTCTCCTGCAGCCATTCACGAGTCATAATGTTCAGTCCCTCACTATAGGCCGCCATAGAAACCAGGCTTGAAGTAAAATAAAGTTCCGCCTCCTGCGGCGTTATCGAAGCCGCTAAACAACGAAGCGGCAGGAATAATCCCACTAGCAGGATATAACCACCGATGCCTATCGCCTGCAAATATTTCATATTTTACCTCCTTACCAAAGTCTTACGATACAAGAAAAGCCCAGACAAAAGTCTGAGCTAAAATTTCAATGGTGCGGTCGATGGGACTTGAACCCATACGTCTTGTGAACACTACCCCCTCAAAGTAGCGCGTCTGCCAATTCCGCCACGACCGCAATAACATGGTGCGGATGAGAGGACTTGAACCTCCACGATGTCACCACCACTAGTACCTGAAACTAGCGCGTCTGCCGATTCCGCCACATCCGCATATTCAGTTGTCACTCGGTAAAAGCACCGAATCAACATAAAACATTATACGTGAAATAGATTGTATTGTCAACACCTTTACTAAAATTTTTCAATCCAGGATATATCTTTTCGATAATAACACAAAAAAACCATCTGACAAAACAATCAGATGGTAAATTTTCAATGGTGCGGTTGATGGGACTTGAACCCATACGTCTTGTGAACACTACCCCCTCAAAGTAGCGCGTCTGCCAATTCCGCCACAACCGCATAAAAAGAAAGAATATATATGGTGCGGACGAGAGGACTTGAACCTCCACGATGTCACCACCACTAGTACCTGAAACTAGCGCGTCTGCCGATTCCGCCACGTCCGCATAATAACTATTAAATTAACCGCCTTCAAAAAAGGTGGTGCCGAGGACCGGAATCGAACCGGTACGGTTGTTTCCAACCGACGGATTTTAAGTCCGTTGCGTCTGCCAGTTCCGCCACCCCGGCAGTAACATATCAATAATGGAGCGGGTGATGGGAATCGAACCCACGTGATCAGCTTGGAAGGCTGGAGCTCTACCATTGAGCTACACCCGCAAATAAAACAAGTGGAGCTGGCGAGAGGAATTGAACCCCCAACCTGCTGATTACAAGTCAGCTGCTCTACCAATTGAGCTACACCAGCTTGAAAAAATGGTGCCTCCGAGCGGAATCGAACCACTGACACGGGGATTTTCAGTCCCCTGCTCTACCAACTGAGCTACAGAGGCATTTTAACAAGTTGCATATATATTTATAACGCCATAAGGCGTTAAAAATCAAAATGGCGACCCGAAGGGGACTTGAACCCCTGACCTCCGCCGTGACAGGGCGGCATTCTAACCAACTAAACTACCGGGCCATAATATGGTGGGCGATAACAGGATCGAACTGCTGACATCCTGCTTGTAAGGCAGGCGCTCTCCCAGCTGAGCTAATCGCCCATAAAATGGTGACCCACCACGGAATCGAACCGTGAACCTACTGATTAAGAGTCAGTTGCTCTGCCAGTTGAGCTAGTGAGTCATGATAAATGGTGACGCGTATGGGATTCGAACCCATGAAGCCGCCGTGAAAGGGCGGTGTCTTAACCGCTTGACCAACGCGCCAAAAACAATCAAGTGGAATGATGTTAAAAAATGGTGGCTCACCCGGGATTCGAACCCGGGACACCCTGATTAAAAGTCAGGTGCTCTACCAACTGAGCTAGTGAACCATATCTGGCTGGGGTAGCTGGACTCGAACCAGCGGATGCGGGAGTCAAAGTCCCGTGCCTTAACCGACTTGGCTATACCCCAATCACCCCAGGGTATGAACAAAATTGGCTCCTCGAGCAGGATTCGAACCTGCGACAGCCTGATTAACAGTCAGGTGCTCTACCGACTGAGCTATCGAGGAATCAAAACCGGCAATTACCTATCCTCCCAGTCCGTCTCCAGACAAGTACTTTCGGCCTCTGTATGCTTAACTACTGTGTTCGGTATGGGAACAGGTGGAACCATACAGGCAT
>NZ_JNKI01000047.1 GCF_000702005.1 Selenomonas sp. ND2010 | reverse complement strand
GATAAAAATTTCGTTTAGGAAAACATCTCCCGCGTAGTGTTGGCACTGCCCCTAGCGGCGGCGAAGAGCTGCTTCGAATGAGATTCTTGTAACCTACAAACTGTAATTTGTTTCTGGAGAAAAATTAAAATAACAGGAAAATTTGCAATTCACATGGAATACATATTATCATAGATAGTAACGATGATAGTTATTCTATCTTGATTAATTGCTGAGGGGGCATTTTGATGATTATCCCAGAGAAAAACCTGATGAAACTTGCGAATGGCAGCGATGTTCGCGGTGTCGCTATGGAGGGCGTGGCCGATGAACCGGTGAACCTGACCACTGAGGCAGCCAATGTCATAACTTCAGGCTTTGTCGAGTTCCTGGCTGAGCGCACGGGAAAAGCCAAGAAGGATTTGCGCATCGCGGTAGGCCGTGATTCCCGCCTTACGGGACATGACCTCAAGCGTGAAGTCTTGAAATCGTTGACGGCTCATGGTGTCGTTACCGTCGACTGCAGTATGGCATCAACGCCGGCTATGTTCATGTCAACGGTATTTCCGGAGACGCAGATGGATGGTTCCATCATGATTACGGCCAGCCATCTGCCTTATAACCGCAACGGCATGAAGTTCTTCACCAAAGACGGTGGTGTAGAACATGAGGATATCATCACGATCCTGCAGAATGCTTCCCGCTATCCGGTTATGGAAGGGGAGCGTTCCAAAGCTCAGCGCTATAACCTCATGGAACGTTATGGTCACCATCTGCGCAAGAAAATCCGTGAGGCGCTGGGGGGCGAAAATGAGCCACTCAAGGGCATGCATATTGTAGTCGATGCCGGCAACGGTGCTGGCGGTTTCTTTGCTACGCAGGTTCTCGGCCGCCTCGGTGCGGATACGACGGGCAGTGCTTTCCTGGAGCCGGATGGTCATTTCCCGAATCACATTCCTAATCCGGAAAACAAGCAGGCTATGGCGGCAATCCGTCAGGCTGTCCTCGACAATCACGCGGATCTCGGCCTGATTTTCGACACCGATGTCGACCGCATGAGTGCTGTACTCAAGAACGGCAAGGAAATCAGCCGCAATGAGCTCATCGGCATGATGGCGGCAATTCTGGCACCGGCTTATCCGGGCAGTACGATTATCACCGACTCGGTTACCAGTGATGAACTGACAGAGTTCTTGGAAAAGGATCTGGGACTCAAGCATCTGCGTTATATGCGCGGCTATAAGAATGTCATCGACGAGTGCATTCGACAGAACCAGGCGGGAGTGGTTTCGCCACTGGCTATTGAGACGTCCGGACATGGGGCATTGTCCGAGAACTATTACTTGGATGATGGTGCTTATCTGGCAGTTAAACTGCTCGTAGCGGCTGCGAAAGCCAAAGCAGCTGGCCGCAAGCTGTCTGACCTCGTCAAGAATCTTGGCGCACCACAGGAGAGTCAGGAGTTCCGCCTTAAAATCAAGGGCGAAGAGGATTTCCGCGCTTATGGCAACGGCGTTTTGAAGACGTTTGAAGAACGGGCAGAAGCCAAGGGAATCAAGATTGCCAAACCGTCTTATGAAGGCGTGCGGCTGGTATTCCCCAATGGTTGGGCGCTCTTGCGCATGTCGCTTCATGACCCCAATATGCCGCTCAATGTAGAGAGCAGCCGGGAGGGCGGCGTAAAGGAAATCGCCAATCAGGTCAAAGAGCTTTTGGAAGGTTTCAACAGCCTCGACCTCAGCGTATTTGTCAAATAAATCAAGAAGGTTTGATTCCGGCCGCCACAGCAGCACTGTGGCGGCCGGAGCTTTATATTAGTACCTGCTTTCAAGACAGCATGTTTCTTTTCTGCTATAATGAAGATTGGTTTACTAAGGGCGTTTTGTAAAAAAATACCCTGAGAAAGGATGACAATATGACTCAACATAGAATCACCCCGATGGCAGAAAGCGGCCTTTTGGCAGCGATGACTGTTGTATTGGCTATGCTTGCTGTTTATTTGCCGGTACTGGGGATAGTGGCGGCACTTATCTGGGCGTTGCCTATCCTGGTGCTCGTAGTGCGGCATGGTTTCCGCTGGGGAATCATGGCAGTATTGGTGTCTGGCATCTGTATGGCGTTTTTGCTTGAACCGATGATGTCCCTGCGCATGGTGCTGTCCTTTGCTCCGGCTGGACTCCTGTTGGGACTGGGGTTCCGGCGGCATTGGTCGGGGGCGAAGGTATTTGGCGCTGCTTTCCTGGCATCGCTGGCTGGTAAACTGGCCGCCTTGGCGTTGATATTTGCCGTCACGGCAGTCAATCCGCTGAATATGGATGTGGATGCGATAAGAGCGTCCTTCGAGGCGGTATTCCAGATGTATCAGAGCATGGGAATGGAAGAAGCTGCGCTGGCAAAGGCTCGTCAGGAAATGGATGCTGCGCTGATGATGCTGCAGCTGCTGCTGCCGTTGGTGGTCCTGATGATGGGACTGACGGATACGGTAGTAGGTTATTTGCTGGGGACACGGGTGCTGCGGCGGCTGGGAGAGCCGGTCGAGACGCTTCCTCCGTTTGCCGAATGGCGTCTGCCGTCCTTTTTCCTATACCTTTTCGGGTTTGCCCTGGTTGGCATTTACTGGGGAGGGACGCGGGAAATCCAACTGCTCTATCAGATTTCCGTCAATGCCAATATGGTGGCAATCTTTGCCGGACTCATCCAGGGCTTGGCACTTACCCATTGTGTCATGCGGCATTATAAGCTGGCAACTGTAGCCCGGATTCTTATTATCGTTGTGATTATTACCAGTGGTTTTCTGACCCAGCTGGTAGCCTTGACCGGGCTTTTTGACATGCTTTTTGACTATCGACGCCGGTTTGCGGCGCGAGGTGAGAAATGAGGTGAGGCGCAATGCCGCGAAATCTTTCAGCCTGGATTGATTTGACAATCCATCTGCTGATTATGCTGGTACTGATTGGGGTTTTATCGTATTATAACCGTTATATTGCTGCGATTGCAGGCGTGGTGTGGCTTTCCCTTGCTTCCTTTGCAAGAGAGCGCTGTGCAGACCGCTCCAAGCGGTTTGACCGCTATTGCCGCAATGTTGTGCAGAATATCAAGGAAATGGTCAATTATGCGGTGGAAGAACTGCCTCAGGCTGTCTTGATCGTGACAGAGGATGGGCGCATTCAATGGACCAATTCCCGGGTGGCTCAGTATGTGGGCAGCCAGCCGGAAATGGATACGGATATTAAAGATATCTGGCCGGGCATCATCATCACGCCAATCTGGGGGCAGGAAGGGGAATACGTCTTTGCTCATGAGGATAAGTACTATCAGGTGCGTTATCGTCCGGTGAAGATGGCTCCGCATCAGCCCCAGCTGATGTCGCTTTATGTGCAGGATGTCACGACGCATGAAACCTTGCGCTCGACGTATCAGCAGAGCCGTACCGTTCTGGTCTATATCCAGATTGACAATTACGATGAAGTCATGCAGGGGCAGAGCGAAGCGGAGCGCACCGCGTTGCTTTTGGCGGTCAATCAGGCCTTGGATAAATGGATGAAGAATCTGGGCGGTTTTATGCGCCGGGTTTCGGATGATCTTTATCTGGTGGTCCTCGATCGTGAGGGACTGGACCTTGCCATCAGTGAACGCTTCGATGTCCTCGATAAGGTCCGTCAGCTGCAGAGCAGCAACCGCCTGCCGGTTACGCTTTCGATGGGCGTGGCCGTAGCGGATTCGCAGAGCATGGCAGAACTGGGCGCTCAGGCTCAGGCTGGCCTTGACTTGGCCTTGGGCCGTGGCGGCGACCAGGTCGCCGTAGATATCGGCGGCAAGACGCAGTTCTTTGGCGGCCGGACCAAGGCAGTGGAGAAGCATACCCGTGTCAAAGCCCGGGTGGTTGCGCATGCAATCCGCGAAATCATGGAGGGGGCCGATGAGGTTTTCATCATGGGGCACCACAACGAGGATTTCGACTGTTTTGGCGCGGCCATGGGAATGGCCAAAATGGCGCGGCAGCTGGAAAAGCCGGTTCATATCGTGTTATCGGAAATGAATGAGGGCATTGACAAGTTTGCCGATTTGCTGCAGGGCAAGGAAGAATACGAAGGCATCTTCGTTCGTGCGGATGACCTCACGATGATGACAGCACTCAATCCGGTGCTCATTGTCGTGGATACGCATATCCCGCATTTGGTGGCGGATTCTTCGCTGTTGGAGCGCATTCCGCAGGTGGTGGTCATCGACCATCATCGCCGCAGCGAACACTTTATCAAAAATCCGCTGCTCGTCTATATCGAGCCGGCTGCCAGCTCCACCAGCGAATTGGTGACGGAGCTTTTGATGTACTTCAGCGATGATTTGATGCTTTCCCGCCTCGATGCGACGGCACTTTACTCCGGTATTGTGGTAGATACGAAGAATTTTGCCGTCCAGACTGGCGTGCGCACTTTTGATGCAGCCGCCTACCTGCGCCGCAGTGGTGCAGATCCGGTCATGGTTCGCCATCTGTTCCGTTCCGATTACGATACGACAGTGGCATTGGCGCGTACGAAGGCACGGTCGGAGCTCTATGAGGGCGGCCTCATTGTCTCCTGTATTCCTGAGGAATTGAACAACATCCAGGTTATTGCCGCTCAGGCGGCAGATTCCCTGTTGCGCATCGAAAATGTCCGCATGAGCATTGTCGTGTTCCGCCTGCCCAATAATACGGTAGGTATCAGTGCCCGTTCCACGGGGGATATGAATGTTCAGGTCATCATGGAGGCATTTGGCGGTGGTGGACATCAAAATGTGGCCGGTGCCCAGGTCAAAGATGGCGATGTCGAGGACATCAAGGCCAAGGTAATTGAAATCAGTAAGAATTATATAGAGGAGAATGATCAAGATGAAAGTAATACTTCAGCAGGACGTTAAGAAACTCGGTAAAAAAGGCGATATTGTCGAAGTATCGGAAGGTTATGGCCGCAATTTCCTGCTGCCGAAAAAAGCAGCAGTCCTGGCTACGGCTGAAAATATGAATGTAGCCAAAGCACAGGCTGGCTCTAAAGCCCGTAAAGATGCTATGGCAACGGATGAAGCAAAACTCATGGCAGCTCAGCTCGAAAAGGTTTCCGTAACGATTCCAGTCAAAATCGGTGAGGGCGGCAAACTCTTCGGATCGGTAACGGGCAAAGATGTCGCGGCGGCACTCAAGAAGTCCAACATCGATATCGACAAGCGCAAAATTGCCATTCAGGGCGAAGTAACGGGCGAAGGCGTATATGAGGCTGTTATAAAGGTTCATCCGTCCATTACGAGCAAAATCAAGATTAACGTGGTTGCTGGCTGATTGTTATGAACTTCTTTAAGAATCTATTTCGCAAATTCAAGAAAAATGAGGAGCAGGCTATGCCTGCTCCTGTTCGTCAGGAACAACAGCCCGTTGACCGGGAAATCGAGGCTCTCTATGCGGTGCTGGTCGATGTGATGGGAACGGAAAAGCTCGTAATTAAAGCCGGTAAAATGAAGGCTTTGCAGCTCATGCGGTCCGAAGACCGCTGTGACCGGGTGCTGGCCCTGCAGCGAATCCTTGAAGAAGACCCGCTGATAGCACCGGCGCCGAAGGAAGCCGAACTGCCAAAGGTAATGGAGCAGTTGTCGGAACGGACGGCGGATCTGGTGGCGCGTCGCAATGTCGAGGACCACATCGAGAAAAAGGTTTCGGAAAAACTCGAAAAAGAGCATCAAGAATATCTAAACGATATTCGCAAGCAGGTTATCAAAGAGGAAAAACCAGGGGCCGAGTCCCCGCAGGACCGGAAGAAACGGGAAAAGCTCGAGCAGCTCGAATCCGTTCATTTGACCCAGTCCATTATGGAACTTTTGCGTCCGCAGGACTTTTCGGAGATTGTCGGTCAGGAGCGGGCGGTTAAGTCGCTGATGGCGAAGCTCAGCTCGCCTTACCCACAGCATTTGCTGCTCTATGGTCCGCCGGGAGTCGGCAAGACTACGGCTGCCCGGCTCGTGCTGGAGGCGGCCAAGAAAAAAGCGGCATCACCGTTCAAGGAAGAAGCTCCGTTCGTGGAAACCGATGGTACAACGCTTCGCTGGGATCCGCGGGATATGACCAACCCGCTGCTGGGTTCGGTTCATGACCCAATCTATCAGGGCGCTCAGCGCAATCTGGCCGATGGTGGCATCCCTGAGCCAAAACCGGGACTGGTTACCGATGCACATGGTGGTATTCTGTTCATCGATGAAATCGGTGAGATGGATGAAATGCTGCAGAATAAGCTGCTGAAGGTGCTTGAGGATAAACGGGCATTCTTTGAATCGGCTTATTATGACCCGACGGATGAAAAAGTTCCACCATATATCCATAAGCTCTTCGAGGAAGGTGCGCCAGCCGATTTCGTGTTGATTGGCGCCACTACCCGCGATGCCGGCCATATCAATCCGGCACTGCGCTCCCGCTGTGCCGAGATATATTTCGAGCCGCTCACGCCGCGCCATATCGAGGAAATCGTGACCAATGCGGCGGCCAAACTCCATGTGACCATGGATGAAGGGGTGGCAGCGCTCATCAGCGAGTACACCATTGAAGGCCGCAAGGCCATCAATATACTGGCCGATGCGTATAGTTTGGCCTTGGAAAAATGTGGGGCAGCCGATCAGGTCCCTGTGGAGAAGATAGCCCGCGGCGAAGGGCCAGCGGTATCCATCACCAAGGCGGATATCTACGAAGTCGCTCAGGTTAGCCGGCTTTATCAATTCGTGACGAAGAAGGCTTCGGATAAGGCCTTGACCGGTCATATCTTTGGCCTCGGCGTATCGGGCTTTTTAGGCTCGGTCATCGAGATTGAGGCTGTGGCTTTTGAGGCGCATGAAAAGGGTAAGGGAACTGTCCGCTTTAATGAGACGGCTGGTTCCATGGCCAAGGATTCCGTGTTCAATGCTGCTTCTGTCATGCGGCGGCTTACGGGCAAGGATATTCATGATTACGATGTTCATATCAATGTAATCGGTGGCGGCAATATCGACGGCCCTAGTGCCGGTACGGCTATTCTAGCGGTATTAACCAGTGCGATAACAGGCCGCAAAATCAAGCAGAACGTGGCTGTGACTGGTGAGATTTCCCTGCAGGGGCGCGTCCGCCCCGTTGGCGGTGTCTTTGAAAAAGCTTATGGTGCCAAACAGGCGGGAATCAAGACCTTGATTATCCCAAAGGAAAACAGCAAGGATATCCCGAAGGAACATCTCGGCTTGGAAATCCATGCAGTAGAAACAGCAGACGAGGCTTTTGCTATCCTGTTTGAAGACGAATAAGCCATTGGCCGCTGCTTAGAAAGGATACAAAAATGGCATTACCAGAACGCGTCCCTCCTCAGAATATCGAAGCCGAGCAGGCTGTTCTGGGAGCGATGCTCATAAAGAAAGAAGCCATCATCGAGGTGCAGGAAATCCTGCAGCCGGATGACTTTTACCGTGAAGCCCATCGCATCGTTTATGAAGCGATGCTGGAACTATCGGGCAATGATGAGGCGGTTGACCTCGTAACCTTGACGGAACAGCTGCGCAAGAGCGAACAGCTAGAGAAAATCGGCGGCCTGCCGTTTATCACGCAGCTGGCGAATGCCGTGCCCACGGCAGCGAATGTTGGCTATCATGCGAAAATCGTCAAGGAAAAAGCAGAACTTCGCAATCTCATTAATGCGGCGACCAAAATTGCCAGTGCCGCTTACGAGGATACGGATTCCGTGGAAAATATCATGGATGAGGCGGAAAAGAGCATCCTGGCCGTAGCCAACCGCCAGAATGGCGGCGCCTTTGAGTCCATGAAAAGCATTGTCATGCGCACCTTTGAGCGCATCAATGTGCTCTATGAGTCCAAGGGTGGACTTACAGGCATTAGTTCGGGGTTTAAGGATTTGGATAAACTTACCTCTGGTCTGCAGAAATCTGACCTCATTTTAGTGGCTGCGCGTCCGTCTATGGGTAAAACGGCATTTACCCTTAATATTGCCGCATATTGTGGTCTTCATGACTGCAAAGTCGCATTTTTTTCCCTCGAGATGAGTAAAGAGCAGCTCATGCAGCGCATGATGTGCTCGGAAGGTGGCATTGATGCCACGCGTTTGCGAACGGGCCAGTTGGATGAGGGCGAATGGAATAAATTGGTTGAGACGGCGGACAGGCTCAGCCGTGCGCCGATTTTTATCGATGATACGGCCGGTATCACGGTCATGGATCTGCGATCTAAGGCACGCCGCCTGAAAGCTGAACATGGACTGGACCTCATCATCATCGACTATTTGCAGTTGATGCAGGGACGGGCCAGCAAAAACAGCGACAACCGACAGCAGGAAATCTCAGAGATTTCGCGTTCGCTCAAGGCTTTGGCTCGTGAGCTTGACGTACCAGTCATCGCACTGTCACAGCTCTCCCGTTCGGTTGAGAGCCGTCAGGTCAAAAAACCGATGCTCTCAGATTTGCGTGAGTCCGGTTCGTTGGAGCAGGATGCCGATATCGTCATGTTCCTTTATCGCGAAGATTACTACGATAAGGATACGGAAAACAAAAATATCACGGAAATCATCGTGGCAAAACATCGTAATGGTCCCGTCGACAGCATCCAGCTTTTCTTCCAGAAGGAATACACGAAATTCCGCGATTTACTGGTTCAGTAAATTTTATCAAGAAGCAATCCCCTTGGCTCATACCCGAGTCAAGGGGATTTTGTTAAATTACCGTTTATCGGTTCGTGGAGCCTTATTCGAAGCAGCTCTTCGCCGCCGCTAGGGGCAGTGCCAACACTACGCGGGAGATGTTTTCCTAAACGAAATTTTTATCTTTAATTAAGCATCGAAAAAGTTGCAAAACGCGCTTCGCTTGAACGGTAGCAATTTTTCGACGA
>NZ_JNKI01000046.1 GCF_000702005.1 Selenomonas sp. ND2010 | reverse complement strand
CCGCTAGGGGCAGTGCCATAAACGAAGCGTTTGATGTTTTCCGTGAAGAACGAAATTTTTATCCTCACCGTTCGTCGAAAAATTGCTACCGTTCAAGCGAAGCGCGTTTTGCAACTTTTTCGATGCTTAATTAAAGATAAAAATTTCGTTTAGGAAAACATCTCCCGCGTAGTGTTGGCACTGCCCCTAGCGGTGGCGAAGAGCTGATTCGAATAAGGTTCCACGAACCGATAAACTGTAATTGGTAAAAGTTCGTTGATAAATTCGTAAAAGCCTCCATAAGGTAAATCAATCTACCTTATGGAGGCTTTTACGAATTTATGTCAATATAAAGGGATTTTTCACAGTCCCTTTTTGTTGTTTATTTGATTTTACCAGCCTGGAATTCGGTCAGGATGGTCTTTTTCGCGATCTTGCCGGTGGTGGTACGTGGCAGTTTGTCCATGATATGGAATTCGCGCGGAATCTTGTAGAGTGCCAGGTTGGCCTGCAGGAACTTCTTGAGTTCGCGGACGTTTACCGTGCAGCCTTCCTGTACGCTGTAGAAGCAGGCACCGGCCTGGCCGCGGAGTTTATCCTCGATGCCGACAACGGCTGCTTCGTAGATGCCCGGGAATTGGTAGATGAGCTCTTCGACTTCGCGCGGATAGATGTTTTCGCCCATGCTGATAATCATATCCTTGATGCGGTCGACGATGAAGAGATAGCCGTCTTCATCGGCGCGGGCAACGTCGCCGGTGTGGAACCAGCCGCCGCGCATGGCGTCATGGGTGACATCGGGTAGATTCCAGTAGCCGAGCATGACGTTGTCGCCTTTTACGACGAGCTCGCCGGCCTCACCCTGCGGAACGTCGTTGCCTTCGGCATCGATGAGGCGCCATTTGAGGCCCGGAACAATCGGACCGCAGGAGCCGACTTTCGGTTTTTCCGGCGGGTTCATGGTGACAACGGGCGACGTTTCGGAGAGGCCATAGCCCTCGCAGATGTCGACGCCGAATTTGCCCATGAAGTCCTGCTGGATTTTGAGCGGAAGAGTGGTGCCGCCGCTGACGACGAGGCGCACCGTCTTCATATCCTCTTCGCTGGCCAGCTTCGTCAGCAGGCTGCAGATGGACGGTACGATGTAGAGGTCCGTGACCTTTTCGTCGCGGATGGTGCTGATGGTCTCCTTCGGCGTGAAGGAGTCAAGGATGACGACCGTCGCGCCGACGCTGAAGGGATAGAATACCGAGCAGGTCAGGCCGAATACGTGATACATCGGCAGGACGCAGAGAACGGTGTGCTCAGCTTTGCAGCCCATGAAGGACATCTGACGCGTGTTGGCCACGACATTGCGGTGCGAGAGCACAGCGCCTTTGGGATTGCCCGTGGTGCCGGACGTGTAGATGATTTCGCACGGATTATCTTCGCTGAAGTATTCGGTCAGAACCGGTGCGGCAGGAATGCCGTCTTTTTTCTGGCCGATGTTGCGGATATCCATCTGGGTGACTTTGAGGTTGCAGCGCAGTTGTGCCATCGCGTCGGCGAGGTTCAGTGGCTGATAGGTCAGTACCGTTTCGATGCCGGCATCTTTGATGATGTAGGCAATCTCGCGGCTGCTGAGCTGGAAGTTAATGGGAACGACGATAGCACCAAGCGACGTGATGCCCATAAAGGCAAAGACGAACTCGGCGCTGTTGCGCGTGAACAGGCCGACGCGGTCGCCCTGACGGACACCGGCAGCATAGAGCCGATCGCGGCAGTTGTTCACACATTCCTGGAATTCTGTATAGGTGAAGCGGCGCTCGTGGTCAACGATGGCCAAGGCGTCAGGTGCACCCTGACGAATAAGGTCATGAATAAACATTTCATCACTCTTTCTTTCTGGTTCAATAAAAATACGGGCAGGTTTTCTGCTTGCGTTAATTTTATACTAGGTACTAATTTTTGTCAAAGCAAAAATCAGGCATCGGTACGCAGTTTTTTGAGCTTGCGGATTTTGCGCTGCTGGATGCCGACGGTGCTGTGCTGATAGCTGTAGCCAAAGTAGACCAGACAGCCGAAGGCGCACCAGACCAGGAAGCGGATCCAAGTTTCAAGGGGCAGGTGGGCCATGAGATACCCGCAGGCGAGAACGGCCAGCGGAGCAATCAGCCAGACGAGTGGACAGCGGAAGGCGCGCGGTACATCGGGCTTGGTGATGCGAAGTACCATGACGCCGATGGCTGCTACGAGGAAGGCCGAGAGCGTGCCGATATTGGCCATTTCTGCGATGAGGCCAATGGGGGCAAAGCCGGCAATCAGCGAGACGAAGATAGCCCCGAGGACGGTGACGATGTAAGGCGTATGATAGCGTTTGTGAATCTTGCAGACGCGGGCCGGAACCATGCCGTCACGGCTCATGGCAAAGAAGATGCGGGCCTGTCCGTAGAGCAGGACCAGAAGCACCGTGGTGATGCCAGCAATCGCGCCGACGCCGACAACTGCGGAGCCGAGGTTGTAACCGATATAGCGCAGGGCAAAGGCTACTGGCTCCGGGTTGTTGAGTTCCGTGTAGGGAACGACACCGGTTAGGACCCCGGCGACAATGACGTAAAGGGCGGTGCAGACGATAAGTGATCCGATGATGCCAATCGGCAGGTCACGGGATGGATTTTTGCACTCTTCCGCGGAGGTGGCAACGGCATCAAAGCCGATATAAGCGAAGAATACGATAGCAGCACCAGCGGCAATGCCCGATGCGCCAAAGGGCATAAAGGGTTCCCAATTGGCCGTGTTGACATGAGGACCGGCCAGCAGCAGGAAGATGAAAACGGCCGCTAACTTGATAAAGACTAAAATCCGGTTGAGTTTCGTGCTTTCCTGCGTGCCGCGAATCAAGAAGAAGGTTAACAGCAGGGTGATCAAAATGGCGGGTACATTGATGATGCCGCCGTCAGCCGGGACATGAGTCAGTGCATGACTGACCTCGATGCCGGCACTTTGCAACAGTCCCGTGACGTAACCGGACCAGCCTGAGGCTACGGCACTGGCGGTAACGGTGTACTCCAGAATCAGATTCCAGCCGACAATGAAGGCGATGAATTCGCCCAGGGAGGCATAGGTATAGGTATAGGCGCTGCCCGATGCGGGAACAATGGAGGAGAACTCGGCATAGGCAAGGCCGGCCAGTGCACAGGCAAGCCCCGACAGAATAAAGGAAATCGTGACCGCCGGGCCGGCGTATTTGGCCGCGGCAACGCCGGTAAGGACGAAGATGCCGGTGCCGATGACACAGCCGATGCCTAAGAGAATGAGGTCAAATGCACCGAGGGTTTTGGCCATGCCGGAGTTTTCGGCAGCGGCGCGCATCTGCTCAATGCTTTTGGTGCGGAAAAGATTCATGGAGTAGTTCATTCCTTTCAAAGTATAATCTTCATATAATTAGGAAATTATTGGGCAATCCAATCGCGAAATTTTTTCGGATCGCTGTTGATGACAAGTTCCTCTGGAAAATCATACTGGGCAATCATTTCCTGTGAGTAAGTATGATTGCCGACATCTAGGTCGATATGAGCATCACTTCCGAGGATAACGGTGGTACCGTATTTCTTGCAGGCGGACAGGAGCTCTCCTGCGAGCTCGCGGGAACCGTCGCGGCTGCCACCGGGGGTGTAGGAGCTGTTATTGATTTCGAGCAGGACATGGTTTTCGCAGGCGGCCTTAGCCAGTTTGTCAAAATCGACAGGATACAACGGATTGTCCGGATGTCCGATGATTTTGACCTTCGGGTGGCGCATGGCACCAATCAGAGCCGCGGTATTTTGTTCCCGCGTGCCCGGACGGATGCACGGATCATGCAGACTGGCAATCGCATAGTCGAGCCGGGAAAGCAGATGTTCCTTGAGGTCGATGGAACCGGTATAGTCGAGAATGTTTAGCTCGACGCCCATGACGACATCGATGCCATAGGCTTCCGGCCGGATGACTTTGAAGTTGCAGAAATAGAATTCGTGGAATGCGCCAGGCATGGACGGTGCATGGTCCGCGATGCCGATGAGTTCCAGCCCCTTCTCCTTCGCGGCGGTAATCATTTCGCGGAGCGTGCTGTACGCATGAACACTCGCGATAGTATGGGTGTGAACGTCCAATAGATCTTTCATGAACGGAAAACCTCCTACTGTAAAAAAAATCACTGCCTTCTATTATATAGCAGAGAGGCAGTGAGGAAAAGGTTATTTCCTGCTAACTTTTTTGCAAAAATTATATTGACAGCAGGAGGTACTTCCAGTATAATAAATCTTGTCGTTATGACTTGGGGTTATAGCTCAGTTGGTTAGAGTGTCTCGTTGACATCGAGGAGGTCACAGGTTCGAATCCTGTTAACCCCACCATTTAGAAATTTTGCTCTCGCTTTGCGAGAGCTTTTTTGTTTTTATTTTACAATAACTATGGATTTTTCGGAAATAGAAGCGTATAATGAAATACGTTGAAGCGCTCGCTTAGCTCAGTTGGCTAGAGCATCTCCGTCACATGGAGGGGGTCGGGGGTTCGAATCCCTCAGCGAGCACCATAGCTGATTGCGCCGTACGGATTCGTACGGCTTTTTTGTTGCGCGGCAAGCAGGAATCCATCAAATATGGACTATTGTATTTATTAATATAGTTTTCGTTGACAGTGGCAGGGGAGTTTGCTATTATAGTCAAGGGAAATAAGGGATTCTCCAGACTCAAAATGAGGCCTGTACCCCAAGGGGAGAGGTCAATTTGAGTTTTTTCGTCGTGTTTTCACTTCCGCGGTGCTGTGACGCCGCCAGGAATTGATGAGGAGGAAATCACAAAAATGATCGAACGTTACACCAACCCGGAGATGGGTCACCTGTGGTCCATCGAGAATGAATGGCAGCAGATTTTGAATGTTGAAATGGCTGCCTGCGACGCCATGGCTGAGCTCGGTGAGATTCCAGTTGAGGCTGCGAAAAATATTCGCGCCAAGGCTAAGTTTGATGTTAAGCGCATCAAGGAAATTGAATCCGTTACGCATCATGACATCATCGCTTTCCTGACCAACGTCGCCGAAAATGTTGGTGATGATTCCAAGTACGTCCATAAGGGATTGACTTCGAGTGATGTCAAGGATACGGCTTATTGCATGATGATGCGCGATGCCGCTGACATCATCCTGGATGATCTCAAGAAGTTCCGCGAGGTACTGCGCCGTCGTGCGGTTGAGTTCAAACATACGCCGTGCATTGGCCGTACCCATGGTATTCATGCGGAGCCGATGACGTTCGGTCTGAAACTTTTGCTCTGGAGTGCTGAGATTGAGCGCGATATCGAGCGCGTTGAGCATGCCAAGAAAATCGTTTCGGTCTGCAAGCTTTCGGGCGCTGTGGGCACTTACTCCAATATCGATCCGCGCATTGAGGAAATGGTCGGAAAGACGCTGGAACTTACGCCGGTCCGTCTGGCTACGCAGGTCATTCAGCGTGACCGCCATGCTGAGTTCGTGACGACGATGGCTATCGTATCGAGTACGCTCGAGAAAATCGCGACGGAAGTCCGCAACCTGCAGCGTACGGATATCCGTGAGGCTGAGGAGTATTTCTCCCCAGGTCAGAAGGGGTCTTCGGCTATGCCGCATAAGCGCAATCCAATCAACTGCGAGCGCATCTCGGGTATGGCCCGCTTGAACCGTGGCAATGCCGTAGCCGCTATGGAAGACATCACGCTCTGGCATGAGCGCGACATTTCCCATTCCTCGGTTGAGCGCGTTATCCTGCCGGATACGACGATTAACCTCGACTATTGCACGAGAAAGCTTACCAACATCATCGATAAGCTGCTCGTGTATCCGGAGAAGATGATGCACGACATGAACCGCACAGGCGGTCTTATGTACAGCTCCCGTCTGTTGCTGGCAGTTGTCAGCAAGGGCGTACTGCGTGAGGAAGCTTACAAATGGGTACAGCGCAACGCCATGAAACGCTGGATGGAAGGCAAGGACTTCAAGGAAAGCGTCGAAAACGATCCGGATATCACGAAGTACCTGACGAAGGAAGAAATCGACGATTGCTTCGATTACAAGTTCTTCATCCGCCGTGTCGATATGATTTTCGAGCGCTTCGGACTTTAAGCAAAATATGTTATGATGAGCCGTGGGCTCAAATATTGAGCCCTTACGGCGTTATTATACCCGTAAGGGCTTTTTTATGCCCTGCGGGAGGATTTGCTGCCGCAGTTGGTCTGCCAGCTGGCGGACAGTAGTGATTAAGGAGAGAAATCTTATGTCAACAGTAGTAGTTACCGGTACTCAGTGGGGCGATGAAGGCAAGGGCAAGATCGTAGACTATCTTGCTCAGCAGGCTGAAACGGTCGTCCGTTTCCAGGGCGGCAGCAATGCCGGCCATACGGTTGTCGTTGATGGCGAGGCTTATAAGCTGCGCCTGATGCCGTCGGGCATCCTGTTTAAGGGCACGCATTGCGTGGTCGGCAATGGTGTTGCTTTCAGTCCGAAGGTTATGCTCGAGGAGATGGATGGCCTGGCTAAGCGTGGTATCGACCTTTCGGGTATCCGCATCTCGAACCGTGCGCATGTCGTTCTGCCGTATCATTGTCTGATGGATGGTCTTGGCGATGAGAAACGTGGCGAGAACAAAATCGGTACGACGAAGAATGGTATCGGCCCCTGCTACATCGACCGCGATAACCGCATCGGTATCCGCGTCTGCGACCTTATCGATCGTGAGGAGTTCGCCAAGAAACTCAAGGCAAACCTTGAAATCAAGAACCGCGAACTCAAACTGCTCTATGACCACGAGCCGCTCGACTACGAGGAGATTCTGGCTGAGTACAACGGCTATGCTGACCGCCTGCGTCCGTATGTCTGTGACACGATTGCTCTTCTCAACGAGGAAGTTAAAGAAGGCCGCAAGATCCTGTTCGAAGGTGCGCAGGCTACGATGCTCGATATCGACTATGGTACGTATCCGTATGTTACGGCATCCCATCCGATTTCTGGTGGCGTCGGCGTTGGCTGTGGCGTAGCACCGCGCGCTATCGACAAAGTCGTAGGTATCGTCAAGGCATACTGCACGCGCGTTGGTGAAGGTCCGTTCCCGACGGAGCAGCTCAACGAAATCGGTGACCGGATTCGTGAGGAGGGCCATGAGTATGGTGTTGTCACGGGCCGTCCGCGCCGCACGGGCTGGCTTGATGCCTGTGTCGTCCGTTATGCTGGACTGCTTTCGGGCATCGATTACATGGCCGTGACGCGTCTCGATATCCTCGACAGCTTCGACGAGATCAAGATGTGCGTTGCCTATAAGTACAAGGGCGAAATCTTGAACGAGATTCCGGCCAGCCTCAAAGTTCTGGCAGAAGTCGAGCCGGTTTACGAGACGTTCCCAGGCTGGAAGACCGATATCAGCAAGGTCCGCAAGTACGAAGACCTGCCGGAGAATGCTCGCAAGTACCTCGAGCGCATGGCTGAGGTAACGGGGATCGGCCTCGGTATCGTTTCCGTTGGTCCGAACCGCGATGAGACTATCGTCATCGCTAAGGATATCTTCTGATTTTAGCGCATAGAGAAGCCCGTCCGCTGGATTGTCAGTGGACGGGCTTTATGCTATACTATTGGCGTGCTACCATAGGCAGGCGGTAAGTCTTAGCCCCAGAGAGGGGCGATGCGGATGACGAAATATGATTTTTTCGCGTTGATGCTGTTAACGCTTCTCATAATCGTTGCCATAAAGGCATAAGAATACCGCCCTGCAGTCTCACAAACTAGGGCGGCTTCTTTAAGCTAATTACTAATTTCGGGGCTGACCGTCTAGCGGTAGCACTTCTTATATACTCATTATATAGATATTTATGTTTTCAGTCAAGAAAGGATAGAAAATATGGACTATAAGATGCTGGCATTTGATCTCGATGGTACGCTCAATAATGATGACAAAGTAATCACACCGAAGACGCGGGAGGCCATCATGTCGCTGCAGAAGCAGGGCGTGGTCGTAGCGTTGGTTTCGGGCCGTCAGGCGCCGGGACTGAAGCGTGAGGCTGAGGCGTTGGAGCTTTCGAAGTATCATGGCCTGCGCATTTCCTATAACGGTGGCCGCATCGAGGATGCGACGACGAAGGAAATCCTCTTTGACAGCAGCATCGATAATAACACAGCCGTACGGTTCCTGCGCCATCTCGAAGAATGGCCGGAGCTGTCGCCAATCGTCGACGATGGGGTGTCTATCTATACGACTGATGCCAAGCGCCACAAAGTCATGGATGAGAGCCGCAACAACAATCTCAAGATCAAGATTGTCGAGAATATCGCGGAGGCCGTAGCGCAGGGCGGATTCAACCCGGTAAAGATCCTGACGGCGGCCCCCAATGAGATTCTAGTGCCGCATCTGGCCGATATTCGCCGTGGCTTTGAGGATAAGATGTCGTTCGTTCAGTCGGCACCGTGGTTCTACGAAGGAACCATCAAAGGCGTTTCGAAGCTCAGTGCGCTCGAGCATGCCTGCGATAAGCTGGGCATTGACCGCAGTGAGGTCATGGCCTTCGGAGATGCGCAGAACGATATGAGCATGATCGAATTCGCCGGCTACGGCGTCGCTATGGGCAACGCCTGTGAAGAGCTCAAGGAAATGGCCGATGAAGTTACGCTGTCCAATAACGAAGATGGGATTGCGGCTACGATTGCGAAACACTTCGATATATAAATTACAGTTTATCGGTTCGTGGAACCTTATTCGAATCAGCTCTTCGCCACCGCTAGGGGCAGTGCCAACACTACGCGGGAGATGTTTTTCTAAACGAAATTTTTATCTTTAATTAAGCATCGAAAAAGTTGCAAAACGCGCTTCGCTTGAACGGTAGCAATTTTTCGACGAATGGTGAGGATAAAAATTTCGTTCTTCACGAAAAACATCAAACGCTTCGTTTATGGCACTGCCCCTAGCGTCGGCTGAGGATGTGGCAAGTTTCGCAGGGCTACCCCCTCCGAGGGCGCAGCAATTCGTACCGGCTCTAACCGAGGCGGCGGGG
>NZ_JNKI01000045.1 GCF_000702005.1 Selenomonas sp. ND2010 | reverse complement strand
AGAGCCGGTACGAATTGCTGCGCCCTCGGAGGGGGTAGCCCTGCGAAACTTGCCACAAACTCAGCCACCGCTAGGGACAGTGCCATAAACGAAGCGTTTGATGTTTTTCGTGAAGAACGAAATTTTTATCCTCACCGTTCGTCGAAAAATTGCTACCGTTCAAGCGAAGCGCGTTTTGCAACTTTTTCGATGCTTAATTAAAGATAAAAATTTCGTTTAGAAAAACATCTCCCGCGTAGTGTTGGCACTGCCCCTAGCGGTGGCGAAGAGCTGCTTCGAATAAGGTTCCACTAACCGATAAACTGTAATTTAGAAAAAGCCATGCTAATTATTTCAGCATGGCTTTTCTGTATCTATATTCGTTTCACACCCGCACCGTTAAACTTAGGCACGAATTTTTCTGACGCAGTCTGTCCCTGCTGAACATAACAATTGGTAATGCCCAGCTCCACCGCATGGTCCACCACCGACTCATACTCAAAGGTCGTAAGCTTCCGGTTCATGCCCTTATGTTCAGCGGCCCGATACATGGGCGTATACTGATTCATCAAACTGATCTGGATGTCGTTGCAAAATTCCTGCCATAACCAATCCAACGCTTTCATGCTCTCATGGCGATGTCCCGGCAAAACCAAATGACGAACTAACACCCCACGAATCATACGCCCACTTTCATCGAACTTAATGGGACCCACTATATCCACCATCTTATGTATCGCTGCAGCAGCCTTGGTAAAATAATCCGGTGCCAACGAATATTCCGCCGCCGATTCCGTTTCTACATATTTCAAATCCGGCAGGAAAATATCCACATAACCGCGCAACGCCTCAATCGTCTCCACCGAATCATAAGCTCCGGAATTATAGACCACGGGAAGGGAAAAGCCTTGTTCCCGTGCCAACTCCAACGCATGAATAATCTGCGGCACATAATGCGTAGGTGTAACGAGATCAAGAGTAGCCGCACCACGTGCCTGCTGTTCCAAAAAGATTTCCGCCAAACGCTCATCCGACACTTCCTCGCCTTTTCCGCCATGACTGATTGCATGGTTCTGGCAAAAACAGCACCGAAGATTGCAATAGGAGAAAAACACAGTACCCGCGCCCTTGGCTCCCACCAAGCAGGGTTCCTCCCATGGATGCAGGGATACTAAGGCAACGCGCGCCTTAACTCCGGCACCACAAAAACCAACCGTCACCGAACGATCTACCCCACACTGTCGCGGACACAAATTACACCTGTGCAAAGAAATCATCGGCTCACTCCCGTCCTTCCAACTTTGATGCATCAAGAATTGGCCCGTATTTCGGACGCCACCAGGAAATGCTGCGCACGGCATTAATGTAATCTTGCATAGCCTGATCGTCGATAACAGGCGTCTCGCCGCCATTTAACGGCTCAGGTACCAGCGGAACCGTGTCGGCCTTGCCGACGGCATGCCGGGTAATCCAAAAGCCGTAATTGACCCCACGGCGGTTCACCGTCGTAAGACTGGCCCCTACCGACATATAGGAAAAGCCCTTAGGGGCTATGAGCTCGAAGATCGTCGGCATGATATCAATCTGACTTCCTGCAGAATCCGCCAGCAAAGTCCCCTTATGGACACCCTTACCCGTAAGAATGAACGGAATGCCATAGCGCTCATACGTCGATGGCGTCTTATCAATGTTATACCGATCGCCATGATCTCCTACGATAACGATAAGGCTGTCTGGATATTTTTCCTTAACGGCTTTGACAAATTTGGCCAATTCGCGGTCGGCATACCAGTAATGGCCCAGCTCCCGTAACAGCTCCTCATCATTTTGCGCCTCCGGGGGAAGCGTCGCCCGCACTGCCTCTTTATCAAAACCCTTCGCCTCAACATCGACATCATAAGGCGAATGATTTGACGCATTGAGAATCACATTGAAGCTCGACTCATCACTCAGGCCACTTAACACATGTTCATAGAGGTATTCGTCCTCACAGCCCCAGACACTTCCCGGAACATCGCCAAAATCACCACGGCTGTAGAAATGATCAAAGCCCTGTGCCTTGGTAAATGCACCGATGCGTTCCCATGTAGCAGGCCCTGCGTACCAGAAATTTGTTGCATAGCCAAGCTTCTCCATCTGCGGCGCGCTGGCGGTCACATAGGGCTCCTTAAAGGATTCCGGCATCGTCGTCAGGTACAGGTTCGCATCGGCAAAGCCCGTAACCACTCCGGTAACCGCCGACACGGTACTGGCACCATTGGGCAGGAAGGTGGGGCAATAGTCCGTATCCTCCTCTGCCAGCAGAGCACGCATCCCCTGGGAAATCGGGATGTTTTTGTATTTGTCGAGCAGCGGCCAGTTGGCAAAGCTCTCCGACAGAATCACAAAGACATGGGAAGGCTGCTCCATCTGCGCCCCACCAGCTGTTTTCTGCAAGTAAACATCCAAATCATCGCTATCCGGCTGCCGCCCCGAAAGCGACGCTGCCAAATTGCGAATATCTTCCACCGTAAAGTCCAGCCCATTGCAGGCCAGCATGCGGTGATTGAGGTTCCAGGCGCGATAAATCGCCTGGGGATTGTCCAAAATAGCCTCGTTGAGGAATTCATCCTTCGTCACACCGGCATTTTCCCAATCGACAGCGGTCTGCCAGCCAAGACTGCCACCAAAGATCCCCAGCAGGACCGATACATACACTCCTGCTAAGAAAGCCAACCGTCCCAGCAGACGCACAGCCAACGGCCAACGCACCGCCCGCAGGAAATTTTCTACCGGCGTCCATTTGAGCCAAGCCATGAGCAATCGCCATAGGACATAGGCCAGCAGCAGGGCACCTGCCAAACGAACCGGCAGCCAATACTGCTGAATCATGGTAATGAACAACGCATAAATATCGTCATTTGCCCCGTTAAAAATCATCTGATTGAAATTCATACGGAACTGACGATAAAAAGGGAAACTGGCGACATAGAGAATACTGAGCACCATTAGCAGCAACCCATTCAGTGCGCGCCAACTGATCCACTCAAGCTTTGGCATCAGATAATGCAGCAAGAGCGCCGGTACAAAACTTATCAATGCCAGACAACCAGCGGTCTGCATCGACAGTCGGCTGCCGCGCCATAGTGCCAGCAGTATATCTTCGGTGCCGCTGGCAGGTTCCATATAACTTTGCAGGATACCAATAAAAAAGAGCCGGAAAAGGGAAAGGACTGCCAGGTAAAAAACATATACCTTCAGTCCTTTCAACATTACCTTATGAAAATTTTCCCAGCTCAATCGTGCGGGGAATGAGAATTTCATGGCAGGATAATCTCAACCCCGTAGGAATCGGCTGCATCCTGAATATCACGAGCCGGCAGCGTATCCGTAATCAGGCCGGAAAGCGTGTCCAGAGACGTGTAGTTGTAGTTGCCATCCGTGCTAAGCTTGCGTGCTTCAGCCACAACATAAGCCTTCTTGCTGTGGCGAATAATGGATGCCTTGTTGATACCATCGTCGATATCATACGTGGAGACGCTGTTCTCCTTGACATCAACACCTACGGCACCAACGAAAGCGATATCCGGTTTGAGGTGCGAGATGAAGTCAAGGGTCATGCCACCCCAGAAACCATCGCGGCTCTTGTTGATCTTACCGCCGGCAAACACCACGCGGATTTTCGGGTTGCGCGCGAGAACTACCAGAATATCAATCATGTTCGTAACGACCGTGATATCCTGGTCCATTTTTACCAGCAGTTCCGCAATTGCCAAGTTGCTGGTCGAGATGTCGAGGAATACCATATCCTTCTCATGGATGAGTTTTACCGCGGCCTGAGCAATGCGCTGTTTTGCTTCTACATCCGTGTTGCGATGTTTGCTGACTTCAACCATATGGCTGTTTTCACGAATGCGGACAGCACCACCATACGTGCGTTTGAGTTTTCCCTTTTTCTCGAGGGCACCCAAATCCTTACGGATACAGTCTTCCGTTACCTTGAACTTCTCGCTGAGTTCGCGGACACGAACCTTGCCGTCACGTGCAAGCATATTGAGAATAATCTCTTGGCGTTCTTCCAAAAACATCGGACAATCACTCCTATAATCTTTCTAGAAACTGTGTTTATTGTTTGTTATTGTTGTACGACTATTGTACTAAATCTATTTAAAATTATCAAGTAGATTTTTCCGCGGCCAGCAGCTCTAAACTGCTCTTATGAACATCGTCGCTTAAAATATACAGATAATCGCCTTCCTTCAAGCGAAGCCCCCCATTTGGCGCCAAATCCTCACCAGCACGGCTGACGTTTACGATAAGGCACCCCGAAGGCCAATTGACTTCGCGTATGCATGTGCCGTCGAGCTGGCTCCCCATTCCGATGATGACCTCACTCATGATGCGGCGATGTTTGACCGCACTGGCAAGCTTTGCCTGCAATGCCAGACTGCGATTCAGCAGCATATCATAAACCGGCTCCCCATTGGTTAGATCAGCCACCAGATAGGCCGTCATGGAAACGAGAATCAGCGCCAGCATATGATCAAAAGATCCCGTCATCTCCATGATCAACACGGCCCCTGTCACCGGCGATTTAACCACCGAAGCAAAGTAGGCGGCCATGCCGAAAATAATACAATTGACCGTCCACACAGGCTCCATGATTCCGAGGAAAACAGCCAGCTTGGCAAAGATTGCACCACCAACGCTTCCCAACACCAGCATCGGCAAAAAAATTCCGCCAGGAACTCCTGAGCCAAAGCAAAGCATCGTAAAGAAAAATTTTCCCACGAGTAAAATCAGCAGCCAATAAAGGGAATAATCCGTAACCACCAGGGAATCCACCAAGCGGCTGCCACCGCCTAAAACCTCTGGCAGCCAAAAGCCCAAAACTCCAGCTATGAGCAAGGGCACCATAGGCTTCGACCATGCCGGCATAGGCACCATGGCAAAGCCATCCAACGCCTGCGTCAACATGCGGTTAAACGCCAGACCAAGTACGCCGACAAACGCCCCCAACAGGATAAGCAGCATGTACATGCTGCCTGTAGAAACCACGGGAATATCGCCCATATGAAAAACAGGCTCCATGCCAAAAAAGTACTGGGTAACTGTTGTGGAAGTTACCGCCGCCGCAATAGCTCCCATGAGCACAAAAGGCGAAAAATTCTTCGTAAGTTCTTCCAGACAAAACATCACGCCAGCCAACGGTGCATTGAAGGCTGCCGCTAAACCAGCACCAGCTCCCGCCGTCAGCATGTAATGATTTTCCGCAAAGGACCGATGGGTCATGCGGCCAATCCCCTGCCCGACACAAGCGCCCAACTGAACGCTGGGCCCCTCACGCCCCAGCGAAAGGCCAGCACCGATTCCGAGTACAGCACCAGTAAATTTCAGCACCAGTACCCGCACCCAATTCATGTCCATTTTCCCTACGAGGATTCCCTTGATCTGAGGAATCCCTGACCCGGATGTCATGCCATCCCATTTGACAATCCGATAGAGGACCCAGCCAACAGCCACTAAAACAGCGCCCCAACCAAGAATCCAACTCGGATTGTCCCGCAGCCAATCATAAAGAAGCGGCGTATACCGCTCCGATAACTCCAAAAGATAACGGAACAGTGCAATGACCAATCCAGTAAAGATACCAATGACATTGCCCTCGAGGAAAAGTCGCAGCTTGAAATGACGCGGGTCCGTAAAAATCCGCATAGCCGTCTCAATTTGACTCTGCATAATTCTTTTCTTCTCCTACACCTTTAATAGAAAAAAGGTGCTGTACCTTAGTACAACACCTTGAAACTCTCTTACTCTGCAGTGAACGGCAGCAGCGCAATGTTGCGTGCACGTTTGATTGCAACGGTAACCTGACGCTGATGTTTAGCGCAGTTGCCGGAGATACGACGCGGTAAAATCTTGCCACGCTCCGTAATGAAGCGGCGAAGTTTTGCAACGTCTTTATAGTCGATATGCTCGACCTTGTCTACGCAGAAAGAGCAGACTTTTCTACGAGGTCTTCTGCCTCTGTCACGTCTCATCAAAGTAATTCCCTCCTATCAAAATGGGATGTCCTCGTCAGGGATGGCTGGGCCGAAAGAATTATCCACCGGTGCTGCTGGAGCCGAAGCCCCCTGGGCAAATCCACCCTGCTGGAAGCCGCCTTCACGCTGTGGGCGCGAACCCATGAACTCAACTTCATTGGCGACAACCTCGGTCACATAGCGCTTCGAACCGTCCTGCGCGTCATACGTGCGGACCTGCAAGCGACCTTCAACCAGCACCTGGCTTCCCTTGATTAAGTTATTCCCGCAAATCTCAGCGAGCTTCTCCCAGACGACTACTGGAATAAAATCCGCCGTCGGCTGGTTATTCTCCGCATTTTTGCGGCCGAAACGACGATCCACCGCAACGGTGAACGAGGCAACGGCTTTACCGCTCTGCGTATAACGGACCTCGGGGTCACGCGTAAGCCGACCGGCCAAAATAACCTTATTCATGGCAAAACCTCCCTGGCATATGGAATATTAGTTTTCTTCAGATTTTACGATCATGTGCTTCAGGACATCGTCCGTGATCTTCATTACGCGCTCACACTCAGCAACGCATGCCGGCTCAGCCGTAACGTAGAGCAGCTCATAGAAGCCCTCCGTGCAGTCTTTGATCTCATAGGCAAGACGTTTCTTACCCCAACGATCTTCTTTATCGATCGTACCACCATTCTCCGTAATGATCTTGGTGAACTTGTCGATGACAGCGTTCGTAGCTTCCTCTTCCATCGGCTTAACGATAAATATGACTTCGTACTTTCTCACGAAATCACCTCCCTCTTTGGTCTTTGGCTCCTGCTCGCACAGGAGCAGAGGTTGAAATATTATTTCAACTCAAAACATTATTTGTCTCACGACTAGAAAATTATACCACGATGTTACGCGTAAAGCAAGGATAATTTATCGATTCCACTTACACATTGTCCAAATCTTCACGGACGTTTTTTTTCCTACGATAGCGGATATACATTACGACAATTACTACTGCGCAAATCGCTACAAAAGCCAGGCTAGCCTCATGGCCGATTTTCAGCATAATCTGCCAGCTCTTGCCCAACATCATTCCCGCGAGCAGAATCAGTGCTGTCCAAGGAAGGGAACCAGCAAACGTCAGCGTCAGGAATTTTTTCATATCTACATGTGCAAAGCCAGCCGGCAGGGAAATAAACGTGCGGACAACTGGCAGCATGCGGCTGAAGAATACGGCCTTGAGGCCGTATTTATCGAACCAATTCTGCGCAATATCCACATGGCTCTTCTTAATGAAGAAATAATGACCATACTTGTCGACAAAACTCCGGCCGCCTTTATGGCCTACCACATACGCAAAAATCGAACCGGCCATACCACCGATCATACCAGCAGTAAGCGCCCCCATAAACGTCATCTGATCCGAAAAGATAAGATAACCAGCAAACCCCAGAATCAACTCACTCGGAATGGGAATGCAGGCATTCTCAGCAGCCATCAGCACAGCTACTGCCACATATCCCCAGGCAGCAATAAAGTCCAAGAACATCGTCGAAAACTGTTCCATATTAACAGAATCATCCTTTCCTAAAATCATCCATTTCCATGATAAGGTTATTATACCCTAGCACTAAAAAAAATCAAGGACTGTCGTCTTATCCCCAAAAGGATGTCCAAAGGCCAGCAACACCAAACAGAAGAAAAATACCCGCCGAAAACCAGCGCATCTTCTTTGCCGGCAAGCGGCAGTGAAGCCAAGAGCCTGCGATAATCCCCAAGCTGTCAGCCACAATCATGCCAAGGACAGCACCGATCAGCACCCCTAACCAGGCACCATCATACTGAGCCGCCATAGTCATAGCTGCAAACTGCGTCTTATCCCCCATTTCTCCAATTGCAAACGTACTCGCCACGGTCAAAACAGGTCCAAAGCTCGAATCATGCGCCTCCTCTTCTTCCTCATCACCACGCAGCGTCCAAATGCCAAAGATAATAAAAATCACCGAGGCAATAATTGCCATCAAATCAGCTGGAATCCACTCACCGGCCAATGCTCCGACAGCCACCGCCACCGAATGGACGACCAAAATCCCCAGCAGCATTCCGCAAAAGACTCGCTTCCAGTCATATTTGGCCGCAAATGCCATGACTAGGAATTGCGTTTTATCGCCCATTTCCGCTATGAGCACCACGAAAAATGATGCCAATAATCCCTCCATACTACCGCTCCTTATAATATAATACACAGATACAAAAAAAGCCTTGGTACATCAGTACCAAAGGCTGTATATTTGAAGTGGTGCCTTCGAGCGGAATCGAACCACTGACACGGGGATTTTCAGTCCCCTGCTCTACCAACTGAGCTACAAAGGCAATAGTGGCGACCCGAAGGGGACTTGAACCCCTGACCTCCGCCGTGACAGGGCGGCATTCTAACCAACTAAACTACCGGGCCATCTATATAAAATTAAAGAAAAATAAATGGTGGCTCACCCGGGATTCGAACCCGGGACACCCTGATTAAAAGTCAGGTGCTCTACCAACTGAGCTAGTGAACCAGGTGAGCAGAATATTCATTGCTTCGTTTAAACTGAATCAACTGATACGTCACTCACAAGACATAATTATACGGATAAAGCCCCTGCTTGTCAACACTTTTTAAAAAAAAAGACGCTTCCTGGGAAGCGTCTAGAACTCTATCAATCAGTTGAGGCTTTCGACATACTTTTTCAGATCTTCTGCAGCCTTCGTTACGCGAGAAAGATTAGCCGTAATCTCTTCCGTAGATGCAGCCTGCTCCTCACTAATGGAACCGGTCGTCTCAATGGATTTCGAAATCCCCTCAACAGCTTTATTCATCTCGTTCAACGTGGACTGAATCTTTTCCGTAGCCTCACGGGACTGCTCAGCCAGCTTTCTGACTTCCTCAGCAACGACAGCAAAGCCACGTCCCTGCTCACCAGCACGGGCTGCCTCAATTGCCGCGTTAAGGCCCAACAAATTCGTCTGACCAGCAATATTCGTGATAAAATCAATTACTTTAATCGTATCAGCATTTTTTTCCTGCAGGAATTTTGCCTGCTCGACCGACTCCTGACCTGCTTTAGCAAGCGCGCTTGCACTCTTAGCCACCTGCTCAACAGCTTCATAAACCGTTTGCGTCGACGAAGCGATTTCTTCGATAGAAGACGTCAATTTTGCATTTATGTCTTCTCTGTTCTTAGTATCCTCTGCCATTTATATTCCTCCCCATCTTAACACACTGGCCACAAAAGCCAAATTACATTCTGTAATAGTCTCTGCTCTATTCATATTCCACATAGACACCAAAAACCCTGCATCAATCTATGAAAAAAAACAAAAATAAAAAGACGCCCACACAGGACGTCTCGTCTTAACTGGCAACTCCCTATCCTCCCAGTCCGTCTCCAGACAAGTACTTTCGGCGTATATGTGCTTAACTACTGTGTTCGGTATGGGAACAGGTGGAACCACATAGCTAGCGTCACCAGATATTCTTTTGAATGAACTATGTCCACTCAAAACTATACAGAAGAAATTCGAACATTTTAGATTAAAGTTAAGCCCTCGACTTATTAGTATTGGTCCGCTGCATGCCTTACGGCACTTCCACTCCCAACCTATCTACCTTGTCTTCTTCAAGGAGTCTTACTAGATTAACTCTATGAGATACTTCATCTCGAG
>NZ_JNKI01000044.1 GCF_000702005.1 Selenomonas sp. ND2010 | reverse complement strand
CGTTCAAGCGAAGCGCGTTTTGCAACTTTTTCGATGCTTAATTAAAGATAAAAATTTCGTTTAGAAAAACATCTCCCGCGTAGTGTTGGCACTGCCCCTAGCGGTGGCGAAGAGCTGCTTCGAATAAGGCTCCGCTAACCGATAAACTGTAATTTGTTGAGGAAAACGGGATTTTATGACAAATGTCATATGGAACAATTGAAAGTAGTGACAGAGTTCAGCTGACTTTGACCGTGTTTTCTATTATTATAATTACTGTCAGAAAAATTATAAGTTTAACGCTGTTGCTACGATAGGGAATTTTGATAACAACAGCAGGTTTTCCGAAAGGGGAATGACATATGGAAATCGCATTTTGCCGAATCGACGACCGACTGATTCATGGTCAGGTTGCTACGGTCTGGACGAAGGTAACGGGCTGCAACCGCATCATGTGCTGCAGCGACGAAGTTGCCAAAGATGAGATGCGCAAGAAGCTCCTGCTGCAGGTAGCTCCTCCGGGTATCAAAGCTTACGTCGTACCGGTTGAAAAAGCTTGTGAAGCTTACAAAAATCCGAAATACGACGCATTCAAGACGCTGTTCCTGTTCACGAAACCGGCGGATGTAGTCCGCGCCGTGAAGGGCGGTATTCCGTTCAAATCCGTCAATCTTGGCGGCATGACGTACAAGGATGGCGACACGCTGATCTCTAGTGCGGTTGCGGTCAATCCGGATGATGTCAAAGCACTGCTCGAACTGCAGGATATGGGCATCGAAGTGGAGATCCGCAAACTGGCCAATGAGCCGAAGGGCAACCTGATGGAAGCGCTCAAGGCCAAAGGCATGGTTTAACCCAAAGCAATCATTCATCAAGTAAAAGAACTGGTCGATTGGGAATTGGACCGGTTGGGGGAAGCAAAAGAAAAGATAGGGGTGTTTATACGTTATGACTACCATACAGTTTATTTTACTGATTGTTGTCGCAGCGGTAGCCGGCATGGGAAGCGTATTGGATGAGTGCCAGTTCCACCGTCCGCTCGTTGCCTGCACGTTGGTTGGTCTCGTTCTTGGTGATATTACTACCGGTATTATTCTTGGCGGTACGCTGGAGATGCTGGCTCTGGGCTGGATGAACGTCGGTGCGGCAATGGCACCGGATGCAGCTTTGGCATCGGTCGTTTCCGCAATCCTCGTCATCGTTGGACATCAGAGCATCGGTGCTGGTATCGCCCTGGCTGTACCACTGGCTGCTGCTGGTCAGGTCCTCACGATTTTCGTTCGTACGATTACCGTATTTTTCCAGCATTTGGCGGATAAATTTGCCCTCGAAGGCAATGCTTTCGGCATCGAGATGTGCCACATCGGCGGTCTGCTGCTTCAGGGTATCCGCGTAGCCGTTCCGGCTGCCATCGTCGCTGCCGTTGCTGGTACGGACACGGTCAACGCTATGCTCGCATCCATTCCGGAAGTCATCACGCGCGGCCTGCAGGTTTCTGGCGGCTTCATCGTCGTAGTAGGTTATGCGATGGTCATCAACATGATGAATGCCAAATCGCTCATGCCGTATTTCTTCCTCGGTTTCCTCATTGCCGTATTCACGAACGTCAACCTCATCGGTTTTGGTGCTATCGGCCTCATCTGTGCTTACTTCCACATCCGTGGCCTCCAGCGTGAGCTCAACGCAGCAGCTGCTGGCAGCACGGGCAGTGGTGATGGTCTTGACGACATCGATGATTCGGAACTGATGTAAGGGGGAGGAACTGTCATGGAAAAGAAACTTAGCAAAAGCGATCTCGTATCGATTTTTATCCGTTCGAACTTCCTGCTCGGCTCCTTCAACTTCGAGCGTATGCAGGCAATTGGCTTCTGTGTGTCGCTTATTCCGGCACTCAAGAAACTTTACAAAGATGATCCGGAGGAGTATAAACGCTCGCTCAAACGTCATCTCGAATTCTTCAACACGCAGCCGTTCCTGGCAACGCCGATTATGGGTATCATCGCGGCGATGGAGGAGAAGAAAGCCAATGGCGCGGAAATCGGTGAGGACACCCTCTCCGGCGTCAAGGTTGGTCTTATCGGCCCACTGGCCGGTGTCGGCGACCCGATTTTCTGGGGTACGCTTCGCCCGGTCCTGGCCGCTCTCGGTGCTGGTATCGCACTGACGGGCAGCATCGTTGGCCCGCTGATTTTCTTCGTAGCCTTTAACGTCATTCGTCTCCTTACCAACTGGTATGGTGTAATGTATGGCTATGATAAAGGTACGGAACTCGTCAATGAGGTGGGCGGCAATCGCATGCGTTACCTCACGGAAGGTTCCTCCGTACTCGGTCTGCTCGTCATGGGTGCTCTCGTAGCCAAATGGACGACCGTCAATATGCCGATGGTATTGTCTTCCTATACGAACAGTCAGGGAGAACAGGTGGTCACGACGGTTCAGAGCTTGCTCGATTCGCTGATGCCTGGCATCGTACCGATGTTGATGACGTTTGCCTGCATGTGGCTCCTCAAAAAAGGCGTCAATCCGCTCGTCATCATTCTCGGCCTCTTCGCTCTCGGCATTGTGGGCTATGCCATTGGCCTCTTTGCATAAATCATCACGTATTCCATTATGTAATACAATCCCAACAGAAAGAGCTTCGTTTTTGGACGAAGCTCTTTTTGTGTGCGTTATTTGTGATATAATTGGAAGCAAATGAACGAGAAAGGCGGAGTATGATGGACCTGCGGGAAAAGTATTTCTGGGCGCTGGTGGGAGCGATGAGTGTAGGGCTGTTGCTGCTCAGCCTGCTGCACATGTCTCAGGGGGACTTGTCCGTGCGGCAGAACGAGCAGCGGCGGAAAATGGGGGCAGTTTATATGACTTTGAACAATCCCTTTTATGAAGTCGTCGATGAGGAAATTCGCACGGTCGTCGAGAACCATGGCGATATTTTGATTTCCCGTGATCCAGCGCTGTCGGTGGATCGTCAGCGGGAAGAAATCAAAGAGCTGATTGCCGAAGGAGTCGAGGTCATTTTCATCAATCCCGTCGATTGGCAGCGGATTGAGCCGGCGCTGGAAGAAGCGTATGCTGCCCATGTACCGGTCATTGCCATCGATACCAGTGTGCAGGATGAGAAATACGTGGCATGTACGGTTATGTCGGACAACTATATGGCAGGGGTTCAATGTGCACAGCATGTCATCGCGAATAATTCCGGTGGACAGATAGCGCTGCTGAAACACACCGAGGCCCATTCTTCGGTTGACCGCATTCAGGGATTCCGCGATACCATAGCGAATTATCCCGCCTTTACCATCGTCGATGAGGAGGAATGTCTCGGTCAGCTGGAGAATGCGATGCCGGCGATGGAACGGATACTAGCTCGTCATCCGCAGGTATCCATTGTCATGGCGTTAAACGATCCTGCTGCCATGGGTGCGCTGGCAGCGCTGCAGAATGCCAATCGCATCGGTACAGTAAAGGTCTACGGGGTCGATGGCGTCCCCGAGACAAAGGAAATGATTTTGCAGGGGCACATGACTGCGACGGCGGAACAGTCGCCGCGGCAAATCGGCAAACAAGCGGCGGAGCAGGCGTATCGGCTCCTGGCCGGCGAAAGTGTTCCACGCGTCATTCAGCTGCCGACGCAGCTCTTAACCCGTGACATTCTGCTTACTGGTGGCAAGGAGGGCTGGAATTGATGAAAATAGATCTGGAAGTTGCCAAGGAACGGGCGCGGATTGCCAGCCTTTATCGCTTGCTTAGCCTCTACAATGGTATCGTGGTCTTTCTCATGGCGGGGTTTATGAGCATCACCCAGGAAAAGGTCATCAAAAGCATGTCGGCAAGATCCTTTTTGGAAACCTTGCCAATCGTGCCCATGCCGGCGGGAGAGTGTTTTGCCCTTTCGATGGGGGCGTTTCTGGTCCTGGTGGGACTTGGGCATCTTTACCGGCGGGATACCTTGACCGATATGATGCGTTACTTGGTGTTTCTCGCCGAGATTTCTGCCTGCCTGCTATTGATGCGCAGTTTGAACCTTGCCTATGACGGTGTGGTGTTGCTGGTGGTAGCGGATCTTATGCATCGGTATCAGGGAAAAAACCAGAGCTGGCTTTTGGTGGGGGCTATGTTTGGCCTGTATTTCATCGCCAACTACAATATGGCCGTTTTCCAAGGCCACGTTGCTCCGTTTGATGCCTACGTTTCCTATTACAAATCTTCGGTGCAGGCCATTCTCGTGGCGGTAAAAAATGGCTTCGTGTCAGTAAATATCATCCTGTTCGTCTTGTATTTGGTACTGCTCGTGCAGAGTAAGCATCAGGAAAAAGAGCGCATTGCCAGCCTGAACAAGCAGCTCGGTGATGCCAATAAACGCCTGCGCGCCTATGCGATTGAAGCGGAGCGCATGGCAGAAACCCGCGAGCGCAATCGTCTGGCCCGCGAGATTCACGATACTCTTGGGCATGCGCTGACCGGTATTGCAGCCGGGCTCGATGCCTGTATCATTTTGGTCGATGCCGCGCCAGAGGCGGCCAAAAAACAGCTGTCGAAAATTCGCGAGACGGCGCGGCGCGGGATTATCGATGTACGGCGCTCGGTCAAAAAGCTGCGGCCGGATGATTTGGAGAAGCTGCCGCTTCGTCATGCGATTGCCCGCATGGTGGCTGAGTTTGCTGAATCCTCTAATATGAAAATCAAGGTCGTTGCTCTGGGCTGGCCGGACAATTTGCGCGAGGATGAGGAAGAGGTCATCTATCGCGTGGTGCAGGAGGGCATAACCAATGCCAACCAGCATGGACATGCCACCGAGGCAATCGTTACCATTGGGACAGAGCCGGGGCGCAATTACATTATCATTGCGGATAATGGCATCGGCTGCAGTGAGGTCGATCCGGGCTTTGGCCTGCGTCATATGAAGGAACGGCTGGGGCTTCTTCATGGGCGGCTGCGGTATTGGAGTGACAATGGCTTTACGTTAGAAGCGACGATTCCCGCCGGAAACAAACAGGAGGATGACAAATGATAAATGTGATGATTGCCGATGATCAGGATCTCATCCGGGAGAGTCTCAAAATTGTTCTGGATCAGAATGTGGACATGAAAGTCATCGGTCTGGCCGAAAATGGGCGACAGCTGATGGAAATGCTAAAGGAACGTCAGCCGGATGTCATTTTGATGGATGTCCGCATGCCGGAAATCGATGGCGTCAAGGCAACAAAACTCGTCAAGGAACTCTATCCGCAGGTCAAAATCGTGATTCTGACGACCTTTGATGACGATGAATATGTTTTCAATGCGTTGAAATTTGGTGCCAGTGGCTATCTGTTGAAAGGCGTATCGGTGCCGGACCTTACCAATGCCATTCGCACGGTAGTCAGCGGTGGGGCCATGATTAACCCTGGCGTAGTGGCCAAGGTGGTAAAACTCTTTAACCAAATGGCGCAGAATAATCTGGCGGTAGAGGCTGAGCCCATCGGTGGGGAAAGTCTCACGCGCACCGAGCGCAATATTGCGCATCTGGTGGGACATGGACTGTCGAACAAGGAAATTGCCGAACGGCTCAGCCTGTCGGAGGGAACGGTGCGCAATGGCTTGTCCAATGCACTGTCCAAATTGAATCTGCGCGATCGCACGCAGCTGGCGATTTGGGCGGTACAGACAGGCTTGGCAGCGGCTGAGGTGGATTGCTGATGCGAGGGGATATTAAGCGTCAGCTCATGCTGGTCATGCTGGCGGTAGTTCTGATTGCCAGCGTTTTGATCTATCAGAAGCAGGAGCCGGAGGTACTGGAGGTTGGCGTCTTTGCCGGCAGCAATTGGGGCGTTCCGGATGGGGATTCTTATGCCGTAATTGATGAGGTCATCAAAACCTTTGAGCAGGAACATCCAGGGGTTCGGGTAAGGTATACCAGTGGAGTAAAGAAGGAAGATTATTCGGAATGGCTTGCGGAAAAAATGCTGGCGGGTGAAGCTCCCGATGTGTTCATTGTTCCCAGCGAAGATTTCAACATGTATGCCTCGATGGGCGCCTTGCAGGATTTGACGAACTACGGCAACCAAGATAGGGATTTTTCCTGGTCGGCATATTATCCGGCGGCGCTTAATTATGGCCGTTATGATGAGCGTGTTTATGGGCTGCCCGTGGCCAGTGTGCCGACTTTGATGTTTGTGAACAAGACGCTGCTAGCTCGGGAAGGGATTGCAATTCCCAAGAACGACTGGACTTGGCAGGAGTTTTTGGAAATCTGCCGCCGTGTGACCAAGGATAAAGATGGTGATGGTGTATTGGACCAGTTCGGAGTCTATGACTATGATTGGAAACTGGCGGCGGTTACCAATGGCGTGACGTTGTTCCGGGAGGATGGGCGAGCCTCCTACTTTGCCAATCATCGTGTGGAAGAGGCCCTGCAGTTCATGATAAAACTTCATGATGCACAGCGAGGCCGTGAAGTCACAGCCAAGGATTTCGATATGGGGCGCGTGGCCTTCCGTCCGTTCACTTTTGCCGAGTACCGCACCTATAAACCCTATCCCTGGCGCATCAAGAAATATAGTTCCTTCGAGTGGGACTGCATCAAGCTGCCAGCAGGGCCATCGGGCGATAATGTCTCTAATCTGCAGACGATGCTGGTGGGGGTAAGTGCCAACTCAAGACATAAGGAACTGGCTTGGCAGCTGCTAAAGGATATTTGCTATCGCCCGGAGATTCAGCAGATGATGTTGACCAAGACCCAGGGACTGCCGGCGCGCCGCGATGTGGTGGAATCCAAGGAATCCCAGGAGCTGTTTGCCGCCAATGCACCCGGCTGCGAGGAAATGGACTTACGGGTGGTAAGTGAAGTCATGGACAAAGCCGTCATGCGGCCAAAGTTTAAAGGCTATGATGAGGCCATGCTCATGGCGGATACAGAGATACAGAAAATCATTGCGGGCATCGTGCCGTTTAACAATGCCCTCAATAAATTGCAAAAGGAAATCAATGCCTATTTGCAGCAGTAAAGGAGGATTTTTATGGCACCTATCGAAATCGAGCGCAAGTGGATGGTAACGGGGTGGCCGGAGATGCCGGAGGGAAGACTCGCTTTTGAGCAGAAGATGCGTCAGGGATATGTATCCGTACGGCCGACCGTCCGCATCCGCGAAGAGGAAACAACGCGGTCAAATCGTGCGCAAAAGCCCTTGCAGGATGAATTCATTCTCTGTTTTAAATCGAAGGGGCGTCTTTCGCGCAAAGAGGTGGAGCTTTCCATTCCCGTGGAAAAATTTCGCGAGCTTGAAGATCTTATCGGTGAGCCGCTTATCGAAAAAGTGCGGCGGACCTATGAACTATCGGGCGGACTTTCGTTAGAGGTCAATCACGTGGATGCTGGCCTGCCGACGGAATTCTGGTATGCGGAGGTAGAATTTGCCAGTGAGGAGGCAGCCAAAAGCTTTATTCCCGCCGATTATGGTCTAGGGGATTATCTGGTTGAGGATGTAACCGAACTTCCGGGGCAGTCGATGGGAGAATATTGGGAGACAACGCGGCTCCATAAAACCGATAAATGAAATAACCATGTAAAAAGGGCTTCCTATGGTGGAAGCCCTTTTTACATGGTTATTTTTCGTAAGTCAGAATGACGTCGGTTCCTGCGGTTACCATTTCATCGGAATCCGCAGGCGTTAGATTGCGTACCGTATCGTAGTTGACGATAAGTATTGGCGAAATCAGATTGATTTTCCGCTGCTGCAACAAGGGCAGATCGAGTTTTAGGATCGGTTCCCCAGCTTTTACGTAGTCGCCACGGTGGTGCAACTGGGTGATTCCTTCGCCGTTCATGATGACGGTGTCGAGGCCGATGTGGACCAGAATCTGCACGCCGTCCGAGCGGGTGACCGCAAAGGCGTGCTTCGTGTCGAAGAACAGGGAAATCTCCCCGTCGCAGGGAGATAACACCGTGTCACTGTCATTTAAGACAGCCACTCCATCTCCCGTTAGCTTTTCGGAAAAAACCGGGTCAGGTACATTAGCAAGATCGATTACCTTGCCAGAAATGGGCGCGATAAGGTTCTGTTGTTGCGTAGTCATAGTGCTTACCTGCCTTCTTACAATGTTAGAAAAAATGCTTCTTTTACCTACATTGTACTAATAGACCGCGGATTTTTCAAGAATCACTTGTCAACTTGTAATATAAAATATTTTTTAGGGGAGATTCGGGATGTTTTTACTGATGGCCGTATGACGGATGATATCTTGAACGCGGAGGTCGATGGCCAGTTCCTGCTTGTGCAGGGTTTCGGCCGTGGAGAATTCTGCCTGGCTGTTATCGCGGCATCCCTTGATGAAGTGCTGCCATGCCTTGATGGTAGTTTCGGTAGAATGCTGGCGCTGGCGGGCAAGATACTGGGCTCCAGCAGGAATCTCGACTTCGTCTAGTTTTTGCTGTCGTTTTTTCAGCGCAGGAATGACCTCGTTTTCCAGCAGGGCGGCGATTTTCTTGCGCTGGGCGGCAGATAGATTGCCATTCTGTGTAGTTGTCAGCTGACGGAATCGGCTCTGGTACTCGTCAAAGATGCCATTGTATTCGTCGACGATGCCCTGGGTATTGTCGATATAGCTGGCGATGTCACGATTTTGCAGGGGCGCGATCAAATCGAGGTATTCCCGGTAATTTTTGATATAGGAAACCTGCCAATGTCCATCTTCCGATTGTTCCATGACAAGCTGGAGTTTAAATGGGGTTTGGGTGTAGTCTTCGATGATATTGAGTTCTGCGGTAGCCGTGCTGCCGTCGTGTTCAATGTTGCCGATGCTGACAAGGGTGGTATTGCGCAGCTGGCTGCGCTCAATGAAGCGCTCAAAGTCAATACCAAGCTGGCGCCCTTTTAAGATATCGGTACCGTCGGGCAAACTCCAAGCCCCTGATTCAATCCGTGTAAGGGCGGCGTTTTCCAATCCCATGGAAAGCTGAGGCTTTATCATAATGTAGAATTTTTCAAACATGACCTTGCTGTTTGGCGTCAGCGTGGAATCATAGGCAAACAAATCAACCGTGAGGTCGTCGTAAGCGCGGGAGGATAAAACATCCATATTTACATATTTTTTAAAGGCGTCCGTATTCCGGTCTTCGATGGCAGCTGACAATTGTTTCAAGGCGTATTCTGGTGTTCGCGTATAAAAGAATGCATACCAGACGGTCATGCCAACCAAGGAGGCGATCAATAGAATAAAGAAAAAAAGGTGACGACGCTGGCGGCGGCGTCTTTGGCGCAGCCGGCGGTTCCAAGTATAATCATCCATAAGTATATTATCTCCTAATTAGAATCATCCCTATTATACTATAAGGTGCAAATGGGAGCAAAAAAATAGAAAAGAACTGTTAATCGACGAACATATATGCTAAAATATCAACAAGAATAACTGTTCGTTAATTGAGGAAAGCTATGAAGTGGGTCAATCATGAAATCATAACTGGCGTAATCGTTTATGCGGTAACAGAAAATCCTTTGGCAGCGCTATACAGCATGGCCGGCGCTGTGCTGCCGGACAAAATAGAAGGAAATCCTGGCAGCAATTATTGGAGTTGGCGTTCGCGCCATCGCGGCTGGTCGCATTGGCCGATGCTGTATGTCCTTTTGCTGGGACTGCAGCTGCGGATGATGAAGAGTGGCATGGATTCTTTCTATGATATGGGAATGATCGGTATCTTTCTCTGTGTGGGGGCTTTACTACATATAATAGAAGATGCGGTCTGTGGTAAGGTGCCGTTCCTTACGCCGTGGCAGAAAATCGGCATCAAGCTGTTTAAGGTTGGATCGATAACAGAGTATTTGTTTTCCCTGGTGGTTGTGATCTTTTGTTACTTGTTAAAAGAAATTTGAAAAAAGGTGTTGACATATCGTCAAAACCCGTGTATCATAATACAAGTCGCTGAGAGATACGGCAGAACAAAAACAATCGCCAAGCCTTGATTGGCAAGGGATTGAAACAAAGTTCTTTCGAAAAGTTTTAAATAAGAATTTAAAAAAGTTCTTGACAAAAACAAATCGATGCGATACAATAAATGAGTCGCTGAAATGAGCGACAGAGATTGTTCTCTGAAAACTAAACAATGTAAAATGAAATCATGCAACATGATTTAAGCCAGATGTTAAGATGAAACTTCGGTTTCATAAATAAACATCGATTGGTATGAACAACATAGCAATCGGCAATTTCTTTTAAAGATAATTGAGAGCTTGATTGAGTTCTTCAATATAATTTATTGGAGAGTTTGATCCTGGCTCAGGACGAACGCTGGCGGCGTGCTTAACACATGCAAGTCGAACGAGGTGATTGAAAGCTTGCTTTTGAGA
>NZ_JNKI01000043.1 GCF_000702005.1 Selenomonas sp. ND2010 | reverse complement strand
GAGAACTGAAAATATGATTCATTCCGGCATAGACAATGATGGCCAACATCTGCCTTGGCGACGCCAAATTTCGATTTATTCGCTGATAGGTCTTTTCCAGTGCCGTAATATCCATACCCCCAATACAATGGCGAAGCAGGCGGACGGGGTCATCTTTGCCAATCTGAAATTCAAGATTAAATGGAAGAAATACTTGATAGCTTCCTTCAAAAGACGTATAATCTTTTTGTGAATTTGGTTTTTGCATATCTAAATTCTACACCTAATCCCGAGGCATTCAAGCCCCGGGATTATTTTTTTGCACATGAAAAAGGACTGCTGCACGTCACATTACGTGCAACAGCCCCTTTTGCTTTGGTTATAATTTCAAATATTTTACTTCGTTGAGGATTTCCTGCGGAACGGCATCTGGATTCATGCGCTGTACTTTGCGAAGTACCAGGTCAACGGTGTGGACTCTGGAATTATGAGCGACGTTCCAACGGTCCATAAGCGGAGCGTATTGTGGGTTGGTGCCGCGTTCCTCGCGGAATTTCTGGGAATAGGTGCAGTATTTGAACAGAATTTCCCGGGCAATCTTATTGAGACGTGGCATGCCAAAGGCTTCATTCTGAATGTATTTTTCATAATCGTTCATGAATATGACTTTATAGTCATTGCGAGCCTTTTGCAGGGACATCTTGATGCGTTCTTTGATGTCAGCGGATAAGTAGCCGTTTTTGCGGTAGAACTGCAGATAGTTGGTGTATTCAGATGTAAGGGATGGTTCCGATACGTCGGCGTAACGAACTCCCTGGATGCGGCGGCACATCTCCCAACGGAATTGGGCACACATCTGAACTACGGTATTGTCCAAATCTTCGGAGTGATAGATGGAAATCATCATATGGGCCGGTGTGGTGCGACGGACGCCTTCGATTTCCTGCCACATGAGGCCGCGGCTGCCAATGTTGGGCATCAGAATGATATATGGTTTGACCTCAACATCGTAAATAAAGTGCGGAATCTTGAACTCCGGGAAGTTCATCAGCGTGGGTCGGTAGAAGCAGCTGTAGTCGATGTCGGTGACTTTGGTGAACGCTTCCCGGACACGGGCCGGGCTGGCCAGACATTTTTCCAGCGGGCGGACGACATCCTGAGCATTGAAAATTGGCACAAAGGTGGCAAGGCGGCCATAGGTTGCCTTGTTGGCAATCGTGACCATATTGCGAATTTCAAAGGAAACCATTGCCTGCGTATCGTTTTGCAGGGCATCGGATTCCGCCTGCGAAATGGAACCTGTACGGAGTTCTTCGCGTAGGTATTCGAACCAGTCGTTATCGAACTCGTTTTTCGACGGAAGCGCCTGTCCGCGATAGATTTTTAGCAGCCAATCGTAGAGCGATACGATGCGTTCTTCCGGATCGTTTTCCCAGCCAACGGCAGTCTGGTAAAGAATCTCCGTGTTGGCTGTTCCTGCAAGGGTCTCGTCGACGAACCCAAAGAGGAAAAACATGCGAACCTCTACCGGAAGGTGATCCGTATTGAGGCTCTTGAAGAACGCCGCTTCATAGATTTTATAGAATCCGTCGGAAAGGCTTCGGCGAAGATGACGCATCTCATCGGATTTTTCCAGGCGGTCTTCGGTATCGGTATAGGCCCGTACATCCTTACGGAAGGTATCCGCGGTTTCCTGGTCGACGCCAGAAAAGGCCAAAATCATATCCAGGGCATTCTGGATATGTGGGGCGGCATTCGAATCGCCGCGATTGTTGGTATCAACGCGGGATTTTACATTATAGAAGGCTTCGATAAAGGAAGCCGCGCCAGATTTTGTCTGTTCGACAAAAGTCAGAACCGAAAGAAGTTCCTGACTGAATTTGCGGCTGATGGTGGAAGCGCGCATGACCGTTTCCACGCAGAAGCACACATCGAGGGGGTAATACCCTTTGTCCAGTGCACCTCGCTGGTTGCAGTAAGCACGGCAGAGGTCAGCCTCCCAACTGGAATCAAGACCGGACGATTCCAGAGGAATCAAGTGCTCGACAAAATCGAATTGTGCTGGCGTTGCGCCGAGCTGGACACACATAAATTTATACTCATTGTAATTGTATTTTAGTTCTTTGCAGAGCGTTATGGCTGCATCGGTAGTTGCCGTGAGGGAGTCCAAGATGGCAGCGGCGAGCTCCATATTGGCGGCGGCGATGACTGGTGCTATCGCCGGTGTTCCGGTTACGGCTTCCACGATATCGTCAGGCGTCAGGTAATCCATTGCCATTAAGGTGGAATCTTCTGCGGCCACATAATCGAAGGAATATGTTTCACCCGGCAGGTAGGCGGTTCCCGCCATGGAACCACTGCCTAGGCGCACGTTTACGTCATTTCCATCGGTCATAGTAAGCGCACCAGCCAGAACGATTTCGAGGGTCTTAACCTCGTCCCCTTTTCGATGCAATACTTGACCTTTCCCAATCCTAATCTTCTCCACGAAGTAAACCTCCTTGGTTTCTTTGACATTCAACATTCACATCATAATTTTACTCCAATCGCGGCATTTATGGCAAGCACGGGAAGAAAGAACAAGAAAAGTCATATAATTCAGTAAACAATGTTACATGTATACATGCATACAATTTGCATTACATGTAAACATATGCTATTATTTATCCATGGATGGAGGAATGATGTATGTATACAAAAGAAATGTACGTTACCAGAATCAAGTTCATAGCACTGAGCCAAATCAGCCAGATTATGGATGCTGTCAAAGAAACTCCATCCGGATATCGCAGAGATACACGGGAGTATCTAGAGGCTATGTATTACATAGTAGATAATATGTCAGCAGCGAGATTATCAGAAGTGGTCAATACGGTTCATGACAGTTATGCAGAAGTCGGTATGGATGATGATGGCTATGTGGCCGATTCGCTGATGACCATTGCCTTGGCCCAGTATCAAAATGAGCTCGGAGAGCGTAATGTCTATGATATGGGCTGGGATCGTATGGTGGAGGATTTCTTCCGCACGGCGATTGCCTGATTTTCCCTGTTTTTTATTCCCGCCAACAACTTATCATAATAAACGAAAAAACTCCTGTCAGTGGGCAGGAGTTTTTTCGTGCGCCACGAAGTAGCAGGTATTTGGAAGGAATTTAGGGAAGGGAGGGAAAAATCTTGCCAATGTATAAGAAGTCCTTGTGGATTTTGCTGCTGCTGCTTACTGCCATTGCCGTTGGAACGGTATATGGTTCCTATGCCCAGGAAAATGCTGTGGTGCTGGATGAAGCCAGTCATGAGGAAAACGGGCCTGGTGCCAACATTACCGTCTATGTGACTGGTGCCGTCAATAAACCCGGAATGGTGACGGTAAAAGAAGGCGCACGGGTGGGAGATGCCGTAAATACCTGTGGGGGGCTGCTTCCCACTGCGGATCAGGAACGTATCAACATGGCGCAGGTATTAAAGGATGGGGAACAGGTGAAGGTACCGGAACGAAAAACTGCCCCAACGGCCAGTTTCAAAGGCAGTGAGCAGAAAGCAGGGAGCACGGCCAAGGAAAATGGCGGGTTAATCAATATCAATACCGCGGATGAAAAGGAGCTGGATTCTCTGCCGGGGATTGGTCCGGCCATGGCGAAACGGATCATCGAATATCGGGAGACTGAGGGGAGTTTTCAGCGCATCGAGGATATCAAGAAAATAAAGGGAATCGGCGAAGCCAAGTTTGCGAAAATCCGGGATAAGATTTGCTTGTGAACTCTTGGGGGAGTGATTGTAAGTGGAGACGGGACAGCATCCGCAACTCTTTTTGGCAGGCTGTCTTGCTGTGCTGTGTGCAGGAATTGCCGCGGGGAAACTATTTGGCACTCCCGGCTGCGGAGTGTTGGCGGTTACGGTTATCCTGCTGTTGGGACTTGCTGCTCTGATGGTATGGCGCCGGAGTCGTTTATCCTGGCTGATATTTTTCCTGTTGTTTTTCGCAGTGGGAATGATTCGTTTTATGGCAGTGGATAAATTGCCGGAGCAGGATATTTCTCATTTTGCCCATCAGGAGGTCAAGGTCACGGGAATTTTGCGGGAGGAGCCACAGATTGCCGAGGATTTGACCGGTCAAAAAAAGATACGCTATGAAATTGATGTGTCAAACGTCAAGGAGGGCGAGCAGGAACAGTCCGTTTCGGGTGGGATGTATGTTTATAGCCGCGTCAATCCGCAAGAGGTTCCCCAAGTTCAGGTCGGTGACGAAATCACAGCGGCGGGAAAAGTCAGAATCCCGCAGGGATATCAAAATCCGGGACAGCTGGATACGAGGACTTTGTTGAAGGCACAAGGGATAACGGCATCGCTATCTACGGGCAAGCAGGGGATTGTCGTAATGCCGCGGGAAACGAAAGCCTTTGCTCGCTGGATAATAAGTATCCGGGAGCATTATCGGAACCAGCTGGTAAAGGTTATGTCCAAGGAGGATGCGTCAGCGGTTTTTGCCATGTTGTTTGGTGGCTATGAGGGGATCAAACCGGAATTGCTGCAGGATTTTACGGCAACGGGAATTGTTCATATCTTGTCGGTATCCGGTTCGCATATTAGCCTTCTGGCGGCGGTGATGGCTTGGCTTTCCGGACTTTTGCGATTGCCGAAAGGGATTACCGCTGGTTTGGTTATCGGGGCAATCGTCTTGTACTGTATTCTATCCGGCTGTGTTCCACCGGTGATACGAAGTGGAATTATGGGGGGACTTACCTTTCTGGCGCTGGCATTGGAGCGGGAGAAGGCGGCTGGTTTTATTTTGCTCCTGACAGGGATCGTGATGGTGGCGATTTCACCGCTGCTGCTTTTTCATATCAGCTTTCAATTGTCTTTTCTGGCAACTGCAGGACTGTTGTTTTTGGCGCCGGGAATTCGCCAGTGGTTTCGGCTGAAACGGGTACCGGAGCTGGTGGCTGGCAGCATGGCCATCACGATTGCGGCTCAGGTGGGGACACTGCCGGTTTTGGCTTGGTATTTCAATCAGCTCTCTTTGTCGTCGCTTTTGGCCAATCTGTTGGCCGTTCCTATCATTGAATTGATTCTGGTGCTGGCTTTGTTTGCTGGATTGGCAGCCCTGGTGATTCCCTTGGCTGGAGCGGTACTCTTTACGGGAGTAAGTTTGCTGTTGGGGGTGGTGGCAGAAATCGTCCGGATTTTGGCCAGGCTTCCTGCCAGCCAGATTTGGGTGCCGTCGCCGAATGCCCTCGGGGTGCTTGTCTATTATTTGCTGCTGGGTGGTTTCTTGCTAAAGGAAGAACAGCGGAATTTTTTAGGCCAGCAGTTGGAGAAAAATAGGCGTCTGTTGGCTGCTGGGGGCATCGCGGGCATTTTGGTGTTGGGGGGATGGCGCTATGCGCATCCTCCAGAGCTATTGGTGCATTTCGTCGATGTAGGACAGGGGGATTGTTGTCTCGTAGTGACTCCAGGAGGGCATGCCTTCCTATTTGATACAGGGGGGACAAGGGATGGTGCCTTTGATGTAGGCGAGCGTGTGGTAGTGCCTTATTTATCGCATTACGGCGTGCAAAAATTGGATGCTGTATTTTTGACTCATGCCCATGAAGATCATGCGGCAGGTGGTGGCGCCATCTTGCATAAAATCCCTGTAGGCAAAGTTTATACTGCGCGAGAAGGTGTGTCTGCCTACGCCAGAAGCATGCGGTTAGGCGATAATGATCCGGTACTTTTAAAATTGGAAGCGGCCAGACAGGGGAGCCGTTTACAAATCGATGGAGTAATCATTGAGGTCTTGTATGCGCCCGCACTTTCCGCAGAGCTGACGGCCGGCAATGAGGCATCGAATGTCTATCGCGTATCTTATGGACGCGCAAGTTTCTTGCTTACGGGGGATTTGACAAGCGCGAATGAACGGAATCTTTTGCAGGACGGAATCAATCCGGAAAGTACGGTGATTAAAGCCGGGCATCATGGGAGCGATACATCGAGTTCACAAGAATTCCTGCAGGCAGTTCATCCCTCCTGGGCGGTGTTTTGTGTCGGGCGGGACAATCGGTTCGGACATCCCAAAGAGACGGTACTAAAGCGCTATCAAGAGGCGGGGATTAAAATCTATCGGACGGATGAGGATGGCGCGGTGGTGTTCCATACCGATGGACGGACGATGCAGGTGGAGACCTATGCCTCCTGAGGGCAGGGAATGGAAGGCTTGGTGTCGAATAAGAATACTCGGATAAAATGCAGAATAAGTCATTTAGGAGGAAGTGTTTATGACAGCAGCAGAGTTTAGAGAAATGGCCCGGGCTGAGGGGGTATCAGAATCCGCGATTGAGCGCGAGATTGCTATGCACGATAAATTTATTCGCATGGGGATGCAGCCGGCATCGTATGAGGAAATGATAGCGGCTATACGCACGAAGTCCTGTGTTGCGATTTTTGAGTCATCACTGAATTCCTGATACTCGGCGAGAGAGGGGACCATCCTTGGATATTTCGGATTTAAATGAAGCACAGCGAAAAGCGGTGGAGGAGCTGGATCAAAATATCCTGCTGCTGGCACCGGCGGGAACTGGCAAGACCAACACGCTGGCCTGCCGAATTGCTGGCATCTTGGAAAATCAGCGGGCACTGCCGGAGGAAATCCTGTGTTTGACTTTTACCAACAAAGCCTGCCGGGAAATGCGGCAGCGGGTGGAGGAAAAGGCAGGTGAAGCAGGCAGCCGCGTACTGGTGCGGACCTTCCATGGATTTTGCTATGATGTGATTAAGGCTGAAGCAAAGCGGCACTCGGATTTGTTTTCGGATTTTATCTTGTTCGATGAAACAGATTCCAAGGCAATTCTCAAAGAAGTTTTGGAGGAAGTTTGGCCGCTTAAGGCTGTGCAGAATTTAGTGGCACAGTTGAAAGAAAAACGGGCGGAATATCATTTTTTCGGTGCCAGTGATCAAGAGGACTATCGAAAGACTTTGGCAAAGCTGTTAGATACAGCGGCTGGTGAGGTGCGTTCCCTGGCTGTCGATGATACGTATCGGTATTATGAGCGGCTGTATCAGGGCTGGCAGGACTGGGGGCCGAATGTGGCGGCCGAGTATGACCAGCGCATCCATGAGCTGCATGGAATGGATTTCACGGATCTCATCGTGCGGGCGGGAGAACTATTTTCCCAGCCAGATCTGGCACAGCGCTGGGCGCAACGCTTTGTCTATATCAATATCGATGAAGTGCAGGATACCAGTGCGTTGGAGTATGATATTATATCGCGTATCTTTGGCAGCAGTCATCTGTTGCTTTGTGGGGATTATTTTCAAACGATTTATGAGTGGCGCGGGTCGCATCCGGAATTGGTACTGCGAAGGTATCAGCAGGATTATCATCCGTGTCGTATTGTGCTGCACGAAAATTACCGGTCAACGCAGGTACTGCTCCGGGCTTCTTTTGCGAGTCTGCAGGATTTGTTCCCCGAACGCGTGTCAGCACTATATCCCGAAGGCATCACAGCGGTGCGTGCAGAGCGTGGGGAACCGATTGTCTTCAAAGGAGCCATGGATTTTTCGGAGGAGGCTCAGTGGATATATTATACGATTCAGCAGCTGCCGGTAAGCGATTATTCCCGGGTTTGTATTCTGACGCGGAGCAATCGGTATAATAAAGACCTGTCGGCTCAATTTCGTTCACTGGGACGTATGCAGCCGGAGGGGCAGAGGCTGCCGTTTATGCTGATTGATGAGGTAAAATTCTTTCGCCGTCAGGAAGTGAAGGACGTATTGGCCTTTTTGCGGTTGATTGTCAATAAGCATGATGTGGCGAGTTTTGTCCGCATTTTAAACCGTTTTGGGCAGGGAATCGGTCCAGCGACAATCCGCAAGTTGTCCGCGGAGGAATATCGACGCGCGGGCATCCGTTTGACGGATTTCCTCGATCCTTATGCCAGAAAGGATGGCGATCCGTTTGGCCTGCTCGTCAATGCTTGGGAGCAGGAAAATCTGGTGGTTTTCGATGTGGAGGCTACTGGGGTGGATACGACGCGGGATGAAATCATTCAGATCGCGGGCATCCGGCTGAGAAAAGATGGCACCATCAAGGAGGAATTTCAGCGGATACTGCGGCCGACGCGGCGGGTCGGTGATTCGGTCCGCGTGCATAAGATGACGGATGAGTGGCTGCAGGCAAACGGCGAGGATCCAGCGGAAGTTTTGCAGGATTTTTGTGCCTTTGCCAAGGGCGCGGTGATTGTAGGACATAATGTGACGTATGACCTCAATATTCTCGGAAGTCACTTGTCGCGGCTGAATCTGCCAGCGTTTTCCTATATTACGTATTATGATACCTTGGATATTTTTCGCCGCTTCTATCCCAATCTTCCTAGTTACAAATTGGAATATTTGGGGGAATATTGCCACGTAAGTCATAAGTCCTCGCATGATGCGCTGGATGATATCAAGGCGACGGCAGAAATCCTTCACTATGTCATGGAGCGGGAGATTCGCAGTCAGCAAGAGCGGCGGCAGCAATTGCTGGCCGAATGGATGGAAAAATTTTCGGATTGGGCTGTGCTGATGGATGGTTTTCGTGAGCAGGCGCTAGTCCTTCGCCCGTGGCAGCTTCTGGGGAAAATCGTGGTGGAAGCTGGCATCAGCGATTACTACCAAAAGCACAAGGAGCTGCAGCGCATAGAAAATCTGCGGGATTTGTTCCGTCAGGCGCGGGATTTGGATGATCGGGGGATTTCGCCGCTGGATGCTATAAATCGTTTTTTGCGGTTTACGACGCTTTCGAATACGGAACTTGATGCGCTGACCCAGAAACCGCAGATTCCCATAATCACGGTTCATCAGGCCAAGGGCTCGGAGTTTGATTATGTGTTTTTGGCGGGGATGCAGGAGGGAACATTCCCAGGATTCCAGGCTGATAAATCCGGCCGGCTGGCTGAGGAGGCACGGCTTTTCTACGTGGCAATCACCAGGGCTAAGCGACAGTTGTTTGTGTCATGGACACAGCAGCAATACGGGCATTATCGTCACATGAGCCGATTCCTGCAATCGATTCCGCGGGAATATGTGCGCAATGAATAGGAGATAGTGGGAGGAAATAATACCTTTTACATTAAAACTATATACAATTGCGACAAAATATAGTATACTGAAACCGTTGTAGATACATATTTATGTAATCTTGTAACGGTAAAATAATTTCATAAAAGGAGCGATTACTTTGGCAGACATGAAACAGTATGTCCAGGATACCCTGGATCTCATTGCAAAACGTGACCCCGAACAGCAGCAGTTCAAAACCACGGTTTCAAAAGTCTTGGAGACTGTCGTACCGGTTCTGGAGAAACATCCGGAATACAAGGAACAAAAGATTCTCGAGCGCATGGTAGAGCCAGAGCGTGTCGTCTCCTTCCGGGTACCATGGCAGGATGATAAGGGAGAGATTCACATCAACCGCGGGTTCCGCGTGCAGATGAACAGTGCGGTGGGGCCGTATAAAGGCGGTTTGCGTTTCCATCCCAGTGTTAATCTCGATATCTTAAAATTCCTGGCTTTCGAGCAGGTTTACAAGAATGCGCTTACGGGCCTTCCTATCGGTGGAGCGAAGGGCGGTTCGGATTTTGATCCGCATGGGAAATCGGATAATGAAGTTATGAATTTCTGCCAGAGTTTTATGACGGAGCTTTACCGTCATATCGGCCCGCATGTTGATGTGCCGGCTGGTGATATCGGCGTGGGCGGCCGTGAAATTGGCTATTTGTTTGGTCAGTACAAACGCATCCGTAATGCGTATGATGCAGCTGTGCTCACCGGCAAGCGCGTGGACTATTGGGGCAGTTTGGCGCGTCCTGAGGCTACGGGATATGGTTTGCTGTATTTTGTTAAGAATATGCTCGACGACAAGAAGATCAGCTTGAAAGATAAGATTCTGGTGATTTCCGGTTCGGGCAATGTGGCAACCTATGCCATCGAGAAGGCTCAGCAGCTTGGAGCAAAACCGGTAACATGTTCCGATTCCAATGGTTATGTCTACGATCCGGATGGCATTGACCTGGAGGCGGTAAAGGAAATCAAACAGGTTCGTCGTGGCCGCATCAAGGAATATGTCAATACGCATCCCAAGGCAGAGTATCATGAGGGATGCAAAGGGGTTTGGTCGGTGAAATGCGATATCGCCCTTCCGTGTGCAACGCAGGGTGAGATTGATTTGGAGAGCGCCAAAAAGCTGGTGGCCAATGGAGTCATTGCGGTCGGCGAGGGGGCGAATATGCCGTCTTCGTTGGAGGCTATTGAGTATTTCCAGCAGAACAAGGTATTGTTTGCACCTGCCAAGGCAGCAAATGCCGGTGGGGTAGCGGTATCGGCACTGGAGATGTCGCAGAATTCCGAGCGTTTGCAGTGGACGTTTGAAGAAGTGGATAACAAGCTCAAGGATATTATGAGCAACATTTATCGTAGTTCCAAAACGAATGCAGAAAAATATGCGGATCCGGATGATTTGGTCGCTGGTGCTAACATCACGGCGTTTGTAAAAGTTGCGGACATCATGATTGCTCATGGTGTGGTATAATCACAGGTAAAAATGTGCCCTCGATGCGTTGGCGGATAAGCTGACGCATCGAGGGTATTTTCTTTTACGATTACAGTTTATCGGTTAGTGGAGCCTCATTCGAAGCAGCTCTTCGCCGCCGCTAGGGGCAGTGCCAACACTACGCGGGAGATGTTTTCCTAAACGAAATTTTTATCTTAAATTAAGCATCGAAAAAGTTGCAAAACGCGCTTCGCTTGAACGGTAGCAATTTTTCGACGAACGGTGAGGATAAAAATTTCGTTCTTCACGGAAAACATCAAACGCTTCGTTTATGGCACTGCCCCTAGCGGCGGCTGAGGATGTGGCGAGTTTCCCCAAGCTTCACCCTCCGAGGGCATAGTAGCTTCGTGCCGACTCTA
>NZ_JNKI01000042.1 GCF_000702005.1 Selenomonas sp. ND2010 | reverse complement strand
TTATGGTACTGGGGCCCCCGCCGCCTCGGTTAGAGCCGGCACGAATTGCTGCGCCCTCGGAGGGATTAGCCCTGCGAAACTCGCCACAGACTCAGCCGCCGCTAGGGGCAGTGCCATAAACGAAGCGTTTGATGTTTTTCGTGAAGAACGAAATTTTTATCCTCACCGTTCGTCGAAAAATTGCTACCGTTCAAGCGAAGCGCGTTTTGCAACTTTTTCGATGCTTAATTAAAGATAAAAATTTCGTTTAGAAAAACATCTCCCGCGTAGTGTTGGCACTGCCCCTAGCGGCGGCGAAGAGTTGCTTCGAATGAGGCTCCGCTAACCGATAAACTGTAATTTTCTTATACAAAAAGACCCGCTGTCTTTTCGACAACAGGTCTTTTCTATCGCAAACTGCTTTTATTTGACTTTTATCACGCCGGGCTGGATGATTTTCCAGGTTCCCTTGCGATTTTGAAATTTTGCCGGCAGGCGGACTTTGATTTCCTTACAGATGCCTGATTCATAATTTGAGGCAAAGGTCTCTTTCATACCGCCTTCCGTATGGAGCTTTTCATCGTAGTCATGGAGTGGATTCGGCACAACAACGAAGGCTCCCCCCGTTTCGGGGACCGCCCACGCCCAGTAGTGGCTTTCAGCCAACTGCTTGACCTCGGCAAACTTTGGCGATATCATACCATTTTCCTGTGCGGCATGGTCAAGGCAAATCAAAAACGTAAGCTGGTGGGTGTCGGCAAAGGTTTCGCAGGCCTCCAAAGCCTTTGGCACATCCATGCTAGCCGCCAGATTGTTATAATCCTTCAAAAACTCCGCCCAGACTTCCTCAGCTCCTGTCGCTTCCAACGGGTCGGGCTCCGGCGGCACAATCGCCACCGGCTGCGATTCCTCAACCGGCAGCTGCTTACTTTTTAGTTCCTTGATTTCCTGCTGGAGTTTTGCGATATCCTGCTCCAAGACTTCAATCTTCAAAAACTGCCTGCGGCCACTGATAAGTATCGAACTGTTATAAGCACCTACCACTAAGCTCACAATTCCAATGACGCCCACCAATACCAACATCACCTGCGCCACTAACGGCGGGAATAACTCCATGAAATTCGCATCCTTTCTGAGGAAATTTTATTTTGTCTTGCCATTCAAACGATCCGCCAACTCGAGAATATTGCGGATACGCATGGCCTCGGTGGCCGTCAACATGCGGTCATCGTTCGAACCATTGACGCCGAGCATACTGATTTTCGCAGCCAGAACCGACGCGACTTCGCGCATGGCCTTGCCTGTCTCCGCATCGACGGGCTGGTCACACCATTCCATGATACCCGTATCCGTCTGGGTCGTTGTCACCGCCCCCTGGGCCCGGATATGGAACAGCTGGTCATCGGTGGGCTGCAAGTCTACCCCCTGGAACCCCATGGGACGGCCACCACGATGGCGCAGGATTACATGCATGACGGCCACGCCGTCAGCCCCGCGAATCAGATAGGGCTGGAAGAAAATCCCGTCTTCCTCCGGGTCTTCATAGCGGTATGTGGTGGAGCCATCCGCTTCCTGTGTGACCTTCATATCGGCAATAAGTCCCCGGATGACCTGATCCGGCTCCTCACTGCGCCCCAAACGCTGGTCGAGAAGTTCCTGTTTCCGGCGGGCCTTCTCTCTGACCGCCGCTTCCTTGGCTTCCCGTTCCTGTATGGCCGCCAGTTTTGCGGCCTCTTGTTTGTCCTTTTCCGCCTGCACTACCGCCCGGGTTTCATTGTAATGAATCGCTGCGACAGCGCCTGCACCACCGGCCACAGCTATGACCAGTAATCCCGCTACTGCATAGGATATCTTGCCCATGATGCCTCCCCCTTACCTTTACATCGAAATCTTCTTGCGAAGAAACTACTTTCCCATACTCTTCCTAATTCTCATATACGACAAACAAAAATTTTTTCCTGCTCATTCGGTAGATTTTGCTTACGCTTGAATCGTGCGGAAGCCGCTGGCCTTGTGTAGGCGGTTCATGATAGCCAGCCCCAGGCCATCGCTTGCCGTCCCTTCTCCCAAAAGGACATCCGCTGGTTTGTCATCAAAGCTTCGGAGGGCTTCATAGATATTGGCGGCAATGGCCGGCAAATCCTGCTGATGGCCGTAATCGGCCATCAGGTCGTCAGCCACCACGCCTTTTAAATCCTGCAATACTTCGTGGCTGGCCACAATACCAACGATGTGTCCCTCCTGCTGGAGGCGTTCGATTTCCCGCTGGAACGCCCTCGCCATGCGGGTAGGCATGCCCTCAATCAGCGTCATGGGGGCCTTAGGGGCATAATGCGTGTATTTCATGCCCGGTGCCTTCGGTACCACTTTTTCTCCGACCAGCGCCGGGTCAAGGGTAACATTTTCCTCGCCGAGAAGTTCGGCGAGCATTTCCCGTGTCACCGCACCGGGCCGCAGGATAACCGCTTTTCCTCCCGTGCAATCGACAATCGTCGATTCCACGCCAAACCGGCAGGCCCCGCCATCGAGGATCAGCGGGATGCGTCCATCCATATCGCGGGCAACCGATTCAGCGGTAGTCGGACTCGGCCGCCCCGAGATATTCGCCGAAGGCGCCGCCACCGGTACGCCAGCCTCTTTTATCATCGCCCGCGCCACATCGTTTTCGGGCATGCGGATACCAACGGTGTCGAGGCCGCCCGTAATGCGGTCCGGCACGATGCTGCGCCGTTTCAGGATGAGCGTGATTGGCCCGGGGCAGAACGCCGCCATAAGCTTTTCTGCCATCGGCGGAATGACGGCGGCAATCTGATCCACCATCGAACGGTTCGCCACATGAAGGATTAGCGGATTGTCCGACGGCCGCCCCTTGGCATCGTAAATCTTGGCACAGGCATCGCCATCAAGCCCGTTGGCCCCCAGCCCATAGACCGTCTCGGTCGGGAAGGCCACCAGTCCGCCCTGCCGAAGGATTTCCCCGGCTCTTTGCAGGTCCTCTTTCTGTTCTTTTATCCGTTCAATCTTTACGATTTCCGTCTGCAAATCACTCACTTCTTTCTCCACGCTACGACCACGCGGTCAATACCGGCATAGTCTTTGATGATTTCCGTCCGCTCAATCAGTGGATGTTCCTTGGCTAGGTTTGCTACTGTTTCGGCCTGATGAATCCCCACCTCAAAGGCCATAAAGCCGCCTGCCAGCAGCATATCCGGGGCCTCGGCACAGAGGCGGCGGTAAAAGTCTAAGCCATCCGCCCCGCCGCAAAGGGCTGTCATTGGCTCTTTGCAGCGCACCTCTGGTGCCAGCGTCGCAATATCTGCCTGCGGGATATACGGCGGATTGGAAAGAATCGCCGTGTAGGTCTTATCCTTGATCGGCTCCAGCAAATCTCCCGTATGGAAGGTGATGCGCTCCGTCAAGCCCAAGGCCGCCGCATTCTGTTCGGCCACCGCTCGCGCCCCTGGGCTGATGTCAACGGTATCCGCCTCGGTGTTCTCCGTAAAGTGCAGGACCGACAGGCAAATCGCCCCACTGCCTGTGCCAATATCCGCAAAGCAATGCGCCTCCGGCGACATCCCCTTCAAGGCGTCAACGGCGGCCTGAACCAGAATTTCTGTATCCGGTCTTGGCACCAGGGTATCCGCCGTGACTTGGAACGTCAGCCCCATAAATTCCTTCTCCCCCAGGATGTAGGCTACCGGAACATGCGCCACGCGTTTTTTTATCATTTCGCGATAGGCAGCCAGCTCCTCCGCCTGCAAAGGTTCATCAAAATGAACATAGAGATAGATGCGCTGTTTCTTGAGCAGATGGGAAAGCAGTACCTCTGCATCCAGGCGCGGAGATTCCACGCCTTTCTGCTCAAAGTACTGCTCGGTCCACTTGAGTATCCTGCCAATCGTCCATATTTCGTTATTTGCCATATCTTATTTCACCTGTTTCAGCCGTTCTGCCTGATCTGCCGTGATGAGGGCATTGAGGATTTCCTCTAGCTCACCATTTAATACGGCATCGATTTTGTGCAGGGTCAAGCCAATGCGATGGTCCGTGACACGTCCCTGCGGGAAATTATAGGTGCGGATGCGCTCACTGCGGTCACCGGAACCGACCTGGCTCCGGCGGTCAGCAGCCACAGCATCCTCCTGCTCCTGGCGCGCCTTGTCGAGGATTCGCGCCCGCAAGACCTTCATGGCTTTTTCCTTGTTCTTGAGCTGGGATTTTTCATCCTGGCACTGCACGACGATACCCGTCGGCAGATGAGTGATGCGAATGGCCGTTTCCGTACGGTTTACGTACTGGCCGCCGGCACCAGAGGCACAATATGTATCGATGCGAAGCTCATTCGGGTTGATGTCTACCTCGACGTCCTCGACCTCGGGCAGTACGGCCACGGTAACTGCCGAAGTATGAATACGCCCACCGGACTCCGTAGCCGGCACGCGTTGAACGCGATGGGTACCGCTCTCGTATTTGAGGCGGCTGTATGCGCCAAAGCCCTTGACCATAAAGGACACTTCCTTGAAGCCGCCAATTTCCGTGGCATTGGCATCGAGGAGCTCCGTGCGCCAGCCCTGTTTCTCGGCATAACGCGAATACATGCGGAACAAATCGCCGGCAAACAGTGCCGCTTCCTCGCCGCCGACACCGCCGCGGATTTCCACGATGACATTCTTATCGTCGTTGGGGTCCTTGGGCAGCAGCAGAATCGGCAGTTCCTGGTCGAGCGCCTCTTTTTTTCCCGTAAGTGCTGCCAATTCCTCTTCGACAAGCTTGCGCATTTCATCGTCCAGCGCTTCTTCAAACATCGCCTTGTCTTCTTCGATGCCCTTTACCACCTGCTTGTACTCGCGGAACTTTTCCACGATGGGCGTAAGGGAGGCATGCTCCTTGTTGTAGCGCTGCCAACGGTCAATATCTGCAATAGTGGCAGGGTCGCTTATCAGCGACTCCAATTCCAAATATTTATCTTCAACGGCCTGGAGTTTTTCCAGCACGAAATTCACCTCTTCTTCAGGGTACTAATACTTCTTCGGTTTTCCGGTATTCCCCGGAACCGGCTGTGATTTCCTCAGCGGGCAGTACGGCCTTTAACGACTCGATTGCCACCTCTACCATCTCATCCTCCGGCGGACGCGTGGTGAGGTACTGGAGCCACAATCCCGGCTTGATTGCCGTCTGGATGATGGCATTTTGACTGCGTCCTGCCAGGCGGATAATCTCGTAGGAAATTCCCGCTACCACTGGCAGCAGCAGGATGCGGCTGGCAATGCGTTCCCACAGGGAAGGCCAGCCTAAAAAGGCAAAGACAAAAATCGAAACCAACATGACAATGAGCAGAAAGTTGGTGCCACAGCGCGGATGCAGCCGCGAAAACTTCTGCACATTCTCCACCGTCAGCGGCAAGCCGGCCTCATAGCAATGGATTGTCTTGTGCTCAGCGCCATGATATTGGAACACCCGGCGGATATCCTTCATGCGCGAAATTCCCCAGATATACAGCAGGAAAATCGCCAAGCGCAGAAATCCTTCCATGAGATTCAAAAAGAACGGATCCTCTGTGATGTCATGGAACAACTTCGCCGCCCCCGTGGGAATGGCGATAAAGAGAATGCTGGCCAATACCAGCGCGAACACAATAGTCCCTGCCAATTCTTTATCGGTCAGCTTCTCATCCTCTTCGCCAGCCATCTGGGCCGAATAGGAAAGGGATTTCATGCCGATTATCAGCGACTCGACCAAGGAGACCGAACCGCGCAGCATCGGTTTCTTGAGGATGGGGAAGCGCTCGGTGATGGAATGCACCGGATTCGCCTCGACCTGAATCTCGCCCTGCGGGTCACGAACGGCCGTAGCCGTCAGCTTGGGCCCGCGCATCATAACGCCTTCTATGACGGCCTGGCCGCCAACCATCAATCTATTCTGCAAAGGTAATTCCTCCTATCATTTTCGGAAGTACCGATTATTTCACTAATCTTATGAATTGCCTTAATCGGCTCACATAATAAAATAAGCAGAACAGATTGCTCTGCTCTGCTTACTTGTCGTTCGATTATTTCTTGGCGAGACGCTTGTTGAACTTCTCGATACGACCACCTGCCTGAACGTCACGCTGACGACCCGTGAAGAACGGATGGCATTTGGAGCAAACATCGATACGAAGATCTGCAACCGTAGAACCCGTTTTGAACGTGTTGCCGCAGCCGCAGGTTACCGTAGCCTCGTGGAATTCCGGATGGATACCCTGTTTCATTATTACACCTCGCTTTCACCCCAAGAAACTGGGAATTGATACAAGCTCACTATGCGCAAGCTTGGTTTAGACCTAGCTCCCCGTCGGGGTAAAGCCAGTCAATCTTTGACTTGGAAACAGACGTCATTACGTCCATTACTGGATTATTATATCACGGTGCCGTATACTGTGCAAGGGAATTTCAATGTTTTCCGCGCCCAGCTGCCTTCTGGCAATCGGGGCAAACGCCAAAGAAATAGTATTGATGATCCGTAATCGCATAACCAGTCTCGTCAGCAGCCTGCTGCTCCATCGCCTCCGAGGACAAGTTCCCCATAATGTCATCCACACGCCCGCAGCACGTGCAGCGGATATGCGGATGATGCGACGTGTTGGCATCGTAGCGGAAGGCCTCTTCCCCCAAATTGAGTTCCTGAGCCAGACCCACTTCGCAAAGAATCGCCAGCGCCTTGTAAACCGTTGCCAGACTCATCGTCGGATAATACGGCTGAAGCTCCTGATAAATCGTCTCCGCATTGGGATGAGCTGTCGTATGAGCGAGCACATCATAAACAGCCAGCCGCTGCGGGGTGACCTTAAAACCGCGTTCCCGCAAAAGAGCCGTCACTTCTTTGGGTTTCAACATTGTCTTCATGACAAAATCCTTTCTCCATGACATGATAACAAATAATGATTATCCATTTGTATTTATTTTATCCGATACCTGGCTCTTCTGTCAACAAAAAAACACCACCGCCGATCCCCCGGCAGTGGTGCTTCAGCGGCTCACAAAAATCAAGCAACCGCTGGTTTCTTATCGGCCTTCGGTTCAACTACAACGCCAGCATTCCGCAGCAGCGCAGCTGCGCGGCGAATCTGTACCGTGCGCTCAAAAAAGACGCACTCTTTGTTCCAGTTGATGCTAGTACGGGTCTTTTTCATGATAGTCTCTCCTTTGCGATAAATAAAGTATAAGTTCAAGATAACTTTATGGTATTGTAACACACTTCTTACGTTATGTCACCATAAAAATTAGTAATGGAAGTCGGCTTCAAACATACGATGCCACGGCAGGGAAACCTGCAGTTTATCCAGTCCCGGGTAAGGCGGCAAATTCCGATAAACGAACTGCCGCATGAGGCTTGTGATGCGATGACTTACCCCCTGCTCATGATCGCCGAGATTTTCGTAGACATCGTTTCGGCGGAACAAGGCCACACTGTCAGCCACAGCAGTACGCACGTTAGCCTGATAGCCCCAGTCTTCCAGATAGCGGCGAGTCAGCAGCCGGTCACAGGCATCATTTTCCATGCGATTGGCCAAAAGCCCCGTTCCGATGACAAAGCCCGTACTGTTCGTCGGTGTATTCCAGCCGGAGTATGCCCGAATCTTATAGAGCAGATCTTTATCCCGCAGCTGATTCATCAGCGCATTGTCCGCTCCATTCGCAAAGGCAATATCGGCAATGCCAACGGCATAACCCTTGTCGACATAATTCGTCACCAGATTCACGAATCCCTTAGTTGTATTGCGCAAAGCGCCATCATTGCGCAGCGGCACACCAGGCGCCACATCATTGGCTTCCCCGGTACGGCCATTCTTGTTGGTGTTCACCAGCAGTACGAAATCCGCTTTCTCCGGCTGGGTCACCATCATGCCGCCCGCCACCAGCACCGATGCGCGAATGGTATCCCCGATGCGGTTATCGGAATAACTGGGCACGGTGCCCGCCCCGGTTCCCTTATTATATTTGACGTAAATAAAAGGAATCTGGTGCTCCAAATCATTGACGGCGCGGCTCAAAAGCAGCATCCCGAATTCATCGATGCCGGCGAGCATCTGAAATTTCGTCTCGGGAAGATCCTTGGCATACGCGGCCAGCAAACGGCTTTCGCGATGCGTCTGGGAAAGCGGCGCATTGTCGTCCTTGCCGATAACCAGGTAACTGAAAGTCCCCTGACGGGTCAAATCCAACAGTTTCTTGGTAATGGCAAGGTTTTTCTGACGGCGGGATTTCCAGTCCTGCCAAACCGTTTTAGGCACAGCCTCCTTATGCTTTTGCATTGCAGTCCTTTCCTCACTGCTGAGGCCTTGTATCTCCGCTTTATCCTGCAGGGAGGTCGCCTGGAAAATGTCGCCGCCATACTGCTGATAGTAGCCAGGTTCCTCATCGCCAGCGTGAGCGCCATCGATTGGTGTTCGCATCAGTGAACTGAACACGTAAAGCTTTAGGCTCGGATTTTCCTGACTGAGCTTCACAAATTCCTGCACCCGCTCGTTGAGCTTTTCTTCGGGAATCTCATGCTTGCGCGAATTGATGAGGCCACCGTAAAGCAGGGCATCGGAAGAAACCATCGCCGCTTTGGCTCCGCGAATATTTTCCTGCGTCCACTGCCAAAGTTTGTCCGGATTGCCCGGTTGGTTCGTTCCGCGATTCAAATATTCCTGTGGCGGCATTACCACCTCATAACCGAGACTGCGTACCACATCGGCTGTCTCTTCCCCCGAAATAGGCCGGTTATCCTGCGGGATGAACAGCAGTTTCCCCTTGGCCGCTTCGGCATTTTGCCCCGGCCATACGCAAACCAGCCCCCACAGGAGCAGCCCCAAAACCATCATGATCCGTTTCATTCGTCCACCTCTTCTGGCGAAACAATCTCACGCCGCTATTTTTATTCTAAGTAATTCTACACCATCCCGCTTCGCCCTGCAATCCTTAACGCTCCAGCTGTTTCCGCGCATAACAGTCCGTTGCAAAATCAATCATTTCCTTCCAGCTGCCAAAGCGGGTGGTCTTTTCCACATGCCGGTCCATCTGCTCTTCGGGCAGGTCTTCAAAATCCTGCTGGGACTCGATACAGAACCTGCCCCCCTGCAGGAACTTTTCAAAGGTGCGATAGTTCGTATATTTGCGCATAAATGACTTGTCAAATAAATCCGCAAAATCCACCGGCTGCGGCATCGCTCCCGGCAGCTGGTAATAGCCCGTCAGTTTTACCAATCCAATCACCTCAATTTGTGTTTATCCTTATCTTAACGCAACCATTGCAATCCCGCAATCAAAAAAGACTATTGACTCGTTCCCTGAGCCAATAGTCTGTTGCTAGTTGTCGTTATTCCACCAATACCGTCGGTTTACTGCTGCCCTTGAACATCAGGAAGTCATAATCCTGGAAGTTGATGCAGCGGAAGGTTACCTTGTATTTCTCAGCCTTTGGCAGCTCGGCCAGCGGGATGATATCGCGCGCCGTAGTCGATCCTCCCGGTGGTACGAGCTGCTTTGCCTCAACGCTCTGGAAATCGCGCCCCGTTACCGGGCTCTTCATGGGCTCGCCTGCCTGGTCCAATGCCCGGACGGAAAGCTCAATGCTTGAAAATCCCTTGGGCATCTGATTCGTATAGAGCAGGCAGAGTTGCGGATGACCGGCAGCATCCATCGTAATCTGCGCATCCTTAAGCATCAGAATGAGTTCATTCGTCTCGTTGTTGATGAGCTTGCGATCCTTGTGCTTGAGCGACAGGACACCTGCCTGGGGTGCGTCCACAGATGGTTTATCCGTGCTCTTTTCCGCCGGTTCCGACTGTGTCGGCTGCGGTACGTCGTTAGCACTCGACGAGTTATGAACTGCCATGATGCCAAGGCCCAGCACCGCCACTACGCCCAGCGTAATCGCCACAATCTTAGCCGTCGAAGAACGGCTCTGGGGCTGCTGGTAATAGCCGCCCTGCAGGCCCAGCTGCCCATTGGGGGGCATCGTCATTCCCTGGGGCTGCGAAACTATCCCCATCGGCTGTGCCGGCTGCTGAGGCGCTGACTGGGGTGCCGGCTGTTGTACTGGCTGCGGAGCAGCAGTGGCAGCTTCCGGCGTTACCCGGGCACCACAGTTCTTGCAAAATGTCGCATTATCCGGCAATTGAGTGTTACAATTCTTGCAAAACATAATATAATCCTCCCTCAATCCATATCGTCCAAGGTTCCCTTCGTCTCCCATACAATCATCAGGAAAGCGGCTGCGTGCCAGCCGCTTTCGCCTGTTGCTGTATCGTTGAAATCTGCCGTAGTCCCGCATGAAGCATGACCAGCAGGAAAATCCAAACGACTGCCATCAAACCGACCTGGGTGATAAGCGGCATGATATGGGAAAGCAGCGGCATATCCCAAAGTCCATGGAGCACAATGCTTACAGCCAGGAACTTCAGGAAGCGAACGTCCATCAGATGATCTCCCCGCAGCGGCTTATCGCCCTTGACCATGGCCAGCGCCGCTCCTGTGAGTCCGGCCCAGGCCACATGACCGCCTAATGCCAAAGCCCCTCGCAGATAAAGCACCGTCAGGCTGTTACTCTTGGCAATATAACCAGCCGTTTCGAACACGGCAAACCCAGCGCCAACAGCCGCACCAATCAAAAGGCCATTTAAAATGTACTTCTTCTCCCGTCCACGCAGGAAATAGGCAATGACCATAACCTTGCCCACTTCTTCGGCAAGGCCAACGAGAAACGTGCTCATATTGTCGAGCTTGTCAAAACCGATAAAACCATAGACAAACATCGTCATCAACAGCGACATGACGCCGCCGATAAAAAAGACCTGTGTCGTCTCAAAAATGCTGATATTCCGCGGCGCATTGACCTCAAAAAAGAAAATCAGGGCCGAAAAAGGTACAGCCAATGCTCCGATGAAAACCACGCCGGGAGCGGCCAGTTTATTGCCCAGCATTTGATTCATGAACAAAAGCCCCAGCATGGTTACCGCCAGCACCAAAAACACCCGCGAATAAAGCCATGGATGCGGCCAATCGGTAGAAATCTGTTCCTCTGGCGGCGTTGTTGCCGCCGTTCCATAGATGAAGATTTGTTCCGCTTCCTGCTTCGTATGCTTGCGGAATACATTCTCCACCAAGTCCTTCATCTTTAACTCAACGTGTTCCGTTCCACCGGTCATACGGTTGACGTTATCGATGAGGGAATCCAGCGTTCCCTTCTGCGGCGGCAAGCGCCGTCCATAATAGGGCCGCTGGTACATCGGCTGTCCCTGAAAGCCCGCGGCCATCCCCGGCCGCCCCAACGGTGGTGCGACTACTGGCTGGCCGCACTTCGTACAGAAGCGTTCATCCCCCGCCAGCTGTGTCCCACAATTCACACAGAACATGGTTCATCCCTCCCTAAATTCCATATTCTGATAGATACCATATCATGGAAAAAATACAAGTTCAATCCAATCGAATCCGATTTAACGGACCTCTAATTGAAGATTAACGATTATCAAACAATTCATGCGTAACATGTACAAAGAGAACGTATATATACGATGCAAAATCAGGTATCTGGATTAAAGATACCTGAGTGAGAAATGAGGGATTTTATGTTTTGCATGAATTGTGGAAAAGAGATGCCAAACAACTCGAAATTCTGTATAAACTGCGGTGCACCAGTTGACACGGCAGAGCCTGCCCCACCAGTCCAGGATCAGCCATCGGTACCGCAACCGCCCCAGGAACCACAGCCCGTTATCCAAGCAACGGCCCAACAGCCGCAACCGCAGCCTCAGCCGCAGGCACAACCACAGGCACAACCACAGCCACAACCACAGCCACAACCACAGCCACAACCACAGCCACAGCTACAGCCACAGCTACAGACGCAAGCACAACCGCAGTCCGTCCAATTTGCGGCCGCAGCGCCTAATCCGAATTACTCCCTGCCCTACGGTCCGGCAGCCAGTGGAATGGCGCCAGCCTATATGGGAATGGGCCCAGACTTCACGGCCGAAGAGATCTCCCTTATTAACAAGGGGTGGACCTTCTGCAAAGCAGCCGCTATTATGCCGATTGGCTACGGAATATTACACGGCTTTTTTAACTTTCCCGATATCACGCGAATTCTATCGATAGTCGTGGCCATCCTGCTCTGCATCGACAAGAGTTATTTGAGCCGTGTCGGCATTTTTATGTCGGCTTGGTACTACCTGGCAATTTTCGCCTGTCCACCGATTTACTTATACCATCGTGAAAAATTGACCGGTCACGGTCACGCCCTCTCACTGATCTACGGCGCGCTTTTCGCCATCGGAGTTTTATTAATCGCAGTAGCTATTGCTAAAATATCCTAACGAAAAAGCGACTGTGAAATTACAGTTTGCAGGGTAGCAGTACCAAGTTCGTGTTCGAGACAAATCGCCGGCGGCGGGGGCCCCAGTACCAACGCTCCACCGGTGACAACCCGCTACAAGAAATTTTTGCCTTTTAATTAAGAGTTGGAAAACAGTTAAACGCGCTTCGCTTGGACGAAACTGCTTTTCCAACGAGAACGCAGGCAAAAATTTCTTGCTTCACGCGGAACGTCAAGGCT
>NZ_JNKI01000041.1 GCF_000702005.1 Selenomonas sp. ND2010 | reverse complement strand
AAGGCCGATGCCAACTGGAGCGAGGCCGAGGGGCTGAAGGACATGACCCTCTGGCTGCAGATCTATCCCCAGATAGATGCTGTCGTGTGCGGCAATGACAACATGGCCCTGGGCGCCCTGCACGCCCTGAAGGCTGCCGGCAAGTCCGGCGTCCTCATCTCCGGCGTCGATGCCGTGGACGATGCCCTCAAGGCAGTTGCCGCCGGCGATATGAGCCAGACTGTCAAGCAGGACGCAGACAAGACCGCCGAAGCCATCGCAGGCCTCCTGCAGAAGTCCCTGAGTGGCACCGCCCCCACCGATGACGTGAAGGTGCCCTTTACGGAAATCACCAGGGATAACATTTCCCAGTTCAGATAAGGAGGGTCATCATGAATCATTTAAACGTCAGGATAAAGATTCTCCTGCTGGCCGCCATCATGCTTTTCATCACCTGCATCGTAGCTGCCGTAGGCATCTTTGCTACCTCCCAGGCCAAGCAGTCCATTGATGACATGTACAACTACAACCTCATGACCACCCAGTATCTCAATGATGCCAATACCCAGCTGCAGACCATCATCTCCCATGTCTCCTATGTGCAGCAGCAGAATTTCACCGTGGAAAACCGCAAGATCATCCTGAAGGATATCTCCGACAAGCTGAAGATCATTGAAGATGATGTGCATAAGGTCAAGGAAATCGACCGCAGCCAGCGGGCCCAGGAAACCATCGCAGCCCTGGAAGGGAACCTCTCCGACTTCCAGTCCAAGGTCAAGGCTGCCGAAGCCCTTGGCATGAGCCAGGAAGACCGGGGCAAGCTCTTGGATGAGCTCTCGGGCGTCAGCGCCATCAGCTCCAATCTGGCAGTGCTGACCCCCGACAACGTGCTGCAGGGCAAGCTGCTCTTCGAGGACAATACTGCCACCTACGACCGCACCATCAAGATTTTCGCAGGCATCATCCTGCTGGGCCTTATCGTGGGCATCGCTGCCGCCACCTACATCGCCCAGAACATCGCCGGACCTCTGGGAACCTCCGTCCAACAGCTCAATGCCGTAGCTGACGGCGACCTCACCCAGGAAATCCCCCCGGAGCTCAGCCAGCGCCAGGACGAAGTGGGCAGCATGGTACAGGCTTTGGAAAAAATGCAGGCCTCCCTCAGGAATGTGCTGCGGGAAGTGCGGGGCGAGGCAGACAAGAGCGCCGATATGGTGCAGGAAGTCCAGCATCTGGTAGGCGACCTCAACGACAGCACCCAGGATATGTCCGCAGTCACGGAGGAAATGTCCGCCGGCATGGAAGAAACTGCCGCCTCCACCATGAATCTCCAAACCCTCAGCGACAGGGTAGTGAAAAAAATCCATGAGAATGCAAAAGGGGCCGAAGAAAGCGAAAACTACACAGGACAAGTGGCAGAGCGGGCTGGCCGCCTCCAGTCCACCATGGCCCAGTCCTACAAAGAAGCGGAGGGGGTCTACAATACCACCAAAACCGCCGTGGAAGAAGCCATCGAATCCGCCAAGGTGGTGGAACAGATCAACAGCCTCACAGGAGAAATCACCCAGATTGCCGAGCAGACCAACCTGCTGGCCCTGAACGCCGCCATCGAGGCCGCCCGGGCCGGCGAGCATGGCCGTGGCTTTGCCGTAGTGGCAGACGAGGTGAGGAAACTGGCCGAGCAGTCCCACGACACAGCCGAAAACATCCAGAGCCTCACCAACAAGGTCATCGGCTCCGTGCAGGACCTTTCCAGCGGCGCTTTCAGCCTGCTGAAGTTCATGGAAGAGAAAGTCAGCAAAGACTACGAACTCATCAACGAGACAGCCGCCCAATATCGTGAAGATGCCGACTACCTCAGGGGCTTCGCCCAGAAGAGCAACACTACCTCCAGGGAACTGGCCGAGTCCATAGATACCATGAACAACGCCCTGGAGGAAATCTCCAAGGCCACCCACGAGGGAGCCGTAGGCAACACCAGCGTGGCAGAAAAAATCGCCCTGGTGGCAGATAAGGCCAACGACATCCTGCAGAAGATCAACATCTCCCAGCAGGGCGCCGAAAACCTCAAGCAGCAGGTGGCAAAGTTCAAGGTCTGAAAATCCCCCATATAACGAGTGCAAGATGTCCCCCACTTCTATAAGTGGAGGCGGTAACTTACTAACAGGCGGCGAGTTAATATCTCCCACCTCGTTAAAAGGCCAAGAGGAAGTTTTTCCTTCGGCAAAACTGGAACAATGGCCTTATAAAAAACTGCCCTCAGCGCGAGGGCAGTTTTCATTTTATTTGAGCAGGAAAAACAGCAGGGGGAACACCACTACCAGATACAAAAACGTGGTGAGAATAAAGGAGCACACCGCCAGATCCGTCCTCAGCTGATATAGCTTCGAGGCCAGCACCGCATTAATGGCAGTAGGCGTAGTGGCGAGAATGACGAAGGTATTCAGCAGCACTGGATCCTGGAACACCAGCCGGCTTGCCTTCCAGCAGGTACATGAAATTTATGTCCCTTTGGCAGGCGCACTCAATCCTGCGTGAGCTGAAGATATGGTTCATTCCCGCATAAACAAGGATGGCCAGCATCTGCCTTGGCGTCGTCAGATTACGATCTATCCGTTGATAGGTCTTCTCCAGTGATGTTATATCCATACCTCCAATACAGTAGCGAAGCAGGCGGACGGGGTCATCTTTGCCAATCTGAAATTCAAGATTAAAAGGAAGGGATACTTGATAACTCCCTCCGAAAGACGTATAATCTTTCTGTGAATTTAGTTTGTGCATACCTAAATTCTACACTTAATCCCGAGGCATTCAAGCCCCGGGATTGTTTTTTTGCATGCGAAAAGGAGCTGCTGCACGTTGATTACGTGCAACAGCCCCTTTTTTGTACTTATATTTAATTATCGTTACGCTTTTTCAGTACAAGCTGCACGGTGGATGGGCTGCATCCGAGTAACTTGGCAATCTTGCGGATAGACATGCCCTGATCGCGGCGAAATAGGATGTCCTTATGCAGGTTCACATTGGTCTTCGGGCCGCGTTTGGCAAAGGCGGCCCGGCGAATAGCCTCGTCATATTCGGCCTTGTTGCGCTCCTGCTGGTCTTTGAGGATGAACTGGGTCTTTTTCTGCAGCTCTGCCCTAAGCTCCCTGTTTTCGGCGCGTAACTGCTGGTTTTCTTTCTGACACTCGGATGATTTTCCTTTTAGGTTGGCAAGCTCCTGTCTGAGCGCGTCGTTTTCCTGCCGCAACCGAGCCAGTTCGGATGCGGCCTGCTCGCTGTTTACTACCTTTTCCATGACGACCCTCCTTGTGTACTTATAATTAATTATCGTTACACTTATAATATACCATATTGACCATCAAAAGACAAGAAAAACCGTACCAATAATAAAATATCGGTACGGTTTTAAGGCGTCAATCTGACCGGTCAAATTTGACGGGTCAAATAGATAAGGCCGCCGACATGGGGCGCGGCGGCCTCGATATGTTGCTGTATCGCGCGAATTGGAAGGGCGATACACCTTATTATACCATGTCAGCGGCGCTGCAACTGCAATTCCTTGACGAGTTCGCCAATCTGCTCAGTGAACTTGTCCATCGACCGTTGGAATCGTGTCAGCAGGTAGAACGTCACGACGATGGGAAAGCCGACGGCGGATATGGCGGTAAGAATGGTTTGTTCCATGGCTGCATCCATCATACAATCGCCTCATCATCAACCGTGCGGATGATGGCCATCTTCAGGGAAACCAGCTGCGCACCGTTGACGATGAAAAACTTCGTGGTCACGATTTTATTTACCAAAGCACGGATTTCCTCCGGCGCGATGTCCTCACGCGGATCGGCAATAACCAGCTCCGACGTTCTGCCATCGGAACGGTTGAATCGCATAATAAGTGTTTTCTTCATGATGATAAACCTCCTTTACGCTCAACCCACGGCAATAAGGGACGCGCTGTCCTCACGGACAATCGAATGAACGGTACGCGCCTGCAGGCGCCCCAAAAGGGCTGCCGTCTCGTACATGTCCCCATCCGTTACCTCGGGATTCACATGCGGGAACGTCACCAAAGCATAAACTTCCTTGCCAGCCGCGTTCTGCCCTTTGATGAATTTGAGTTTCAGCGAACAGGTCTGGTCTCCTTTTCTTGTCTCCATGATAAAACCTCCTTCAAAATGCAACAAAGCCGCACGATCGTCATGCCGTGCGGCTTTGCTGCGGAATGACGACCTATGGGGAAAATCCCCTATATATCAAGCGCCAAGCGCCAGATACCGGAGCAGCAGAAGGGTCGTCATCATTCCGTATGTGGGGTTTTTATGGGAATATGGGAAAGGTAGTTCTTATCTACCGTCATAATACCGAGTTGACCGGTCAATAGCAAGTTTTTTTATTTTTTGCTGAATAAGAAAAGGGACTGCTGCATGAGCAGCAGTCCTTTCTGCCGCAGGGTGAACAGTCCTGCGGCGCGGCTTTTACATGGTGCGTTGGTTATCTGTCAAGCCATTTGCAGATGTAGTGGCTGACTATGCCTGCAAAAACAGAAACCATGAAGTTTGCGAGATTTTGGTCCAAATGTAACACCTCCCTCTAGCCGGAGGTTCCGCACCGCGTATTAGTATAGCATGAATTGACGGCAAGCGTAAATCCGAGGTATAATAAAAGCAAGCTAATGGAGTTTGCGAGATTCCAAATGCACCGGAGCTGTGGCCTGAACAACCGCAGCTTTTTTTCGTGGAAAAATAGCCCCTGCTGCCGTTTCGGGCAGCAGGGGCTTTTCTTTATTGTTGCTGCTCGTAGTCTGTGACCCCTCTTGCCAGCGCCCGTGCGATTTCGTCGCCGTGCTGGGTAAGGAGGCCGATGTCGTCGCTATCGATGAAGCCTGTCTCCACGAGGACAGCGGGCATGGTGGTATTACGCAGGACGCAGAAACTTGGATGCGCCTTGACGCCGCGATCGGCGTAGCCGCCGTCGATGGGCGCGAGACTTTCTACGAGCTGGCGCTGGATGCAGTGGGCGAGCTTTTCGCCGCTGCCGCCGAAGTTATAGCAGTAGGTTTCGGCACCTCTGCCGCCGCCCGCGTTGACGTGGATGGAGAGGAAGAGGTCGGCGGGCCAGCGGTTGGCGGCGTCCACGACGCAGGGATAGCCGGGCGCTTCGCCGTAGAGGTTGTGACTTTGCAGCAGCTTTACTTCCAAGCCCGCGGCTTCGAGGTATTTGCCGCAGAGGCTGCCGTAGGTAATGGCAAGGTCGCATTCGCGCAGGTGGTAGCGGGAATTGACGCAGCCGGGGTCGGGATTGCCGCCGAGGGCGTGACCGGGATTTAGGAATACTCGCATGGTTTCCTCCTTTTTGGCAGAGTATAGAAAAAGCGCAGGCCAGATGGTCTGCGCGGGCGGGTTAGTTTACGACAAAGCCGTCTTCGGTTTCTTCGGTATGATAGGTGTCCTCCTGGTCGTAGTCTTGGGCGTAGACGGTATACGTCCCCTCTTCGACAAGGCTTTCGCTGATGTCGAGGCAGTCGCCAAGGGCGTCCATCAGCGCATCCGTCCATTCGTCGAAATCGCAGTATGTGCCGGTGATATGCGGCATGGTAGAAAAGGTGTAGAGGTCGTCGTCAGCTGGCTGGGGCGCAGCGGGAGCGACAGGGATAGTGGCAGGGCGCGGCGCAGGTTCGCTTTTTTGACGGGTCAGTTGACCGGTCAAATGGTAGACCATTTTGCGGCAGGCCTTGGATAGGGTCAAAAGCCCTGCGTCGATAAGCTCGTGGCGGGCGGCGACGATGCTGCCATGGGAAAGGCCGGTCATGTCGCGGATGAGGTATTCGTCCACGATGCCGCCGCCGCGGGCGGTAATGGCGTCATAGAGTTTTTGCGCCTTACGCGAAAGCATAGCGGATTCCTCCTTGTAGTAGATAGATGTCGTGCGCCATAGGCTGGGATGGGCGGCGGATGCCGCAGGCGTGGTCGTGGCCATCCATGTAGGTCATAAACGCCCGACGCCCGCGAATTGTGCCAAGGTCGATGAGGACGGGCGTTGGCACTTTCGCGGCGGCAATACACGTCAGGTAGGTGTAGACCTGTCCCCATAGTTTGGCGCAGGCAGGATTCCCGAATGTTTGCATGGCCATGACGATCGCAAGCACGTCATGAGCCGTAAAGCCGCCCGCCGGGATGCGTATGGCAAGCGGCGGGGGCGTTTCTAGCAGGGCTTGCCAGCGGTCAAGCAGGGCGTTTTCGGGTATAATAAGCGTATGGCCCGTGCGACAGGCGTGATGGAGGCAAGTTCCGATAAGAGCAGCCTGTGGGTAGTCGATGGTAAGGATGATGTCCATAGCCGTTCTCCTTCTTCCTCCGTCGGGGCAATCTTGGCAATGGGTTTGCCGTTGACTAAGGCCAGCATGTGCGAAGTATCTATGCCGATGGGTATCCTCGCCTTTCGGTAGATTTCGAGCATCTGGCAATCTAAGGCGGTGCGTCCGTGGTAGTGCGATAAATCCGTTTTTCCCATATCGTCAACTCCTTTTGTTAATGCAGGGAGGGCAGGCAGTTGTCCTGGTGGGCGGCGCAGTCCGCGAGCCACTTGTCGGCGGCCTTGCGGTGTATCATGATGCGCCGCCCGATGCGCAGGGCGGGAAAGCCACGGACATGGGAGAGACGGCGGGCCGTCTTTTCGCCAATGCCGGTAATACGGGAAAATTCGTTGATGGTGAGTAGGATTTTTTCTTGATTTTGCATAGGCATTTTCCTCGTTACGGCTGTATTATGTTGCACGGGGCAGTCGTATTATTATTATTTTGTATTTATTCGACGTTCTAATTATACTACTAGATAATTTTAATGTCTATAACTGTCAGAAAATACGGCATATAAAAGAAATATAGCGTATAAAATGGCTTTTCATGATACAATAAGGGCGAAAGGTGGTTTGAGGTGCCATGAATAACGACAAAACAATTGACCCGTCAAATTTGACCGGTCAACCGGCAGATATAGCGGCGCGATGTCCGGATTTAAAGGATAGGCTGGCGGGACTGGCCAGCCAGCGCGCCAAGGACGAAGAAAATATTTTCCCGCTGCGGCTCAAGATGCTGCGGCAGGAACTGAATCTCACGCAGAATGAGCTGGCAGAAATTTTGGGCGTGCCGATGCGGACGTATGCGAATTGGGAGCAAGGGCGGTCGTTCCCGAGCATCGAGCGGCTGCCACATATTGCGGCCTTTTTCGATGTGACGGTGGATTATCTTTTAGGCGTGAACCGCGATACCATCAATCACAGGGTTATGGATCAATTGGCTATCCTTACCCCCGAACAGCGCAAGGCCGTGGAGCTGGTGCTCGTGAGTATGAAGAAAGAAGCGGAATGAAGGGGGGGAGACATATGGAAAAGAAACGGAAAAAACGCCGGGCAAATGGTGAGGGGTCGGTGTATTATAACAAAAAAACTGGCCGCTGGATGGCGCAGCTTGCTGTTGGTTATGATGGCAAGACGGGACGTTTGCTGATGCGCGCCAAAAGTAGTGCCACGCAGGCTGAGGCCCTGGAAAATCTTGCCGCCTTGAAGGAACGGTATTTGCATACCGCGGCTGTCCTGGCGGATAAAATGACGGCCGGGCAGTGGCTGGATAAGTGGTTTGACACTTACTCGCGTCCGCGGCTCCGCGCGACGACAGCAGAGCGCTACGCCTTTATGATTGGCGTGGCCAAGGAATATATCGGCAAACGACGGCTGGGAAAGGTAGCGGAATTTGATCTGCAAAATATCATCAACCAGCGTTTTGCGGATAACTATGAGCGGGCACGGTACTTCCGCGTCGTCATGCGCATGGCCTTTGGCCGCGCGGCAAAGCTCCAAATGATACCGGTAAATATCGCGGACGATTTAATCCTGCCACGCAAGCCGCACAAAAAGCCGTTCGTGCGGCCGACGAAGGAGCAGCGCGACGCGCTTCTGCGCGCCAAGACGCCATTTTTTGGCTGGCGGGAAATCCTGCTGACGGAGTTTATGACGGGGCTGCGGCGCGGCGAGCTGCTCGCCCTGCATTGGCGCGATATAAACCTTGAGGAAGGCTGGCTGGAGGTCAAGCATGGTCTCGTCAATGCAGATGGCAAGGTCATGCTAACCGATCCCAAGACTGAGCAGAGCCGTCGCCGCATCTATATCCCCAAGGCGCTTTGCCAGGAGCTGCGGGATTATCGCCATCTGCAGGGAATTGCACGGCTGGAGGCGGGGCACTGGGAGCATCCCGACTTGGTATTCACGTATCGGGACGGGCAGTACATCAGTCCCGCGTATTTCTCGTCGTACTATGCGCGGGTGCGCAAGCGGCTCGGGATAGAGACGACCTTCCATATGCTACGGCATGATCTGGCCTCCCGCATGAAGGACAGCAAGAAATTTGACCTGAAGGACATACAGGAGCAGCTGGGCCATTCGCATATCAATGTCACGATGGACATCTACACCCACCTCAACGAGGAAAGCAGGGCTGAGGTCGGGCATTGGATGCAAGAGGATATGGGAAATGTCATTCCAATCGACAAAAAAAGACAGCGGCGGGAAGGTAAATAAAAAAATTTTTTATTTTTTTTGCGGTATTTGCGGGCTACGACAATGTAACTTGTTATAACGTGGCATACGGTTGCGGCGTCGCTACATATTTATTACGAATAAAAAACACGACAAATGATAGAAAAAAGCCCCGTGAAAAGTATCACGGGGCTTTTGCTATAAAGGGTTAAGCGTGTCAAAAGAAAATATTGGCACGGATATAGGTATAACATCAAAAGTGTTATACCTGCCGCCGATTCGGGGGCTGTCTGCTGCTTGCAGACAGTTGACGTATTAACCTTAATCATGCTATTATAGTTTGCAGATACAGAGTTATCGACAGAAAGCCTGTGTATAACAGGATAGCTCTTTCCTAAGTAAAAAATTGAAACGTTAATATATAGAGAAAATAAAAAGAAGCCTTCGGACGGCAATCCGTAGGCTTCCGCTAAATGGTCCACGCAAACACCGTGTACCAAAGCTTTTCTTACGTTCGATTATATCGTATAGTATTTGACTCGTCAAGAGGCAGACTATGTGTATATTAGATTGAGGCGTGGACATTTAGCACCCAGCTCTGGTGGAGCAGGTGCTTTTTTAGTGCGTGAATGCAAAGTATCGGGCAACATAGGTACAGGAATCAACGGATTATAAGGCAGCTGCCGCGGAGGGGTCGTGTTGAGTGGCAAGCACACGCAAAAGACACCCATCGACGTTAATCGCGCCGGGAATCACCGTTAGATGGTGGCGGGCTAACCGCAGCCCTTAACATCCAGATGCCCTGCGGGTGCAATTCCTGCAGGTGAGCCCACTGAGACGTGCAGTGTGGCAACAACAGTCCTGAGAGGCCCCTCACAAGGGTCGTTGAGGCAGGCGGAACGAAACGTGGTAACGTCAGACCTGGTCACGAAATACGGGTGATTCCCGTCGAGAGTTCCGTTTCAGCAGTAATGCTGATTGCATGGATGAGGCGACCGACCGATCGGCCAATCAACCTTTTCATGTACCGCACTACCATAGAGAAACGAATCGGCTCGTTCTCGTTTCCCTATGGCAGTGCGGCCTCAGCTCCCTCCCTCTCAACCATATCAAGGGGTTCGGGGTTCGTCAACAAAGTTACGTAAAAAAGTTCGAGGAGAGAATCGACGTGCGAGAACCTAGTACAGGTATTCATGGAATGAGTGTCGAGAAGCGTCCGGAAGCGAAAAAGAAGTACTATTGTAAGGCGTGTCGTTTTGCAAAGTTATCTGAGCATCGGACAGAACTGTACTGTACGGTTCATAAAAAGTTTAGGAAAGCGAGTGCTGGAATAGGTCATTGTACAAAATATCAGCGGAAGTATCGGTATAAGAATCGACGTAAATATCCGTGGAAGTAGTGTACCGATATTTAATTATGAGTACAGTTTTGAGACTAGCCACGCAGGCTTTTGTAGAGCCGAAAGAGTGCGGGGCAGATTATCTTGAGTAGGCCAAAGACGACACCGAGGAGAAAGCAAAGGGCACAGAAGACCATAAAGATGGCCACGATAAGAGACAACATGACAGGTACCTCCAGCAACAAATTGGTTACATTCATTATAGCAGAAACGGCAGTCCGTAGAGTCGGGCTGCCGTTTTTTTGACCGGTCAATTTTGACTCGTCAACTATTGCCAGTCCGAGGCGGATTTGATATAGTTAGTATATAAAAAGTATTACTTAGTATATACTATGAGGGGCAGAAGTATGAAAATCATAGCGATTGCAAACCAAAAAGGCGGCGTGGCTAAGACGACGTCCACCTACAATCTGGCGGCGGCCAAGGCGGCAGCCTCGAAGAAAAATCGGGTGTTGATGATTGACCTGGATCCGCAGGCATCTTTGACGATTAGCTGCGGGCTGGAGCCGGGAACGGGCAACATGGAAAAGTACAACATCTGTGCGTTGTTTGAAACTGACAAGCACAAACAGGTAAATCCGGCGGAGTGCTGTTTCACGGTCGATGCGACAGGTCTCGAGAATCTGTACCTGCTGCCGTCGGATTTGGAACTGGCGGTCAAGGAGGGCAACCTCATCGGCACGCGTAACTCGGATGTCCGCCTCTATACGGCCTTGGAGCAGCTGGCGCCATATTTTGACTACTGCTTTATTGACTGTCCGCCGCAGCTCGGCACGCTGCTGCGCAATGCACTGACGGCTGCCAATGAAGTCATCGTGCCATCCAAGACGGATTACCTTTCCTATCGCGGCCTCAAGGCATTGATGGAGACCATCGAGGGCATAAGGTCCGGCGACGGCGCAAGGTCACTCAACCCCGACTTGGAGTTTCGCGGGGTTATCGCGACGCTTTACAAAGGCTCGTCCAACGACCATCGTGACGTACTGGAGCTCTTGAAGAAAAACTACAACGTGCTCGGCGTCGTCAAAGACACCGTCGAAGTGAACCGCCGCCTTATCGAAGGACTGCCGATAGTCCTGGCGAATAAAGGCGCGGAAGTATCGGGGGTCTACAAGAACATTGCAGATAAGATTCAAAAGTAATACTTATTATATAAATAGTATTAGCAAGCATATAGAAAGTATTACTTAGTATATAAGGAGAACGGATATGGCAAGACTGATTGATAAAATCGAAGAACGGGAACGGCAGACGGAGGCGAACGCCTCAGCCGAGAAAAAAACGCCGGTTGTCGTGCGGATGACCGAGCAGACAAAATCCTCCAGCGGCAAAGATAAGCAGATTTCGGCCAAGGTCAACTCGGAAACCTATGCGGCCTTTACGGAAATCAACCGTGCGCTGGGCATGTCCAACAACAGCGCCCTGAACATGATTATTGCCGACTACGTGCGCGAGAAACGCTACGTGCTGGAGGATATAAAGTAATACTTTTTATATCCTAAGTATCAATATGTATATAGATAGTATTACTTAGTATATAATACTGTAGGCAGGTATGATGTATCGATATTTAATTAGCGATACATCTAAAAAACATCGGCCTGTGCTGTCTTTATTGACGACCGGGTAAGATGATGCTACAATGAATATAGTAATTTGGTGTTGACACAGGTCAACCATTGAAAAAGCCCTTGGGAGTGATGACCCAAGGGCTTTTTTGCGCGCCGTGATGATTGGCGTGCCTCGCTGGTGCCACAGTGGCTGCGCTTACTTACAGCCCCAGCATCTGCAAGATCAGTGTCCCGAGAATGCTCCCAAGGATGCTGATAAGCAGCTCAAGCAGTAAATTTGGTGTAAACACGTTGGTCAACCTCCCTCCCTTGCCGGATTAGCTTGATGAGGGCTGTGGCCTTTTTAGTATAGCATAGATTCGGGATTATGTGGGATTTTTGTATACTAAGTATATAAAAAGTATTACTTAGTATATGCTTTGAAGGATATATCAGCTGCGTTATTTGACGCAAGAATTGACCGGTCAATATCATAGTGTATTTGTATTTAATTATCGTTACACTTTTGAGAGGGGAACGAAGAGGCGTTTCCGATAATCGTGGCGAGCCGGATGCGAGCCTTTCCGCGCATGGATGCGCAGGTGTGTGTGACGACGTGGCCACGCGTAGCGTGTCCACCAAAGGAACATACACCCGAACCAGTGCGGGGATTGCACGGCGCGGCAGTGCTGGTCGGATGCGGAGTGCGGCTGAGTGGGTGAAGTGCTCCTACCTGTGCGGAAACAGCGCGACGACTGGAGCGCCCGCATAGGCAGGAGACCTGAACCCCGAACGCCAAACGCAGTCAGCCGTCCTGCTCTGCCGCGCCCCTTCGGTAGCAACGGATTGCGTCTTCTGCGAAGTGGACGGCTGCCCCGTCCACCCGAGCAGAGGACGCCTGCTGATGATATGATCCGACGAGCAGGCATAGAATAGCCCTTGAGGGAGTTCCAAGGCCAGGCGGGCAGGGGGTACGGCGGCGCGAGCTATCCCGCTCCTATCTCGCTGGACGCCGTAGTCGTCCCGATCGCAGGGAGGGCTGCCGAGTCCCCTGTCCCCCTATCTGCGGCACATAACTCCCATCCTGCCCGAGGAGCAACAGAACCGCAGGGCAGGAAAACGGGGGAAAGGGGGTAGGCCCCGCTTGTCGGGGCCGTAGGGGGAAAGGGGGCGGAGAGTGGACGCTTCGCGTCCACGTGCAGAGACGGCCCCCTGCCCGCCTGGCCGTCCTCGAGGATGGACGAAAGATGGGACAGTGGCACGGCCTGCGGATGGCACGCTGTACCGTGCGGGAGGTGCGCCAGCACGTCCCGCGAGAGGTGTCCGATAACGACGTGGACGGCAGCTAGGCCGTCCACCAAAGGGAGGACACCCGAACCATGAGGAGCTGGCACGAGGGTGAGGGCAGCGGTACTCGTGGGGAGCATAACAGGGTGGGGCGCGGTGTTCCTCTGCGACGTGGACGCTGGCAGTTGACGGCGGTCGAAGCTCGCCAAAAGCGTCAGCGTCCACGTCGCAGGAACACCGCCGGGCGGGCGTCTCCTTACGGCAGTCTACATCGAGGCATCCCTTACTACGTGGCGCCCACCCTCCCAGCCCTGCAAACTCCCCAAGATAGGCTGGCCGCGACGTTGCCATGTGCCGCCGGAAGTGCCTGCGTGCTCCTACTTTTGGCGGCAGCGTCACAGCAACCTCGCGGCCAGTAGGTTCTTTCGTGGCCCTCATACTGCGCTGGCGCACCACGTCCGCTGCGCTCCCGTCGTGCGGTGCTGCTCGAAACTTCGTGCTGGGAGTGCGGCCGCCGCGTCTTAGTCCTCGGTCAGCCGCCGTCCGTCGGCAGGTTTTGACCGGTCAATTTGATGCGTCAACATGGAGGCTCGCACAAGGGCAGGAGCAGTCGGACGGCTCAAGCTCCCCTGCGGAATCCGCCGCGGCTCACGCATGGCCATCCGTCTTGGATTCCTTCCGATAACCACCTTACGTCTATCGGAAGTGAGCACCCTACGGGCTGCCCCTCACACTTCCGATAGACACGGTTATCGAAAAGAATCCGCTTTCGAGAACCTCCCACAGGTGGCCGCGTCCAGCTCCCGTCAGCGGGCTCGTCCGTGAGCCCGCCCCATCTGGCGGCGCATGGCCATAGACTGCGACGGATCATCATGAGGCAGACTCGCCACGACTGCCGCGAGCAGGACACGGCATGAACTTCCCTCCGCTGCGGTCGGCTGATGCCGGCTCCTGCCCGAAGGTTGACCAATCAACGCTGAACAGTCAAAAGCGTCATAGTGCTCGGGTGGACAGGCTGTCCTCTCGGAATGCCACCGGCATCCCTCGATGCCCCAGACGCCGTAAGTGCGGCTCGCCATGCGTGCCACGATTGCAGGGCAGGGGCGGACTGACGATGGCCACGGGTGTCCGTTTCCTTGGGTGGACGCTGCCGCGTCCACGTCGTCAATAGACACCGCGCCTCCATGCGCAGGGGAAGGCTCACATCCAGCTCGCCACATCGGAAAATTGAAAGGTGCTTGTTGTTATATTTTATCCAGAAACGGAATAATGAGATTTTTGTATGGTAATGATAAAAATGGAATCGTTATTCCGAAATACCAAAAAAGGAGCCGATAGTATGGCTGGCAGAATAAGAAAACTGCATGAAGAAATGAATCGCTGGGCAAGCACGCATCAATTTGACTTAGCAGCTCTCAATGTACTTGCATCTATTGTCATTAGTAGTAAATGGGCACAGATTGTTATGTTAGTAGGGGATTGGAGAGGTATGATGTACGTTGCTTATGGGAACATTGAGCTTTGGGGAACAAGTCATCCAGTCTTTTTGACAACAGTTTCATTACTACTGTCGATAGTTGTGTCGCACTGGCTTAGTCAGAGGAAAAAAGAATGATACACTTTCACAAAAATGGCTTGGTACGAAAAAAGAGACTGCAGCAGCAGTCTCCGGAGGACTTTTCCAGGCCGATGTGAACGGCCTCATGTTCATATTGAAACTCTCCCGCACTGATGTCATTGCCTGGGAGGCCTTCCGCACGGGGAAGATGGAGCTGGCCCTTTATGAGGAGGACGGGGTGCTGTTCTTCCTGTACCAGATAGACGGCATCTTCAAGGAAGGCTGGGGAGACGCCCCCTTAGGCCTTGCCCTGCTGAAACCGGAGGAATGGCCCACAGAAGAGATCCTGCAGGACAAGACCCTGCATCTCTATCTGGTGGACAGCAACCTGCAGGTGCTGCTGTCCCTCAGGCAGGTACAGCTGAATGAGCAGTTCCACTGCACCATCAAAACTTACATAGAAAAACAGAAGGAAAACCACATTTCCCCAAAAGAATACACAGAAAAAGTCCACCGCATCTGGCAGCACCTGAGCTCTGCTGCCATGCGAGAAAAAGCAGCGGCAGTCCAGAAGATCGAGATGACCCTGGGCCACTGATTCCAGCCTCCCCTTGCCGGGGAGGCTATATTTTCACATCTTTTCATTTGACAAAAGGAAACCATCACCCTCATGCAGAATAATAACATCGTATAATTATCGTTATGCTCAAAAGAGCTGGATTGCGGTACTCATAAGGAAAGAGGTGTCTCTCCATGAAGAAGATGTTCAAGGCAGCTGCCGCAGCCTGCGGTATGCTGGCCCTTTTGACCCTGCCGGGGTGCGGCTCCCAGGGTGGCGCGGGGCAGAAGGTTTACTTTGTCGCCCACGCCGATGCCACAGGCTTTACGGGGCTCTTGTACGAAGGAGTGAAGTCCCGCATGCAGGGAGCAGAGGTGGAATTCCTCAATGCCAACGGCGACCCCAACCTGCAGATTGACCAGCTGAAGGCAGCCATTGAAGAAAAGCCTGCCGCCATCGTGCTGCTGGCAGTGGACGGCAATGCCGTGATCCCCGCCGTGGAAAAGGCCAATGAAGCGGGCATCCCTGTCATCGCCACCAACCGCGACCTGAACGGCGGTACCTTTGCCAACGTAGCTTCCGATGAAGCCCAGGCCGGCAGGCTCCAGGGCGAGTATATGGCCAAGCACCTGCCTCAGGGCGCGAAGGTTGTCTATCTGATGGGCGAAAGCCGCCAGAGCGGCGCCATAGCCCGTTGGGAAGGGTTCAAGGCAGCCTGCCTGGACAAGCGCCCGGACATCCAGCTGCTGGCCAAGGCCGATGCCAACTGGAGCGAGGCCGAGGGGCTGAAGGACATGACCCTCTGGCTGCAGATCTATCCCCAGATAGATGCTGTCGTGTGCGGCAA
>NZ_JNKI01000040.1 GCF_000702005.1 Selenomonas sp. ND2010 | reverse complement strand
CCCGCCGCCGGCGACTTACCTCGAACACGAACTGGGTACTACTCCCCTGCAAACGGTAATTTGTAAAAAGCCCCCGCTGCCTGGTAATAGGGCAACGGGGGTGCTGTGTTTATGGAACGGTTAGGTTTGTGGTCGTGGCTGGCTTTATTGCTTGTTTTTGTAGAAGGCCAGCGTCCAGTTGTCGCGGCCGTTTTCCTTGGTTTGGTAGAGTGCCTGGTCCGCATTGTGCAGGAGGTCGGCGTAGGTAGTTCCGTGGGCGGGAGATAGAGCGATACCGATGCTGGCAGACAAGGCGGGGCTGCCGTCAGCGTGAAGTTCCAGGTTGCGCGCTGCCGTATTGATACGAGTGGCAATCGCGATGGCTGCTGGCCGGGGAAGATTTTCGAGAATCAAGATGAATTCATCGCCGCCAAAGCGACCGAGCGCATCGTTGGCGCGGACGATATGCATCAGGCAGAGGGCGAAGCGGCGCAGGATGTCGTCGCCTTTTTGATGGCCCATGGTGTCATTGGCTTCCTTGAAATGATCCAAATCAATGATGAACAGCGCATGACAGCGCTCCGGAGCAGGGGGCGTGGCGAGAATTGCCTTACCCGCTTGTTCGATAGCGGCTTTGTTCAGAAGGCCCGTAAGGGCATCCGTTTCGGCCAGCGTTTTGTAATTGTCGCGGCTGCGGTTTACCTCGGCCAGCGTATTGATAGTCGTTTGGAGAACTTGGTTTTTCTCTTCCAGGAGTATTTGTTGATGTTTAAGTTTCCGGCCATAGTGCCAGAGAAAGATGCCGCCGGCAAATAGCAGCAAGAACAGCCCAATGGCAAGTCCTGTCTGGATGGGGTAGAAAGCCAGCAGATGACTGATAGACAGATTTGGTTTCGTAGCCACGGTATGCTGCTGCATGATACGGACTAAGTCCTGTGGGTCAATCTGGATGATGGCCTTGTTGAGAATGGTCTTGAGAATGCGTGGCTGGCCATCCGCGATGGCCAGTGACATGGGAACTTGGACGTTTACGCCTGGGACAATGGTCAAATCTGGATGCAGGATGAGATTGCGCTCCGTCTCCAGATTGATGTTGTTGATCAGGGCAAAGTCAGCCTCTCCACGTGCAACCATATTTAAGCTGTCGTTGGAGCTCTTCGCCGTGCTGTTGATTTCCCAGTCGGGATATTCCTGCTGTAAATATTTGACCAGCGACGGCATGGGCTGGAACATGCTGACGCGGAATTTTCCAGTGGTGGTTGATGTTTTTGCCTCAAAAGCGCCAATCAACGTATAGGGAACCGTAAAGAACGAGTTGGTATAGGTGAAGGGAATTTCGTCGGGCTGATTGTTGTAGATATCCATCATGATGTCCGCTTCCCCGTTTTCGAGGGCGGCGATGGCTTCTTCGTAGGTTTTGACGTGAAGATACGAAAAGCGAAGGCCTGAATTGCGGCTGATGAGATTCAGCAAATCCGCATAGATGCCGGAGGCAATCCCCGTACTGTCATCTAGTTCGATATAGGGAGCGCTTCCGCCGAAAATGACGATGCGCAGTGGTTCGGCGGTTTCGATGAAGCGGCTTTCTGCTGGGGTATAATGGGTCAGCTGATGGTCAATGCGCTGTGTGAGTTGTTTCTTCAAATTGGGTTCAAAAGAGGGATTTTCCACACGCAGGCAGTTCATTGCCGTTTCGAATTCCCGCAGATGGGTTGAGTCATTCAGGCGGCTGGCAACCCGTACCGGAATGCGGGCAAAGGCCAGCAGGAATTGTTCGCCGGGTATGCAGTTGGTGGCCGTGTCGACGGCTAAATCGATTTCCTGGTCGACCAATGCCTTGACAAGCTGATCTTGGGTATCAAAATAATGAAGGTCAAAGGAGAGTTCATTATCATGCTGGAAGGTCATGAATTGGACGTTGGCATGACGGTTTTTGATCAAGCCGACTTTAGCTCCCATTATGGTGCTGAGGTCGTGTGCGTTGTAGCGCCTGTCACCAGCGCGGGTATAGAGACTTTCGATGTCGAAGCCAAAGCACTCCTGACTGAAGGCGAATTTATCAGAGGGAGTATCGGTGTAAGGATTTTCCGCCGAGAGCAGCAGGTCAATATCGCCGTTGGTAAGGCGCTTGACGCTGTCGGTGATAGAGACGTCTACCAGTTCATAATTCCAGCCAGCATGCTTGGCCAGTTCGTCCAGGTAGGAATTATAATAGTTGCGCATATAAATAGAAGACAGGATGCTTTGGTCCGGTTCGATATAGCCAATTCGCAATTTTGGCGCTGTGGCCGTAACAGTCGTGCTTAATATCAGGCAGAATAAAAGCATGACGGAGAAGATTCGTTTTATCATAATGCATTTCCCTTCGAATAAGCGGTTTGCAATAACTGTACCTTTCTATTCGGTATGGAAGCATGGTTCTCCTCCTTTGGTCAAATCGTCACAAAAAAACTGGGGATAACTTGCGAATCATACACAAGTTATCCCCAGTTTTTTGTCAGTATGTGGATATTTCTGTGGATAAAACTGTTTTGCTGCTGGGAAGCTTACGGATGACTTTTGCGCCAGCAGCAGTGACGGCTTTTTCCGCTAAAATCTGGGTTGCGTCAAGAAAGTTCCCCTCGAGTGCATATAGCGAAACGGCTAGCGGCATTTCGGTGCAGCCAAGGATGAAGGCTTCAGCACCGGCGCGGCACATGTCCTGTAATGTTTTCTGGACGTCGGTCGTATCGTAATGCTGTTTACCGGCTTTGACTCCGGCATAAATCATGTTATGGATGGCTGTTTCGCCCGCTTTAGTTGGTAGAAGGATTTCGATTCCTACGTGTTGAAGCGCGCGCTGGTAAATGCCCGAATGACAGGTCCCGGCAGAGGCCAGCAGGCCGACTTTTTGTAAGCCCTGCTGCTTACAGAACTCCGCCGTTGTCTCAATCATGCTGATGAAAGGGATTTTGAGATAGGGCATCAGGAGTGGCAGGAAGAAGTGGGCGGTGTTGCAGCCCATGATGAGAAAGTCGGCGCCTTGTGCGGTTAGCCGTTCCGCCGACTTTAAAAGCTCAGGTATCGGACTGGTTCCCTGACCAAGGATCGCTGCCGTGCGGTCGGGGATATTGGTGTTGTTGTCGACGAGAATAGGGATATGATCCTGGTCTTCACAGGCATCTGTCGCCAGGATGATTTTCTGCATGAGGTCGACGGTAGCCATAGGGCCCATACCGCCGATGATTCCGATGGTTTTCATGGGGCTTCCCTCCTTTGCTTCTTGCCTATAGGATATCATTGGCGTATTATATAAGCAAATACATATAACTTTAATAAAAATATAAAAATAATCTATGACATATGGAGGGAATATTCATGTTATCGGGGATGGATTACGTTTATGCCGTTTGGCAAGAGCGGAGTTTTTCGGCTGCGGCGAGGCGATTGTTTCTCTCTCAGCCGGCGTTGTCAGCGGCGGTGAAAAAGGTGGAGAAGGAATTGGGTTTGCCGATTTTTGACCGCAGCCGCAGTCCGCTGCAGCTCACCGATGCGGGGAAGGCCTATATCGAGGCTGTGGAACGGATTTACCGGATACAGAATGATCTCACCCGTTACTGTGGCGATTTGGCCGGGCTTCATAGCGGTTCGCTGAATTTGGGCGGCACGAATTTCTTTGCCTCCTGCTTTTTGCCCTCGATGATAGAGGCCTTCAGTCAAAAATATCCGAAGATACGGCTTTCCGTTACGGAATCCGATTCTGCGGACCTTTACGATAAGCTCGCAACGGAGGAGTTGGATATTATCGTAGACAGCGGAGTTTACGATGCTTCGTTGTACGAAATCTTGCCGTTTTATACGGATCATTTGCTGTTGGCTGTGCCGAGCAAGCTGGCGGTCAATGGACGCCGCGAAGTGGCAGCAGGGAAGATGATGCGGGCTGATATTCTCGCGGGGCGGCATTTGTCCGCAGATGTACCCATCATATCGTTGTTGGAATTTGCTGGGGAAGATTTCCTGTTGTTGGGCAAGGGAAACGATATGTACCGCCGCACCAAAGGGCTTTTCCAGGCAGCGGGATTTGCGCCGAAAGTCAGGCTTTATCTTAATCAGCTGATGACGGCCTTTCACATGGCAAGGCAGGGCATTGGGATTACGATTTTGACCGATACCCTGGTGAGTCTGGCGGCACCGACGGATGCCTTGGTTTATTACCGGCTGGCAGGGGATTTGGCGACACGGGAAACTTTTTTGGCCGTAAAAAAAAGAGGCTATCGGACCAAGGCAATGGAGGGGTTTATCCAGTCGAGTCTGGGACTCTATATAAAGGATTCCTCGCAGGGCCTTCAATCCGATAGCTGAGCTTATCTTGTCACAGCGTCACGCAGGGCGAAGATGAATTTTTTCATATTGATATGTACCTGTGACAGGCTGGGCTTTTGGTCGTCTTCAATCTGACGCATGGTGTTGCGAATATCGGCATAATCGAAGTAAAGCGGTGCATACTGTTCAAAGCGCGGGTCGGTGTAATCGACGGCGCCGAGCGTGGCAATATGGATGTGGGCCTGGTAAATCGTACGGCGCAGGCGCTGTTCCATTGCTTTGGCTTCGCGGGCGGCATCCGTCGTGTCCGGACGCATGCCGGCGACAGAGGTGAAGAGCATTTTGAGGCTCGGCACTTGGCCGCGGTGCTGGTTCAGCCAGCTTAGGATGTCCAGCAGGTCTTGGGCACCAGGGGCTGTGGCAATGCCGAGTTCCTGCAGGATGGCCGGCCCTTTGGCCGCTGGTTTTGGCGCTGTTTCCCGCGTGGCATTGGTCTGTGGCGTAAGGTTAGCGAGCGAATGCTGAAGATTCTGTGCGAAGGCTTCAAGCCGTAGGTGTTCACTGACGTTTTTAAGAACGCTGACAATTTCATTGCGATTGAGGGGTTTGGTGATATAGTAATCCACGCCTTCCCCATAGGCTTTGCCTACGAGGTCTTTGCTCTCGACTTGTGAGAGCATGATGACTTTGCCGGCAAAGCCGTTTTTTATTTTGGTCACGGCTTCGATGCCGTCGATACCGGGCATCAGCATGTCGATGATGAGAATGTCGATATGGTGGAGCGCGAGCAGCCCGTTGTCAAGCGTGGCCGCAGAGTCAAGGCTCACGGCAACTTCGCCAAGATTATAGTCTTCGATGATATCCTGAAGCATCATGCGAATCGCTTCGTCATCGTCAATCAGCATTATGTTCATAGTTTGATTTTCCTTCCATCTGTTTTTGCAGTTTATTACAGGGGAGTTTAATTTCGCAGGTTACCATGTTTTTGCCATCGGAGTCAATGGCAATGGTACCGCCAAGCATTTCGGTCTGGTGCCGGACATAGGTCAGTCCGACACCGCTGGATGCTTTGCCGGTACTGTCAAATTTGGTGGTATAGCCTGGGCGGAACACCTTGTCCAGCCGGTGTTGGGGGATGAAGCTGCCGGTATTGCTGATGCGGATGTGTAGAAGTCCGTCGCCCTTTTTGCCACTGATGGCGATGGTGATGAGACCGGAATATTTTATGGCCTCGACCGCGTTGGCGGCCAGATTGCTGAGAATCGAGAGCAGCATGAAAACATGAAGGGGGGGCAGGCCTTTTTGTACTTCGGTATGAAACCCGATCTGCTTATCCAGGGAGCGGGCGTATTTGGATTGGGTGTGAACCAGTAGTTTTACAATCTGGTTTGGGGGCAGGTAGTCTTCGACATGGCGGTTGCTGGTAAGCTCCTGCAGGCCTGCATAGATGCGCTGGTGATTCTTTTTGATTTCATGGCACTCTCCGGCAATGCGCAGGACTTCCCGGGCGATTGCCTGTTCTTCGGGGGTTTTCGCCCAGTTTTTTATCTTGTCGTAGACCTTGTAGCAGTCATGCGTGACATCTTCTGCGTTCTTCAGGGAGCAGCGTAGTTCGAAAGCTTCCTCATAGAGGTTGGAGATCAATAGTGCCAATCGGTTTTGCTCCTTGATTTTACGCGCGAGGCGGATTTCTGTGTTGTAAAGCTGGAACAGGAAGAAGAACGACAGGATAAAGAAGCAACGCAAAATGGCAATGAATAATAGCCGCAGCAGCATCTCAAGGGTAAAGCGGTAGCCGTGCTGATAGGCGATGGCATTCATGACGGCAAGCTCGGCAATGCTGGCAAATACCTCGGCAAAGATAGCCCAGAAGGCGATTTCCAGGGCTTGTGCGTAGATGGATTTGCGGGTGAGCTGGGGCAGGGCAAAAAATAGTGCATAAGTAAAATAGTAGAAAAAGTTTGGAACGTGAATCAAAAAGGAATGTCCTACAGGTTGTCCGTACAGGGCAATATCGAGACAAGCGCGGAATATCATCACGGCGATACCGGCGGAGATGCCGAGAAAAATCCGTGAAAAAGATTGAAGCCAAAGGAGGAAAAGCAGGAAAACCGGCGAGCCGAAACTCACGCGGAAGTTTTCGAAATCGCCGGTAAAGGGATGGATTTTGGGCTCGCCGGCAATTGGCACGAGAATGAGCATGAAAACGAACAAGAACCAGTCTTGACGCAGTGGCTTTTGATTGAACATGTTAGCATCTCCGTTAAAGAATTTATGGAAAAACATATTTGCCATAAATAAAAGATATAGCAATATATTTATAGTTAATACATAGAATTTTGTAGTTTCTCGTAGTCAGATAGTTATATTAATATCATCAAATAACTCAGTCGTCAATTGAAAACAATAAAATTGACCACTGAAACGGAATTATAGGGAGGAACAATCATGGCAGATTCAAAGGGAAATCAGGGGATGAGCCCGCTGGTTCGTGGCCTCATCTGTGTGGCCATCGGTGCAATTATCTGGTTTATCCCGGCACCAGCCGGGGTGGGCCCACAGGCATGGGGCCTCTTGGCGGTATTTATCGCAACGATTGCAGGTTTCATCCTGCAGCCGATGCCAATCGGTGCAATCGCGATCATCGCTTGCGCGTTGCTGCCGGTTTTGGGCATCATGAAAGCCGGTGAAGCACTGGCAGGTTTTTCCAATACGACGATTTGGCTGATCGTATCGGCATTTATGTTTGCTGAGGGCTTTATCAAAACAGGTTTGGGAAAACGTATTTCGTATATGCTTCTTTCGAAGTTCGGCAGCAGCACGCTGCGCGTCGCTTATGTTATGAGCGCGGCTGACTTTATTATCGCTCCGTTTACGCCGTCCAATACGGCCCGCGGCGGCGGCATCATCTATCCGATTGTCCGCAGTGTCACGGCAGCAGTAGGTGCTGATGCGGAGACGGGCAAAAACAAGAAGACGGGTGCTTTCCTGATGTTCAGTGCCTATGCCGCTGTCATCACGTCGGCTTGCATCTTCCTGACGGGTGCATCGAACAACGTCCTTTGCAACACATTGGCACAGGAGATGTTTGGTACTTCCATCGGTTGGGGTGAGTGGTTTATGGCCTGCATCATTCCGGGCCTTATCCTGACGATTGCTACGCCGTATATTCTGTACAAACTCATCAACCCAGAGATTCAGGATTCTCCGGAGACCATGCAGCTGGCTAAGAAAGAGCTCGGCGAGATGGGCGCTATGAGCATCAAAGAGAAAATCCTCTGCGTGATTTTCATCGCGGCACTCATCATGTGGGCAACGGGTTCGATCCACCATATTGACTCCGCTTTCGTTGCTTTGCTGGGCCTTTCCGCTATGCTGCTGACGAAAATCCTCGATTGGTCGGATATCACGAAACAGCATGGTGCTTGGGATGTTCTCGTATGGATGGGCGTCCTCGTTAATATGGCGGCTTATCTTTCCAAATTCGGCCTGATGAAGTGGTTCGCAGGTGTGATGGCGGCTCAGTTTGCTGGCATGCCTTGGATGACGATGCTGATTATCCTCAGCCTTGTCTATACCTTTGCACATTATGTATTGGCGAGCAACAGTGCACATATCATGGCACTCTTTGCTGCTTTCGCTACGATTCTCGTAGCTGCTGGTGCTCCGGTACTGGGAGTCTTGATCCTGTTGGGCGCGCTCTGCAACAGCGCATCCTTCCTCACGCACTATGGCTGCGGTGTTACGCCGATTTTCTTCGGTGCTAACTTCATGGGACAGGGTCAGTGGTGGAAGATCGGTTTCATCATCACGATTCTTCATATCGTGGTTTGGATGGGCGTTGGCCTGCCGGTCATGAAACTTATCGGTATGCTGTAAGCTAGTACAGACAGGGCTCGTAGGGGCCCTGTCTGCTACCAGCTAAAACTGTCGGAATTGTACATAAAAAATGTACAATGAATAAGGACAAAAATAAAAATTGTTCTTGCATGTATTTTGTATACATGATACAATAAACGTAAATCAAGCGATTGTTTAATCGAATGATTAATATCATTTATATCTACTAAAACTATGATGTGAGGTTTTTGGTGCTGCCGCGGGGATATTTAGCGACAGGCAAAAGAAAGGAACGTGGAAAAAATGAGAACAGAGCATGATTTCATCGGCGAGCTTCAGGTACCAGACGAGGTTTACTACGGTGTTCAGACGATGCGTGCCATCGATAACTTCAAAATCACGGGTCAGACGATTGATCCGGATTTCGTTCAGGCCTTTGCTAAAGTAAAGAAAGCCGCTGCTATGGCTAACATGGCTACGGGCCGTCTGCCGAAAGAGATTGGCGAGCCGCTCGTACAGGCAGCAGATGAGATTATCGAGGGCAAATGGCTTGACCAGTTCCCGGTTGACCCGATTCAGGGTGGTGCTGGTACTTCGGTCAACATGAATGTCAACGAAGTCCTCTGCAACCGCGCCCTGGAGATTATCGGCAAACCGAAAGGGAGCTACGATATCATTTCCCCGAATAACCATGCGAACATGGCTCAGTCCACGAACGACAGCTTCCCGACGAGCATTAAAGTCTGCCTTTCCCACAAGGCAAAGAAACTGACGGCTTCGCTCGATCGTCTGGCAACGGAACTCGAGAAAAAATCGGTTGAGTACAAAGATATCCTCAAGATGGGCCGTACGCATCTGCAGGATGCTGTTCCTATCACGCTGGGCCAGGAGATGGGCTCCTACGCATCGTCGATTCGTCGTGGCATCGACCGCATCAATCATGCCATCGATGGCATCCATGTCATGAACATGGGCGGCACGGCAGTTGGCACGGGCCTCAACGCTGAGCCGGAGTACATTAAGAAAGTTGCAGAGACGCTCTCTGAGGTTACGGGTGAGAAATACGTTACGGCTGACAACATCATCGATGCAACGAACAACACCGATGGTTTCTCGGATGTATCGAGCGCTATGAAGACGACGGCTCTCGTACTCATCAAGATGGCTAACGATTTCCGCATGATGGCTTCTGGTCCGCGCTGCGGTTTCAATGAGCTCAAGCTGCCGAAACGTCAGCCGGGTTCCTCCATCATGCCGGGCAAAGTCAATCCGGTTATCGCTGAGGTCCTCGACCAGGCTTGCTATCAGGTCATTGCTAACGATATCGCCGTTTCCCTCGGCGTTGAGAACGGCCAGTTCGAACTCAATGTCATGGAGCCGGTTATCAGCTTCAACATGTTCAATTCCATGAAGTACATGGCTAATGCTGTGGATACTTTCGTGGATAAGCTCCTCATCGATTTGGAGCCGAACAAAGAACAGTGCCAGGAATGGCTCGACAAGAGCGTCGGTGTCGTTACGGCTATGCTCCCGCATATCGGTTATGAAAATTCCGCTATGATCGCTAAGGAAGCCTACAACACGGGCAAACCGGTCCGTCAGGTCATCCTTGAGAAAGGTCTCATCTCTCAGGAGAAGATGGAGAAGATCCTTTCCCCGAAACAGATGACGACTCCGGGTATTGCTGGTTAATCGCCTAACCAAGAAAATTTCTATAGATTCCCAGAAAACACCCCAGGGCATAGGTCCTAGGGTGTTTTTGTGTTACCATGGTTACGGAAATGTGTGATGGAGTTTGTTACAATCAGATTCGAAGCTGTAAGCTGTATATTATATAGGAGGTTTTATTGTGAAAGGCTATGTGGATAAAGATTTATGTGTAGGTTGTGGAATGTGCACGGGCGCGTGCCCGGACGGGTTTCGCATGGGGGAGGATGGATTGGCAGAAGGCTGGCAGGATTTGCCGGACAGCAGTATCGATGATGCCAGACAGGCGGCAGAAGATTGTCCGGTAGGAGCTATAACCGTAAAGTAAAGGTTGCGCTATGCGGGCGTTCTTTCTCTTGCGGTGTAATTCGTTCTAGTATATTATATAAGGAGTATTGACTTTAGAGGGGACGGTTACCGTGGGCAAGATGAATGAAAAGGCAATTCAGGCGATGCGTGACTTTCTTGATGCTGTCGGTGTGGATATCGAGGCACGGGGGATGGAAAAAACACCAGCGCGTGTAGCTGAGATGTATCAGTTCTTGTTCGATGGCATGGGAAAGGATACGTCAGCGATTTGGGGGGATACCTTTGATGCTGGCTCGGATGGCATTGTGGCCGTCCGCAATATTCCTTTTTACTCAATGTGCGAACATCATCTGGTGCCGTTTTTTGGCGAGGTGAGTATTGCTTATCTGCCAACAGATGGCCGGGTGGCTGGGTTTTCGAAATTTTCGAAGCTCGTGGAAGTTCTCTCGCATCAGCCGCAGCTGCAAGAACGGTTGACGGCTCAGATTGCCGCCGCAGTTCAGCGTGACCTCAAAGCTAGGGGCGTGCTGGTTGTGGTCGAGGCCAAACAGCTCTGCATGACTATGCGTGGCGACCTCGCGCATGGCACGCGGACCGTCACGTCGGAGAAAAACGGGGTGTTTCAAACGGATTCCGCGCTCTATCAGCAGGCATGGATGATTCTAGGAGGAGAAAAATCATAATGACTGCAAAGCGCACGTATACGTTCATCGATGGAAAATCACTGACGCTGGGAGAGCGCACGCTTGTCATGGGGATTCTCAATGTGACGCCGGACTCCTTTTCGGATGGCGGTAAATGGAATACCCGGGACAAGATGCTCTACCACATGGAGCAGATGGTTAAAGACGGTGCCGATATCATTGATATCGGTGCGGAGTCAAGTCGGCCAGGGTTCACGGTGATGTCAGCGGATGAGGAGATTGAGCGATTGCTGCCTTTTTTGGATGCCCTCATTCCGGAATGCCCAGTGCCGGTATCCGTGGATACGTTCAAGGCTCAGACAGCTCGCGTGGCTGCTGAGCATGGAGTCCACATGCTCAACGACATCTGGGGCATGCAGTATGAGAAAGAGCCCGGGAAGATGGCTGCTGTGGCAGCGGAAACTGGACTGCCCATTGTCGTCATGCACAATCAGGATCGTAAAGAATATGCTGGGGATATCATTGATTCCATGAGGGATTTTTTCCGCCGTTCGATTGCCCTGGCAGATGCTGCGGGGATGAAGCGGGAAAATATCATTTTGGACCCCGGCATTGGCTTTGGCAAGACGCCGGAAGGCAATGTGGAGGTCCTTCGCCGTCAGCAGGAACTTTTGACGATTGATGGGGAAGAATATCCGTTGCTCTTGGGAACCAGCCGCAAGAGCTTTATCGGGGCGGCGCTGGATTTGCCCGTCGAGGAGCGCATGGAAGCTACCGGAGCTACTTGCGTTATCGGCATTATGAAAGGGGCAGGCATCGTCAGAGTGCATGACGTGAAGCCAATCGCAAGAATGTGCCGTATGACAGATGTTATACTAGGCAAGGGTGAAGAATGATATGGATAAAATAAAACTTACAGGACTCGACTTTTATGGTTATCACGGCTGCTTGCCGGAGGAACGTGAAAAGGGTCAGCATTTCTTTTTGGATATCACGATGTATGCGGATTTGAAAGTGGCGGGGCAGACCGATGATTTGTCGGCTACGATTAATTATGCCGAGGTCTATGAGACGGCTAAGAAGATTGTGGAGGGCGAGCCCTGTCAGCTTATCGAAGCAGTAGGAGAGCGGACCGCAGCGGCAATTCTCCGCGACTATGATAAAGTACAGAAAGTCCGCGTGACGGTTCATAAGCCGCAGGCACCTATCCCCGGTAAGTTTGAGGATGCGGCTATCAGTGTAGTAAGGACGCGCTCATGAACGAGAAAGATATCGCCTACACGATTTGGCTTAGCCTGGGTGCCAATCTGGGGAATCGTGGGGAAACGATCCGCGAGGCACTGCGAAAAATCGCCGCTATTCCGGCCACCTGTCTTTGGCAGGTGGCTTCTTTCTATGAAACGGCTCCCTGGGGGAAACTCGACCAGCCGGGGTTTATCAATACCGTGGCGGCTGTAAAGACCAAACTGCCGGTATTGGCATTCCTGCATGAGACTCAGCGTATTGAGCGGGAACTTGGTCGTGTCCGCCACGAACACTGGGGGGCGCGGACCATTGACATTGATTTGCTGGTTGCAGAGGGTCAGCAAATGGATACCGAAGAACTGTGCCTGCCGCATCCGTATTTGACGGAACGGGCTTTTGTGCTTTATCCGCTTCGCGACATTGCGGGGGGACTCGTGGTGAAGGGGAAGTCCGTAACGGCATGGTGTGAGGAATCGGCGATTAAAGCCCAGGAGATTACTTTAGCAGCGGAGTTGAATCACCCATGGCCATTAAAGCTGATTGCGGCCATGGACGAGAACCGGGGGCTCGGCTGCGCTGGCCGATTGCTGGCGCATATTCCCGCTGATTTGGCACGGTTCAAGGCGTTGACGACTGGCAATGTAGTCATCATGGGGCGAAAGACAGCGGAAAGTCTGCCCGGGGGAGCTCCGTTAGCGGGGCGCATCAATATTCTGCTGTCACGCAGCTGGAAGAACCTTCCCGGTTTTATCGTTTGTCATGAATTGGCTGATTTATGGGCGGTACTCGGCGAGCTGAGCTTGAAGGATCCAGCGAAAGAGTTTTGGTGTATTGGCGGCGGCGATGTTTACCGACAACTGCTTCCTTATGTGCAGCAGGCTGAGATTACCCGTTTGCGGGGACACTATGAAGCTGACACCTGGCTGCCGGAACTTTCCGGATTTGAGCTTGCCGGCGAGGAAGAAATGGAACAGGGCAGCTTTCAACATTGGCTGCGTATCGATAGGGAGAGGAACGACGATGGAAATATTTCATAATGATTGGGCAGAGCTGCTGGCAGACGAGCTTCAGCAGCCTTATTATCGCGAGTTGCGGCAATTTTTGATACAGGAATACCGTACGCATCGCATTTATCCCGATATGTTTGCGATATTCAACGCCCTTCATTACACGGCTTATCATGATACAAAAGTAGTGATTTTGGGGCAGGACCCCTATCATGGACCAGGACAGGCTCATGGGCTTTCCTTTTCTGTACTGCCGGGCGTACAGCCGCCACCGTCCCTACTCAATATCTTTAAGGAATTGCAAACGGATCTTGGTTGTACCATTCCGAATAATGGCTGCCTGAAACCTTGGGCGGAGCAGGGCGTATTGCTGCTCAACACGGTGTTGACGGTCCGTGAGCATCAAGCCGGTTCCCATCAGCATCATGGCTGGGAGACTTTTACGGATAAAATCATCAGTCTGCTCAATGCACGCGAAAAGCCCATGGCCTTTATTCTTTGGGGGTCGCCGGCTCGCCGCAAGAAGCAGATGATTACGAATCCGAAACACTATATTGTCGAATCGCCACATCCCAGCCCGCTTTCGGCACATCGTGGATTTTTTGGCAGCCGGCCGTTTTCGAAGGTCAACGACTTTTTGCGGGCGACGGGGCAGGACCCCATCGATTGGCAGTTGCCGAATGTGTAGCTTTTTTGCGTTTATATAAGTAAGAGCACCTCTTTATGGGAGGTGTTCTTTTTTGTGGAATCGGTTCTACTTTATTCTTGCCTTTTCACGATAAATGCCCTAAAATAATAGTAGACTATAGCAAGAAATGAATCCATGGAGGGACGCAGAGGAAATGGATCAAAAGGTTACGATAAAAGAAGTGGCAGAACTGGCGGGAGTTTCCAAGAGTACGGTATCCCGTTATTTGAATCATGGATATATCAGCACCGAAAAACAGGAACGCGTCCGGGCCGCAATTGAACAAACTGGTTTTCAGTCGAATTTCTTCGCCAAGCGGCTCAAGACAAAAGAGAGCAAATTGATTGGCATTGTGCTGCCGCGTATGGACTCGGTAACCGTTGGCAAATTGCTGGCTGGTATCAGCCGTGTGCTTGAGCCGGCTGGTTATCAGGGGATTTTGCTGGTCAGCCAGCTTTCGAGCCGGAAGGAGCTGGAAAATATCCGCAATCTGCAGCAGCAGGGCGTGGATGGTATTCTGGTGGATTCGGTCGGCATTACCGAGGAACATGTGAAAATTTCGCAGGAGGGGAATATTCCTATCCTTTATACGGGGCAGAAAAATGATAAAGTGCCCTTTGTCAAAATTGATGATGAGGCAGCTGGACGGATGATGGGGGCCTATCTGCGGCAGATGGGGCATAAGCATGCCGTTTTTGCCGGGGTAACCGAAAGAGATGCTGCCGTGGGAATTGATCGTAAACACGGCTTTATGGAAGCCTTCAAGGCTGGAAGATTTGGCGCGAAGGTTGATTTTATCGAGACGGGGTTTGACTTTTTGTCTGCCTATAATCGGGCAGAAGATGTGCTTCGCTGCAAAGCCAGTGTAGTGGTCGGTGCTACCGATAACATCAGCCTTGGTATCCTGCGCTACCTTCACGAGCGTGGAATCCGCGTTCCAGAAGAGATTTCGGTGGTCGGTTTTGGTGGCTACGAAGTGGGTGCGGTCGTATATCCGGCGCTGACGACGGTGGCCTTTGACTACGAACTGGTAGGCATGAAGGCGGCTCAGTATATGCTCGACCTGCTCCGTGAAGAGCCGGTTCAGGAAAATATGGAAATGCCACTTTTCTTTGTCGAGCGTGAAAGTGTACGCAATTTGAAACGCGAGTATGAAAAAGAAAAGCCAGGCTCGATGAACGGCCTGGCCTGAATGGTATTTGATTCGAGGATTATTTCTTGGTGAAGGTGATATGGGCACCATTGGAAAGAACCGGAAGACTGGGGCCCTTCACGATGATCTGTCCCGGCATGGAACCGGTGGAGTTGAACACGAGGGTGCAGTGCCCTTCTTCGCGGAGGTTGTCATTGGCTGCGTCGCCAACTTTTTCGACCGTGTACTTGACACCACCCATCAACAGCTTGTCGCCTTTTTTGATGTCTTCTTTCAGTTCACCAGGAGTGTGTTCGATGACCATATCGGACAGATTCGGGCGGATCCCTTCGTCGAGCAGAATCGCACTGCTATTATCCGAAAGGAAGGTTTTTGCCAAATTGCCGATAGCGGTAATTGATACATCATACTTAATATCCATACGATACATTCCTCCAATAAAATACACATGAATCGTCACTTACATCTTTTGGGTATCCTCTATTATATCATATTTTTCTTAAAGAAAAGGGGACAATTGCCCTTTTCTTACTTGTTTTCAGACTTTTTTTTGAATTTTTGGCGGTTTGTAAAAAAATGAATAAAAAGTGTTGACAAGAACTATATCCTTGAGTATAATATTTTATGTTGATAGCGCAAGGCGCTAGTAACACAGGGGTATCGCCAAGTTGGTAAGGCACGGGTCTCTGAATCCCGCATGCGTTGGTTCGAGTCCAGCTACCCCTGCCATATGAAAGCATAGCACCGCGAGAGCGGTGCTTTTTTGTGTATAGATTATAGGTGCACGAAGTTATAGAAGCCTCCATAAGCTTGATTCATCTACCTTATGGAGGTTCCTATGAATTTATCCATGCACTTTTTACAAATTACAGTTTGTAGGTTACAAGAATCTCATTCGAAGCAGCTCTTCGCCGCCGCTAGGGGCAGTGCCAACACTCCGCGGGAGATGTTTTTCTAAACGAAATTTTTATCTTTAATTAAGCATCGAAAAAGTTGCAAAACGCGCTTCGCTTGAACGGTAGCAATTTTTCGACGAACGGTGAGGATAAAAATTTCGTTCTTCACGAAAAACATCAAACGCTTCGTTTATGGCACTGCCCCTAGTGGCGGCTGAGGATGTGGCAAGTTTCGCAGGGCTACCCCCTCCGAGGGCGCAGCAATTCGTGCCGGCTCTAACCGAGGCGGCGGGGGCCCCAGTACCATAAGCGTAGCCTTGACGTTCCGCGTGAAGCAAGAAATTTTTGCCTG
>NZ_JNKI01000039.1 GCF_000702005.1 Selenomonas sp. ND2010 | reverse complement strand
TTGCTGAATGTATCGAGGTCAGCCTATTACAAATGGGCAGCTGGGAAGATCAGCGACAGGATTTGGGAAAACAAAGCCATTGCTGAACTGGTGGAAAAAATCCACAATGAACGCCCGGACAAGGGCTATCGCCGCATAAACGATGACCTTCGGCACGACCACGGCATTCATGTAAATGACAAGCGTATCCTTAGGATATGCCGAAAGAAGAGCATTAAATCCACCATTAAATACCGCAGCCACGGCTGCACCATACATGCAAAAAATCCCCAATACATTGCAGAAAACCTGCTTTCCCGTAAATTCGATGCCGATACCCCAAATGAGAAATGACTGACCGATGTTACGGAATTCAAGTGGTACGAGGATTCTGTTGTGCATAAAATGTACCTGAGCGCCATCCTTGACATTTACGATAGGCGAATCGTATCCTTTGTCATAAGTGAGCATAACGACAACCCATTAGTATTCAAGACCTTTGATAAGGCGGTAAAAGGCAATCCAGATGCGCATCCGCTGTTCCACAGCGATAGAGGCTTCCAATATACGAACAGGAATTTCCACCACAAATTGGAGAAACAGGGAATGACACAAAGCATGTCCCGTGTAGCCCACTGCATTGACAACGGGCCCATGGAAGGATTCTGGGGAATTCTAAAGCGGGAGATGTACTATAGTAGGCGATTTACCAGCAAACACGAACTTATGCGTTCGATTGAAGCATACATTTATTATTACAACTACGAGCGTGTGCAACGTAACCTTGGTATCCTAACGCCGATAGAGAAACATACCTTGTATTTAGCCGCATAAAAAGGCCGGCAGACGAATCTGCCGACCAAAGAAATCTTATATTTTTTATTGTCCTCTTGACGGGGAGCAGTTCAGTCGCAGACCTTAAGCGGTTCGGCATCACGGAATTTACCCTTTCCTCCATCTACTCAAGCATCGTAAAAACAGCAGGACTTTCCAGCAGAACGGCTGTAGCCTTGAGGAAATGGAAGAAATCAAGGGGCATTGCAGGGATTTTGAAACCGGGGATTACGAAAAGGTGCCGGCCTTCAAATTCAAAGTAAACTGAATCCAAACCAAACGCCAAGAGGAGCCGCAAGGCTCCTTTTGAAGTATACACAAAAGTTATCCGGAAATCGCTTGCTATAAATTCGGTTTAGAGCGAATATACACATATCGAAAGGAACACTGGGTAGGCGAAGGAGGAAAACGAAATGAAGACAATTTACAAACTTGATGGAAAGAAAATCAGCAAGAAGGCTCTGGTCGAGAAAATGGGAGCCGAACGGGTCAAGAGAATGACCGAAGAAGCATGGGAAACAACCATGGAAGACCCTTGTATTTGCAATGACTTCTGGACGGGGGCCGGGATGCTGAACATTTCCTTCGAGGGATAAGGAGAGGGGAGCCGCAAGGCTCCTTTTTTCATGGGGGTGATTGATTGCGAAAACTGAAGGGCTACAAGCCTACGGAATTCATGGCAGAGGATTCTCATTATGACAAGGGGCTGCGGATTTTGCCGTGGCTTTCATCGAGAGTCTGTGCCACACCAAGGGCACATGGGCAGGAAAGCCTTTTGAGTTGATTGACTGGCAGGAGCGGATTATCCGCGACCTGTTCGACATCCTCAAGAAAAACGGCTATCGGCAGTTCAACACCGCCTATGTGGAAATTCCCAAGAAACTGGGCAAGAGCGAACTTGCGGCGGCTGTAGCACTCCTGCTTTGCTGTGGTGACGGGGAGGAGCGTGCCGAGGTGTACGGCTGCGCTGCTGACCGCCAGCAGGCTGGCATCGTTTTTGATGTGGCGGCTGACATGGTGAGGATGTGTCCTGCCCTTAATAAGCGGATGAAAATCCTTGCATCGCAAAAGAGGATGGTTTTTCAGCCAACCAACAGCTTCTATCAGGTGCTGTCGGCAGAGGCTTACTCCAAGCATGGCTTCAATATCCATGGTGTGGTATTTGATGAGCTGCATACCCAACCGAACAGAAAGTTATTTGATGTCATGACCAAAGGCTCTGGTGATGCCCGTATGCAGCCGCTGTATTTTCTGATTACCACGGCAGGAACGGACACGCAGTCCATCTGTTATGAAACGCATCAGAAGGCGTTGGATATTCTCGAAGGTCGCAAAATTGACCATACATTCTACCCGGTTATCTACGGAGCTAAGGAAGATGAAGATTGGACAAGTCCAGAGGTTTGGAAGAAAGCCAATCCTTCACTGGGCATTACCGTTGGCATAGACAAGGTACAGGCCGCTTGCGATTCAGCCAAGCAGAATCCGGGGGAGGAAAACTCCTTCCGACAGTTGCGTTTGAATCAATGGGTAAAGCAGTCCATCCGCTGGATGCCAATGCATAAGTGGGATGCCTGCGCATTTCCAGTTTCCGAGGATGAACTGGAAGGGCGCGTCTGCTACGGTGGGCTTGACCTTTCCAGCACCACGGATATCACGGCTTTTGTGCTAGTGTTTCCACCACTTGATGAGAGCGATAAATATATGGTGCTGCCACATTTTTGGATTCCAGAGGACAATGTGGATTTGCGAGTGCGCCGTGATCATGTGCCATACGATGTTTGGCAACGGCAAGGCAAATTGGAAACTACTGAAGGTAATGTGGTGCATTACGGCTATATCGAAAAGTTCATCGAGCGACTGGGCGAGCGGTTCAATATCCGCGAGATTGCCTTCGACCGTTGGGGAGCGGTGCAGATGGTACAGAATCTTGAGGGCATGGGCTTTACTGTAGTTCCCTTCGGACAGGGCTTTGCATCCATGTCACCACCGACCAAGAAATTGATGAAGCTGGTGCTGGAGGAGAAAATCGCTCATGGCGGTCATCCGGTGCTTCGTTGGAACATGGACAACATTTTCATCCGCACCGACCCTGCCGGGAACATCAAGGCAGACAAAGCAAAAAGCACGGAGAAGATAGACGGGGCGATTGCCCTCATCATGGCTCTTGACCGTGCGATCCGTTGCGGGAATGTGAACGGGGAAAGTGTGTATGAAAGTCGAGGATTGTTGGTGTTCTGACTTTGTTCGTTTAACGGCCCTGTCGAGGATATTTTAATTCACACCCAGTTGTTTAGCTCTATTAAAATCTTGTAGAGCTTGAGTTTCAGCACCAATTTTCCGATATGACATACCTCTCATTTTATAGGCTTTACCATGTTTAGTATTTAATAATATAGTTTGAGAGAAATTTTCGATTGCTGTTTGATAATCGGCCAAATGGTAACAATCTAATCCACGGTTATAGTAGGCTTCGGCATCATTGGGGTAGTAGTAAAGATACTTCGTATATTCCTCAACCGCAACAGAATGGTTGTTTAACTTGCTGTATGCATATCCCAAATGAAAGTGAACTCTATGCATTTCTCCATTTAATTCCAATGCATTTTTGAAATCTTGAATAGCATCGTTGAATTTTTCTATCCGTACATATGCAATGCCACGATTAAAATATGCAAGAGAAAAATTAGGCTTTATATCTATGGCCTTGTTATAATCTCTGATTGCAGATGAAAAATCCTTTAATTTGGCAAAGCATCTGCCTCGCATTTCATATTCTTGTGCTTGCCCGCCATAATTAATTGCTTGACTGAAAAATTGAATACCATTGGTGTAGTCTTTTTTTTCAAAACACGCACGGCCAGCAAAATAATTTAAATCAGATAAAACGGCAGATTCTGTTTCATTATCAATACCCACTTTATAATATTCCAAAGCAGTGTCATAACTTTTTCTTGCTGCCTCTATTCGCCCTAAAAAAATATTGGTGCGAACTAAGGTCGGGTCAATAGCATATGCTATTTCTAAATGTTGCCGTGCCTTCTCATAATCCTTCTGTTCGAAAAAGATTATACCTAAACGATTTTCTATTCGAGCAATAGCGTTCTGGTTGTTTTTATAAGTTTCCTTCAATTGAAAGCAGAGAGAAATTTGTGTATCAATGGGCTTCTCTCGCATATTTTTTATTGCAAGGTTTAGTTCATTAGGAACAGCTTTATATTCCTCATCGACTGTAGTTGCTTGACAAACGGACACTATAAAAAACATGAAAGAAACAATGAATATTGATGACAAAATTTTCTTCATGATTAACACCCTTAGTAACTGATTATAACTCGACCATCATCTTCTCTTGTATCTTGCTGTTTAGTAGATTGCTCTGTGCCATTTTCTGTGTCAATATCACCTATATACAATTCTGTCGGATTATCGGCATTATTGGTACGCACAGGAAAATCAGCCCCACCGGTGCAAAGTTCAATCAGATTAGGTTTATTTTGTCTAATCCAATAGTTACCACGCTTATTTGTCTCAATAAAAGCTACGCCTACAGCTGTACTGTTACCATCAAATCGCACCGCCACATCGACGGTAAAATTTTTCTCGTCAACTTCGTTTCTCAGTCTGTAATATACTTCGTTATCATCGTGAATTTCTTTGTTTTCTCGATATTTCTTGCTTTTCATTAGTGCATCAACCTCTTGGCGAGAGGCTCCCAAAATATGAGTAACCACTTTGTGGGTTGAGGCAACTGATGGAGACTGCTTTTCTTCTTCCATCTTGTGTGTAGATGCTTGCTCAGATACGTTAGCCTTTTTTTGAGTTTCAATCGAATTACTGCCGCCGCATCCGACTGCGACTAAAACAAAGACTAATGTTAATAAAATTGAAATTTTCTGTTTAATCCCCATATACAGTCTTCCCTTTATAACAATAATACTTATTCATTCACGTAATCTATTCTACAATGATACGGTTTTTCCTGCTTTTTTACTAAAAAACCTCCGAGGATTTCTCCCCAGAGGCCGTTTCTTACTCTGCTTTGTAATCCAAATCATTATCTAACAAGTATTCTTGGGGTCATTCTATTTCGATGAAAAAAATCCAATACGATACTTTTAATCTCCCTGTTACCTCTGATGGTAAAGTAGATTATTACTATATGCAAACATATATATCTGCTGTTCAAAAGATTGTTATAGCAGATGTAGTTAAGTACGCCGATGAGCAAATACGTTTAACCAATCATATAATACAGTCCAGATAAACTAACATATCTTAGAATAACAAAAGCCCCCGCCGAAATGACGGGGACGGGGTTGCTGGTGTTTTAGTTTAATATCTCGCCCAATTTGAGTCCGCCCCAGTAAACTTCTCATTGAGGGTCTTCATAAGCTCATCCTGGGAGAATTTCTTGCCGGTGGAAATCTGGGTGTAGGTGTTGTCCTTTAAAAGGCCGCCTTTGTCATGGGACTCAAAGCCCAGTCCCTTGAGGGCATCCCGCATGCTGTCAAAGTTCACGCCGCCGATGTCGTTGAACATATTCTTACACCCGGCCTGCGCCAGAAAACTGGCTACTTCCATGCTCTGGACATAAGTTCCCTCTGCTACCCCTTCCAGTTCCTGGTCATTCAGCTTGCGGTTTGCGAATTTCTTGTCTGCCATGATAAATCTCTCCTTTGTGAAATCCTTTGTTCGTTCCTCTTTGTTCTTTATACGCTTGAAATCGAAAAGTGTTACATGGTTTTTGAAAAAAATTTTAAGGAGCGTGATATTCATGAGTATTTTCAGTTGGCTGCTCCGCTCACGGGACAAGCCCAAGAACAGCTACCACTTCAGCGGCTGGCCGTTCGTCTTTGGCAAGTCTGCCGTCGGAGCCAAGGTCAACGAGTTCACAGCTATGCAGACCACGGCGGTTTACGCCTGTGTCCGCATCTTGGCTGAGTCCATTGCCGGACTACCGCTTCATGTCTATGAGTACAAAGGCCAGGGCAAGGAGCGTGTGCCGGGGCATCCGTTGTACTTCCTGCTCCATGATTCGCCCAATCCTGAAATGACCTCTTTTATATTTCGAGAGACAGCCATGATTCACCTGCTTTTATGGGGAAATTCTTATTCGCAGATAATCCGTGATGGTATGGGGCGAGTGGTGGGGATTTATCCGTTGTTGCCTGACCGCATGAGCGTTGACCGTGATGAGCATGGTGAGATTGTCTACACCTACACGCCTATGACGGATAGCAATCCCAAAATCAAAGGCGGTAGTCAGATAAAGCTACGGCGGCAGGATGTCCTGCATATTCCGGGGCTGGGCTTTGACGGTCTTGTGGGCTATTCACCAATTGTCATGGCACGTAATGCAGTAGGCATGACCTTGGCCTGTGAGGAATACGGCTCGTCCTTCTTCGCCAATGGGGCAAGACCAGGTGGAGTGCTCAAGCATCCGGGAGTTCTCAAAGACCCATCGAAATTCCGTGAAAGTTGGCAAGCTGTTTATGGTGGTACAGCCAACACGGGCAAGGTAGTGGTCTTGGAGGAAGTTGTGGATTATCAGCAGATATCCATACCGCCGGAGGAGGCGCAGTTCCTTGAAACTCGCAAATTTCAAATTGATGAGATTGCACGGCTCTATCGTGTGCCACCGCATATGATTGGCGACCTTGAAAAAAGCTCCTTCAATAACATTGAGCAGCAGTCATTGGAGTTCGTAAAATACACGCTGAATCCGTTGGTGGTGCGCTGGGAACAGTCCTTGCAGAAAGCCCTGCTCAATTTTACTGAGCAAAAAAGGTATTTCATCAAGTTCAATGTGGATGGTTTGCTCCGTGGTGACTATCAAAGTCGTATGGCTGGCTATGCAGTGGGCAGGCAGAATGGCTGGCTGTCAGCCAACGATATCCGCGAGATGGAGAACATGAATCCTATCATTGAGGAGGAAGGTGGCAATCTTTACTTAATCAATGGCAATCTATGTAAGCTCTGTGATGCAGGACTGTTTGGAAATAAAAAGGCACCGAGAATAAATCGGCGCCTTAAAATTATATGCCCAAAGTTCGATAAAAGCTTTCATCGATGACACGACGATATTCTTTTAACACTGGGCTATAGCCCATGGTGTCATTGAAGAATCGCATTTTATAAGCGGACACAAAAGCAACTTCAGCAGCATGAGGAACGAAGGGGTTACCTTCAGCATGGCTGTAATCATGATGAATGTTCCAATCCATCCAGCCATTTTGGCTGAGACATGCTACAGATTTCCAATCCCAATTATAGCGGAAGTAGGCAGTGAAGTTGCCAATGACCTTATATGGGCCACCTACATAGGTTTCATGCTTGCTCCAGTAATCATCGGAAAATTGAACCCGAATGATATTTATGGCAATTTGATAGTTGGGAGGGTTATAGTTTTGAACAACAACGGATGACCTGTCAGCATAAGTGCCAACGCCCATACCCCCATCGACACAGACATAATTGCCATTGCCGAGTGTATCGGGGTACAAACTTCCGGCACTGGCTAACATACATGGGAGTAGCAGAAGCATGGTAAAGAGCCATGCTTTTAGCATTTTTCGCATAGGTATTCTCCTTTCGTATATATAGACGATTTGGAATCGGGGTATAAATTCTAGGTTAATAATAAAATGTCCTGCAAAAATGCAGGAGGAGGCTTTAAAAATGAAGACAGACATGATGAGGTGGTTAGGTCCATCAAGGCTCGACACGCAAAGTCTGAACGTCTGGAGGGGGTTGCCCAGGCGCTTACTGCTCAGAGCGGAATCTTGACGAAGTTTGATGCGGGGCTTTTGGGAACGCTGGTAGACTTCATGACCGTATACAGCAAAGAGGATATCAGTGTAACATTCAAGGATGGGACAGAAATTCATATAAGTTAAGAATTGGCGCGGGCAAAGTCCCGTGCCAATTTTCTTGTATTCCCTTCTTATTTTATGGTAGAATGGATAATATGTGAGTTCGTAGAGGTTGCAACCAGATAAGGTATGCTCTGGGACATTGCCCCGAGGATACTGCAAAAGGCTCGGAACTTAGTCGTAGCAAGGCTTCTCGGTACTCGCACACGAATACACTTTTTTGAACCCCCTTTGGGCGTTTCAAAAGGGAAAAGTGTGTTTGTATCAAAATTATTCAACAAATGGGGGTTTTTGTTTGACAGCGATTACCTATGAATTGATTCGCAAGGATGAAAAGACGGGGGCGCGTGCGGGCATCATCCACACGCCGCATGGAAGTTTTCCTACTCCAATCTTTATGCCGGTGGGTACCCAGGCAACGGTAAAGGGTGTAAGCCCTGATGAGCTCAAGGACCTTGGTGCTGGTATCATCTTGTCGAATACATATCACTTATTCTTACGCCCAGGCATGGAGCTTATTAAAGAGGCTGGCGGCCTGCATAAGTTCATGCATTGGGATCGTGCTATTCTGACTGACAGCGGCGGGTTCCAGGTGTTCTCGCTCGGCGATTTGCGCAAGATTACCGAGGAGGGCGTAACCTTCCGCTCGCATATTGACGGGTCAAAGAAATTCCTGTCGCCAGAGGTATCCATGCAGGTGCAGATGTGCTTGGGCTCGGATATCGTCATGGCTTTCGATGAGTGCGTGCCGTATCCGGCGGACCACACCTATGCCTTGAAGTCGAGTGAGCGCACCCTGCGCTGGGCAGAGCGCTGCCAGAAGACGATGACGGCTCCGAACCAGGGGCTTTTTGGCATCGTGCAGGGCGGCATGTATAAAGACCTGCGTAAATGGCATGCCCAGGCCCTGGTCGACATGGACTTCCCTGGCTATGCGGTCGGTGGTCTCTCCGTGGGCGAGCCGCCGGAGCTCATGTATGAGATGCTCGACTACTCGACGTCGCTGCTGCCGGAGAACAAGCCGCGTTACCTCATGGGCGTCGGCACGCCGGACCATCTCGTCGAAGGTGTCATGCGCGGCATCGATATGTTCGACTGCGTCTATCCGACGCGCGTTGCCCGCAATGGCATGGCGATGACCTGGACGGGACGCCTCGTCATGAAGAATGCCCAGTTCACTCACGACCACAATGTCATGGAAGAGGGCTGCGGCTGCTATGCGTGCCGCAATGGCTATACGCGTGCGTATATCCGTCATCTGGTGCGTGCGGGCGAGATTTTCGGTCTGCGTCTTTTGTCGCTGCATAACCTCTACTTCTTGGAAGAGTTTGTGCGACGTATGCGCCAGTCCATCATCGATGGGAAGTTCACGGAGTTCCGTACGGACTTCTTGAATAACTATAACAAAAAGTAATTGAACGGAAGGAGTGGATTTTTATGAATCCGGAAATGGCAGCTGGCCTTGCTACTTGGGGGCCTATCGTCGTCATGATTGCAATCTTCTATTTTTTGCTGTATCGTCCGCAGAAGAATGCCCAGAAGCGCCGCATGAGCATGCTGGACAGCTTGGAAAAGAATAATAAGGTCATGACGATTGGCGGCATTTATGGGACGATTGTAGACCTTGATGATACGAAAGTAAAGCTCAAGATTGCGGAGAATACGGTCATTGAGGTGGCTCGCTCTTCAATCAATTCGAATCTTACGCAGGAGAAGTCAGCCTGACGATGGAGAGGGAGCCGGTAAAAGAGGCAAAGAAGGTCTTGCGGAAACGTGTTACAACTGCCCGCAAGGCATTGACGGACTCCTATCGCGCCACGGCCAGCAGTAAAATGCTGGATGCCGTTTGCCGGTTGCCGGTATACCGGTCGGCCCATACGGTGTTCCTTTATGCCTCGATGCCTGAGGAGGTTCAGTTATACGGACTGATGAGACAGGCATTGATGGATGGAAAGACGGTTTGTCTGCCGCTCATCACGGGAAAAGGGACAATGGAGGCGGTGTCGTTTTTTTCGCTGGATGATCTGGTGGCGGGGGACTACGGTATTTTGACCGTTGATCCGGCCAAACGAAAAATTGTTCCTGCCGAAGAAATCGATTTGATACTTGTTCCCGGAGCCGCGTTTGACCGTGAGGGAGGACGCCTTGGCCTAGGGGCGGGGTTCTATGACCGTTTTATGACCGAAAAAGCACCGCAGGGGTATCGTTGTGCCATGGCTTTTTCCTGCCAGCTGGTGAAAAAAGTTCCGATGGAGCCTCATGATGTGGCTGTGCAGTACATCATTACGGAGAACGAGGCCTTTGCCGTAAAGTAAAGTGAGTGGTTGTTATGGAAATCAAGATTGGTCTGGCAAAGACGGCCAAATATGCAAATGAAGTGTGTGGCGATTGCTGTGATATTGCGGAGCGCCCGCACGGTGGTATTTCGGCAATCATTGCCGATGGACAGGGGCATGGTCTTTCGGCGCATCATACCAGCAGCTGGGTAGTCAATAAGGCAGTACAGCTGATTTCAGATGGTGCCCGGGATGGAGCCGTAGCCCGTGCCGTTCATGACTATCTTTATGCCATGAAGGACAAAAAAGTATCCTGTACGCTGACGGTAGTCAGCGCAGATTTGGATACTGAGACGGCGGTTATCAGCCGCAACTCCAATTGTCCGGTCATCGTGAAGACTGAGGAATATGAATCGGTTTACGATGAGTCGGTGGAGCCGATTGGTGTCAACCGCCATATGAAGCCGCTGATGTATGAGATTCCACTGGAGGCGGGGATGCTTATCGTATCGTATACCGATGGCATCGACCATGCTGGCAGAAAGCGGAATGGACATGGCGCGGACTTTGGGAAAATCATGGAAATCATCCGCAAAAACAAGGCGGAGGATGCACAATTTATCGCGAAGAGCATTATGGATTATGCTTTGACATTGGATGCGGATAAAGCTTCGGATGATATGACTGTTCTGGTCATGGGGGTTACGGAAGGTTCGTCCAATCCCCCCCGTATTGAGCAGATTGAGGTCACATATCCCTATTGACAAAGGGGGCAAATGCTTTATGAGAATTGCAATTGTTGGTGTTTGTGCTTCGGGCAAGACAACGCTCGTTGCAGGCCTTAGAGCCGCAGGCTATGATGCGTATAATGTTGCACAGGAACATTCCTGTGTGCATGATTTCTGGGCCAAAAAGAATCCTGACATGTTGGTCATGATCGATGCCACCATGCCGGCCATCCACAAGCGCCGAAAGGTGTATTGGGATGAGAACCGATTGATATCCCAGCACAAAAAACTGGCGGATGCCAGAGCCCATGCAGATCTCTATATCCAGACGGATTCGTATAATGCGGATGAAGTCCGGGAAAAAGTAATTGCCTTTATCAAAAAAAAGGAAGCCGGTAAATCTGCGTGATTTACCACGTTTGCTTTTACATAATAAAGTAAATCTGGGAGCGAGGCTCCCACAAGAAAGGGTTGAATCCGTTGAGAAAAGACAATCTCATCAAACTGATTGTCTGCGTTGTTGCTATCATCGGCATTTTTGTCGCTTTCGTCAAACCCCTGGCATTTTCGATTCGCCAGGGACTTGACCTGCAGGGCGGCACGCATGTCGTACTCGAGGCAGAGGACACAGACATCGCAAAGGTCAATGATGACGCCATGAACCGCGTTGTCACCATCATGGAGAAGCGTGTCAACGCTTTGGGGCTTACGGAGCCGATTATCCAGCGCGAGGGAGAACGCCGCGTTATCATCGAGCTGCCGGGTGTCAAGGACCCAGATGCCGCTATCAAGACGATTGGTAAGACGGCAATGCTCGAGTTCAAAGACGAAGAGGGCAATACGGTACTTACGGGTACGGATCTTAAAGATGCCCAGGCTGCTACGAATCAGCAGAGTGGCCAGCATGTCGTAAATCTCGAGTTCTCTGATGAAGGGGCCAAGAAATTTGCGGATCTCACGACGAAAAATGTCGGCCGCACCATTGCCATCCTGCTTGATGGTGAAGTGCTGACGGCACCGAATGTCCGCGAGCCGATCCTTGGCGGCAAGGCCGAGATTTCCGGTCAGAAGACGCTCGAGGAGGCTCAGCAACTCGCGGTTGTCCTCAGAAGTGGTGCGTTGCCGGTTAAGGTCAATATCATTGAGACGCGTACGGTCGGCCCGTCCCTTGGTCAGGATTCCAAGGACAAGTCCACGTTTGCGTTTGCCGTTGGCATTGGCGCTGTCCTCGTATTCATGATTCTGTTCTATCGACTGTCGGGCTTCATTGCTGACGTGGCCCTTATGGCTTACACGATTATGCTGCTGGGGCTCTTGTATCTGCTCGATGCTACGTTGACGCTGCCGGGCGTTGCCGGTATTATCCTGTCGATTGGTATGGCCGTCGATGCGAACGTCCTGATTTTTGAGCACTTCAAAGAGGAGTATCAGATTCAGGGCAAGACGCTACGTCTGTCGATGGATGCAGGCTTCAAGCGTGCATTCACGACGATTTTTGACTCGAACATCACGACGATTATCGCCGCTGGTGTCCTGTTCTTCCTCGGTACTGGTACGATTCGCGGCTTTGCCATTACGCTGGGACTTGGTACGATTCTGTCGATGTTTACGGCCATCACCCTGTCGCAGTACATGTTGAAGCTCATGATTAACTCAAAGATTGCAGAGTCCCCGAGCGCTTATGGCGCCAATGGCTATATGCTTTGGAAGAAGGAGGACCTGAAACATGAATAAACTCAATTTAGCAGGACATAGAAATATTTTCTTCCTCCTTTCAGCTATCATCATTGCCGCAGGTATTGCCTGCATGTGCATCCGCGGCTTCAACTTCGGCATTGACTTTACGGGCGGTACGATTATCGACCTCAAATTCGAAAAGCCGGTAACGATTGCTGAGGTTCGCTCGAGCCTGGCCAAATACAATCTCGAAGGCTCGACGATTCAGCTGTCGGGCGAGAATGGGGCTGCAACGGATGCAACCGTGGGTGAGAACGTCATGATTCGCACGGTGGATCTCGAGGAAGACCAGCGTAAGGATGTTATGGCAACGCTCAAAACGGATGTGGCCGATTACCAGGTACTGCGTGAGGAAAAGGTTGGCGCTACCATCGGCGGTGAGCTCATCACCAATGCGGTATTGGCGCTGGTCGTTTCGTGGGGACTTATCATCCTTTACGTTGCTTATCGTTTCGAATGGCGCTTCGGCGTTGCGGCTGTCCTTGCATTGATTCACGATATTCTCATCGTGCTGGCAGTATTCTCCTTTACGCAGCGTCAGATTGACTCGTCGTTCATTGCGGCGCTCTTGACGGTCGTTGGTTACTCGATTAACGATACCATCGTTATCTTCGACCGCATCCGTGAGAACCTCAAGCTGCACTTCCGCCGTGGCGGCAATATCGATACGCTGGTCAATACGTCGATTTTCCAAACGCTGACGCGCTCGCTGTACACGGTCTTCACGGTTATGTTCACGACGTTTGCCCTCTACTTCTTCGGCGGCGACACGACGAAGGATTTCGCCTTCGCCCTGCTCGTCGGCTTTGGCTGCGGCTGCTATTCGTCCATCTTCATCGCCAGCCCGCTGTGGATTGTCTTCCGCAACTGGGGCGAGAAAAAACATAAAGTAAAAGCTGTAACGGAATAAAACAGCAACAGAAGCCTTCCCGGCAGGGAGGGCTTTTTTTATGGAGAATTAACTTGTTTTTAAACTAACGCGCACATAATAGCAAGTGGTGATGGATTATGAAAGAATATACAAGTGCAGGAAAAAGGTGGTTATTGCAAGTAGGAGGTGGTTTGCTGCTCATCATGCTGCTTGTTTCGCATTGGGCAGCAGCGGCAGTTCCTGCGCCGCCGACGACGGATATATATGTGCTGGATAACGCACAGTTGATGCAGGCGGAAGATAGAGAAAGACTCCTTGCGCTTGGGGAAGAGTTAGATAGGCGCTTTGGCGCGCAATTGGTAGTGGTAACTGTGAATTCCCTAGAAGGAGAGGCAATAGAGCCTTATGCGAACCGATTGTTTTGTTCCTGGGGCATAGGCGATGCGGAAAAGAATAATGGTGTATTGCTTCTCATAGCAAAAGAAGATCGCAAGTTTCGAATTGAGGTCGGTTATGGGCTGGAGGATGCGATTACCGACGAGGAGGCACAGCAAATACTCGCAGAGTTGGTACCTGATTTTCGCGAGGGAAACTATTCGCAAGGTATCTGCTATGCCTATCAGAGGTTGGCTCAGGCGATATATACGGCGTATGGGGAAAACATGCCGGAGGATTTGCTGAAGTCGGATAAGCATACTAGACACGAAAAACTGATCGGTGGAATCGTTACTGTTGGTGTGATGGTTCTGTTGTCGTTGGTGGTTTGTTTTTGGGCTAAGATTATGGATTGGCTGTTATCGTTACTTGCTACGTTATGCTCAATTATCGTTAATGCCTTTTTGTATGTTGTTCCGATTTGGTGTGGAGGCGCTCCGTCCTTTCATTGGAAGGAGGTTCATTTTTTTCGGCGAATGACTTCGCGGGACAACTGCTATGGTGGTTCAAGAATTGATGGTGGTGGTTTTGGAAATTCTGGTGGCTTTGGCGGCGGAAGTTCTGGTGGTGGTGGCGCTTCCGGTGGCTGGTAAGCGATAATTTTACTTGAAAGAGCAGGATTTTTGGGAAATAGCGCGAACTCCTCTCTGTATAGTTTTTTTGTATTTTGAGGAGGTTCTTATGGATTTTTCGACATACTTGAAACAATATCCGAATGAGGAGGGGCGTTTTGGCAAGTTTGGTGGAGCGTATTTGCCGGAAAAGCTCGTCCCGGCTTTTGAAGAAATTACTCAGGCTTATATGACCATCTGTCATTCTTCTCAGTTTGTCAATGAGTTGCGAAGAATCCGCAAGGAGTTCCAGGGACGGCCAACGCCGGTTTATCATTGCGAACGACTGTCGCGCAAGCTGGGTAACTGTCAGATTTATTTAAAACGTGAAGACCTCAATCACACGGGGGCGCATAAGCTCAATCACTGTATGGGCGAAGGTCTTTTGGCAAAGTTTATGGGGAAAAAGCGCATCATTGCCGAAACTGGTGCGGGGCAGCATGGTGTGGCCTTGGCTACGGCAGCGGCTTTTTTTGGCCTGGAATGTACGATTTACATGGGTGAGGTGGATATTGCCAAACAGGCACCCAATGTAGCCCGGATGAAAATTTTGGGCGCAAATGTTGTGCCGGTAACCCATGGATTGAAAACGTTAAAGGAGGCTGTTGATGCAGCCTTTGCTGATTATCTGGAAAATTATAAAGACACGATTTATTGCATTGGTTCTGCCGTGGGGCCGCATCCGTTCCCGCTCATGGTGCGAGATTTTCAGACTATCGTGGGAATTGAGGCCAGAGAGCAGTTCCAGCAAATGATGGGCTTTTTGCCAGATGTGGTGACCGCTTGTGTGGGTGGTGGCAGCAATTCCATTGGCATGTTTGTGCCGTTTTTGAATGATCCTGTAGAAATTGTGGGCGTCGAACCGTTAGGGCGTGGCAGTAAGATGGGGGATCATGCAGCTTCGATGACCTATGGCTCTGAGGGTGTTATGCATGGCTTTGACAGTATTATGTTAAAAGATGAAAATGGCGACCCGGCGCCGGTTTATTCGGTGGCCAGTGGCTTGGACTATCCATCGGTAGGACCAGAGCATGCTCTGCTGCGGGAGGAAGGCCGCGTGAAGTATGATTCGGTTACCGATGAAGAGGCCATCGATGCATTCTTCAAGCTTTCCCGCTACGAGGGGATAATTCCGGCGCTCGAAAGTGCACATGCTGTGGCGTATGCCATGCGCCGTGCCAAGGAGATGAAGACTGGTTCAATCCTGGTCAACCTTAGCGGTCGTGGTGATAAGGATCTTGATTACGTCATTGAGCATTATGGTCTGGGAGAAGACCATCGCGATTTTTAAATCAATCGGAAACGGGAGCTGGCAAATTCGCTTGAACTGTTGGCAGGTTCCATGATAAACTATAAATAGGAGAGCGTTACATACGTGATAGAGTCCTTAGGTTTATGTGTATTAGCCTAAGGGCTCTTTTATTTTTTTTATTTTATTATTGAAAATAATTATCAAGTGTGGTATATTATGTACAGGCTTTCGTTAAAGCTCTCCTAAAATCTGCTAACAGTTGTCAAGCACTTTTTGTTTAACACTGATAGCAGGCTCCTAAAATATAATACACAGCACAAAAGGTCTCGTACTGCTCATGCGAGGCCTTTTGTGTTTCTATTTTTTAATTTACTTGTTAGATTTTTCTGATATCTATTTTGGATATAATCATTTTCTCTATACACCTCTTTTACACGAGCATAATAGATCCGAAGAAACTTATTCAGCCCTGCAATTTTTGCTACGGCCTTATTCTTGCCTTCTTTTTCCTTTTTAAGGATAAAATCGTATACCTGACTATCATTTGGCGCTGAATGACATTTTAGACAGCGCATTACCTCATATCCAATCTTCCTCAAATTAGATGAGCCTCTTTTTGATATATGTCGTTCTGTCCCTGTAAACTTTCCTG
>NZ_JNKI01000038.1 GCF_000702005.1 Selenomonas sp. ND2010 | reverse complement strand
CTGAGGATGTGGCGAGTTTCCCGAGCTTCACCCTCCGAGGGCATAGTAGCTTCGTGCCGACTCTAACCGAGGCGGCGGGGGCCCCAGTACCATAAGCGTAGCCTTGACGTTCCGCGTGAAGCAAGAAATTTTTGCCTGCGTTCTCGTTGGAAAAGCAGTTTCGTTCAAGCGAAGCGCGTTTAACTGTTTTCCAACTCTTAATTAAAAGGCAAAAATTTCTTGTAGCGGGTTGTCACCGGTGGAGCGTTGGTACTGTGGCCCTCGCCGCCGGTGATTTACCTCGAACATGAACTGGGTACTACTCCCCTGCAAACTGTAATTTGTAAAAAGTGCGTAGATAAATTCATAGAAGCCTCCATAAGGTAGATGAATCGATCTTATGGAGGCTTCTATATTTTATGTCAATATAAAGTTTTTTTCACAGTCCCTCTTGATAATTATTTCTCTTCCTTATCATCCACCGTCAGACGAAATGCCGGAATCGCAAAGGCTCCGGAAGACTTCTCCTCCGTCTTGGCAGCCGGCTTACTCATAAAAGCTGGTGTATCTAGGGAAAAGGTCTCTTTTTTCACTTTGCTCTCCGGAACTGTTACCGTCGGAGATTTCATCACGACACTGTCGACAAAATCCGTAGCAATAATCGTCGCCTGAACCTTGCCTCCCATCGAGTTATCGATGACCGTTCCCAAGATGATATTGACTTCCTCATCCGAGTTATCCATGATGTAACGAGTCGCCTCATCCACATCGTAGAGACTCAGACTGCTGTCGCCCGTAAGGTTGAGGATAACTCCCCGTGCCCCCTTGAGTCCTTTTTCGATAAGCGGGCTCTCGGCGGCAGCTTTTACCGCATCCATAGCACTGCGGTTGCTGCTGCCAATTCCCAAAAGCGCGTCACTGCTGTCGCTCTGCCGGAAGATTGTCGTAACATCCGCAAAATCAACATTGATGACACCCGTGGTAAGAATCAGTTCCGCTACGCAATTAATGGCCTGTTTGAGCACCTTATCGGCTGCCTCAAAGGCCGAAACCAGCGTCATCCGGCGGTTTTCCGGCAGCTTCATGAGATTGTCATTCTCTACCGCAATCAACGCATCCATCTGAGACTGCATCTTTACGATACCTTCCATAGCCGTACGCTTTTTGCGATTTCCTTCAAAGGAAAACGGAACGGTTACGACGCCGACCGAGAGCATTCCCATTTCCTTCGCCATCCGGGCTACCACCGGTGCCGCACCTGTACCAGTGCCACCACCCATACCAGCCGTGATAAAGACAAGGTCCGCACCATTTAGCGCATCCTTGATTTTCTTTTCTTCGGCCTTTGCCGCTTTTTCACCCAGCGCTGCATCACCACCGGTTCCGCGTCCACGCGTCAATGATTCACCGATTTGAATACAGCGAACACCTGCCTGGTCTACCAGCTGTAACTGCTTGGCATCCGTATTGATGGCAATGAGCTCAATCTCTAAATCGTTATGCTGTCCCATGCGCATAAGAACGCTATTGCCGCCGCCACCGACGCCAAACACCTTGATTTTGACTTTTGGTTTTATGATTGATGTTTCATCTGCTGTCATGGAACATTCCCCTCTCATTTCAACATACTTTTATAATTATTCTCCATAATCAGGGGCTATTCCTGCCTGTCGCGCAAGAAAAGTCATCATACCTATTTCCCTATTAAATAAAGAAGGCAGGACTGCCTATCGATAAGCAATCCTGCCTCCCCCTCTCCATCTGTCCATCCACAGTCAGCTGAAGAGAAATACCGCCAAACAAGCCAGAACAATCTTCAAGCTGTCAAGCTTCACGCCAAACACTCCCTAACTTCGCATCCAGCTTAATCTTCGCATCTAGCAATAGGTTTACCGTTTATACCGATTATACACTTGTGCCTGCAAAATTTCAATGCCTAAAAAACAAAAAGAAAGGGGCTGTGAAATTACCGTTTGCCGGGTAGCAGTACCAAGTTCGTGTTCGAAGCCAATCGCCGGCGGCGAGGGCCCCATTACCAACGCTCCACCGGTGACAACCCGCTACATCCTCAGCCACCGCTAGGGGCAGTGCCATAAACGAAGCGTTTGATGCTTTCCGTGAAGAACGAAATTTTTATCCTCACCGTTCGTCGAAAAATTGCTACCGTTCAAGCGAAGCGCGTTTTGCAACTTTTTCGATGCTTAATTAAGGATAAAAATTTCGTTTAGAAAAACATCTCCCGCGTAGTGTTGGCACTGCCCCTAACGGCGGCGAAGAGTTGCTTCGAATGAGATTCGTGTAACCTGCAAACGGTAATTTGTAAAAAGTGCGTGGATAAATTCATAAAATATAAAGGGATTTTTCACAGCCTCTTCCTTTTTTAGGCAGCTTTCTTTTCCGCCACTGCCGGCAAATCCTTGGGCAGTTTATCATAAGCGCCAATCGCTTCTTCAAAACGCTGCTGCACGTCCTGCAAGCGATAAAGGCCGTCTTTATTTTCCTTCAAGCCCTTGAGCTTGACCGGATAAATTTTCGGTGGGTTGTTGAGGTCTAACATCTCACGATCACGGAGCTGGCTGGTCGACTGATAAACCATATTGAGCGATGCATAACTTGCACCATCTTTGCCCGCCCATTTTTCCACAACCAGTTTGCAGCCGATTGGTGTCTTCTTCTCAATGCTGTCCGGAAGCTCGTACGGCTCTGCATCGAGAGCAGCCAGAACACTGGCGATATTGGAATCATGTCCACACAGGAACGTAAATTTACGGTCTTTTAAGGACAATTCCTTATGCATCTCCTGCAGTAGCGGATGGGCAACATTTACCGCGACGGACGGTGCCGTGAACAATACATCGCCATAGATATCCTTGACACTGGCGATCGTTTCCCACTCGCTTTTCTTGAGTTTGTGCCCAAAAGCCGCCTTCACAGGGTCTTTCTCTTCATAATACTGCAGAATAAAGGCATCACTGGCAGAATTGGCCTGTTTTAACGAACCTTTCATTGCCGGTTCCTTATTCACATCTAAAATGATCTTCAAATCGTCATCCCGGAATTTTGTCATACCATCTTTTTTCGCTGCCGGAGATTTGGCCAGATCTAAAACTTTTTCCATTAAGCGGTATTGCTTATCCATATTTTTGCCGATTCCCTGCAGGCCGTCTTTTCCTCCCATGGCACTGATTTCCTTCATTGCCTGAGTCCGGAATGCCTCGCTGACGAAGGTCAGCTGTGGATTAAACACCGGGTCCATCTTGCTCGGCGCATATTTATGTTCGATTTTGACATTTGCCACCGGAAGCATACCACTGGAGAAATACTGTGCCGTAGCAATAGTGCGCTGCATAGAATTGGCATAGAACCGCACCACGCCATTTTCTGGCTGATAATTTTCCGGCATCAAGCCTTCTGCCACCGCATATTTGCGGAAATACTGGCCCATCATCGTCTCGAGTTCGCCACCGCGCAGGGAAAGCTCACTGGGTGCCGAAGTCCAATTGAACCAGCTGTGCGGCGTCAGATTGGCAAGCGCCGACCCATTGCCGCTTAATGGCGAACGGATATTATGGCGGCTCAGTACCACCATTTCCTGCAGCTTGTACTGGGATTCAAAGGAATCGGAATGCGGTGCTGCCGCCACAACAGTTCCGGCAGCCATAAGGGTCAGACAACAAAGCGAAGTCAAACGTTTCAACATAAATACTTCCTCCTAAACAGTATTCCCAAAAGGCAGTTTTCAGCGCTGAATTCTTTATCTGTCTGCATTTTAGCAAATATCCCTCGTAGGAACAATACTAAATAATACACATTTATCCCTTATTTTGAACCCGCCTTATCCATCCTTTCTGCCTTCGCCCGGCAGCATCTCCCCCGGCGCCATCCCCAGGTATTTCTTGAACACCTGACAGAAATTCTTATAGTCACTAAACCCGCATTCTTCGGCCACTTCATAGATGCGCCAGGTTCCCTCTTTGAGCATGACAATACTCTGCTGCAAGCGGTATTTGGCGAGCAGGCTGCTGAAGGTATTCTCCGTCTCCTCCTTTAATTTCCGCGACAGATAGCTGACCGATACCTGCTGCTTATCGGCAATCGGTTCAAGGCTGATGCGCTGCTGCCAATTTTTTTCAATCACCTCCATGACCACTCGTACATAAGGGTTCTGACTTCTCTTGGCTTGGGCTAATTCTTCAGCAAAAGGCAGCGATGTTTCGCCCCGTTCCTCTGCCAGCCGTTTCATAACAGCTGACAGCTCATCTTCATCCACCGGCTTTAACAGATAATCATCCACATGGAGCCGCATGGCCTCCCGGGCATATTCAAAATCAGCATGACTGGTCAAAAAAATCACCTGAATTGACGAGTCAATTTCCTGCAGTTTTCGTGCCAATTCCAAACCGTCCATAACCGGCATCCTCACATCGGTCAGGACCACATCGGGAGACACTTTAGAAATCACAGCTAGTGCTTCCTCGCCATCAGCCGCACTGCCACGCACTTCAGCCCCCATCTCCTGCCAGTCGATTGTTTCTATCAACCCCCGCCGAATGATATCTTCATCTTCTACGATTACCAGTTTCAGCATTTTTTCCTTCCCCCCCTGATAATTGGCAGCACCAATACGACCTCCGTTCCGCCGCCTTCCCGTTGTTTCACCTGAACGCCATACGGTTTCCCATACATCAGGCGGATACGCCGATGGATATTATAGACCCCCATATGGACCGAATCGTTCTCCTCCGAATCCAACAACGCCTGCAAACGAGCAAAAGTTTCTGCATCCATCCCGCGCCCCCTGTCCCGGACGTGAATCTGCAACATGTCTTCGCCCAGTTCCGCCTCCAGCGAAATCGTAATCCGCCCCTTGGCATCAGCCCCGTATTTGACCGCATTTTCTAAGGCCGGCTGAAAAATCAGCTTAGGAATCTCACAGGTAAGGCTGTTCGGGTCCACGTTTTCCCGATAGTCCAAGCGATTGCTGAAACGAAGCTGCTGGATTTCCACATAACCACGCACGTAAGCCAAATCATCTGCCAGGCTCACCCGTCGAACCGTATTATTGATGCTGTATCGCAAAAGTTTCGACAGCGATTTTATCATGCGCATAGCTGCATCGCTGTCCAATTTCACCATAAATTTAATGTTCTCCAGGGTGTTGAACAAAAAATGTGGATTGAACTGAGACTCCAACTGACGAATTTCCGAAATCACCGAGGCCTTGGCCTCTTCTTCGTTCTTCTTCATTAATTCCTGCAGACTTCGGGTCATGTGTTCATAAGCCTCCTGCACCACGGCCAGTCCACTTGACGGCTGCAGATTAAGCGGATGCGTCCAATCTCCAGTTTTCACGGCTGCAAACGCCTCCACGAGTTCATCGATGGATTTTGCCTTTCCCCGGCTTTCCCGCAACACACTGACGCCAATAATCGGCACCATCAAAATAAAGAGGGCCACCAAAAAGCCTGCACCGAGCACATAACGGGAGAGCAGATTCGTAACCGGCGTAACGGACAAGACCAAAAAACCATGGCCAACCACCTGCCCCGTCGAATAGTAAAGCTGCTGGTCGTAATGAACCAAGGATGCCTTATTATGCCGAAAAACCGCCGGAACTTTTCCTCCGGCCAGCTGCTGATTCCAAGGAAAGAGCAAATTATCATATTGGTCAAGCAAAATCGCATCCTGTTTGCCCCCATTGAGTTGATTCTGCAAAGCGTCCCCCGGAAGCACCAGCAGGATAAAGCCTTCCACTTTTCCTGCCGTTTTCAATGCCTTTCCCATGAGAAGATACCGATTCATCCGATGGCTATAGCCCGCCAATTCTGCCTGCATCTCATCAGGCGATTTCACCATGCGCTTTAAAATTCCCCATTCCTCGGATAAATCCTGCAGACCGGTGGGCAACTGATTCCGTGTGCCAGCCAACACCTTTCCCTGGGTGTCCAGCAAATAAAATTCCAAACCGGGCACCGTATTATCCATCTCCGGATACACCGCAGCCATAATCTCGGCCCGGCTTTTCCCGTCATGCTGAATTTTCTCGATACTCCTCGGGTGGGTCTCCCATTGCTCAGCAATCCGATCCACCCGTTTTTCGCCATCTTCCAGGAGCAGCTGTATCCCACTGACCAGCTGCTGGCGATGGCGGGCATTGTCTTCCACTACATAATGCTGCCAGCTGCCCATAATCAAAAGCAGCCCCGCAACGGTCAACAGCAGCACGGGAAGAAGTGCATATTTCCACAAGGCCTGCCGCAGTTCATCTTGAAATTGATGCATCGCGCTTCTCCTTATCCCTTCTTACCATGAAAAATCATGCGAAACCGTTCCAGCCATTCTTGCCGAATCTCCTCTGTATCCCCAGCATTCGCTGAAATCATCACGAGATCATCCTTCTCCTGCAAACCTTCCGGTGCCGCTACATCCTTGCGCACGCTGCGCCGATGAAGATTTCTGGCAATAAAGGACTGCGCCCCATGCCCTGTGATAAAATCCACAAACTGCTTCGCCGCTGCCAGGTGTTTGGCATTCCGGACGATATACACACCATCCGGTTCACTGATGACACCTTCCTTCATATATACGATTCGCACAGGCGCTCCGCTGCGCTGATAGGTAAGAGCTGCTTCCTCGAAGGTACAGCCAACCACATAACGCCCCCGCGCCACCCCATCATAGACAGCTGCTGAGCTTTCCAACAGGCTCCCATCCAGATTATCCGCCAGGGAGCGGATATAATCCCAGCCATCTTCTGGATTTCCCTTCCCCATCGCATAAAGCATATTGATCAGCTGCTCATAAGAGGACGACGATAACGCAGGATCCGCCATGGCGATTTTTCCATGCAGACGCGGATTTAACAAATCCTCATATCCTTCAATCTTCCCCTCCCCAGCCAAGTCAGTATTTACCAGCAGGACACTGGGGACATCGGTAAACCGTGTCATATAGCCCTCTCGATTCTGGAATTCCGGCCGCATCATAGTTTCATTGATTGATTCATAGGCGGCAAACAAGTCCGCATCAGGCTTTATCATGGAAACCGAACCACCCCAAAGGATATCCGCCTGCGGATTTTCCTGCTCCTCCCGAACCCGCTGCAACAGCTTTCCCGTACCGCCATTTACCAGACGAACTCGAACGCCTGCCTCCTTTTCAAACTCATCCAATAGCGGTTGCGTAAACTCCGCCGGATGGGGCGAATAAACTACCAGCTCAGGCAAATCATCGGTCGTTTCTTTCTCCCGATCCAGCAACTGCCAACTGCCCATTACCACGCTCCCTGCTGCCAGCACCAAAAGAAGCAATACAAACCGCCAGCGCTTTTCGTTTCCCATCTTCTCTCCCCTCCTTATCGCTTTTTTCCCGCAAACAACAGGCGAGACTGCGTAACCAAAACCCCCGTCATCATAAGCACACAGCCTGCAATCTGCATACTGCTCATAATCTCTCCGAGAATAAGCCAGCTCGACACAGCGCCAAAGACTGCTTCAAAGCTCATGACAATCGCTGCCGGCCCTGGGTCGGTGTATTTCTGGCCAATGATCTGCAGGGTAAACGCTACCCCGCCTGACATGACGCCACCATAAAAAATAGCAAACCAGGCAGCGACAATCGGCTCCCAGCGAATCGACTCAAACAACAATGCTGCTAAGGTGCTTCCCAACCAGCAAACCGCAATTTGAGCCACCGACAATTCGATGGCATCCACGCGCTCGGCATAACGGTCAATAAACAAAATCTGAGCCGCCCAAAACAGCGCACTTATAAGGACCAAACCATCGCCAAAACTCAATGAAAATTCGCCATGAATAGAAAGCAGATAAAGACCGGCCAGCGCAATTCCTGCACCAGCCCAATTTTCGCCAAAGATTTTTTTGCCAAGCAGCGCCGCCCCCATCGGAACCAGGATAATATACAACGCGGTAATAAAAGCGGTTTTCCCAGCAGTCGTATAGAGCATTGCCACCTGTTGCAGCGAAGTTCCTACAAACATAATTGCGCCTGCGCCAAAGCCGGCCCGCCACCCCGGATGATACGTTCCCCTTTCTTTTTCCTGCGCCCGCTTTTTCCCCCGCAGCCGCCAAAGCCCGATTAAAAACAAAAAACCAAGAAAATAACGTGACATCGCATAAGTAAAGGGGCCCAAATCTTCCATTCCCACCATCTGAGCCACAAAAGTAGTTCCCCAGATGAACGCCGCTGTTAACAACAGCAGCAAACCTTTTAACTGCATAATAACTCCTCAATCCCCATAGGTTACTCCGCTTCCTGATGGTCGCGGAAATAATTGATTGTAAATTGCTGAAAACAAATTGCCGCTGGTGTCAAAGGCCGCCGAGTATTCCAGGCGATTCCCACTGCTCGTTTGCAAGCTGGAAAAGACACCGGAATGTAACTGACCCCCATCTGTTCCGTACAAGGAATATGCGGCAGCAGACTGACACCAAGTTTTGCCGCCACCAAAGAAATCAGATTGTGGACCTCATCGCCTTCAAAAATGACTTGTGGCTGACTTTCCGCCAAATCCAACAATTGATTGACCTGCTGCCGAAGGTTATACTCCGTCTTCAAGGTAATGAAGGGCTCCCCATCAATTTCTTCCAACCGCACGGTCTCCCGCTGCGCCAAGGGATGCGAATCCGGGACCACTAGGAAAAGCTCCTCTGACCAAAGATACATCCAGGCTATATCATCACCATTAAGCATCGAACAAAGGCAGATATCCGTATCGCCCTCCATGATTTCTTCTGACATCACCGCCGAATTTTGCTGATTCAGCTTAATGCCAACATGCGGATAACGCGCATGGAACCGGCTGAGGATGAGTGGCAGATAGGTATCCCCTAGCGAATGAAGGAACGACACGCTCACCGTTCCTTCGCCACCGTTATCCATCTTGATTTCCTGCCTGGCAACCTCCATCTCGCGAAGTACCCGGTCCACATGAAACAAGAATTTTTCTCCTGCTTCCGTAAGTTCCGTCTCTTTTCCATGACGATTGAGCAAGGTCGCCCCAAGTTCCTGTTCCAATTTGGCAATGGAGCGGCTCAGCGCGGATTGAGATACCAAAATGGATTTTGCTGCCTGTGTAAAATTTTTATGACGTGCCAAAGCCTGAAAATATTTTAATTGCGTTAACTCCATTGTCGTTATGTCTCTCCTCCAACCATTTGACCGGTCAATTTTGCATTATATGCATAACAATATCTCGACAAATCTATTATACGAAGTAAAATCTGCTCTTTCAAGAAATGAGTGCTGTTTTCGATGATTTTTATGCATAATTACTGTGAAATTTTCTCATATTCGCTTTGTTTTTTGAAAATTAATTGTCAATATGCATGTTTTGCATATTACCTGTGCCTATTATGCATTAGACATTGTCTGCCGCCCCTCCTATAATGACTGATTGAAACTTGTAGTTTATATATGATAGAAGGGTGAATCTATGACCAGTCAGATTTCACGAGATTACATTCATGAGCTAAGCGTCACAGCTCATGTCGACGCAACGGATGCGGCAGACTTTCTTCGAACATTGCCCTTCCCCGTCTGCCGTCCTTTCCGGTGCCGGCATGCCGTGCGAAAGGAGACTTTATCCATGTCATCTGTTTCTGAAGCAGCTCCAGAAAGCCTCTGGAGCAAAGATTATGTTTTCGATATTGGCATCAATTTTCTTGTTTACAGCGTTCATTTCCTATTGATGCTTTGGTCTACGGCTTATGCCATCCATACCTGGAATGCCTCCATCGGTATGGCCGGCCTTGCCTCCGGCCTCTTTATTGTGGGCGCACTTTTCGCCCGCATTCCCGCAGGGCGCTTTATCGACTTTGTCGGCCGCCGCAAAATGTTTTTAGGCGGGACCTCCCTGTTCTTCCTGTTGGTATTATGCTATGAACTAGCCCCAACCCTCGGAACCTTTATGGTGGTTCGCTTTCTTCATGGCCTGGCCTTCGGGACTACTTCCACCGCGGCCAGCACTGTTGTTGCCGCCCTGGTTCCCCTAAAGCGCATGGGAACCGGCATTGGCTACTTCACCCTGGGAGTTACGCTGGCATCAGCCATTGGTCCGTTCCTGGCTATGAATATTACCCAAGCCGGTGCTTTTAGTCTCGGCATTGAAATTTGCTCCGCAGCAACATTCGTGATTTTCCTTCTTTCCTTTTTCCTCAAAACGCCGGAACGTGTCATTCTCCCCTCGGAACGGGAAGACTTGCATCATATTTCCTTTGACCGCTTTTTCTCCATAAAGGCACTTGGCATTTCTACCATTGCCTTCATGGGCGGCGTATGCTATTCGACGGTCTTGAGCTTTCTGGGAGCTTATACCAATGCCATTGGCGTAACGGGTATCGGGGCCACTTGTTTCTTCCTCTGCTTTGCCGCGACTTCCTTTATCAGCCGTCCACTTACCGGCTTCCTGCTGGATAACTACGGCGGCAACATCGTCATCTATCCGTCACTGCTTTGCATGGCCATCGCCATGAGCATCATCGCGCGGGCTTCCTCCGATATTCCACTGTTAATCGGAGCCTTGTTCCTCGGCTTTGGCTACGGCACCGTGACCGCTTCCTGTCACGCCCTTGCCGTCCACTGTGCCCCGATGCATCAAGTCGGCATCGCTACCAGCACCTATTTCGTCCTGCTCGATTTGGGCATCGGCGTCGGACCTTATACCTTAGGGAGCTTCGTCCCAGACTTTGGCTTTCAAGTCGTATACATGGGCGCTGGAGCCATTGCTCTCCTCGGTATCGGACTTTATTACTATCTGCTGGGGCGTCATCATCGTTTCACAAGGCATCAGATGGATCGCGATAGCGAAGCTAAGACTATAGTCGCACAACGCCGTCAACATTTTTACGAAAAACGACTTACCTTACAACATTGATTTACGGTTTATCCGCCAGGGAAAAGCTTCGAAACCGCTTTTCGAAACTTTTCCCTTATTTTTTATTCATTTTACATCTTGCGACTAAAGACCTATCTATGCTATAATCAATACATCCCTTGAGGATACAACCCCATTACGTATCTAAAAAGGTCCGTATACTTGGTATCATCCCCTTAGGGATTTTAGTCCTTTTTTTCTTTGGAGCTGGTATCACAAATCTTCTTTTTCGAGGTGATACCATGAATACGATGAAGACGATTCTTATGATAATTACTATCCTGGTCATGCTCATAATCGGCGGAACGATTTTAGCATTGTCCATGTATTCTTATCATTCCCAATCTTTCCATGCATTTAGCTTGGTTTCCCTTTTGCTGCTCCTATTTGGCAGCATTGAGATGCTACTCATCTGGAACCATCGCAGTGATAATGCATAAGTCCACAATCAACAGCATTCAACACAATTCACAACCAGTTCCGAATGATTGACAAAATCCAGTAAAAAAACTTAGGCCCGAAACCAAATTGGTTTCGGGCCTAAGTTTTTTAGCATATTCCCGTCAACATATAGAATAGAATACATAAGAACGGAACGAAAAATTTCAGCCCCATAATCACGGCAATATCGTAGTAGGAATCATTATGGGTAAGCCCACATATTGCCAGCAAGGTTACCAACGCACCACAATGTGGAACTGGATCGATGCCTACTGAAGCGATAGCGACAATGCGGTGCAGAACCTCCAACGGAATTCCTGCCGCCGCTGCCATAGCCGCCCATTGATCTCCCAATGCCGACAGGGCAATGGTCAGACCACCTGAGGCCGATCCCGTAATACCACACATGATATTCGTCGTTATGACCGCCGATAACAGCGGACCGAAGGAATCCGCAATACCGATCAGCCAATCAGTCACCGGCAGAAAACCTGGCATGGCCGTGATAACACAGCCAAAGGCGTAACCAGAAGCGACGTTTAACACCGCAGTTCCCGAGGAAAGCGCCGCGTAATTAATTGGTGCCAAAAAGCCATCCATAACCATAAAACGCTTGCGGCCAATATAGGCAGCAGCAAAGCTGCTCAGGATAAGGGCAACGCTAATCGACCAGATTGCCGATACCTTACCAACTTTGGCTGCCAACAGGGACAAATGAAGCGGCTTGAAGGCCTCAAGACTTTCTTCATTCCAATGAAAGCCCCATTCCCAGCCAAAGGGATTGGAAAGAATTACATTGATGACAATGACCATCAAAAGCGGCAGCAATGCCCAATACCAAGGAATGTGGATTTTCGGATTTCGCTTTTTACGCCCCTCGGTAACATGGTTGCCATAGCCCTCTCCCTGTGCTTTCAAAAGCTTTGCACGGCGTCCAATCCAACCCCAGCCAATCAACAGGAAGAGCAATGAAGCAAAGACACCGATTCCTGGAGCCGCCCAGGTGCTGGTCTGAAAATAGGACGACGGAATAATATTCTGGATTTGCGGCGTACCAGGCAAAGATACCATAGCAAAGGAGAAGATACCCACCCACAAAGCTGCTGGAAGCAGCCGCTTGGGAATATCCGCTTTCTTGAATACCACCGCACCAAACGGATACATGACAAAGGCAACAACGAACACACTGAGTCCGCCATAAGTCAGCGCACCGCAGCCCATCAGCACAGCCAGTATTGCCCGCTTTTCCCCAAGCACATCGACAATTTTAGCAGCTACCGCTGATGCCAGCCCGCCCTTTTCCATCAAACGTGCAAACACTGCACCAAACAAAAATACCGGGTAGTAGGTTTTGACGTATTCTGCCAGTCGCGTCATGTACAATTCACTGTACACCGGCAGAATATCAAACATGCTTGCCAAGGCTGCCAACCCCGCAAAGAACGGCGCAATCAGGATGATTGACCAGCCGCGGTAGGCAAAGTACATCAACCCCAGCAAAGCGACTGCGATACAAAATGCCTCCATGTAGTCCAAAGACTCCCTTCTGAAACAGGATTTAATAATAGAAACTTGTAGGAAATCGTAAACGGCGATAATTGAAAATAATAATTTTTTTACTCATAGGAAAAGCAGCCGGCATTTGACGTTTCGCAACCGACTGCTTTTTCGCTTGAATATCTTCACAATTATATTCTTTTCCGTTTACGCATTTTATATTAACATTAATGCCGTTTATTGTCAACGCAGTTGAGATACTTTTTGCACTAAATAGATAATTATCATAATCTTTCAATAATTATTTTACCCAAAAAAAGAACAGACCATATTCCTAACGTTATATCGAAAAATGGTCTGTTTCGTTTAATCGTTTGACTTATTCCTTTGTAGTGCCTTCCGCTTGGCCGCTTGTTTTGCCAAAAAGCGTTCCTTCAGGATAAGCTTATGCTCCATGCGCTGAACAAAATCTTTCGCATCGGCCAAATCCTGTTCATCGGGATGTGTGGAGGCCAACTTCCAGCGCTCGATGCTCTTTGCCCCGCCATGGGGATCATCGGGGCCGGCCTGAGCTCGCTTCTTTTGCATCGCCGGATTAATTTTCCCGCGACAACCAAAAGTTCCCAGGATTTCACAACCATCCCCCAAAAAATATCCAGCACGAGCAAACGAGGTAATCGCATGCTCGCTAGTCGGAGAAGTTCCATGGGTCTGAAAAAAGCATACGCGGACGTTTTGCACCGATGGCAGATATTTGAGCATCAAGGGATCTGGCTGTCCCAGTCGAAGCCAATACCCCAAAGCAACCACATCGTAGCCGGACACGTCCAACGGTGCATCCTGTACCCGAAACACATCAGCCTCACCAGCCTGCTCGGCAATCGCTTCCGCAATCTGCCGTGTGTTACCCGTAACAGAAGAATAAATCACTGCCCATTTTGTCATAAATACGCGCCTCCCTATTCTCTCCCCATAGTTTACCATACCCATAACCTTATTGCCGTGCGTTTTGTTACAGTTTCATTTTGTTTTTCCTTTCGATCACCGAGCGTAAAATTGTATCGTTTCTTTTCGTAAATTATGTTACAATTGAAGCAATCATTTTTATCAAAATCAATATCATTATAGAAAGAAGTGCTTTCCTTGAACGATTTACTTGCGAATCCGGCTGCTACAGCACTGCTGATTGGATTGCTAGCCCTGGTACTGGGGTTCATCCGCATCCGTCAGGAAGATCTCAGCACCCATACCATTATCTTTGCCGCTTTGATGCTGGCACTGGCGGTCATCCTGCAACAGCTCCGTCTCTTCCACATGCCGCAAGGAGGCAGTGTAACAGCCGGTGCCATGGTACCACTGCTGCTGATTGCCTACCGCTTCGGTCCCGGCATTGGTATGCTGACGGGATTCCTGTACGGAATGATAAATCTCCTACAGGATCCATTTATCCTCCATCCCGTACAGGTTCTCTTCGATTACCCACTGCCCTTCATGGCTATGGGACTTGCCGGCCTCAGTCCTCATCACCATTTTCTTGGTATGGCAGCTGCCTTTTTCGGACGCTTTGCCTGCCATTTTCTCTCGGGTGTTGTTTTCTTCGGCTCTTATGCTCCAGCAGGAACCTCCGTTTACCTCTATTCGTTTCTCTTTAACATCACCTATCTCTTGCCAGAATTTTTGATTTGCTGCCTGATTCTGAAGCTCTTGCCAGTCAAGCGGCTTGTTTCCGCTATGGAGGCCTCTTGATGATTCCTAGTACCCCACGCATAAATACTATGCTGTTGAGTGCTGGCCATATGCTCAACGATTTCTACTGCAATTTTCTCCCCATTCTGCTGCCTATCATCATGCCAAAATTAGGCCTTTCGCTTACCTTAAGCGGCCTTTTGGTAATGGTCATGTCAATTACCAGCAATATCTTGCAGCCTGTTTTCGGCTATTTTATGGACCGTCATAACTGGCAAAAAGTCCTGATTCCCGTTCTTCCCTTTGGCGCAGCCTGCATTTGTGTTATCGGCTTTGTCGAATCAAAAGCACTGTTATTCCTACTGATTGCCCTGACTGGTCTTTCGGTATCCTTATTTCACCCGCTCGGTTCGACTTTGGTGGAAAAATCTGTCGCGCCCCAGAATCTGGCTGGATCCATGTCCTATTATATTGCGGGCGGCAATTTTGGTTTTGCCTTTGCCCCTGTTGCCTTGGTTGCCTTTACAGAAACCCAGCCGCTAACCGCGCTGCCCTGGCTTATCCTGCCCAGCGTTCTCCTCGCCTGGATTCTGTCCTGCAGTGAACTTTCTACGATTTCCACGCGCCCCACTAAAATCAGCGCAGCCTCCCATCCGCCAAAACTGGCTGCTTTGCTTACCAACCGTGCTGTCGTCAAACTCAATCTTGCCATGGGATTGCGTTGCTGGACGCATACCTCGGTATCCACCTTTCTGCCCTTGCTATTGATTCATGCAGGCTGCAGTTCACTGCTCTCCGGCCTGCTGCTCACCCTATTCCTGGTAGGCTGCACGGCAGGTGGCCTCATTGGCGGCTGGGCTGGTGGCCGGCGACTGTCTCACAAGACCGTCATCATAGTCTCACTGCTGCTCGGCGCTTTGCCAACGTATTATTTTTTCACTCACGCCGGCACGAACTTGCTTGCACTCATCGCCTTATTTTTCTCGGGATTCTTCCTGCTGGCTCCCCAGCCCAGTTCCATCGTTTGGGCCCACAGCCTGATGCCTGGAAATGCCGGCATGGCTTCGGGAATGATGATGGGCTTGTCCTTCGGACTAGGCAGTATCGGCACAGCACTAACGGCCTGGATGGCCGACTTTATCGGTCTTTCCACCGCCCTGCTGCTAACCACGATTCCCATGCTGCTGTCCGCCTTAGTCGCCTTTCTCACCCCACAAAAATCTCGCTGACATTAAAAAATCCCGCATAAATCCGTACGACCGGTTTATGCGGGATTTTTCTATCCAAATGATCACGAAGCACCACGACAAAGGTCTATAACAGTATGCTCTAGAATCTCATTGCCGGCCTGCCCTGTCTTAAGCCAATAATCTGCATCGATGAGTTCAAGCATCGACCGCTTCAACACGGATTCCGGAAAACGCTGTGCGGCCCTCCCAAGCTTTTCGGCAATAAAAGGATTGAGCTCCAATGGCTTTGCCAACGCTTTGCCGCGAATCCCCTTCTCCTGCAGGACTTTCGCCTGCCAAAGCTGTCGAACATGACGGGTCAAAAGCGACAAAATCACCGTAAAATACGTGCCATCATCAAGCTGACGCCGCAAAAGCATCAACGCCTTCTGCGCATTTCGCTCGCTGATAGCATCCATCAAGGCGAAAATCGAAACCTCTGGAAGTCCGGCAAACACCTTGACCAAAGCCGCTTTTGTTATTCGGCGGTCTTCGGAAAACAGGGCCAGCTTATCAAATTCCCGATCGAGAAATTCCAAGGAAATCTGCTGCATCATACTGACAGCCCCTTGGAAATATGCATAGGCATCCCGGTCCATATCCCGATTCATCGCCTGCAATTTTCCCTGAAGCCAATCGTTGATATTCCAAGCACGGATGGCCTCTGCCTCTAACACCATGCCGCATTTCTCAACCATTTTATAGATTTTGCGCCGTTTATCCGCCTTCTCCGGCGATAGGAAAATCACATAACTGAATGGCGGCATATCGGCCAGCGTCTTCAACAAACGCTCCAGCTTCTTATCCTTAGCGGCCGACTGCTGCTCATCCTTTTTGCGATTGTCCTTGAACAAGGTCGTATTGCGAATCAGCAGCACATTCTTCGCCGTAAAAAACGGAGCGGTATTAATCATGCTGACCAAATCATCGGCATCGATCTCGCCATTTAGCTTCTGCACCGAATCTGCCGCTTCCTGCGAATCCGAAAACAAGCCCGCCATAATCTTTGCCAATGCTTTATCAATATAATAATGTTCCTCGCCTGCCAGCAGAAATACATGAGAATCCTGCTGGGGAAGCTTTACCATAAATTCGCCAAATTTCACAAACTGCACGCATCTTTCTCTGTTAAAATTCCATTTCGTACCTCCTATTATAACGCCGTTGTTCTAGTTTTACCACCGACAAATCAACGCACAACCATTGCGATAAACCAATCACACTACGGATACAACCAATTACAGTTTGCAGGGGAGTATTACCCAGTTCGTATTCGAAGCAAATCGCCGGCGGCGGGGGCCCAGTACCAACGCTCCACCGGTGACAACCCGCTACAAGAAATTTTTGCCTTTTAATTAAGAGTTGGAAAACAGTTAAACGCGCTTCGCTTGGACGAAACTGCTTTTCCAACGAGAACGCAGGCAAAAATTTCTTGCTTCACGCGGAACGTCAAGGCTACGCTTATGGTACTGGGGCCCCCGCCGCCTCGGTTAGAGTCGGCACGAAGCTACTATGCCCTCGGAGGGTGAAGCTTGGGGAAACTCGCCACAT
>NZ_JNKI01000037.1 GCF_000702005.1 Selenomonas sp. ND2010 | reverse complement strand
GCTTCATCCTCCGAGGGCGCAGCAATTCGTGCCGGCTCTAACCGAGGCGGCGGGGGCCCCAGTACCATAAGCGTAGCCTTGACGTTCCGCGTGAAGCAAGAAATTTTTGCCTGCGTTCTCGTTGGAAAAGCAGTTTCGTCCAAGCGAAGCGCGTTTAACTGTTTTCCAACTCTTAATTAAAAGGCAAAAATTTCTTGTAGCGGGTTGTCACCGGTGGAGCGTTGGTACTGGGGCCCCCGCCGCCGGCGATTTGTCTCGAACACGAACTGGGTACTGCTACCCTACAAACTGTAATTTGTAAAAAGTGCGTGGATAAATTAATAGAAGCCTCCATAAGGTCGATGAATCAACCTTATGGAGGCTTCTATATTTTATGTCAATATAAAAGGTTTATTAGTCTTTGATTGGCTTTTTGAGTACCGAGAGAACTGCACAGCCGACGATAGCGCCGACGAGGATTGCAACGAGGTACATGACCGGGTTGCCGATCGTCGGAACGACGAAGATACCGCCGTGCGGGGCGCGCAGCGTGCAGTCGAAGGCCATCGTCAGGGCACCAGCCGTAGCGGAACCGATAACCATGGACGGGATGACGCGCAGCGGGTCACCAGCTGCGAACGGGATAGCACCTTCCGTGATGAAGGACAGACCCATGACGTAGTTCGTCACGCCAGCTTTGCGCTCATTTTCCGTGAAGCGGTTCTTGAAGAACGTCGTGCAGAGAGCGATAGCGAGCGGCGGAACCATACCACCAGCCATGACAGCAGCCATGACGTGGAATTCGCCAGAAGCCAAAAGGCCAGTACCCGTAACATAAGCAGCTTTGTTGATCGGGCCGCCCATATCGACAGCCATCATGCCGCCCATGATGATACCGAGCAGGATGCGGGCATTCGGGTCCATGTTCTTGAGCGTTTCAACCATCCAAGTGTTCAGAGCACCGACCGGCGGAGCGATGACGAACATGCTGATGACACCGATGATCAGGATACCGAAGAACGGATAGAGCAGGACCGGCTTGATGCCGTCCAGGGATTCCGGCAGGCAGCTGAAGGCCTTCTTGAGGAAGTTAACTGCATAACCGCCAACGAAACCAGCGACGAGAGCGCCGAGGAAGCCCGAACCCGTCGTGCCAGCCAGTGCGCCGCCGACGAAACCGACAGCCAGACCCGGACGGTCCGCAATCGACATGGAAATGAAACCAGCGAGTACCGGCAGCATGAAACCGAAGGCTGCGCCACCGATATCTTTGAAGAATTTAGCAACCGGCGTGTTGGAACCGAAGTTTTTCGGGTCGATGGAATAGTCATCGAGCAGGAAGGCCAGGGCAATCAGGATACCACCGCCAACGACGAACGGCAGCATGTGGCTGACACCGTTCATGAGGTGCTTGTAAATCTGACGGCCGAGGCTCTCGCCTTCGACATCAGCAGCGCCTTCGGCTGCATCGGAGCCGTTTGCCTGGTATACCGGAGCATTGCCCGAAAGAGCGCGGTCGAGGAGCTCGTCGGCTTTGTTGATGCCGTCAGCAACCTTCGTGATGACGACGCGTTTGCCAGCAAAGCGGGCCATAGCGACGTTCTTATCGGCAGCGACAATGATGCCGTCAGCGGCAGCGATTTCCTCATCCGTCAGGATGTTCTTCGCACCGCCAGAGCCGTTGGTCTCGACTTTGATGCTGATGCCGCGTTTCTTGGCATGCTGCTCAAGGCTTTCGGCAGCCATGAAGGTATGAGCAATACCCGTCGGGCAAGCCGTAACGGCGAGAACCTGGATGTGGTCGGATACCGGAGCTGCCTCTTCTTCCTCAGCAGCAGCCGGAGCAACGAATTTGCCGTCTTCTTTGTCGTCGACGAGTTTGAGGAATTCTTCCTTCGTCTTAGCGGCAATCAGGGCCTCTTTGAAATCCGGGTCCATGATCATCGTAGCGAGCTTCGACAGGATGGCGAGGTGCTCATCGTTAGCCGAATCCGGTGCAGCGATCATGAAGAACAGGCGGCTCGGGTTGCCGTCCATGGACTCAAAGTCCATGCCAGCCGGAACCGTCATAGCAGCAAGGCCGGCTGCTTTAACACCAGCACTCTTTGCATGCGGCGTGGCAATGCCATCACCAAGACCGGTAGTACCCGAAGCCTCACGGGTAAATACATCTTTCGTGTACTGTTCCTTGTCGGAAAGGTTGCCGCCGGCCTCCATGAGGTCAGCCAGCTGATTGATTGCAGCGGCTTTGTCAGCCGGAGCTGCACCCAAAAGGATGCTGTCGCTCTTGAGCAAATCAGTAATTCGCATTATATTCTCTCCTTTGTATAAAGTATTTATGATAACTGTGGTTATGCGATGGTTTTGAGGAGTGCTTCAACTTCCGGACGCGTAGCGAGATTTTCGCTGAAAGCGGAAGCGGAACCGGTGGCAACACCCATGTGGAAGGCTTTTTCGAAGTCGCCCTCCGATTCCATGTAGCCCGTGATGAAACCTGCTACCATGGAGTCGCCAGCGCCGACGGAGTTGATGAGTTTGCCTTTCGGGGCCGGGCACTTGTAGGACTTGCCTTCTGCCGTCAGCAGGATAGCGCCGTCGCCGGCCATGGAAATCAGTACGTTCTGCGCACCTTTTTCCTGCAGTTTCTTGGCGTAGGTGATAATCTCTTCATCCGTCGTGAGTTTCACGCCGAACATGTCACCGAGTTCGTGGTTGTTCGGTTTGATAAGGAACGGATGATACTGCAGGACGTTTAAGAGCAGGTTCTTCTCGGCATCGACGACGATGCGGATGCCCTTGCCGTCAAGGCGGGCCATGATTTTCTGATAAATGTCATCCGGCAGCGTCTTGGGAATCGAGCCAGCCAGTACCAGCGTGTCGCCCTCCTGCAGTTTGTCGAGCTGGGCGAACAGTTCTTCGCGTTTTGCTTCGCTGATATCCGGTCCCTGACCGTTGATTTCGGTCTCGCAGTCTGCTTTGGCCTTGACGTTGATGCGCGAGAAGCCCTTCTCGAGCTGAACGAAGTCGCTCTTTACGCCGAAGCCCTTGAGCTGATCCTTGATTTCCTCACCCGTGAAACCGGCGAGGAAGCCCAGGGCCGTGCTCTCGTGACCGAGGTTCTTGAGCACGATGGATACGTTGATGCCCTTGCCGCCAGCTAAAACCTGTTCGTAGTTTACGCGGTTGATGGCACCAGCGGTGAATTTGTCCATGCGGACGATGTAATCCAGTGACGGATTAAAAGTAACCGTATAAATCATGAGTTATAAATCCCCCTCAATGATAGTAGTGTAGTCCCGATATTTCTTATCCTCCAGGCGTCCGGTGATGATGGAAGCACTGGAAATGTTCGCAAAGGTAATCGGTGAAATCTTGTTGAATTTTGACCGGTCGGCCAGAACGAAGGCATGGGTGCAGCGGGAAAGGGCCGCTCCCTTTATGATGCCCTCGCTGGAATCCGGAGTCGAAAATCCGGATTTGGTGCTGATACCGTTCGTGCCAAAGAAGCCCTTGGTGAAGTTATAGGAACGGAGGTTGTTGAGTGCCTCTGTTCCGACAACGGCTTCCGTGACGGCCTTGAGTTCGCCGCCGAGGATGAATACCTTGAAACCTTTAGCCGATAAGCGTGATGCATGGGGAAGGCCATTGGTCACATATACGGCACTGGTTTCCGTTATGAAGTCAATCATCCGGAGCGTCGTAGAACCAGCATCGATATAGACGAAATCCTTGCGTTTGATGAGACTGGCTGCCTTGCGGGCAATGGCAATCTTTTCTTCCGGGAAAAGGTCGCGCTTGGTCTTCATATCCTCTTCTGCCGAACTGTAATTGTTGTCGATAGAAGTAGCACCGCCGTAAACCTTGTAGAGGCGGCCGCTTTTGTGCAGCGCGGTAAGGTCACGGCGAACAGTGGATTCCGAGGCATCGAGTGCCTTGGTAAGGTCTAATACGGTAACAGCCTTTTTCTCTTCGAGAATGCGGAGAATCGTCGCATAGCGTTCTTCCGTAAGCATGTTGGCTATCACTCCTTATTTACTACATCATACAACTAAAGTCTGTCAAAGTCAATCAAAACCACGAATAACCATGCAAAAAAAATTATAAAGAATCGGGCAATATGGGAAAAGACAGGATGAAACGATAATAGTTGACCAAAGTCACGAATGTTGTTGGAATTTTATGCCGTAAAATGCACGAAGTTGGTTATAATGAGGAATACGCAGGCTCCCGTTCCGCTGGGAGGAAGGCGGGACTTTTGAGGAAAACGCTGCGGGGAAGATTTTGCCTGCGGAAAAATTTGAACATTTGCGCTATAATAATATAAGAAAGTAATTTAGGGAGTGTGAGTTTATGGTAGAAAAGAAGAAAATCGTTCAGCATCGTCCCAAGTCGTTTTACATAAAGAAGTATCTGACGATTCTCGTTGGTGCGTTCATTGCTGCGATAGGACTGGAATTGTTCCTGATTCCGAATGAAGTTATCGATGGTGGCATCGTCGGTATTTCCATCATGATGAGCTCGATTACGGGAATGTCTCTGGGGATTTTCCTCGTGGTGCTCAATCTGCCGTTCCTATATTTAGGATATAAACAGATTGGCAAGAATTTTGCCATTGCCACACTGATAGCGATTTGCTTGCTGTCCCTATGGTCGGCAGTATTTGCCTCGTTTCCAAAAGTTACGGATGACCCTTTTTTGGCTGCTATCTTCGGCGGAATTGTCGACGGCCTTGGTGTGGGGCTCATCATCCGGGCCGGTGGCAGTCTCGACGGCACCGAGATTGTAGCCATCATCATGGACAAGAAATCGGTGTTTTCTGTAGGCGAAGTCGTCATGTTCATCAACTTGTTCATTTTATCGGCAGCAGGCTTGCTCTACGGCTGGGATAAGGCGATGTACTCCCTGGTGGCCTATTTTGTCATTTCCAAGATGATTGATGTAGTCATCAAGGGGCTGGATGAATCCTACGCCGTCATGATTGTCACCAATGAACATGAGGAGATTACCTCAGCCCTCAATGATCGGCTGGGCCGTGGTGTGACGCTTTTGCACGGTGCTGGCGGCTATACGGGCGAGAGTAAAGAAGTGCTGTATTGCGTAGTCACCCGTCTGGAGGTGGATAAGCTGAAGGAAATCGTGCTGGAAAAAGATGAGAGTGCGTTTGTCACGATCAATGTCGTGCATGACATCGTTGGTGGACGGTTCAAGAAGAAGGCCATTCATTGACAATTTTGTCGGTAAGGGAGGGGATTCTATGCGACGGATAATCGTTATGGTCTTGGCGATGCTGTTCCTGCTGGTTGCGCAAGTGGATGCGGCTCAAAGGGTTCCCTTGCGGGTGGTGCAGCTGCCCTTGAAACTGGAATGCGGCATGCGTCCTTCGTCGGCGGTACTAGACAGCCTGGAAAAACAGGTGGATCAAAGCTTGCATGTGCCGCTGAATGGCACGCTTAAGGCAGTGGAATACATTCCTGAGGACGAATGCCTCAAGGCGTTGGATGAAATCGTATCGGCGGCGGGCAAGGGAGTCAAAGCCAAGGCAGTGGTAAAGCCTTTAGCTGAGAAACTGCAGGCGGATTTGGTGGTCATGCCGATACTGACTGGGTATGAACAGTATACGCGTATGAGTTTTCGCTGGAGCCGTGGAATTATGCTCCATAGTTATGCGGCGGTGCAGATTGTCGGGTATGACCGCCAGAGTGATGAGGTTTTCCGCAAAGGAGCATCGCGATGGTTCGATGACGAATATTCGGCGGCTGGTGAGGTATCACAGTTGGCGCGGGAGGCCATGGATGCCGCCCTTCGCGATGCGGCCATTCACGAACGGGTAGGAAAATGGAAAACGAATGTTAAATGAGGGGAAACAGGATTTGGCATAAATGTGCTAAAATCCTGTTATTTTTTTACAAAAAGTATTGACACTTAACAAAGTTACAGCTATAATGTAAACATATTAATCAGATATGTTTACGAAAATGGTAATTAAGAAAAGAGGTCATCATCATGAGTGAAGAGAGAAAATATCATTTTGAAACGCTGCAGCTTCATGTTGGTCAGGAGCAGGCTGACCCAACAACAGATGCTCGTGCTGTTCCTATCTATCAGTCCACGTCGTTTGTCTTCCATGATTTCCAGCATGCAGCGGATCGCTTTGCTCTGAAGGATGCAGGTTATGTTTACGGCCGTCTGACGAATCCGACGGAGGATGTCTTTGCTAAGCGCATCGCCGCTTTGGAAGGTGGCGTAGCTGCTGTAGCTTTGGCATCGGGCGCGGCTGCGGTAACTTATGCTTTGGAGGCACTGGTTCATTCTGGTCAGCACATCGTTGCCGCTACGACAATCTATGGCGGTACGTACAATCTCTTTGAACACACTTTCCCGAACTATGGGATTGAGACTACATTTGTCGATCCGACGAAGGGGGTTGAGGTATTCGAGGACGCCATCAAGGATAATACGCGTGCCGTTTACATTGAGTCCATCGGCAATCCGAATGCGAACCTCATTGATATCGAGGCCGTGGCAGCTATTGCGCATAAGCACAATATCCCGCTGGTCGTTGACAGCACGTTTGCGACGCCGTATCAGCTGCGTCCGTTGGAGTATGGTGCCGATATTGTCGTCCATTCGGCGACGAAATTCATCGGCGGACATGGCACGACGCTCGGCGGTGTCATCGTTGATGGCGGCAAATTTGACTGGGTGGCCTCGGGCAAGTTCCCACAGTTCGTCGAGCCGAACGAGAGCTATCATGGCATCAGTTTTGCCAAGGATGTCGGTGCGGCAGCCTTTGCAACCTATATCCGCACGCTGATCCTGCGCGATGAGGGCGCTACGCTTTCACCGTTTAACGCCTTCCTGCTCTTGCAGGGCACCGAGACGCTGTCACTGCGCGTTGAGCGCCATGTAGAAAATGCGCTCAAGGTTGTTGACTATCTGGCCGCCAATCCGAAGGTAACGAAGGTCAATCATCCGGCTCAGGCCAGCCATCCGGATCATGCGCTTTACCAGAAATACTTCCCGAATGGCGGTATCTCGATTTTCACCTTTGAAATTAAGGGCGGTGAGCAGGCTGCCGAGAAGTTCATCAATCATCTGAAGGTATTCAGCCTGCTGGCTAATGTTGCTGACGTCAAGTCGCTCGTCATTCATCCGGCTACGACTACGCATAGCCAGATGAACGAGGAAGAGCTGGCTGCCTCTGGTATCACGCATTCGACGATTCGTCTCTCCATCGGTACGGAGCATATCGACGACATTCTGTATGACCTCGATCAGGCATTTAAAGCCGTTGATTAAAGTTCATTTCTTACCCCTAAAGTCCCAGCTGCCTGCCGGTGGCTGGGACTTTTTTTGTCGAAATTGCTATTTTTTTGTTGACCTATGGAGGGATTACGCTATAATGGGCTTAGGATTTTGATAAAGGGACTAAATGGAGGAAAACTAATGGATTGGAAAAAAGCATCGAAAAAGACCATCATGGCAGTTGTGCTGGCAACGTCCTTTACGGGCGTCAGCATGGTGGCCCAGCAGCCAGCTACGGCAGAGGCGTTTTCTTTAGGCAATTTGGGAGACCTGCAGGGAATCGCCCAAATGGGCCAGCAGTTTGCTGAGGCCAAGGCGAAACTCAGCTCAGAGGTTGATATGCTGAATAAAACAGAAGAAGGTAGTACCTATTGGATGAACTATTTTCAGCAGCAGTATGGCGTCGACAACGACCCGGCTATGAATCGGCGGCTTACGAATATGATGCAGGTGATGACGGCAGCTATCCGCCAGGTGGATTCCTCCATCGATGACAAGCCGTACCGCTATTTCCTGAATCCGGATAAGAGCTTCAATGCCTTCTGCGGTATGGGCCATGTGATGTCCGTCAACCGCGGTGCCTTTGAGCGCGTTTCCTGCGATGATGAGTTGGCTTTTGTCGTCGGTCATGAGATGGGTCATGGACAGAAAGACCATACGGCGAAGAGCATCTTGAAGAGTGCCGATAAAAAGCTGCTGGCTCAGATTGCCTCCCAGTCCCTGGGCGGAACTCAGCTAACCGATACCATTTGCCAAATGGGCATGAATATCAGCAAAGCTCATTCGGATAAGGGCCGTGAGTGGGAAGCGGATAATCTTTCCTGGGAATACATGACGCATACGAACTACAACCTCGGTGCCGGAGCTGCTGTTTGGCAGCGCATGCTCGAGGAGTATGGCGACAATGCGCAGCGGGGCCTGAACCTCTGGTTCAATCCGTCCGACCATCCGAATCATGCGGCCCGCCGTGACAACTACGTCAAGAAATTGGAAGCGTACAGCGGCAAACATGTTACGGCAAAGAATGGCGATGTTTTCGTAAATGGCAAGAAATTCGTAACGCCGATGGCCCAGGAAAATATCAGCTCGGAAGAGCGTTCGTATCTGGTCATGGGCAATCTGGCCCGGGCTTACCATGACGGTCAGAACAAAAATGCCGTAACGGTGAAGGGCAATACGGTTATGATGGGCAGCCAGGCAATCCTGACGACGAATGCGGATGACGAATCGGCACAGACGTTGGCAGATCGTTTGAATTCCATAAAGTAAAAGGAAATCTTGCATAAGAAGCCTCTTCTGAGGTACACTTGTAAGTGTTTGACGGTACGCATGCGAAGATGCGACTGTACAGAAGGAGGATTCTTATGTCAGAGTATGAGAAATATCAGCAGATAAAGCGTGAGGCACGGTGGACCGGCCTCGCGCTTTTTGTGCTGATTTTGTTTTGGATTTTTGCGGGCTTTGGCCTGTCGGGGCTTCCGGGAGAGGTGCTGGGAATGCCGGTTTGGGCGTTGACTTCCAGCGTTGGCGTCTGGTTCTTTGCGATTTTACTCGTGAAGCTTTTGACCGCACTGGTCTTTAAGGACATGGAACTCGATGCGGAAAAGGAGGCTGAGCAGCATGAATAACGGCAATCTGGCAGCTTTGCTGCCCCTGCTTTCATTTATGGCCATTATGGTGGGCATTGGCATCTATGTGCGGCGTGTGCAGGCCCGCGGTTTTGCCAATAACTTTGTACAGCAGTATTTTATTGGCAATCACGACCTCAGCGGTTTTGTACTGGCCATGACAACAGTGGCTACGTACAGCTCGGTCAGTTCTTTTGTCGGAGGGCCGGGCATGGCCTGGCAGATTGGCTTTGGCTGGATATACATGGCGGTCGTACAGGTAACGGCTATCTTTCTTGTCCTGGGGATATTCGGCAAGCGTGTCGCTATGTTGTCAAGGAAGTTCGATGCCGTTACGGTCGTGGACATCATTCGCGAGCGGTTTCAATCGGATGGGCTGGCCAGCATGGCAGCCTTTATCATCGTCTTGTTTTTCTGTGCGACGATGACGGCACAGTTTGTCGGCGGTGCTAAGCTATTTGCTGCGGTGACTGGCTATAGCTATGAGATGGGATTGCTGCTCTTTGGCCTGGTGGTCGTAGCGTATACGAGCATCGGTGGCTTCCGGGCGGTAGCCCTCACGGATACCTGCTGTGCGGTCATGATGATGATTGGCATCGTACTGCTGTTATACTATGTCCTGCAGGCTGGTGGCGGCTATACGAATATCATGGCCTCGATCCATGCCAATCATCCGGAAATGCTTGAACCGCTGTCGGCCGGTCACATGCCGGTAGGCCTTTATCTCACCCAGTGGATTCTCGTGGGTATTTGTACGATTGCCCTGCCGCAGTCTGTAGTTCGCGGCATCAGCTATAAGGATACCAAAAGCCTTCACCATGCGATGATTATTGGCACGATTGTGGTTGGTTTTATGAATATCGGGATCAACTTCACGGGTATCCTTGCTCATGGCGTGCTCACCGACAGTCTGCAAAGCTACGGCGGCGTGGATAACATCATCCCGAAGACCATTGTCACGGCTATGCCGCAGGCTTTGGTAGGTTTTGCCATCATCGGTCCGTTGGCGGCGTCGATTTCGACGATTTCAGGACTGCTTATCGTGGCAGCATCGGCCATTATCAAGGACGTTTACCTGCATGAACAGCAGAAAAAAGGCATCGTGCCGACCGTAGGCAAGCTGCGCCTGCTGTCGATGTCGGTTACGGCGGCGATTGGCGTTATCGTCTTTGTCATTGCCCTTACCCCGCCGAGCCTTATCTGGATTATCAACATGTTTGCGTTTGGCGGTCTGGAGACGGCGTTCTTTTGGACGCTGCTCTTAGGCTTATTCTGGCGGCGGGCCAATAAACTCGGTGCGATCCTTTCCATGGGAGGCGGCACGCTTGCCTATTGCCTGACTCAGGGAATGGGCCTAAAGTTCATGGGCCTTCATCAGATTACTATCGGCATCACGGTTTCGTTGCTGTTTTTCCTGCTTGGCGCTTATGTGGGCAAACCGCAAGACCGTCAGGTCCTGGCAAAATTCTTCCCCGAGAAGCCGGAAAAGAAAGCAGCGGCTGTTTCAAAATGACATAAATCTTGATTTATTGCTTAATATTGTGTTTTTTTTACTGTTTTTTTGAAAAAGACTGTGATATAATACATTTTGCCTTTAGGACTTATGGGGTAGAATAGTACATAAGTCTATTATGTATTAAGGATAGATTGATAGAATATATTTATTGTTAAAATTGTTACGTGGAGGGAGTAGCAAAATGGTTGTGGCAGTCAACAACACAACGGATAAAATATTTAAATTTAAAAAAGGGAAATATAATCTTAAAGAAAAAGCTGTTTGGAAATCGAAGACAGCTTTTATCGAAGATACATTAGAAGTAATCATTAGCGAGTCGGCGCATCTTGAGGCGTCGGTATATGCCAAATGTTATTACGATATCAAACTGAAACGCAGTGAGATGGAAGATCGTTATGTTCTGTCCTATGACGATGCTGTTCGTTATTGGAAAAATTACTGCGATGCCCGGGTTTATCAGATTGCATGATCCTGTTGGGCCTTGAGGATAAGATCTAGCAGGTAAAAGGGAATGCGAAAATTCCTTTATATTGACATAAAGTATGGAAGCCTCCATAAGTTAGATTGATTCATCTAGCTTATGGAGGCTTTTTTGAATTTAGCAACGTAGTTTTTACCAATTACAGTTTGCAGGTCTCATTCGAAGCAACTCTTCGCAGTGCTACCCCCTCCGAGGGCGCAGCAATTCGTGCCGACTCTAACTGGGGCCCCCGCCGCCGGCGACTTACCTCGAACACGAACTGGGTATATGCAGTTATTCAGCAAACGAGTTCGACCAGGAACACGGTCAGACAACAGGCGGCGGAGACTTTAAACAGGCTGGCACCATACCAGGAAAGGGCGATGCCGGTAAATAAGGCTAAAAGGCCGGATCGCGGGGTCTGGGTGGCATCCATGATGGCAGGAAAGGTCATGACCGCCAGGGTTACATAGGGGACGTAGTAGAGAAATGAGCGTAGAAAACGGTTTTTTATCTGCCGGCGGATAAGGGTTAGTGGCACGATGCGGATGGCTAGTGTGACAACGCTCATAATGAGTAGATAGAGGTAGATATCATGCTGCATGGTTTTCGTCCTCCTCTGGTTTATCGGTCAGGTCGTTAATGGGAAAGAATACGGCGCCAATCCCAGCGAGCAGCAGGGTAAGCAAAATCGTACGGGTACCCGCGGTGAGTTCTTTTAATCCTGGCAGATGGCCGCAGGAAAAACTCATGAGGAAGCTGGCGAGGACGAGAAATCCTACAACGCGATTATCGCGAGCGGGGGGGATGATGACCCAGAGGAACATGCCGAAGAGTGCTACGGATAGAGCGCTAACCGCCGATGGTGGGAGTAGGTTTCCGGCAATGACTCCCAGTGCGGTACCGATAGACCAACCCGGCAGAGCAACGGCCATGGCTCCGTAATTGTAGAAAGGATTGAGTGGCCCTTTGCGGGCGATGGTGATGCCAAAAATCTCATCGGTGATGTCAAAGCCGACCAGGACGCGGTGAAGAAGCGGGGTATCGGTGGCAAATTTCTGGCTGACCACACAGCTCATAAGCATATAGCGGGCATTGGCAATAAGCGTGATGATAGCCATTTCAAGATAGGGGGCGTCACCCGCGATGACGGTAAACGCCGCGTATTCGCCAGCAGAGGCATTGTTGAAGAAGCTGGCGAGAAAACCTTGAAATGGATCGAGCCCTGCATTTTTGGCGGCAATTCCAAGGGTGAAGGAAACGACGAAATAGCCAAGTGCGATGGGGAGGCCATCGTGGATGCCTTCAAAGAAAACATCCCGGCGGCTTTTGGCAAGCGGTAATGATGTGACAGACATGTAAAGCCCTCTTTCTAAGCATAAGTGTATGCCTACTATTGTATGGCGAAGCGTGAGGTTTGTAAAGATGTAAAGAAAAACAATCAAAAAAGCTCGCTGACATTACGGTTAGTCAGCGGGCTTTTATAGTATGGGAAAGGAAAATTAATTCATGGCCTCTTTAGCATTTTTTTTTGCGTCTTCTTCGGCGAGGTAGCTCTTCGTCTCAGCGACGACTACACCGGAGAGGGCGATGAGGGCAATGAGGTTCGGGATTGCCATGAGACCGTTGACGATGTCGGCGAGAATCCAGATGGCTTCGAGTTTGAGGAAGGCACCAGAAGCAATCAGCACGATGAAAATCAGACGGTATGGCATAACGCCCTTCGTACCCATGAGATAGATGCAAGCGCGTTCGCCATAATAGTTCCATCCCAGGATGGTCGTGAAGGCAAAGAGCGCGAGGGCAATCGTCAGCAGCTGGCTGCCGACGAAGCCATAAGCACTGGCAAAGGCAGCACTGGTCATAGCGGCACCGGCCGCATCCCCCTGCCATACGCCCGTGAGGACGAGGGCAAGACCCGTCATGGTGCAGATGATGATGGTATCGATGAACGTACCGGTCATCGAGATAAGACCCTGCTCGGCCGGGTGTTTGGTCTTGGCGGCGGCAGCGGCAATCGGAGCAGAGCCAAGGCCGGATTCATTGGAGAATACGCCGCGGGCAATACCGTTCTGCATGGCCATCATAATCGTGGAACCTGCAAAACCGCCGGCAGCAGCCGTGCCCGTGAAGGCACTCTCAAGAATCAGCGAGACAGCCGCCGGAACAGCATCGAGATGCATGACGATAAGGCCGATGCTGATGAGAATATACATGACGGCCATGAATGGGATGACACGGGAGGCAACTTTAGCGATGCTCTGCAGGCCACCAATGGTGATGGCGGCGATGAGAATCGTCAGCAGGACATCGGTTGCGAGTTTCGGAACGCCAAAGGAGATTTCGAAACTGTCGACAATCGCATTGACCTGCGGGAAGGTACCGATGCCGAGATACGCGACGAGAATCGTAGCAACCGCAAAGAACGCCGCGAGCGGTTTATATTTTTCACCCATGCCGTTGCGGATGTAGAACATCGGACCGCCGGCGATTTCGCCTTTTTCATCAACGGAACGGTATTTGACGGCGAGCAGGCCTTCGGCGTATTTGGTTGCCATGCCGAAGAATGCGGCCATCCACATCCAGAAGATTGCCCCCGGGCCGCCGACTTTGACGGCCGTGGCGACACCGACGATGTTACCGGTACCGACGGTAGCGGCCAGGGCAACGCAGAGCGCTTTGAAGCTTGAAACATCACCTTCGCCGTGATTCTTGGCTTTGAAGATCAAGCCCAGTGCTTTGGGCAGGCGGAATACCTGCAGCAACTGCAGGCGGAAGGTCAGGTAAATGCCAGTGCCTACCAACAGCGTGATGAGTGGGGGACCCCACATGAAGGAGTCGATGGCATTGAGTACAGGGATGAATGATTCCATGAAATGTCCTCCTTAAGGGAATAAAATAACAGAAGATGTCTCTTGTGAATATACAATGATATACGAAATTAAGACAATAACTATATTAGCACATCTGTGGACATTTGTCTCGGTTTTTTTGTAAAAAAAACCGAACTGACCGATTTTATGCGGAAAGTTCGTATTTTTTCGTGTTTTAGACGAATCCTTGGCAAGGATTTATTCCGGACTTAAAATACCGGCCATGCGCAGCAGATATTGGGCGTTGGTGGTCTGACAGCGGCCTGGTTTCAGCTTGTAATCAAACTTGATTTTGTTTTCTTCATAGTACTCTTCAAAATGACAATTTGTTACAGGGAGGTCATTGGGAGATTTTAAATCACAGAGTTCGAAATCATGGGTGGTGACCAAGGTGATGCACCAGGCACGGGTCAGCTGTTTGATGGCCTCGCGGGCACCGATGATGCGGTCTGCCGAATTGGTACCTTTAAAGATCTCATCGATGCAGATGAGCATAGGAAGCTGGCGGTGGCTGAATGTCACCATTTGCTTGATGCGCAATAGTTCCGCATAAAAGGTAGAGATTCCCTGGGACATATCATCGTTTACTTGAATGGAAGTGAAGATGTGAAGCGGCGTCAGGGAAAAGAAACGGGCGCAGACGGGAGCACCAGCATAGGCGAGGACAACGGCGCCGGCCAGTGTCCGCATATAGGTGGTCTTGCCGCTCATATTGGAGCCAGTGAGGATACAGGTGCCGGCCCCGAAGCTGGCATCATTGGGAACGGCCTTGTCTTCAGCCAGGAGCAGGGAGGTAAGTTCCTGGGCTTCAAGGGATGGCTGGCCGGCTTTTAGTTCCGGGAAGGTCCACTGGCTTCTGGTTTGTCCGATGGTGGCCAGGGAAAGCAGGACTTCGAATTCGGACCAGATGTCAATCCATTCGCGAAGGTTTTCTGCTGCGGTATCATGCCAGTGGGCAAAGCGGGCGGCCATATGGCAGTCCCAGAGAAGCAGGGTGTTCCCCAGCAGGGCGAAAAAGAAGTTGCGGGTGAGGGCCACTGCATCCGTCAATTTGGCCAGTTGGTGCAGGCTTTGGCTGGCTTGGGTGGTTTGCAGCCGCTGCTGCAAGCCAATAAGAGCCGCTGCTTGGAATTTTGCTCGTTCCAGGTCGCGAAAGAGGGCTTCGTAGAAATGAAGCTCATGGGTAAGGTGATTCAAAGGGGCCAGGGTCAACTGGTTGTGCTGATGAAAGACCATGGCCAGTAGGAATTGCAGTCCCAGCAGCAGGCCGGGGATGGTCCAAGTCAGCAGGTCAAAGACTGCCAAAAAGAGGCTTAAAAGGGTGATAAGGGGCAGTATCCAGGCCGTCCGGTAGCGGACGATGGCGTGGCTGGCCTGGGAAAGCGGCGCTTCGATTTCCGATAGCAGTTCCGTGGTGTCGTGCCGGTCAGGAAGCTGAGCGGCTTTGGCCAGCAGCTGGAGGCAGAAGTCCTTTCGCTGGATGAGTTCGGCGACGGATTCCTGTCGGGCCAGGATTTTGGTACGGCTTGGCGGTGTTGTGACTAGTGCCGCCGCCAGCCGTTTTTTACCCCGCAGGGTGCGAGCGCAGGAAAGGTATTGATAAAAGGAAGCCGGCCCAAAGAGATGCAGGTCGGTGGCCTGGGGCTGGTCTTTGGGCTGCAGGGAGGCGCCATCATCGGCAAAGTTTTTCCAGTCACCGTTAAAGCGGCTGAGAAAATCCTTGACCACTTGAATATGGCAGGCGTTAAACTGTTGGTTGGCTTTGATGTGGCTGTGACGGCGGACCAGCAGGCAGAAGGCTAGCAGCAGGAAACAGCCGGCAATCGTGCCCGCAATCTGGCCGTCATAACCGGCAGCAAAAGAGAAAACAAGCAGGATAAAGACGGCGGTGCGCAGAGCCGTAAGACGGCTGCTTTGCCGGTCTAAATCTTTGGCTGTCGTTAAATCTTTTTCGTATGTGGATTTATAGAATGCATAGTTATCGGACGTTGGCATCAAAATCAATCACCTCACAGGAATTTATAACAATTTTATTATACCATGATAGAGGTGGCAAAAAATTAATGGAGAATTATTTATATGGTAAGTAATGAGTGGAAAGAGAGGGATTTTTCTATGATAAATGGTAAACGCTGGTTAATGGCGGCAGGTTTGGCCCTGTCCGTGGTTTTGGGTGGTTCGTTTGCTCAGGCGGCGCCAACGGATGAGGCAAAGGCGCAGTTTTGTCAGGAGTCGTTGTCGTTAGTGGATTATGACAAGGGACAGCTGTCGATCGTGGCAGATATAAAATCGATGGTCAACTGTCATTACGAGTCGGAGTTTTATTTTTCGGCAAAGCCCCAGATGGCAGGCAAGGGAACCGTAACAATGACTTTGGTGGCACCGAATCAGCCTGCTTCCCTGGAAAGTGAATACTACCTGCAGGAAAATGGCGAGGAGTTGGTCGTCTATTTCAAAAATCCGGACAGCAGCTGGTCAAAATCCGCCATGAAGATGTCGGCGGATCAAAAGAAGTTGTATTTGGAGAACAATAAGGAATTGATTCAAGCGTCACTGGATACGGTAAAGACCGTCGAATTCGGGGCGAAAGCTGGCGATAAGCAGAGTTATGTTGTCACCGTGGATGGCGAAAAGATTATGCCGTATTTTGCCAAAGTGATGAGTTTGGCTGGCCGTGATCAGGAATCGATGCTGGCCATGTTAAGGCCGGTCTTTGAAAATATGGGGGATTATACGTATACGGTAGAGATTGACCGGGCTAGGCATATCGTTACCGGCATGCAGATGGATTTGTCGGCCCCAATGCGCAAAGTGGCAATGGCAGGCATCGATTTATCCAAGTGCAGTCCGGAGCAGGTAAAGCAGATAAAAGATATTGTCAATAATAGTACGCTGACCATTACCATCAATTCGGAGCCGCTCGCTAAGGTGCCGGATTTGAAGGTTCCCAAGCAGGTCGTGCGCACGGCAAAGCCAGTTGAGGTCGATAAGGTAACCGGACAGCAGGCTGGGGAAAAGGCGGCAAGCAAATAATCGCTGGCGAAAATAGCGGGCAGGCAGTCCGGGGGGAGTCCGGACTGCTTTTTCTTGCATGGATGGACAGAAAACGTTAAACTGATATTAATGGATGCAACGAGTTAGGGAAGGGCAAAGAGCATGAAGGAAAACAACACGGAGGCAATGGCGCGGCTTCAGCAGAGCATCGACAACATCGAAAAAAGGATGCGTCTTGACTCCAACGATCTCGATTACGAGACCCATCTGCGGCAGAAGCGCCAGCTGCAGCAGATTTTAGACCGCATGAAGGCTAGAAATTCATAAAATCTCAGCCGATTTTCAGCTAAGGGAATTATGATATAAACATCAAAAGGTCAAAAGAAAGGATGAACCTAAAATGTCGCAACGTATGACAATGGATGAAGTACTCAAGGAGTATGGCGTTCCACAGATTAAACTGGATGTTCATGCTACCCGCAGTGAGCTGTTGAAGCTTCGGGAAAAATTGATGGCAATCCGCGATTTATCCAATGGCCGGGAGCAGGGATATCTGGATATTGACTGCAAACTTTATATCGATGTGGATGATATTGACCGCTATTTAGCGGGAGAGCTCGATACAGTCGGGGAGATTTATGCATTCCCTGAGGATATAAAGTCTTACGAAGAAGAATAAGGATTAAAGGAGAGCTATTATATGAAGATGAAGAAAATGGCAGCGGCTGTTATGGCAGGCTTGCTGGTAGCGACAGCAGTACCGGTTGTTACGGCGGTAAGCTTCGATCAGGCATCGGTTGCTTATGCGGCCAAAGGCGGTGCCAAAGTGGGCGGCGGTGCAAAGTCGGCGCCGAAGGCAGCGGCGCCGAAGGCTTCGACGCCTGCGAGCAACAGCAAGTCGGTATCGGGCAATGGCGAAGGATATAAACCCTCCAAGAATGCCAAGGATTTGGATAAGACGGCCCCGGCTGCTAACAGTAAGAGCAATACGGCTGCGAGCAACAAAACGCAGAGTGGCAGCCGCTGGGGGAGTGTCATGCGCAATATTGGCCTCTTGGCCGGTGGTATGATGCTTGGTCATCTGCTTTCGCAGATGTTTGGAATGGGCGGCGGACTGCTCGGGGATATCCTGGGACTCGTGATGAATGTCGTTATGTTCCTGGCTGTCATCATGATTTTGAAATGGCTTTGGAATAAGTTCCGCAGCCGTAAGGGGGAACAGAATGTTTACCGTTCCGGTATGCGTGACCTCAATATGCGTCAGGATATCAAGGATGTAACGCCGAAGGCACCGGCAGAGCGTATGGAAATTCGCGACATCCGCGGACCTGAGTCAGGCTATGATGCAAAAAATACAGCGGATAAGTACCGCAATCGTTAAAAGGAGTAAGGAATCTTGATTAAGGAATCGACAAAACAGGCCGTTTATGAACTCATTCGCCGCTATCCGGCCCTTTCGGTATGTGAGGCGGATTTGCTGGCAGCAGTAGAGGTGATTTGCGACAGCTATCGTGCAGGGCACAAACTCATCGTCTGCGGCAATGGCGGCAGCGCTTCCGATGCCGAGCATATCGTCGGTGAGCTTATGAAAGGCTTTTTGTTGCCGCGTAAGCTCGGAAAAGATATGGAAGCTAAGATGCGTGAGGTCTGCCCCGATGAGGCGGATTATTTCATGGAAAATCTGCAAGGTGCGCTTCCGGCTATGTCGATGGTCAATCAGGTGGCACTCAACACGGCTTTTGCCAACGACCAGGCACCGGATCTTTCGTTTGCCCAACAGCTTCTTGGCATGGGCGATGCGGGGGATGTACTCGTGGCAATCTCTACCTCTGGCAATAGTACGAATGTCATTTATGCCCTGCAGATGGCTAAGGTAAAGGGCGTTAAGACCGTGGCGCTCACGGGCAAGTCTGGTGGCAAAATCAAGAGCCGCAGCCTGGCTGATGTATGCATCTGTGTGCCCGATGATGAAACGTTCCGCATCCAGGAACTTCATCTGCCGGTATATCACATGCTCTGTATTGCGGCCGAAAATGAATTTTTTGGGGAATAAATGGAATTTGAGACCTGCTGACGCAAAAGTCGGCAGGTCTTTTTCCTACGCAAATTACAGTTTGCAGGGGAGTAGTACCGAGTTCATGTTCGAGGTAAATCGCCGGCGGCGGGGGCCCCAGTACCAACGCTCCACCGGTGACAACCCGCTACAAGAAATTTTTGCCTTTTAATTAAGAGTTGGAAAACAGTTAAACGCGCTTCGCTTGGACGAAACTGCTTTTCCAACGAGAACGCAGGCAAAAATTTCTTGCTTCACGCGGAACGTCAAGGCTACGCTTATGGTACTGGGGCCCCCGCCG
>NZ_JNKI01000036.1 GCF_000702005.1 Selenomonas sp. ND2010 | reverse complement strand
TTCGTCGAAAAATTGCTACCGTTCAAGCGAAGCGCGTTTTGCAACTTTTTCGATGCTTAATTAAAGATAAAAATTTCGTTTAGAAAAACATCTCCCGCGTAGTGTTGGCACTGCCCCTAGCGGTGGCGAAGAGTTGCTTCGAATAAGGTTCCACTAACCGATAAACTGTAATTTGTAAAAAGTTCGTTGATAAATTCGTAGAAGCCTCCATCTAACTTATGGAGGCTTCTACGATTTTATGTCAATATAAAGGGATTGTTCACAGGCCCTTTTTTGTCAACACATCACGGCAAACGAAGCGGTTTTCCCGCCACATAACGGGCAGTGATATCTTCAGAGGAACCATGATAGATAAAATATTGCCAACGCTCCGCCACGGAATGTTCCGCTAGTGCTTTCGGGGTCTTTACCACCAGAAAATCGGCATCGTAATCCGGTTCAAAGCTTCCTACCTTACCGAAGAAGGCTCCGCCTCCCTTGGTGGCCAAGTAAAACGCTTCGGGCAATGTCAGGGCTTTTTCCTCAGGATAATCCATCGCCCGCACCTTAGAGACCTGTATTGCACGCACGATGACATGAGGCATAAAGAGGTCATGCCCCGCCCCCACATCACTGCCCAAGGCAACCTTGGCGCCTGCCTGCAGGAACCGGCGAACCGGCATAATCCCGCTGGTGAGATTCAGATTGGATTCCGGGCAAAATACCGGATATACGCCACGATCGACCATCTCCTTGATTTGCGTATCACTCATATGAATGCAGTGCGCCATCAGCGTCGGCGTGTCTCCATAAAGGCCAAAATGTTCATATACCTTCGGGTACTCACGGATTTTGGGGAAGAGCTCGGCCACCCACTGAATTTCTGCCTTATTCTCGGATAAATGCGTCTGCACCGGGAGATTTTCCCGTTTTGCCAGCGCCCCCAGATCCTGCAAGAGCTCCGGGGTCACCGATGGAGCAAATCTTGGCGTAAGAATCGGCCGCACCAAATCGGTCCAGACCGGTGATTTAACGAACTGCTCGGTTTCCGCCAACGAATCCGCACGATTCTCACATAGATACTCCGGTGCATTGCGATCCATATTGACTTTGCCTACATAAGCCCCGAGACCTCGCTCGGAAAGTTTTTGGGCGAGTATTTCCGCACTCTGGCGATGGATGGTGCCATAGACTGCCGACCGCGTGGTACCACACTTTGCCAATTCCGCGGCAAAATCCCCATAGACCTGTTCGGCATAGGCAGTATCTGAAAATTTCCGTTCCTCGGGGAACGTATACTTTTCCAGCCATTCCAACAGAGCTTCATCCATGCCAAAGCCAATCTGTCGGTATTGGGCCGCATGGACATGCAGGTCGCAAAAGCCCGGCAGGATAAGCTTGCCGCGGCAGTCCTGTTTCTTCCATCCCTCGTAGGCTTGCGGCAATTCATCATAGGCCCCTTTTACCTTGCCATCGCTTACCACCAAATAGCCCTGCGGCAGGATTTTTGCCTCGCCGCAGGCCGGCGTATAAACGATATCGCCCTGCACCACGTAATTTTTCGGTGCCGCGCCCGCTACTGAAAATAAGACCAGCCAACAAGCCAGTAAAACAAAAAAAATCCCCTTAAAGTACCACTTCATACCCTTGCCCCCTTCTCAGCGAATCAATAAAAGTTACCCTAATATTCAAGAAAGGCTGTGCATTTTCCTGCACAGCCTTTCTTGAATTCCCTCGATTATCCCTTGGCCGAAACCTCGTTATAGACATCTTTGAGCAAGGTTTCCTTGCGAAGATCCAAACACTCACAGTGACGGTCATCGGCGTCGATGTTGCGAATCGTCTCAAGGATGATTTCGCCAATCATCGGAGCATCGTCGTAGAAGATGTCCGACATGTCCTTATGCGACCATTTTTCCCGGATTCCCTCGCCGTAATTTACGGTAAAGTACAGGCCGGCATAGCAGGCACCGATTTCGCGGGCCAGATAGACCTCGGGGGCAATACTCTGGCCAACGATATCAGCCTGGCCATTCATCATGGCAACTTCCGCGGGGCTCTCAAAATGACGGCCATCGGTTACGGCATAGGTACCGCGGATAAATACCCGGCCATCAAAGCGCTTCTTCGTCGATTCGATAAGGGCCTGCCGCATCTCGGGGCAGAGTGCATCCCGCATGATCAAGAGATACCGGCCATCCAGCATGACATCCTTGCGAACCGAAAGGTCAAGATAATCATCGGGAATGATGAAATCCCGCAAATCCAGTAATTTGTTGACCGTGCCGACACCGCCCTCGGAGATGATGCGCTTGACGCCTGCCTCGCGGAAGGTCCAGAACACCTGACGGCTCGCATCGGCGCGGGTGACTCCCGAGCGCCAGCCATGCATCTTGACGGTCAGCACCCGCTTTTCCCCTACGCGGAAGAGGCGGATTGCCGGACTCATGCCATACGGCGTCTCAAAATGCAGATTGTCCGCTAAAATCTCTACATCTTCATCCGGCAGATTGGCCGGAAAATTGCTCGAAAGCGTCCCCGAGCCGCCCACAACAGCATAGTCGGCTTTCGGAATCTTGATTTCACTCATAATAGATCTCCTCAGAATCGGCGGATCACGTTGTATTCGGTATCGCGCTGAGCGGGCTGTTTGCCCGCGCCGCGAATGAGAGCCGCCATCTTATTGATACTCATCTCGTAATTCGTGCCAGCCGCGCGCACGACATTTTCCTCCAGCATGATACTGCCGAGGTCATCGGCGCCAAAGCCCAGCGTCAACTGCCCGATACGCTCCCCCTGGGTGACCCATGAGCCTTGGATATGCTTGATGTTATCCATATAGAGGCGCGTCATCGAAAGGGTCTTCATATAGTCCCAGCCACTGGTCTTTTCGCCGCCGAGCTCCGTATTGCCCGGCTGAAACGTCCAGGTGATGAAGGCTCGGAATCCGCCTGTCTTGTCCTGCAGGCGGCGGATTTTTTCCATGTGTTCCACGCGCTGCGCCATGGTTTCCCCGAAACCAATGACCATCGTAGCCGTGCTTTCCATGCCAATGGAATGGGCACACTCCATGACGTGCAGCCAATCCTCGGTCATGATTTTCTTCGGGCTGACGCGCTGGCGGACTTCATCCACCAGGATTTCGGCACCGCCGCCCGGCAGGCTGTCAAGGCCAGCCTCCTGCAGACGCTTTAACGTATCTAACACCGTCAAGCCTGCCTGCTGGGCAAAATACTGAATTTCCGTCGCCGTGAAGGAGTGGATCGTAATCGAGGGGAATTTCTGCTTGATAAGCCGCAGCATCTTTTCATAGTAATCCAGTCCCAAATCCGGATAAAGGCCGCCTTGAATCATGACCTGAGTACCACCGCATTCTACCGTCTCACGGACTTTCTCCAGGATTCCCTCATAGGTCAATAGATAAGCATCTTTATGCTCCTTGCGCCGAAAGAACGCACAGAACTTGCACTCATTCTTACAGACGTTGGTATAGTTTATATTGCGGTCCACGATGAACGTGACCGTATCGTCAAACAGTTTGCGGCGAGCGGCATCTGCCTGCTGACCGAGTTCAATCGGGTCGCCATGCAGCAAAAGCTCTTCGCCCTGTTTCGGAGTCAATCGCATCTTTATCCCTCCGCAATCTCATGGTAAAAGGTATCACGCTCTACTGGCTCATAGCCTGTTTCCCTTATCATTTTTTCCAGCACCTTCCGGGTGATGCCTGTATTCGTCTTGGCGCCTGCCGCATGGATGATTTTCTCCTCACCGATGGTGCCATCCAAATCATCCGCACCAAAGCCGAGCGCGAGCTGAGCAATCGGCATCGTCAGCATAATCCAGAACGCCTTGATATGGTCGATATTGTCGAGAATCAGCCGCGAAAGGGCCATCATCTTCAAATCTTCCCAGGAACCGACGCGCTTTAACTGCTGTTCCTCCCCGAGCTTCGTATTGCCGGGATGGAACGGGAACAACATAAATGCCTGAAAGCCCTTGGTCTCATCCTGTATATCCCGCAGCGTAAAGAGATGCTGCAAGCGCTCTTCGATGGTTTCGACATGACCGTACATGATCGATGCATTCGTGCGAATGCCAAGGCTATGGGCGGTCTTCATCGTTTGAATCCATTCGTCCGTCGTGGCCTTTTTCGGACAGATCAGCTGACGGACGCGGTCCGAAAGGATCTCAGCGCCGCCGCCTGGCAGGCTGTCCAGACCAGCCGCCTGCAGGATTTCCAGCACCTCGCGGATGGATTTTTTCGTCATCTTAGCGAAATTCACAATCTCTACCGGGGTAAAGGCCTTCACATCGACCTCCGGCAGCGCCGCCTTGACCTGCCGCACCACATCCACATAATAGTCAAAGGGCTTGTCAGGATGAAGGGCGGAGACAATATGAACCTCCGACAGATTGCGGATATTTTTCGCGTCCGCCAAAATCCTTTCAATATCTTCCCGCTCGAGCGTAAAACCGCGTTTATCCCCGCTTTCTACCTGAAAGGCACACAGCGGGCAATTCGCACTGCAGATATTCGTGAGATTGATATGGCGATTGACGGTATAAAATACTTTTTTGCCACTTTTTTTCTCCTTGGCCTTGCGCGCACACTCCGCCAAAAACAGGATATCGTTGTCTTCATATAATGCCAGCGCATCCGCCAGCGTCAAGCGCTCGCCAGACGCCGCTTTGGCGCGGGCCGTTGCTATTTTATCGTTCATGCCTTTTCCCTCTTCGCTTTCTTCCGCTGCCGAGAAAACCTGTCACTCATATTTCTTGATGATATTGAAGTTGCAATCACAGGACGCCGGGATTCTCCCTGCTTCTTTGACGATGCGGATAATTTGGTTCTCCGAAAGAGCCGTCGGACTCGTAGCCCCAGCATCGTGCAGGATCGTTTCCTTATGGACAGTGCCATCGATATCGTTGGCACCAAAGCCCAATGCGATCTGCGCCACTGGAACCGTCAGCATGACCCAGTACGCCTTGATATTCGTGAAATTATCCAACAGCAGGCGGGAAATCGCCATCGTGCGCAAATCATCCCACATACTGGTCTGCTTGACGCTCTTGCCCAATTCCGTATTTTTCGGCAAGAACGGGAAACAGATAAACGTCTGGAACCCGCCGGTCTCATCCTGCAATTCCCGCAACCGGAGCAGATGATCCACACGCTCCTCCAGCGTCTCGATGTGACCGTAAAGCATGCTGGCATTCGATTTAATGCCGAGTTTGTGGGCCGTGCGGGCCACCTCGAGCCACTGGTCAGCCGTGGCCTTGTTCGGGCAAAGCTCACCGCGGACCCGATCCGAGAGGATTTCAGCACCACCGCCAGCAATGGCCTGCAAACCGCCCTCATCCCTCAGCCGAATCAGCACTTCTTCAATGGACAAGCCCGAAATCTCAGCAAAATGCGTAATCTCAACGCCAGTAAACCCTTTGATATATAAATGAGGAAAAGTTTCGTGGAGTGCTTTTACTATCCCGAGATAATGCTCGAAAGTCCAAGTCGGATGAAGGCCGCTGACCACATGCAGGCCCGCGAGATCCGGGTCCTTCATAGCGTCGCGGACAACCGCCAGCGCCTGCTCTTTACTCATGGAGTAGGCACCCTTATCCTCAAGCTCCCGGCCAAATGCACAGAATTTGCACTTCGACGTACAGACATTGGTGAGATTCACGTGACAATTGACATTATAATAGACAATATCGCCGCATTTCTGCTTGCGGACATAATCTGCCATAGCTCCCAGCCAGGCAATATCCGAACAATGAAAAAGCCGGATCCCATCTTCACGGCTGAGTCGCTGTCCCTTTAGGATTTTCTCTTCTATATCCTGGTAGTTTTCCGCTGCTAACACTACATTCCCTCCAAAATGTACAATTCATATCTTCTAATTATAACATCTATCCGCAGCATTTGCAGTTATTTATCGCATTGCGATGGTCTTTAATCAGAAAATAATAGTTTACTTAATCAACTTTTAACAGCCTACTATTTGTTTTCTAAAACTAGCCCACTATACTGTTAACTGTAGTCAGGAAGGACACAAACACCAGTCTCTACGGATGGAGGCGCTCATAAACAACGCTGCTGCCGGTAATCCATGAACCGGCCCCACAACAAAGGAGATGAGTGTAATGTTCAAAAAAAGAAGCCTTAAAGTCACGGCTGTGGCCCTGGCCAGCTTCGTGAGCCTTGGCGTATTCGGCGCTGCGGCCTCGGAAGCCAGCCCCTTCCACAGCGGTCATGACTATGAAATCACCCAGCTTGCGCACAAGCATCACAGCTATCACCCCAAGAAATATTCCGAGGGTGACCGCAATACGGCTGCCATTGCCGGTGCGGTAGCAGGGTATTTCATCGCAAAGAACACCTGATTATCGTTTCCCCAAATTCCTATTTTCCCTAATTTTTCCCTAAATTTCTCACTTCCCAAAAAATAGAACAAAAACGTGCAAAAGACCGCTCCAGCCTTCCCTGCTGGCAGCGGTCTTTTCGTTATTTCCAGACCTTTTTCCTACGGGACTTCCGTCCTAATTAGTTTACTTAATCAACTTCTAATCTTATTCCTATTGTTTTTTAAAACTAGTTCCGTATACTATTACTTGTAGTCAGGAGATACCTGATGCAAATACATTTCGGTAATTCTTCTTCCCCAGAAGGATTTACATACATTCGATTCCTAAATCTCTAATTCTCTCGAAAAAAGAGACATGCCCCCACAGCATGTCTCTTTTTTCTATTTACAGATATTCTTCAAAGCGATCCATATCGAGTACGCGGATATGCTTTCCATCGACAGCTAATATTCCCTCGCGATGCATCGCCGACAGTTCCCTTGACAGGGAAGGCCGCGTAGCCGCCAGATAAGCGGCCATATACTCACGGCTGATGGCAAGCTTAACGTTCCCATCCTGCCCTAGATTCTGGAACAGGAAGCGGACGATTTTTTCTCTGAGACTGCCACTAGCCAGCACTTTGATTTTCCCTTGCATGAAATAAGCCTTACGGGCAAAAATGCGCATGAGATTCTGCTGGACCATCAGGGCGCTTTTCGACATTACGCCACCGGCACCGAAGCGCAGCAAGTGGCTGGAAATCTCCAAGACCTTCGACTTGGTCACCGCCTCGACATACATGTCGTAGGGCTGTTCCAAAACATCGTAGACCTCGCCAAACATATCGCCAGCTTCGTCGATCTCCGACAGGAAAATCTGCCGCCCCGAAAAGGTGTCCTTTAAAATATGGACTTCCCCCTCGAGCAGAATGTAGATACAGCGGGGCATATCCCCATCATGAAAGACAATATCCCCCTTGCTGTATTCCTTGATGCGCACCTGGGAAGAATCCAACAGCTCGCGAATCTCCGCCGCTCCCATGCCAGCACAAAGCATGCATTTCTGCAGCACCGCAATCAGCTTCTCTTTATCCTGCCCCATTCTTATTCCTCGATGAGAATCTTTTCAATCTCTACGACGTACATCGTATGATAGTCGTTGTTGTTCCACTTTTCATCGCTGGCTTTATCCAGGAAACATTTCTGCTCCATCTCCTGGGCATATAGCTTGCGGCAGAACATCGTCACCCGAGCCTCAGCAAAATAAGTCATGCCATTCTCATGCTTGACCGTAAGGCCGGATTTGGCAATCTTATCCTCGTCACGTCCCGATACCGTACCAAAATAGCTCATCATCTTGCGGCGGTCTTCTTTAAAGACAGACAGCGTAAAGCCATCTGCTTTGTCGACAAACTGCTTCGTATAACGGCTCGGTCGGATGAATACAAAGGCCACCGGTTTGCCCCAGAGAATCCCCATACCGCCCCAGGAAGCCGTCATGGCGTTGGATTTACCATCAGCTTCACCAGTGACCAGCATCCACTCTTTGCCAATAACTTGAAATACATTTTCGTTAAACTCTTCGGGTTTGATTTCTTTTACTGCCATTTGCTATTCTTCCTTTCCTCATCAAAGCCATCATCCACATTTTTATGCAAGAAATCCACAAAACATCGTAGTTATCCACAGTTATGCCGTGGATATCCTCAATATTTTGTGGATAAGTTGCTCTTATTCGGTATTATTTATCCGCTTTCAAGGCATCATCCAGCGTATGCCATGCCAGCACTGCACATTTTACGCGGGCCGGCATGTGGGCGACATTTTTGAGCGCCAAGGCCTCATCGAGTTCCTCGAGCTCCGCTTCGTCGGTTATCTCCCCCTTAATCATGCTTATGAATTTCTGCGCCAATCCACGTGCCTCTGCGACGGATTTGCCGCGAATCAATTCTGCCATGATATCGGTACTAGCCTGCGAAATCGCGCAGCCAACGCCTGTGAATGCAGCCTCTTTGACCACGCCGTCTTCCACATTGAGCTCCAGCGTGATTTCATCCCCGCAGCTCGGATTATGCCCTTTCATCGTGCAGGTTGCACATGCCAGGTGGTGTTTATGGTCTGGGTTGCGGCTGTGCTCCCCCAGTACCTCCGTATATACATCATCAAGCGCCATAGCCAAGAACACCTCTTACTTTCTTCAATGCGGCAATCCAACGATCGATATCTTCGCGCGTATTGTACAGGTAGAAGCTGGCGCGGCAGCTTGCATTCTGCTGGAGATAACGGTGGAGCGGCTGGGCACAATGGTGGCCTGCCCGAACGGCTACGCCGTCATTGTCGAGAATCGTCGCAACGTCATGCGGATGGACATCCTTGACGTTAAAGGCGATGATTCCCGTCTTATTATCCTGCTTGCTGTCACAGCCGTAGAGCTCGATGTACGGCAATTCCCGAAGCTGCGGCAGTGCGTAGTCAACGAGGTCCTTTTCGATGGCCTCGATGCGATCAAAGGTAATGCCCTCGAGGTAGTCAATCGCTGCCGTAAGGCCGGCCGCACCACCAACATTCTGCGTACCAGCCTCGAACTTTGCCGGCAACTCGGCCCAGGTCGATTCCTGCTCCTGCACGTATTCAATCATATCGCCACCGCGCAGGAATGGCTCCATGGCATCGAGAATCTCGTATTTGCCATAGAGGACGCCAATCCCCATCGGCGAAAGCATCTTATGACCAGAAAAGGCAAAGAAATCGCAGTCGATGTCCTGAACATCCACCGCCATGTGGGCAACACTCTGAGAACCATCCACGACGCAAACAGCTCCGACGCTATGCGCCTTTTGGACAATGGCTTTTACATCATTCTTGAGACCCAGCACATTGGAGACCTGCGTCACAGCGACAATCTTCGTGCGCTCGGTAATCTTGGTCTCAATATCCTCCTGGGAGAGATTGCCATCTTCCTGCAGATAGATATATTTTAGCACAGCTCCCTTCGCTTTGGCTACAAACTGCCAGGGAACCAGATTGCTGTGATGCTCGGAAATGCTGATGACGATTTCATCGCCAGCCTCGACATGATTGAGGCCATAGCTGTATGCCACCAGGTTCAATGCCTCGGTGGCATTTTTCGTAAAGATGATTTCTTCCTGGCGTTTCGCCTTGATGAACTGCGCCGTGCGCTTGCGAGCCGACTCGTAGATGTCCGTAGCCTTAACCGACAGGGCGTAGGCCCCGCGATGCGGGTTGGCATTACAGCCGCCATAATAACCGCAAATCGACTGAATCACCTGCTGCGGCTTTTGCGTCGTTGCACCATTATCGAGATAGGCAATATGCTTGCCACCGACTTCTCCATTCAGCAATGGGAAATCTTTTAGAAAATCCTGTACCTCAGCCATTTGCCAGCCTCCCCATCAATACCTTGTCGATCTCCTCTTTGAGCGCTTCATCTTCAATGCGGTCAAGGACCGGATGGAAGGACGCCTCGACAATCAATCGCTGGGCATCCGCCATATCGAGGCCACGACTCATGAGATAGAACAATTTTCCTTCGTCAATCTTGCCTACACTTACCGCATGGTGACCATCCACATCATCCTCATGGGAGAGCATGACCGGAACACTGCGGTTGCGAACCGTCGGGGAAAGCAGGACTACCTCCTCATTCTCACGGCCCACCGAGCCCTTGGAACCTTCGAGGAAGTCCAGCGTTCCCCGGAAGATCTTATCACTCGTTCCTAACAGTGCCCCACGCACCTGCATATTCGCATCCGTACGGCGGCCCTGTTGACGAATGACGTAGTTGAGGTCAATTTTGCTCGCGCCATCGCCAAAATAAAGGCCCCAAATATCACTGATGCTGTCATCGCCAGCCATATCCACCGAAAGCTCGGCTGCCGTATGACGGGCACCAGCCTCCACCGTGGTATAGCGGAATTTTGCCCCCTTGCCCACGTATACTTTCACGCGGCTGGTGACTGCTTTATCATCGGGAACCAGCTGGGCGTTAATAAGGTGAAGCTCTCCGCCAGCGGCGATATGCACCTGCACTTCCAGCTGACCACCCTCGCGGTTTACCAGGACAACTTCTTCCTTCTGTCCGGCCTCCACGAGTATTTGTTGTTTTTTTACGTTATCACTGAGGTTTTCCGGAACCTGGGCTTCATTGACGCCCAGCCAGCGCCAGGTGCGCATCGGAATCTCAGAAAAAATTTTATCATCCATTAGCCGATAGTCCCTTCCAACTCAATATTTACGAGGTTATTCATCTCCAAGGCATACTCCAGCGGCAGTTCCTTGGCGATTGGTTCCACGAAGCCACGAACAATCATTGCCCGCGCTTCCTCTTCATCGATGCCACGGCTCGTGAGGTAGAAAATTGCCTCATCGCTGATGCGGCCGATTTTGGCCTCATGACCGATATCCGCCTCGTCGCCCTCGATATCCATAACGGGCAGCGTATCACTGCGGGAAAGATTGTCGAGCATCAGCGACTCGCAATTGACCGAGCACTTCGCAAACGGTGCGTTCTTCGTGACCTTGACCGCACTGCGATAGGTAGCCATGCCGCCGGCCTTCGAAATCGTACGCGTGTTGATATTGGCCGACGTGTGCGGAGCGGCATGAATGACGCTGGCTCCTGTGTCGAGATTCTGCCCCTTCGAGGCAAAGGTAACTCCCGTGAACTCACAGCGGGCATTTTCTCCATGCAGGACACTGCACGGATAGAGGCAGGAAATATGGGAACCAAAGGACCCCGATACCCATTCGATGATACCGTCTTTTTCGACCAAAGCACGCTTCGTATTGAGATTCATCATGTTGCGGGACCAGTTCTCAATGGTGGAATAACGGAGTCTGGCACCATCTTTGACGAACAGTTCCACACAACCGGCATGGAGGTTCGTGACATTATGTTTCGGTGCCGAGCAGCCCTCGATAAAATGCAGGCTCGCCCCCGGCTCCACGATGATCAAGGTATGCTCGAACTGGCCAGCACCAGCTGCATTGAGGCGGAAATAGCTCTGCAACGGCATCTCAACATGGACACCAGCCGGTACATAAACGAAGGAACCACCAGACCAGACCGCACCATGCAGGGCAGCAAATTTGTGATCCTTTGGCGGGACCAGCGTCATAAAGTATTCTTTGACGATTTCCTCATGTTCGCGGACAGCCGTTTCCATGTCGGTGTAAATGACACCCTGTTTCACCATGTCTTCCTGAATGGAATGGTAGACGACTTCCGAGTCATACTGCGCGCCGACACCGCCCAGCGAAGTCTTTTCCGCCTCAGGAATGCCCAGGCGATCAAACGTATCCTTGATATCCTCCGGTACCTCTTCCCAGCTGCCAGTCATCTTGGCATCGGGCTGGACATAAGTGACAATGTCGTCCATGTGAAGTTCCTCAAGGCTTGGGCCCCAAGCCGGCAATTCGAGAGAATGGTATACTGCCAAAGACTTCAAACGAAAATCCAGCATCCACTGCGGCTCATGCTTGCGCGTAGAAATATCACGGACAACATCTTCGGTCAGCCCACTGTGGGCTTTGTAGACGGAACGATCTTCATCTTTGATGTCATAAAGGGTGCGCTCAATATCTTCAATATATGTTTTCTTCTTTTCTGTCATCAAAAACGCCTCACTTTGCCTCGTTCTGCGCATCAAGGATATGGGTGAAACCGCGGCTGTTAATATCCTCGATGAGTTCCGCACCGCCCTCTTCGACGATCTGGCCATTCATCAGGACATGAACCTTGTCCACCTTGAGTTTTTCGAGGATACGCGTATTGTGCGTGATAATCAGGCAGCTGTTGTCTTCATTGTGGAACTTTGCCACCCCCTCGGATACAATCTGGACGGCATCGACATCAAGGCCGGAATCCGTCTCGTCGAGCAGGGCTAATTTGGGCTGCAGCATCAAAAGCTGTAGAATCTCGTTGCGCTTTTTCTCACCACCAGAAAAGCCAACATTCATGTACCGCTGTGCGTACTCCGGTTTCATCTTGAGCTCCTGCATCTGCGCTTTGAGCTCCTTGCGGAACGGAATGAGTTTGACTTTATCTCCAGTGATAGTCTGCTTCGCCGTGCGAATCATGTTCTCCACCGTAATCCCCGGAATCTCCTCCGGCGTCTGGAAGGACAAAAAAAGCCCCTTACGGGCACGCTCGAAAGTCTTGAGGCCGCTCATATCCTCCCCTTCGAACTCCATGGTCCCGCTTGTCACCTGATACTTAGGATGTCCCATGATGATATTCATGAGCGTCGACTTACCAGAACCATTTGGTCCAAGAATGACGTGGACTTCTCCTTTATTTACGGAAAGGTTCAACCCTTTGAGGATCTCTTTATCTTCCACCCCTGCGTGGAGATCCTTGATTTCCAAAAGCTTCTCTGCCATTATATAAACTCTCCTTTTAATGAAGCAAATTTGATTGATTTTAATCCTTAGTGTTTTACTCGGGATTGATACTTTCATTGTAGGTAGTTTCATGCGAAAAGTCAATATCAAACATCACATACTATAAATAAAAAGCATAATTGATAACAGCTCTCAAATCATCTAGGAAAATGGACCCAATTTAAACGTTCAGAAGGAAATAGGGCCATTGACAAGAATATATCTTATAGTATTATTAGATAAGTTTTGTTACCGATTTCAATATTCCAGGAAATAGGAGTGATATTATGGGCCATGCCAAGAGATGTTACTGCCATATTGCCACATTACTGCTCGTATTTGGCCTTATAATGCTTATCCCCCCAACAGCTTCCGCTTATGAACGCCCCGTTCTGCGCGTCGGCTACACCAATGCAATCAATTATTTAAGCCGCGATGAATACGGCTTTTACCATGGCATGACCTATGAAGCGCTGGAAAACATCGCCACCTATATGGGCGTGACACTGGAATACGTACCGGGCACACCAGCGGAAAATCTCCTGCGTCTCTACAGCGGTGCCATCGATCTTGTCACCTGCGAAGAAGTCTCCCAGAACTTTCTTCCCCCTACGGAATTAACCGCACCGCCAGCTGGCACTGCTTCGATTCCACTTGGCTACGGAATTGGCTGGCTGCTTCTGAGCGACCAGCGCCCGGATTTAAAGGCTAATATTCAGGCCAGCCAGCAGTCTCTCAACAGCATCAGTCCACTATTCGGACTTCATCTGTTGGAAAAATACCAGGACCAAGGCGGTGCCGCGCTCGAACTTACCGCTGAAGAGAAAGCCTATCTAAAGGCCCATCCCGTTATCCGGGCGATGGCCTCTCCTGGTCAGCCTCCCTATACGTTCTTCACGGAGGACGGCACGCATCAGGGTGTCATTGCCGACATCATGAACATCATCGCTTCCGACCTCGGAATCACTATCGAAATCAGCCCGGAAACCGACCAGTCCAGCATGATGGCTCATCTCACTCGCGGTGAAATCGACCTGGTAACGGATTTCTATTCCGACTACAACTGGGCCCGTCAGCATAAAGCCGATTTGACGATTCCCTATCTTACCTTAAACTACGTAGCGGTCCTGCGCAAAGATCAGAGTCTGCCCGAAAAGCCGATTATCGCCTGCCCGCGCAATCATTTCTATACCCATGATTACATTGAGAAGATGTATCCCGCGTCTCAGCTGCAGTATTACAACACCGTTGCCGAATGCATGTCGGCTGTCAACAACCGCCAGGCCGATATGACCCTGGTAAAGGCAATCACCGCCCAAAGCGATATCCATCAGGGCAATTATTACAACCTCTATATCACCGGCAATATCGTTTTTTCCCACGATGTCGCCATCGCCGTCAGCAATCAGGCTGACCCGATGCTCATCCACATCCTCAATAAGGAAATCGCGCACCTTTCGCAGCAGCAAATATCCAGCATAATCAATCGCCAGATATACGCGGTGCAAAGCAAAGACACGCTGCAATCCTTGATTTATCGCAATCCTATCGGCTCACTGGTCCTTATCAGCAGCCTGCTGCTCGGCATCATCCTCACCTTGCTGCTCGTCATGCAGCTGCGCCGCAAGCACAGTGAAGAACTCTATCGCGAGGCGCATTATCTAAAAGAAGTCAACATGTACAATACCCGCTGGTTCACGCAGAACCTGCCCAGCACCCTCGCCAAATACGAGGAACAGCAAAAACAGGGAAAGCTTTTCCTGATGGTCATGTCCCCTCAACGCATTGCTTTCATGCACGAGCTCTACAGCCGTCAGGCCTTTAACAAAGCCCTGCAAGAGCTGGTTGCCCGCATCCGCCGGAATAATCCCTGGCTGCTGATGGATGCAATCTCTGGCGACTTTTTCAAGCTGATTGTCCTCTGCCGCCTGCCCGAAGGATTCACGATGGAACAGGCTGCCCAGAAAATTGCCAACGAATCCGGTACCTGTGTCATCAACGATATGCTGACTACGGTCCGCTACCATATCGGACTCTACGCAATTCCGGCCAGCGGTCAGCTTGTTCCGGAACGCCTCATCGACTGCGTAATGCTCGCCCACATGGAAAGCGTTGCCAGTCACGAAACCACCACCTATAACGAATCACTGCACGACGAACTGCTCAAACAAAAACAGCTGGAAAACCTCATGGACAAAGCGCTGCAAAACGGCGAATTCCAGGTCTACCTGCAGCCGAAATACGACTTGCAAACCTACGAAGTCCTGGGCGCTGAGGCCCTCGTACGCTGGCAGAGTCCGGAGCTTGGCTTCCTGGCACCAGCTGCCTTCATGGACCTCTTCGAGCATAATGGCTTTGCCATCCCACTCGATTACTATATGCTCGAAACCATTTGCCGCTACCAGCAGGAACGCATTGCCAAAGGTGCCACTGTCCTCCCCATTTCCGTCAACCAGTCCGGTCTGCACTTTACCGAAGAAAATTATCTCAAGCGCATGCAGGCCATTGCGGATACCTATCAACTGCCCCAAGGCTGTCTTGAACTGGAAATCACCGAAACCGCTTTTATCGACTATCAATCCCATGATACCCGCGACGATGCTGGGACGGTTATCAACCGCCTCAGCCAACTGGGCTTCATCCTGTCCATGGACGATTTCTGTACCGGCTATTCCTCCATTGCCATGCTGCAGAATCTCCCCATGGACGTCATGAAAATCGATCGGCAAATGCTGCTGACCGCGGAAAAATCGCCGCGCGCACGGACTATCCTGCACCATATTGTGAAACTCGGACAGAGTCTCCATATGAAGGTATTGACCGAAGGCATCGAGACCAAACAACAGGAAGAACTGTTGCTTTCCTTAGGCTGCCGCCTAGGACAGGGCTTCCTGTTTGCCGAGCCGATGCCTTTGGAGGAATTCGACGACTTCCTTGCGCGCCATACCCAAAAATCGTAAAAGGGGTTTTACCATGCACTTTGTACAGAAGCTATGCCATATCTTGTTGTGCCTAGCCGTGCTGGTGGCTCTGCCTGCACACAGCACGGCAGAACCCCCGGCCTATCAGACCATCCGTATCGGGGTCGCTAACGATAGGCGCCCGGGGTCTGCCAATGATGCGATCCGGCTGATGGCCAGCTATAACAGCAGCTTTTTAGCGGAAATCGCCAAAATCACCCATTGGCAATACGAATACTACCACGGCACGGCCTCCGACTGCCTGCAGCGGTTGCGCGAGGGGCAGCTCGATCTCATCGCACCAGTCAGCGACGCCGCCTTCCCGCTAGGAGAATACCTATTTTCCAATGGACATTCCTGCGCGGCAATTTTAGGACTGTACACCGACGAAAACGACATGCAGATCACTGCCGACCGCGGCGCCACCCTTGATGGCGCTACCATCGGCGTCCTTAACAGCAACGACCTCAAAAATCGCCTGCAGTTTTTTGCCAAAGCCAACGGCTGGAATGTCAGCATCCGTACCTATCCCAGCAGCGATGCACTAACCAATGGGCTGCACCGTGGAGAAGTTCAGCTCATCGCCTGCACGGTTTTTAATCTTACGGGCCATGAACGCTGGATTACCTTTGTCGACACCATTCCCCAGCAATACATGACCGACAAGGCCCATGCGGGCCTAATGGAGCAGCTTAACCAGGCCATCTTGAGTATCGAAATGACCAATCCCTCCTTTGAAACGCGCCTCAAGCGCGAATATCTCGACCCCAGCATCTACAAAATGGCACACTACTCCGAGCATCAGCAGGCTTTCATCCGCACTGCCCCCACGGTTCGCGTCGTCTTTCCTGGTACCTTTATCTCCCTCATCCAGCAAAACAAGGAATTCGGCAACATTTACGGCATATCCCCGGATATTCTGACGCTGTTGATGAACACCACCGGCATTACGTTCCAGCCCGTGATTGTCGATTCCGTCGAAACCGCCGGCAAAATGCTGCGTGACGGCCGGGCCGAAGCGGCCTTTGCCGTTTACGTCAACGACCCGCAGCTTCAGATGATGCAGTTTTCCAACAACATCCTCTGGATGCCGTTTACGCCAATCGTTCGGCGCACGCAGGAGGAATCAGCCCGCCCAGGAAGCATCATCCTGCCGACCTGTTATGCTGGCCTGCGGGAATTTTTCCAGCGCCTCAACCCACAGGCAAAAGTCGTCGAAGTCGCAGAACCAGAAGAATGTCTCTACGCCGTCGAGCAGGGCCTGTATGACTACACCTACCTGCCCCAGCCGTATCTGTCCAAGAATAAAAACATTCTGCTGCATTTCCAGCTGAAACAACTTGATTCTGCCACGGTATCTGTCCCGCTCTGCCTGATGTTCTGCCCCGACGCGCCAGAGATGCTCCGCCACACGGTCAACACCGCCCTGCTGGGATTACCGCAAAATCAGCTGACGCAGATTATCCAGCATAACAGCACTCCGGATGTCTCCTTTGGCTACTTACTGAGTCAACACCCACTGGCGCTCACCACTGGCCTGCTGCTTAGTTTCAGCATCCTGGTCACCGCAATCTTCCTGCTTTACCGCAACCGGCTCGAGCAGGAAAAGAACCGCGCCCTTACCCTGCGGGAACTCGAACTACAGCAAGCACTTGATGCCGTGGAAATCCTGCAGGAAGACCGGGACAACTACAAGCGCAATGCCGAAACCGACCACCTAACCGGCTGTCTCAACAAAGCCGCGATGACGACACAGTGCCAGCTGATCCTCGAAAGCCTGCCCGAAAACTGGACCGCCGCCTTCTTTATCATCGACCTCGACCATTTCAAAGAGGCCAATGATACCTATGGCCATCAGCACGGCGATGACATCCTCATCGAATTTGCCGCCATGCTGCGGGGCCTCTTGCCGCCACGCACCCATATCGGCCGATTCGGCGGCGATGAATTCACCCTGTTCCTGTTCGAAGAAGACAGTGACATCTACGAAGCCTATGTCCGGCGGATTGCTGAACTCATCCTCGAACAGACCCGCGGGCTCATTGTCTGTGGGGCTCCCGGCAACGTCACTGCCAGCATCGGCATCGCCATCAGCCCTGCCGGCGGCAAACGCGACCTGGCCACCATTTTCCGCCAAGCCGACCGCGCCCTCTACAACGTCAAGGAAACCTGCCGCGACAACTACGAAATTTATCAACATTAAAAAAGACCCGTTGACTCTTACAAAAGTCAACGGGTCTTTGCATTTTATTCCTCACCTTTTATCGCCCAGCGCAGTTTGGTCGAGTGGGCACGGCTGTTACGATAGCATTCTTCTTTAGTCGGCCGAATGACATCTTGCGCGATGTCGGCGTATACCCCCTGTTGATGGAAGATCTTGAACGCTTTTTTAACGATACGGTCTTCACCGGAATGGAAAGTAAGAATGGCAGCACGGCCGCCGGGAGCCAGCGCCGCCGGAAGCTTTTCCATAAACTCGTAGAGGACTTCATACTCACGATTGATGTCAATGCGCAATGCCTGAAATACCCGGGCACTGCTTTTCTTTATGAGTTCCGCCCGCGCTAGTGCCTGTTTTTTCGTACTGTAACCGGCACGCTCGGCCATTTCCCTAGGCAGTTTTACCTTCGCCAGTGCCTGCCCGATGGCTTCGTGCAGATCCTTGGTCGTCCGAATAGGACGACGACGGCGCGTTTTTACGATATAGCGGGCAATTTCGGTAGCATAGGGTTCATCAGCATTTTCCTGCAAGAGTCCCTCCAGCTCATACTCGTCAATGTCACGAAGACGATCGGCGGCCGTAATGCCAGCCTCAGGATTCAATCGCAAATCCAACGGGCCCTCGCTCTTGTAGGTGAACCCACGCTCTGGATTATCAATCTGCATCGACGATACCCCAAGGTCTGCGAGAATGAAGTCAAAGGGCCCTACTTCGCGCGCCAATTCATCAATCTGACAAAAATTCATATTGCGAAGCTCCCAGATATCTTCGCCAAATCCCTTGGCACGAATACGCGCCTCCGTCTTCTTCGACTCAATCGGGTCAATATCGCCACTTATCAGATGCCCCTTGCCGGCCAGTTTTTCGAGCATAGCACAAGTATGTCCGCCATACCCCAGCGTTGCATCGAAGCCGCGCTCTCCCGGCTTTATCGCCAGCACGTCCAAAATCTCATTGACCATGATAGGAATGTGCATCCCCGCCGGCGTATTGCCCTTTGCAATAACATGCGCAATCTCATCGCCATATTTTTCCGGATTAAGTTCCTTATATTTTTCCTCAAAACGCCGTGGATACTTACCACTATAATGAATCCGGCGTTTATGCTGCTTCTCTTCCATCCAATAATCCTTTCTATTGCCAATTACAGTTTGTAGGGCAGTAAGAGCGAGTTCATATTTGAGACAAATCGCCGGCGGCGGGGGCCCCAGTACCAACGCTCCACCGGTGACAACCCGCTACAAGAAATTTTTGCCTTTTAATTAAGAGTTGGAAAACAGTTAAACGCGCTTCGCTTGGACGAAACTGCTTTTCCAACGAGAACGCAGGCAAAAATTTCTTGCTTCACGCGGAACGTCAAGGCTACGCTTATGGTACTGGGGCCCCCGCCGCCTCGGTTAGAGCCGGTACGAATTGCTGCGCCCTCGGAGGGGGTAGCCCTGCGAAACTTGCCACATCCTCAGCCGACGCTAGGGGCAGTGCCATAAACGAAGC
>NZ_JNKI01000035.1 GCF_000702005.1 Selenomonas sp. ND2010 | reverse complement strand
CGGCATAGACAATGATGGCCAACATCTGCCTTGGCGACGCCAAATTTCGATTTATTCGCTGATAGGTCTTTTCCAGTGCCGTAATATCCATACCCCCAATACAATGGCGAAGCAGGCGGACGGGGTCATCTTTGCCAATCTGAAATTCAAGATTAAATGGAAGAAATACTTGATAGCTTCCTTCAAAAGACGTATAATCTTTTTGTGAATTTGGTTTTTGCATATCTAAATTCTACACCTAATCCCGAGGCATTCAAGCCCCGGGATTATTTTTTTGCACATGAAAAAGGACTGCTGCACGTCACATTACGTGCAACAGCCCCTTTAAGCATATACTATAAAATTGTTTTAACTTCCTGCCCCGCTTGGCGTTGGCTGAACGGGGGGTTCACTGCTGTCTTCCATGGAGCTCTTAGAGGACAGTTTGCTCTTTTGCTCCGTGATAAAAGCCTGCATGATGATGAATACGCAGAGCAAGGCACCGACCACGATCTTCGTCCACCAGGCCGAAAGTGTTCCCTGGAAGCTGATGAACGTCAGGATAACGCCTTGAATCAGTACACCGACGAGTGCCCCGGGGATGAAGCCTACACCACCAGTCAAAAGCGTACCGCCGATGACTGAGGAAGCGATGGCATCCATCTCCATGCCGAGACCGTGCAGGTTATAGCCCGTCAGCATAATCAAGCTGTAGGCAAGGCCGCCCAAAGACGAGCAGAAGCCCGAAATCGCATAGACCATAACCTTCGTGCGAAATACCGGCAGCCCCATGAGGGCCGAGGAGGACTCACTGCCACCGATGGCAAATACCGTGCGCCCAAATTTCGTATACCCCAGCACGATAGCGGCCACGACAATCGTCAGCAAGGCGACGATGGCACCAATCGATACAAAGCCGACGCCAAGGTCTACCCGGTAACTGGCCAACGCGACCCAGGTTGGATTCTCAATCTGAATCGTATCCTGCGAGATAACGGCCGTCAGGCCGCGGCAGAAGAACATGCCGGCCAGCGTAATGATAAAGGGCTGCAAATCAAACTTCGATATGATATAGCCCTGCGCGGCGCCAAACACCGTGCCCATCACCATGACGAGCAGGACACAGAGCCCCACGGGCAGGCCCGTATTGGCGAGCAGCCAAGCGAGCACCATACATACCAGAGCGAGCACTGCGCCCACCGACAAATCGATGCCGGCAATGATCAACGTGAACGTAATGCCCACCGTGACGATAATCAGCGCCGCATTATCGATGAACAGATTCAAAAATACCTGCGGACGCATAAAGCCTTTGTACATGGCAATGCCCGCTCCATAGAGGATTGCGAACAGCAAGACCGTAACGAAGAAAGAAAAATATTTGGATGCAATGAGATGGTTCAACTTGTTTTTCATGCCTGCTCCGCCACCTTTCCATCAACGGAAGCTTTTTTCCCGTTCTGTTTTGACATCCGGCGCGCCTTCCACGCATCAAACATCTCCTGGGCCTTCTTGGACTGGATCAGGCAGATGATAATTACCGCAATGGCCTTGACTACCGGCAGCTGGTCAGCCGATACGCCCAGCGCATACATCGTCGTCGTAAGGGTCTGAATCGTAACCGCACCGATAACCGAACCACCGATGTAGAACTTGCCACCCGAAAGCAGCGTACCACCGAGTGCGACAGCCAAGATAGCATCCATCTCCATATTGAGGCCGGCATTATTGGCATCAGCGGCACGGATAAGCGAACTTTCAATCAGCCCCGAAACACCAGCACAAAGCCCCGAAAAAGCATAGACGAGGAAAATGACCAGCGTTACGTTGATGCCGGCATACCTTGCCGCTGTTGCATTGATGCCGACAGACTGGACAAATAAGCCGATACTGGTCTTCTTCATCAGCACCGCTACCAGCAAAACCATTGCGAGCGCAATGAAAATATTCGTCGGCAGCGGCATCCCCGGCAAGAAACCGGCAATGTACTCAAAGGGCTTATAATAAACCGTGATAATCTGTCCCTCGGTCATGAGTTGGGCCACGCCACGTCCGGCCGTCATAAGGATAAGCGTCGCTACCACGGCCTGAATCTTGAATTTCGCGACCAATAAGCCGTTCCACATGCCGCAGAGTACGCCAACACCAATAGCGGCCAGCACAGCCAGGGCCATCGGCATTTGAGCCACGCCATCCCCGCGGCCGCCAATCATCGTGCAGACTACAGCGGCCGAGATAGCCACCACCGCACCAACCGAAATATCGATACCGCTCGTCGCAATAACGAAGGTCATGCCGAGAGCCAAAATGATGAGCGAACACGAACGGTTCAAAATATCCACGAGACGTCCATACAGCCTGCCATCCTCGGTCAGCTGTATCGACAGGAACCCATCGACAAAAATCGTATTGAATACGAGCAGCACCAGCAGGGCTACTACCGGCAAAAACAGCGAGCTTCCCGCAAATTTTTTCAGCATATCCATCAGGCCGCACCTCCTGCAATTGCTTTCATGACACCGTCGGAACTGATATCATCGCCGGTCAGCTCTGCCACCTTGCGGCGGTCGCGCATGACCACCAGTTTGGTGCAGGTACGGACCATCTCATCCATCTCCGAGGAGATGAATACGACCGACATTCCGCGCTGCTTGGCCAAGGAAATCGCCATCTTCTGGATTTCCGTCTTGGTCCCCACATCGATACCGCGCGTCGGTTCATCGAGGATCAACAGATTCGGCTGGGTAGCCAGCCAGCGGGCAATGATTACCTTTTGCTGATTTCCGCCCGACAGATTCTTTACGAGCTGTTCGCGGTCAGAAACCTTGATTTTGAGCAGCTTGATACAGTCGTCAGCAATCTTGCACTGCTCCTCGTAGGGAATGTGATGCATGATGCCGTCTTTGGCCTGCATCGCCAGAATGATATTTTCCCGTACGGACAAATCGCCAATGATTCCCGAGCGCTTCCGGTCCTCCGGACAGAACCCGATTTTTTCCTTCATGGCATCCATCGGCGTCTTCAGACTGATTTCCTTCCCATTGATGCGGATGGAGCCCTTGTGGATCGCTTCGATGCCGAAAAGCAATTCCGCCGTTTCCGTACGGCCGGAGCCCAGCAGGCCGGCAAAGCCAATAACTTCGCCCTTGTGGATGGTGACATCCACCTCCCGCAGCTTGCCGATGGCACCGATCCCCTTGGCATCGAGGAATACCTCCTCCGACGGCGTGCTCTTTTCGGCAAATTTATCCATATCCTTGACCGCGCTCAGGTCTTTGCCCACCATTTTCGCGATGAGTTCGAGCCGCGGCAGTTTCGAGATTTCATAGGCCCCGACGAGCTCGCCGTTGCGCAGCACCGTAACGTGATCGCAGATTTCATAAATCTGGTCGAGAAAATGGGAGATAAAGACGATGCCCATCCCCTGCCGCTGCAACTGCCGCATGATCTTGAACAGATGCTTGGTCTCCTCCTCGTTGAGCGACGACGTCGGCTCGTCAAGAATCAAGATTTTCGCATCGACATCGACCGCCCGGGCAATGGCAATCATCTGCTGCAAGGCGACCGAATAGTTATCGAGGGTCTTGGTCACATCAATATGAACATCCAGCTTCGCGAGCAGCTGCTCCGACCGCTGGTTGATTGTTTTCCAGTCAATAAAGCCGTGTTTTTTCGGCTCACGGCCAATAAAGATATTCTCTGCTACCGTGAGATTCGAGCAGAGATTTACCTCCTGATACACCGTCGAAATGCCGCATTCCTGCGCCTCTTTCGGCGTTTTCGGTGAAATGGGCTTGCCATTCATCACAATCGTACCGCCATCGCGCTGATATACCCCGGTCAAAACCTTGACCAGTGTCGATTTGCCAGCGCCATTTTCCCCCATCAGGGAGTGGATTTCCCCAGCGTGGAGCGTAAAATTGACGTTTGATAATGCCTTAACGCCTGGGAATACCTTATCTATATACCGCATCTCCAATAAAGCTTGTGCCATAATCGTCACCCCTAACCAGGAAACTGAATGATCATCGGAATAAGATAGGAATAAGGAAAATGATTGCTATCTGTTCGATATGGATAAAACGGCCGCGTCCGAACTCATACGAAGCGGGCGCGGCCCTTTATCCTAACCTATATGAATGGATGAAAACAGGTATTAGTATTTGCGATCCGGAAGGGTCTTAGCGGCAACATCTGCCGGGAATACGCCTTCATCGACATAGACGAGTTTTTCGACTTTCTCACCAGCGAGGATTTTCTTAGCCGTTTCCATGAGCAGCGGTCCCTGCAGCGGGTTGCACTCAACCGTGCAGTTAGCCTTGCCATCGATCATAGCCTGGAACATGCCTTTTACGCCATCGATGGAGATAATCGTGATGTCTTTGCCCGGTTTGAGGCCGGCTTTCTCGATTGCCTGGATGGCACCGAGAGCCATGTCATCGTTATGCGCAAAGAGGATATCGATTTTCGGACCATAGGATTTGAGGAAGGACTCCATGACTTCCTGGCCTTTCTGCCGCGTGAATTCACCCGTCTGAGAAGCCAGCAGGTTGTATTTACCAGCATTGGCCGATTTTGCCATAGCATCTTTAAAGCCTTCCTGGCGGCGGATTGCTACGGAGGAACCAACCGTACCTTCAAGGACTACGACATTGTACTGGCTGCCGCCATCACGCGGAGTCTTTTTCTCTTTGGCCATGTACTCATCGATCCATTTGAAGACGTTGTTGCCCTCTTTAACGGAATCCGTACCGATTTTGGCCACATAGAGAGAATCGTCGCTGAGTTTGACGTCACGGTCAACAACGATGACCGGAATCTTGGCATCTTTTGCCTCTTTCAGGACCGTATCCCAGCCCGTCTCGACGATTGGTACGAAAGCGATGATATCAACGCCCTGGGCAATAAAGGAACGAATTGCCTTAATCTGGTTCTCCTGCTTCTGCTGTGCATCCGAGAACTGCAGGTTGATGCCTGCATCTTTAGCTGCCTGTTTGATGGATTCCGTATTCGCCGTTCTCCATTCGGATTCCGCTCCGATCTGGGAGAAGCCCATCGTAATCTGTTTCCCACCTGAACCTGAGCCGCTGCCACTGCTTGCTGACTGTTCACCGCCACAGCCAGCGACAACGACCATCATAGCTGCTGCCAAAAGTAATGCAATGATCTTTTTCATGTTTTCGTCTCCTTTGCTTTTCGTACTAAAAACCAGTACATTTTTTTCGGCTCTGCTCCGAATCTTTCCCGCTGCCCTTCACCTCATTTCTCCAGGAAAGACCTCTTCGCCGGTTTCAGGATTCCCGTTTCTCTGTTTTCTGTTCTCGTGCACAGAATAGTTTACAAACAATCCTGTTTATTGCCAATAATCAGACGATATAAAAAACAGTACTGCCCCCAACGGTAAAAATAACCCCTTATCCTTGCCACAGAACCATTTTTGTTCTCTGCTATTACAATACACGTTCCCCTTTTTGTTGTCAACATATTTTTTATTCTTTGTTATAGTTTAGAAAACGTTTTATCTTGTTCTTTATCGTGTGCACGAACACCAGCGTCCCAGCACCAGCGCCGTCTGCCGATGAATCCTGATTTTTTGCCATTTCTCCGAAAATTTTTTTCAGGATTATCTTTTCGAAAAAAACTGTGCTCGTGCAGGATTATTCCTCGAATACCGCGAAAAATATATTCTATCATCATTTTACAACACGGAGGTTCATCCCCATGGTTACGATAAAACAAATCGCTGAACTGTGCGGTGTTTCCCGCGGAACCGTCGACCGCGTCCTCAACAATCGCGGCAACGTAAAACCCGAGAAACGTCAGCTGGTCCTGGAAACCGCAAAAAAGCTGAACTATCAGCCAAACCCCGCCGGCAAGGCGCTGGCTGCCCGCAAGAAGAATCCCGTTGTCGGCGTGCTGATTGCATCCGAGGGGGTCCCCTTCTTCGACGATGTGCTGCTGCCCATGCGAAAAGCAGCGCTAAAATACGAAAACTACGGCATGAAAGTCCTTTGGCGCAGCATGCGCGGCTTTAACGTCGAGGAGCAATGCAGCATCATCGACGAGCTCGCCAGCGAAGTCAATGCGCTGATTATCAACCCCGTAAACGAGCCGCGCGTTATCGAAAAACTCAACGACCTCGTAGCTCGCGGAATATTCGTCGTGACCATCAACAACGACGTGGATGACTGCCGCCGCCACTGCTATGTGGGCACGGATTACCTGCAGGGCGGCCGCACCGCCGGCGCACTGCTCAAGATGATTGCCCCACCGGGCATCCATGCCGGCGTCCTGATGGGCTCACTAAGCATGCAGGGCCATCGCCAGCGGTTGCAGGGATTCCTCGAAGTCCTCGAAAAGACCGAAGACTTCCAGCTTACGGGGGTTCACGAAAACGAAGACGATGACATGATTTCCTATGAAAAAACCCGGCAGCTCTTGGAGGAACACCCGGAAACCAATGCGCTGTTCATCATTTCTTCCGGTGCGTACGGCGCCGCCCGGGCTGTCATGGCCAAAAACCGCCGCGATATCGTGATGGTCGTATTTGACACCATCCCCTCCACGATTCGGATGATGCACGATCACATCATCCAGGCAGCCATTTACCAGCACCCGCGCCAGCAGGGGCGCAAAGCGATGCAGGTCGTCTTCGACTATCTGGTGAACGGCTTCCGCCCGGACCAGAAAAAATATCTGATGCGCAACGAAATCCGCATTCTCGAAAATGTAGAAGAATAAGACAAAAACTCCCTGGGATACGAATCATCCCAGGGAGTTTTTGTCTTATTTTAGGAAGCAGAAAAAATTATTTATAGTTTCACCCACAGTGAAGGGGAATATCACTCGTGGTGGAAACATCTTCGGAAGCGGCGTCCGCTTTTTCCTCCGCCAGCATATGTCGGTCCTGCGCCCGTACAAAGGGCAGATAGACGGCCGTCGCCATGACGAGATTGATGATCTGGATAACGGCGCCCTGCCAGCCATCCAGCAGGAGACCGGCCAAAATCGGCGGCGTGGTCCAAGGTACCTGTACGGCAGAGAACGGCGCCATAAACCCAACGGCAATCGCACCATAGGTGATGAAAAGAGCGAACAGCGGCACCAGCACAAACGGCACCAAAAGGAACGGATTGAATACGATTGGCAGACCGAAGATAATCGGCTCATTGATGTTGAACAAGCCCGGCACCGTAGCCAGTTTCGTAAGCGATTTCATCTGCGAGGATTTCGAACAAAGCCAGGAGGCGATGAGCAGTCCGAAAGTCAAACCGCAGCCACCGGATTTGATGAACACATCATTCACCTGGCACGTGATGATTTTAGCGGCCGGATTGTCCATGAGCTGCTGACCAGCATCCAAGAGTGCCTGATTATCCAAGGAATTGGCAATAAGGATAGGACTCACAACGCCACCGACAACATTCGGACCATGAATGCCCGCCCAGAACAAGATGGACTGAAGGGCTGCGATAATCGAACCACCGATAAGGGTATCCGAGAGGCCCTGCAGCGGCGTCTGCAATACTTTGAAGATAAATTCCGGGAAAGTCGTTGCCCCAACATAGTGGAAAACACCATAGATGACCGAACCGCCAAGGAACAACAGGAAGGCCGGCGTCAGGGCTTCAAAAGCCCGCGAGACACCACCAGGAACCGTGCTGGGCATCTTAATACCCAAATGGTGCTTCTCACAGTAGCAGAAAATTGCCGATACGGCAAAGCTCACGAGAATCGCCGTGATGACACCATTACTGCCAGCCCAGGCCTTCGGAATGACATCGCCCACGGCTTCACCGCCTTTCGACATGACCGTCGGCGGCAAAACGATGAGGAACGTAGAAAGCGAAAGGATTGACGCCATAATGGCATCGCAGCCCTCAGCCTCGACGTATTTATAGGTGATAGCCAAAACCGCAATAAGTGCTAATACACTGAACGTGCCACCAGCCACTGCATTGAGCGGTGCCGTCCAATCTTTGCCAAACAAATTCGCCATGAATTCCGGATACCCCGGGATTGGAAGATTCGCAATAAGCAGGAAAACCGACCCACAGACGGTAAACGGCGTCGTCATGATGAAACCATCACGCAGCGCTGCCACGGCCCGGATTTCTGCGAAGCGTCCCATAAACTCTACAAACTTGTCGAAAATCGCTTGTTTGTCCATGATAAGTGCTCCTTTTTCATTCTCCAATTCAATTTCGCTGGCAAAGCGAGTGCGAATGAGGCCAAAGCCTCTTGACGAGAACAATATAACAAAACACTTTCGCGTTTTCAACGGCTTTGGATTCTTCTGTTCGTTTGTTTCGCAAAAAATATCAAAACGGCTCTTGGTTTCGAAACAACGCCCCGATATCACCAAATCCGGCGTTTGTCATCGTACTGGCTGCCACAGGCATCATCGAACTGGTCGGTAAAGGATTCGATCTCATCATAACGGCGTGCCAGCCGCATCGCAAAAATCGTATCGATGAAATAACGGACCCCTACCGAAAAGAGCATGCCGCCCAGATCCAGGAAATTCGTCGTGTTAGCGATATAGACATATTCACTGCAAAGGCTGACCAGCGGCGAATGCGGCGACACGGTCAAGAGCACCGTATGAACGCCGCGGCGCTTTAAAATCTCAGCCAGCCGTATCAGCCGGCGATTTTCCCCGGAACGGGAGATGATGATGGCCAGGTGTTTTTTATCGGCCAGCAGCGCCGAGGAAATCTGACTGTTCATGGAGTTATAGGCCACGACAGGAAGTTTCGCCTGCATAAAATTGTAAACCGCCATCTGCGCCAAGGCATAGTTCTGGTCATACGCATAGATATCGATCACCTCCGCCTTTTCCATGCGGGTTAAGATTGCTTCAAGCTGGCCGATGTCAAATTCATTCTTCGTTTCTTCAATCGCCTCAACCTCAAGAGCTGCAATCTTGCGGACAACATCTTCCGGCTTATCCTTCTGCGTGACCGGACGATGACGGATGCTGAATGACTCTGGATTCACGCGGCTGATTTCACTGGTAAACTTGATGCGGAATTCGTTATACCCCTTGAGCCCCAATTTTTGGGTCAGACGAAAAACAGCTGCCGGGCTGGTATAAGTTTTCGCGGCAATTTCCCGTGTTGTCAGCTCAGCAACTTCCTTGGGATGTTCGAGCATATATTGTACGATAGCCTGTTCCGTTTGCGAAAAACGTTCATTTTCCTGCATAATCTTGAGTAATCGCATAAATACCTCCAGTCGAACCTCTCATCCTCTCAAATTCACATTCATTATAGCATAACCGACTTCATTTATAACAAGATTAAAGCAAACCCCGCTTCATACGAAAGATTTTGAAACGCGGTTTATAAGTTCTATGCACATTCGTATTTTTTTCTGAAACAAACACTCACAATCGCTTCGTCGTATTGCCTATTGCTTTTCCGCGTGTTATGATTCGTTTTGTCACAGGCAAAGCGACATGCGCTCCAAACCTCTTGACCAAATGAGCATGAAATTGGTAACGAAGAAATTAAGGAGCGATTCACAATGAAAAAACAGACACTCAGCCTTCTTACGGCAATGGCGATTACGGCAGCAGTCAGCGGACAGGCCATGGCAGCACCGGAAACAGGCGCCGCCAGCTTCACGGATGTCCCGGCCGGACACTGGAGCTATGCCGCTATCGACCAGCTCGTAAAGGATGGAGTTCTGGAGGGCAACGGTGACGGCACCTTCGCCGGCAACCGTTCCATGAGCCGCTATGAAATGGCCGCCGTCGTCGCACGGGCCATGAATAAAATGGGCAGTGTCAACCCCGCCGACCAGGCATTACTGGAAAAACTCGAGCGTGAATATCATGGCGAATTATCGCGGATGGATGAACGCATGACGAGCCTCGAGAAGAAAGTGGATAAAATCCAACTTTCGGGTTTTGTCCGGGCAAAATATGACCACGATTCCTCGACGAAAGATGTGGGCTCCCAAAACAACAACAAGCACTTCTATATGAATCTCGAAGGCCGCATGAAAGTCGGCAATCAGTGGGAAGCCCACTTCCAGTCCGAGACGCGTAAAGGGTATACGGTAAACCAGTCCTGGCGAAAAGATGCCAAATCCGACGATCAGGATGGTACCTTCCAGCGCATCTGGGTCGAGGGGCAGCCGACGAAAAAACTCGGCGCGGTACTCGGTACGAAATGGTGGGGCTACGGCTATCAGAATGTCATCTTCGGCCATGCCGCTGACGGTGCACAGCTCACCTATAACTTCACGCCGCAATGGAGCCTCTCTGGCTTTGGCCTGCGTCCGCGTCAAGGCGATCTCATCACCATGCCAGACGGCGAAAAAACGCATCTCTACGGTGCCAACATCACCGGCCGCCTCGGCATTGTCGATGGGTCACTCACGTATATGAGCAACAAGAATTACCGAGGCGAGCACGGCACCCGCGGCAATCAGATGATGAGCCGGGCGGCAGGACTTGATTTGCGCGCCAAAGTAGCCAAAGATGTGACGCTCTACGGTACCTATGTCCGCACGAATGCCTACGACTTCAAGACCAGTAAGGAATTCCGCGTCGACTACCGCGATGTCGATTCGACCAAACGCGGCGACTGGAGCCTCTATGCCCGCTATATCGACTTTGGCCGCTATGGCGATGTCTCCCACGATGACGAATGGGGCTCCCTGCCAACGGATACCAAAGGATATATCCTCGGTGTAAAATACATCCCCTGGAAAGATGTGGTATGGGAGACCTTCTACTCCGATCAGAAATACAACCACTCCGGAAGCATCGCCGGCGTAGCCAAAGATGCCAAACGCCACCTCTTCCGCACCCAATTCGATTTCCACTTCTAATCCCCTAACAGCAAAAGGCCTTTGCAGGCCCTCACCTGCAAAGGCCTTTTGTATTAAGAATCCAAAGATCCGAACAAAGAACTAATATATTCATTCACCTTTTGGTTCTGAGAACCCAGTACACAAGCGAAGTATTCGAAAAATACCTTGCTGAAAATAAAATTCTTCATTCGTTCAGCCGTAAGGGCTGCCCGTATGACAATGCCTGTATAGAATCCTTTCATTCTTTGATAAAAAAGGAAGAAATCTATCGGCGTTTTTACAAAGATTCAAAAGAAGCTTATAAAAGCATCTTTGAATATATCGAGTCCTGGTACAATCGCCAGCGAACTCATAGTAGCTTAGGCTACAAGACACCGGCTGCAGTTCATGCAGAAGGTGCGGCGTAAAGTCGCACTTTCGGTGTCCACTTTATTGACTTAAGACCAAAATAGTGATTATGAATAGAAACAGATTTGAATAAAAAAAGGAGAAATCATGGATATTTTACCTGAAATTCTGAATCGAAGAAGTATCAGAAAGTATAAATCAACAAGAGTTACAGATGAGCAAATAAGTGATTTGATATTAGCTGCTTCATTGGCACCTTCCGGTTCTAATGAACAGCCATGGGATTTCATTGTTGTGAAATCAAAAGAAATGAAAGAGAAGATTTGTGAGCTAGACCATAATCAAAAGTGGATGCTTCAAGCACCTGTGTTTATTGTTTGTGTAGGAAAATCAACATATCGTAAAGACGATAGTATGGAGCGTACCATTAGAGATAGCGCAATAGCTATTACTCATATTTTATTACAGGCACAACATATGGGATTAGCTACATGCTGGACAGGTTGGTATGAGCAGGATGAAATGAGAAATTTACTAGGATTAACGGATAAAGATTATGTAACTGGAATCATAATAGTGGGCTATGCAGATGAAAATCCAGATGCAAGACCGCGAAGGAAAGCTACGTATACGGAAATCTGATTTAGATGAATCTTTTTTTCATGTTCTGCAGAACAGGATTCTTGATAACAATATGATTGTAATATTCTCAGAAGGAGTATTCAGTATAAATGGACAGACCAGAATTTGATAACATAAAGGATTTTGAAGAATTCAGTAAGTATTATTGGTATAGGGATGAGCTAATAAAAATATGTAAGGCCCATGGTTTAAAAGCTCCAAGTAGTAAGGTACAGTTGAACGCAGTTATTAAAGCTTATTTTTCTGGAGAGAAGATTTCACCTGCAAAGAAAGTCGTAAGACCAAAAAAGAAGGCTGTAGTTACAAATCTTACTTTAGATACAGGAGTGATCGAGTGTGGGTTTAATTGCGGTAACAGATTTAGAGAATTTTTTAGACAACAGACTGGGAAAGAAAGTTTTAGTTTCAAGGTAGATATGGTTGCTACTGCAAAAGCAGTAAAGGAAAATGGTGATGAAAGCTTTACACTTGGTGATTTGCTAGATGTCTATTATGGTAAAAAATCGTATGTTGTTTATGACAAATCTGCTCTTCAATGGAACAAGTTTGTCAAAGACTTTTGTGAAGATGAGACAACTAAAGTATATAACGAGAGGTTGAAGGCAGCGGCTACATTATGGAAGATTGTCAGAGATTCTGATATGAAGAAAGAATATTCCCGTGAGTTGCTGGAGGAATATAAGCATATTTTAGGATGATATAAAGGAAAAAGTTGTATGGTCATAGGCGTTAGTGCATGTTTACTAGGCGAAAATTGCAAATATAACGGGGGCAATAACATACCAATGACCACATTCATGCGCATAATCGGCAGCAATAGCACTTAAAGCATAAATATTATAATCTTTTGGGGTGGTAGTTCCATCACCACTTCTATAAGCAGAACCAGCGTTTACTAACAAACTACCTTTCGTAAGACTGATATAACCGCCACCGTAGTTAGAACCACCAATCGCACTATTTCTAGTATCACCGATAGGATTAATATATACTCCTTTTAACCCATCCTCATATTTCGAATGAGCTTTCTTTAATTTCTATAGATACTGTGTCCCCTACCGCTAGAGACTTTCTTCGTACCAGCCTTCCCCAATATAAAAAGGGCCGCTGGTTTATACCAACGGCCCTCCTCAGGGGAACTTAGGAAAGTTTTAGGGTAATCAACAGATTTCAACGAGATCCGTACCAAACATCATGGCCAGGTCGTGAATCTGGGATTCTTTAATCGTAAAGCTCAGGACGGTATGATGTCCGCCGCCAGCTTTAATCCACTGCGTTGCGCCTTCTTTGAGGCCGACTTTCGGCGTCCAGAGCTGTTTTGCAACCGGCAGATGCGGCGTCTCAGCCTCAGCCTTGCGGCACTCAACCGGATAGCTGATGATGCGGAATCCATCGCGGAAGTCCGCAATCGTCACATCGATGCCATCGCCATCGGCACCCGTGAATACCAAACGTGCCGGGTCTTCCTTATCGCCGATATCCAGCGGATGAACCTCAACGCGCGGTTTGTCGCTGGCAATCGTCGGGTCAACCTCGAGCATGTGAGCGCCGAGGATAGCCTCATGGCCTTTGCGCAGGTCAAGGGTGTAATCTTCCATGAAGACCGTGCGGTCATTATGGGAGAGGATTTTTAACAGACGCGTGAGTGCGGCGTGTTTCCAATCGCCCTCAGCAGCAAAGCCATAGCCGTCACGCATCAGCAGCTGTGCAGCCAGACCCGGCAGCTGTTTGAGGCCCTTGAGGTCCTGGAAGTTCGTGCAGAAGGCATTGTAGCCCTTGTCATCGAGGAACTTCTTGATGCCGAGGTATTCACGCAGCTGATAGCGGACCGACTCTTCGAATTTCTCGGCACTGTTGTGCTGGATATTGAGCGTGTAGTCCTGCTGCAGTTTTGCATACTCCGTATCAACATCTTTCTCATCAATGGCATCGATGACATCGACCAGCTCGCCCACCGGCCAATAATCGACCGTCCAGCCCAGCTGAATCTGAGCCTCGACCTTATCGCCCTCCGTTACGGCAACATCGCGCATCGTATCGCCGAAACGGCAGACGCGGATATTGAAGCTCTCATTATAGGCAACGGCTACATCCTGCCAGTCCGCAATTTCCTGCTGGACTTCTTCATCGCCCCAGTAGCCATAGACAATCTTGTTGTTGATACCGAGACGGGAGTTCAGATACCCATACTCGCGGTCACCATGCGCACTCTGGTTGAGGTTCATGTAGTCAAAATCAATCGTATCATACGGAATGTTGTTGAGATACTGCGTAGCCAGGTGCAGCAGCGGTTTCTGCAGGAGCTTCGTGCCGCGGATCCAGTTTTTAGCCGGAGAGAAGGTATGCATCCAGGTAATTACACCGGCAACTTCATCATGATAATTGACTTCCTTCATGAAGTTCGTGATGCCCTCAGCCGTCGTCATAACGCCCTTGCAAACTACTTTATACGGAAGCTTGCCGCTGGCATTGAGCTTCTCCGTCATATCTTCCACATCACGAGCAACTTCTTTCAACGTCTCCTCACCATAGAGGAACTGGCTGCCGGCAACAAACCAAAATTCATAATTCTTCGTCTCTAACATGATAACTCTTCCCTTCCGTTTACAAATAAATACTCGTCATTACAACGATTTAACGATGCGTTGCACCGCTATTGGACTTGGCATTATTCTGTCCATAGTAGGCATTGGCACCATGTTTGCGATAATAATGTTTATCCAGTAGGTACTGCGGTACCCGGATATCGCCGCGCGTGAGCTGCAGCGCATGGTAGTTCATCTCGGCTACCACATCAAGGATTTTGGCCGTCTCCACGGCTTTCTTCGGATTCGGGCCCCAGGTAAACGGCCCATGCTGTTTTACCAGCACCGCCGGAACGGCCTCGGGATCGATTCCCTGATCTTTAAAGGTACGGACAATGACATGACCCGTATTTTCCTCGTAAGCCGACTCGATTTCTTCTTTCGTCAAGGCCTCGGTCACGGGTACATCGCCAAAGAACGTATCGGCATGCGTCGTCCCCAGAGCTTCCAGCGGAAGCCCGGCTTCGGCAAACGAAACCGCCCAAGAAGAGTGCGTATGAACCACTGCCCCAATCGTCGGAAACTCCTTGTAAAGAACCAGATGCGTCATCGTGTCGCTGGACGGATTCATATCGCCCTCCACAACATGACCGTTCATATCGACAACCACCATGTCCTCCGGTTTCAAATCCTCGTAGGGAACACCCGATGGTTTGATGACAAAGAGGCCCTCTTTGCGGTCAATACCGGAGACATTGCCCCAGGTAAAGGTTACAATGCCGAGTTTCGGCAGCATCATATTTGCTTCATAGACCTCTTGTTTCAACGCTTCTAACATGACCAAAATCCTTTCTTACTGAGATACCCTATAAAGTTCAAGCCGTTTCCTGAACCGCCGTGCCGGCTTCCTTCTCAACGGCAAGACCGGCGCGATATGCTTTGATAAACTGCTGGCAGCCAGCGACGCCCTGCGCATTCGGCGTAAGCGTCGTGCTCTCCGGATTGCGGAAAACATGGGTGTCGAGGAAGTCTGCCAACGTCTCCTCCGGCAGGCCCCATTTGGCAAATACAGCCAGGACTGCCATGCCCCATGGGCCGCCTTCTCCCGCCGTTTCCATAACCGTAATCGGGATGTTCAGCGCATCCGCCAAAACCTGCTGACCGATGACCGGGGTCTGGAACAAACCGCCCTGGGCAATCATCACATCGGTCTTGACGCCTTCCTCGCGGACGAGGATATCCATGCCGATTTTCAGCGGGGCAAAGGCTGCATAAAGCTGGGACAGCATGAAGTTTGCCAGATTCATGTGGCTGTGCGGCGTGCGCATAAAGAGCGGACGTCCCTGCTCCACCCGCGTGATATTCTCACCGGACAGGCAGCTGTAATTGAGCAGCCCGCCAGCATCCTTATCCGCCAGACGAGTCTGGTTAAAGAGCAGGCCGTAAAGTTTATCCGGCTTTAACCCGTGCCCCATAGCCTCGGCAAATTCCCCGAACAGGGAAACCCAGGCGTTGAGGTCTGAGGAACAGTTATTGGTATGAACCATGGCTACGGGAGCGCCATCCGGCGTCGTTACCATATCGATATCCTGATGGACTTCCTTCAGCGGAGCATCGAGAACATTCATCGAGAACGCCGATGTGCCGACCGAGATATTGCCTGTGCGTTTGCGAACGCTATTCGTACCGACCATACCGGTTCCGGCATCGCCCTCTGGCGGAGCCATCAGGCTGCCCCATTCGAGCTTGCCCGAAGGATCGAGCAGCTTTGCGCCCTCCGGCGTGAGAACGCCAGCCTTCTCGCCAGCCGAAAGCACCTGAGGCAGGATCTCTTTAAGCGACCAGCTAAACGGCTTCACATCATCAAGCGCCGCAAATTTTGCCAGCATGCCTTCGTCATAATCGCCCGTTGCACTGTCAATCGGGAACATCCCCGAGGCATCTCCGATGCCCAGAACCTTCTCGCCCGACAGTTTCCAATGAACATAACCAGCCAGCGTCGTCAGGAAGGCAATGTCTTTCACATGCTCTTCCTTATTGCGGATTGCCTGATACAGATGCGCAATGCTCCAGCGCTGCGGAATGTTAAAGGAAAATTCCTTCGTCAGCGCATCAGCGGCCTCGCCCGTGATGTTATTGCGCCAGGTACGGAACCCTGCGAGCAGCTTGCCATCCTTATCAAACGGCAGGTAGCCATGCATCATAGCACTGACACCAATGGCACCAATCTTCGTAAACGGCACATGATAGCGGCTGCGCACATCAGCGGCTACCTGTGTAAAGCAGGTCTGAATGCCCGCCCAAGCCCGGTCCAGATCGTAAGTCCAGATGCCGTTCTCGAGCTGATTTTCCCACTCATAACTTGCTGAAGCCAGCGTTTCACAATTTCTGTTTACGAGCACAGTTTTGATTCTGGTGGACCCCAGTTCAATGCCCAGGGCCGTCTCACCATTCTCAATACTGGCTGCATTTTTCATAAGTTCCATCAGCGAACTCTCCCCTCGTAGCCAGGTAAATAACTCAATGCGTCATTGCTGCTTTGCCTTCTACTTCATGCTGGCGAATACCAGCTGCCTCGATTTCCTCCAGCGTATGACCGCGCGTCTCCGGCACGCAGTTACGGATGAAGGCTACGCCCAGCAGGCAGATAACACCGAAAATCGCGAACACTGCTGCCTGGGAAATCGTCGCCGTCATAATCGGGAACAGCAGCCCGACCAGGAAGGATCCAATCCAGTTGAACGAAGAAGCCACGCCAGAAGCACGGCCGCGGATAGCCAGCGGGAAAATCTCACCGACAATAACCCACGTAAGCGGTGCCCAAGTGAAGGAATAAAATGCAACATAGATGCAAAGGAAGAAGACAATCATCATCGGGTCCATTCCCGGAATCAAGCTGTTGAGAACTGCCGGAAGAATGAAGGAAAGACCCATAACCGTGCCGCCTACCGTCAGCAGCGTACGGCGATTGAAACGATCGGCAATGCCGAGGAATACCAAAGAACCAAGTACCAGGATAATGCCCTGAATAATCGGCCACATGAGCTGCGAGCTGGCAGCCTGACCCGTAGCCTGTTCCACGATCATCGGAATGTAATAGAAAATCGCATTAGCACCCTGGAACTGCTGGAAAGCTGCAACACCGACACCAGCCGTAACCAGATAACGATATTTGCCCGATACCAGCGTAGAAAGCGACGTGGACTGCTTTGCCTGCTGTTCATCGCGGGCAGTATTCTGGATATCCATGAGTTCGGCTTCCACTTCAGCCTCTGGACGGATGCAGGAAAGCACCTGACGGGCCTCATCCAGCTTGCCGCCGCGAACCAGGAAACGCGGCGATTCCGGAAGATGAAGAACACCGAAGAACAGGATAACAGCCGGTACAGCGGCCAAGCTAAGCATCAAACGCCAAGCAATCATTTCCGGCATGTCTTTGAGCAGGTAGTCCACTACGTACGAAAGAAGCATACCAGAGACAATCATGGTCTGATTGATACCGGACAGGCGTCCGCGCAAGCGGGCCGGTGCCATCTCCGACATATACGCCGGAACCAGTGCCGAGGCAGCACCAACGGCCAAGCCCAACAGCGTGCGGACAGCGATGAGATAAAGCGAACCATCCTGCGGTGCGATACCCGAAAGAATCGAACCGATGATAAAGATAAGTGCTGAAAGCAGAATCATCTTGCGACGGCCCAGACGGTCGGAAAGCTGACCAGCCAAAGCACCGCCAAAGATTGCACCAAACATAACGGCGGAAGTGATCCAGCCAATGACACTGGCATTGCCCTGCAGGCCCCAGTCGTTCTGCAGGAACGGAAGAGCACCGGTCATAACACCAATATCATAACCGAATAAAATACCTCCAAAGGAACCAAAGAAATATATGAACTTGCTAGAAATTTTCTTTCCTGCACTTTTATTCGTGCTTGTTTTCATTCCATATCCCTCCATATAGGTTTTGAGTGGTATCCTTAAAATTGTGTTCGAGCACATTTCATGCTCTTAATATAGCACACGGATATTGTTCTGTCAACTTTTTTCTTGCTCTTTATTTATTACAAATTTATAAGAACGTGTTATATATTCTGATAATTTAAAACATAGGTATTTTGCCGGATGGCACCGCCCCAGTATGACGCCCGCTTCGCAAAGTAGTATAATGAGACCGTATCATTTTCGAAAGGACGATCAAACTATGAACCATCGCATTGCCTGCGTTATCAAAAATATGGAATCCATGGGGCTTACGCAGCTCCTCGTCTCCGATCCGATGAGTATCCGCTATCTTACGGGCGTCTACGTAGAACCGTTCGAACGCCTCTATGCGTTTCTCATCCGCACCGACGGCGAGCACACCTTCTTTTTGAATCATCTCTTCTCGGTCGCCGATACCGGCTATAACGAAGTCCGTTTCAGCGACATGGATGACCAGATTGCCCTGCTTGCCGCCCACATCCAAAAAGGAAAACTCGGCATCGACAAGACGTTTACGGCGCGCTTCTTGATTCCTCTGATGGAACGCACCGGCATCACGCCCATCCTCGCCTCCCAGGCAGTCGACGACTGCCGCGCCATCAAAGATGACGAAGAGCAGGAACTGATGCGCGAAGCCTCCCGTATCAACGACCGCGTCATCACCCAGGCCTTTAACGCCGCGAAGGCGGGCATGACCGAAAAGGAACTGGCTGACTTCATCGATAAAGCCTTCCTAGCCGAAGGCGCATCGGGGCCGAGTTTCCCGACCATCGTCTCCGTCGGTGCCAACGCCGCCGACCCACACCACGAGCCCGATGACACGACCATAAAAGACGGCGAATGCGTGCTCATCGATATGGGATGTGTTTATAAGGGCTACTGCTCCGACATGACCCGTACCTTCGTAATCGGACAGCCGGCTGACCCAGAATTTACCAAGGTTCACGACCTCGTGCGGCAGGCCAACGAAAAAGCCGAGGCCATCATCCGCCCCGGCATTCCGCTTTCGACCATCGATGCCGCCGCCCGCGATTTCCTGGCCGAAAATGGCTATGAAAAAGAATTCAACCATCGCCTCGGTCACTTCATCGGCCAGACCGACCACGAACAGGGCGATGTCAGCGCGACCAATGAAGCCCTCACCGTCCCCGGCATGGTCTTCTCCATCGAGCCAGGAGTATACCTGCCAGGCCGCTTCGGCGTCCGCATCGAAGATCTCGTCATCGTCACGGAAGACGGCTGCGAGATTCTCAATCACGTCGAGAAAAAATTACAAACGATTTAACCAAAAATAGGCTGTGCTGTCCCCTTTCCCTAAAGGGGGCAGCACAGCCTATTTTGTTTATCCTGTTTATTTGCAATAACGGTAATCTGTCACCTATTTAACCTAACCCGCGAGAAGTCCTCCACCTCTTAGGTGGGGGATGAAGGCGGGTATGGCGAATTTACGTAAATAATTGAGCCATACAATTGCTTTTTGTCTTATTGGGTAGTATAATCAGTCGTAAAAGAGAAAGGACTTATTATACTATGGAATTAGACAACAATAACCATTCAGTGTTCTTACTCTATTATCATCTGGTTTTGGTAGTGAAGTATCGTCGCAAGGTATTCTCTGACCGAATGAGCCAATATGCTAAAGATATTTTTGTTCGCATTGGCTCATCATACAACATTACGTTGGAGGAATGGAATCACGACCAAGACCATGTGCATATCATGTTCCGTGCTCATCCTAATACAGAGCTGTCGAAATTCATCAATGCTTATAAAAGTGCCAGCTCTAGGCTAATCAAAAAAGATTTTCCAGAGGTTAGGCGCAAGCTGTGGAAAGAAATGTTTTGGTCGAGAAGTTATTG
>NZ_JNKI01000034.1 GCF_000702005.1 Selenomonas sp. ND2010 | reverse complement strand
ATAGGAGCACCGCCTGTTGTCAACAGGCAATAACTTCTCGACCAAAACATTTCTTTCCACAGCTTGCGCCTAACCTCTGGAAAATCTTTTTTGATTAGCCTAGAGCTGGCACTTTTATAAGCATTGATGAATTTCGACAGCTCTGTATTAGGATGAGCACGGAACATGATATGCACATGGTCTTGGTCGTGATTCCATTCCTCCAACGTAATGTTGTATGATGAGCCAATGCGGACAAAAATATCTTTAGCATATTGGCTCATTCGGTCAGAGAATACCTTGCGACGATACTTCACTACCAAAACCAGATGATAATAGAGTAAGAACACTGAATGGTTATTGTTGTCTAATTCCATAGTATAATCAGTCCTTTCTCTTTTACGACTGATTATACTCCCCAATAAGACAAAAAGCAATTGTATGGCTCAATTACTTACGTAAATTCGCCATACCCGCCTTCATCCCCCACCTAATAGGTGGAGGACTTCTCGCGGGTTAGGTTAAACCAGATTGTCTTCTTGACCAATCAAAACATTTAATGATTTAGTTGCTCCATTCTTGGCCATGCCTTCTACTGGAATCAGCGAATCGGCGAGGCGGTTGACATTTGACTTGTCAAATTGACATGTCAGATTCCAATCTTCGCTGAACCTCCTTATCCCAGGCCAGCAGTAAGTCTATATACTTCTCGTTTATCAACCGATATACCGTCAACGCTGTGGACTGATTATAGGTATGCGTCGATAAATTCCGCTTTTCCTGCATATCCAGCCAGGTTTCCGCATCAGCTATCATTCCCTGCTTCCAGCCCTCACGGATGCTAGAGCGCGGACTACTGACTTCGATTGCCGCCTGTAGTCAATAACGTCGAAAGTGTAAGGCAACTGACTATCTTCCAGGGCAATTGCTAATCTGACGATAGCCTCCGCTTCACCGGACACCGCCAGGTCAATATCAGACGCTAACCTAGCATCACCCCGAGCTCTCGAGCCAAACAACTTAACCCATTCTATGCTATCGGAAAAATTACGAAGTATGGCAAAAATACTCCACCAATATCTATTCTCTATCGTATAAATATGCCTTACCTCCCTATCTAATCTGCGCTTTTCTTTTTAGTATATCACGAAATGCAAAGGGCTGACCAGTCAACATCAGGTATGCCTAGCAATGGATGTGGACTCATTTTTATAAACTCAAATCCAATCGATAAAAAAACGATGAAGCCATTTAAGCTTCATCGTTATACCATCACCCTAATTCGTTTTTCACGATGGATTTACAATCTAAGTGCAACAGTATATAACTCAAAATAAAATAAAGCATAGGCCACTGGGAAGCGGATACCGTTGTGGGCAAGCAAGGAGGACAAGCTTGAAGCTCATCAAAAAAAATAAGGGTTGTGCCAGCCTCTACCTGCAAAGAGGGATTCAAAATAGTTACGGATCAACTATCACAAAAATAACGGTCATCACATACATTATATCCCATTTTTAGCCTACAAGCCGATTTCATCTTTTTTAGATAGTATTCTTTCATTAGTTTCCTCGCAGTCGCAAATCATACACAAAAAGGAGTGGAATAACCAATTCATTGAAGCACCCTATCAATAGGACAAGCAATGCGGCAAATAATCTGCATCCGCCATTTTCGACGCTACCACCGCATTCTCTATCGCCTTTTCCATAACCTCTGCCGCCAGCGTCCCTACCATATTGATATCAGCCGGAACCAGTTTGCCACAGGCAGATGCGTAGATCGTATCCCCATCAGCCAAAGTACCTACCGGCCTTATCGCTCTTGCATAAGCATTTCTCGTCTGCTGGGCAATGCGGGTGAGCTGCGCTTTATCAAAGGACCCATTGGTGATTACCGCCCCAATGGTCGTGTTCGTGCGAGATAGCAAATCCTTCGGGGCAGCCAGGCGATAAAGTTCCTGCGCACTGTCCAAAAAACCTGTGCGCTGTGCATTGGTAAGGCCGGCAATCTTTTTCCCATGTGCATAGACATCCCCCAGCGCATTGACTACCACCACTGCACCGATTTTCAAATCTCCCAACTGCACCGCATAATAGCCAATGCCGCTTTTCTGCGACTGCCTCATCCCGCAGAGTTTGCCTACCGTTGCGCCTGTACCAGCCCCTACCGAACCACTTACCGGCTCATTTTTACGAAGTGCACGCTGGCAGGCGGTATATCCCATGGCACTATCCGGACGAACCGAAGCACTGCCATAAGACAAATCATAAATATCCGACTGCACAACCAATGGCACCCGCGCAAAGCCTGTATCAAAACCAATACCATTTTCTTCCAGACAGCGCATCACACCATCGGCCGCCGCCAGCCCATAGGCACTGCCACCAGCCAAAACAACGGCATGAATGCCCAAATCTTCCTTCGTCGGATCAAGCACTGGCGTCTCTCGCGAAGCCGGTCCACCCCCACTGATATCCACACCAGTCTTGGCCCCCGCGGGAAAACAAAGCACGGTAACTCCAGTTTTCGCTTTATCGTCCTGGGCATTGCCCACCTGTACCCCCTCAATCGCCGAAAAAGGTATTTCCTTCATATTAACCTTCGCCCCCTGCGCTGTACCCCCGACACTCAATAGGACCATCAAACTTATCAGTGGGATAAGTTGTTTGAACTTCTTCATCTTCATCTCTCGCTTTCCCTTATGCCAAACACGTTTTACTGCCAACGATATATCCTTATCCTTAGCAATCTGCGCGATAATAATCAAAGTTATCAATTTGCATTTAATCGCCAATCAACATATTCTCTTACTCTTATCATTTAATATTTTCATTTAAAGAACACCGACTTCCCGATGAACTCTCGCAGCAGGGAGTTGTTCGGAATTTCGTCTTCGGCGGTGATGTCGTCGAAGTAGGCGCAGAAGTCGAGCAGCCGGCGGGCTTCGGCGTATTCGGGTACGGCGGGCGATATCGTTTCCAGGAGCGGCTCGGCGTATTTCTTTAGCACGCCAAGTTCGTAGATGAGTGCCGAGTTGAACATCACGTCGGCCTCTTCCTGGTACGGAAAGATATTCTTTTCCTCCCCTGCCCGCACGTCGGGCCACTGCTTGAGCGTTTTGAGAGCATGGGCGCCCCGGGTCTGGTAGTCCCGCACCAGGCGGCGCAAGAGCCGCGCATCGGTTGTGGGGATGCGGTTATGGGCATCGATATTGAGCTGGGTCAACGCGCTAATATAAATCTTGAATTTCTGGGTGCGCGGGACTGCCTCACTGAGCTTTTCATTGAGGCCGTGAATTCCCTCGATGATGATAGGCTGATCCGGCGTTACTTTTAGCGGCGGCACCTTTGGCCATTCCCGGCACCCTGTCAAAAAGTTATAGTGTGGCAACTGAACTTCCCGGCCTGCCAGCAACTTCACCATATGGCGGTTGAATAGCTCTGTATCAAGGGCCTCCAGGCACTCAAAGTCGTATTCTCCCCGTTCGTTGCGCGGGGTGTCCTTACGGGATAAGAAGTAGTCATCCAAGGAAATGGACACAGGTTCTAAGCCATTTACGCGAAGCTGGATGCGCAAGCGCTGGGCAAAGGATGTCTTGCCCGAAGAGGACGGCCCAGCAATCATCACGAGGCGGGCGCCGTCCCGGTGCTGGGTGATGTAATCGGCAATTTGAGCAATGCGCTTTTCCTGCAAAGCCTCTGACACGCGGATGACTTCGCCAATCTGTCCTTCCCGATTGGCCCGATTTAAATCCATCACGTAATTACAGTGAAGGATTTTGGCCCAGCTCTTGGACTCATACAGAATCTGGCTGAGCTTGGGCTGGGGAACCCGCTCACGGACCCTGCCCGCCGTTTCCTCATCCGGCAGGCGTAAAAGGACACCCGGCGGCTCAAAATCTAAAGCAAACCGCCCCAAATCGCCAGTTTCATACAGCATGGGGCCATAGAGGTAATCGTAAAAATCCCCGCAGCGATAAAGGCTGACATTTTGCCGCTGCAGGGCGCCAATGAGCTCCGCCTTTTCAAATTGTTTGGATTGTCTAAAAAGCTTTACCGCGGCTTCACGGCTTAACACTTCTTTACGGATGGGATGGTTATCGGCCACAAGGGCCCGCATTTTCTGCTCAATCTGCTGCACTTTTCCTTTATCGCAGCCATGGCCCCCCGGATGCCGAATCTCGCAGAACAGCCCCTTATTGGCGGTAAACTGTGTAACGACCTCATCCTCCGGATAAAGCGCATGAACCGCCGTGATAAGCAGGAACAACACACTGCGCCGATAGATCTGCCAACCCGTCTTGCTGTCCAGCGGAATAAAGGTCACATCCCGCACACCACTTATATCATTTTGCAAATCATGTACTTCGCCATCGAGTTTAGCAGCCACAATCTTACTAGAATACTCCTGCTGCGCCTTCCCTGCTATTTCCCTCAGGGGCATCCCCGGTAACACTTCCATGTCAATCCCTCCCATCCATCACTATAACAATTGCATAACAAAAAAGCCCTAGTGTTACCCATATTGTAACACTAAGACTCGAATTCCGCTATTTATTTAAAAATCGCACAGACGGCCATATAGGCTACGGCACCCATAGCGGCCGTGCAGGGAATTGTCAGTACCCAGGCCATAACCATCTGCTGAGCCACGCCCCAGCGGACGGCATTAACGCGCTTAGCCGTGCCAACACCCATGATCGAGCCCGATACGACGTGCGTCGTACTGACTGGCAGATGCAAGAGCGTCGCCGTGAAAATAACCGTGGAGGAGTTCAAATCCGCCGCAAATCCGGAGATCGGCTCCAGTTTGAAAATCTTGCCGCCGATGGTCTTGATGATGCGCCAGCCGCCTACTGCCGTACCGCAAGCCATTGCCGTCGCCGCCAATACCTTTACATAGGTTGGAACCTCAAACGCATCGATATAGCCGCCCGAAAGCAATGCCAGGGTGATGATACCCATGGATTTCTGCGCATCATTGGAACCGTGGGAAAAAGCCATCATGGCCGCCGACAGCACCTGCATCTTCTTGAACCGGTGGTTGATTGACGAAGGACTGAATCGTCCAAATATCCGAAAGAGCAGCGTCATCACGATACAGCCGGATACGATACCCAAAATCGGTGAACCGATAAGCGACAGGATAATCTTGCCGATACCATAGAAGTTTAGCCCATCGGTGCCAACCGATACCAACACCGCACCGATGATACCGCCCACCAGCGCATGGGAGGAACTGGATGGAACCGCGAAATACCAAGTGATGATATTCCAGAGCACCGCACCCACCAGCGCCGCCACGATGATGTGCTCATCCACATGCTGGGCCGATTTGACGATATCCGTACCAATTGTCTTCGCAACACCGGTACTGTACATTGCCCCCAAAAAGTTCAACACGGCCGCCATGATAATCGCATGGCTCGGATGAAGGGCCCGCGTCGATACCGACGTGGCAATTGCGTTGGCCGTATCATGAAAACCATTGATGAAATCAAACAGCAATGCTAGGCCAATGACTGTAAAGATAAGCATCTGTACTTCATGCATATTTCATTACCACTCCCCGGATCATGTCAGACAACTTCTCACAGTGATCCAGCGTATCCTCAAGCTTCTCTAAAATATCTTTCCATTTGATGAGCTCGATTGGATCTTTCTCTTTGTCGAAGAGGTAAGCGATCTCATGACGGTAAACGCGGTCGCCCTCGCTTTCAATCTGGGCGATCTTGTGCGTCGCATCCAGAATAGCAGCCTGATTCTTGCGAATGTCCTTGAGCAGAGAGAACGCTCGAATCGTCTGTTCCGTCGCTTCGATCAGCAGCTTCGTCATCGTGACAGCGCCGCTCATCGCCTTGCCGGTTCGATACATCACAATGCGCTGCAAGGTTCCCTGAAGGTAGTCCACACCATCATCGAGACCATTTGCCAGTGCATAGATGTCCTCGCGGTCGATGGGCGTAATGAATGTCAAATTCAGTTTATCAATGATTTTGTCATTGACCTTATCCGCTTCATGCTCTAAGTCATTGATCTCCTTTACCTTATCTACCGCTTTGCTGTAATCCAGCATAACCTCGTCCATCATCAAAGCGCCCTGGTAAAAATAATTGGCGCTGTCGACAAACAGGTCAAAGAACTCGCTGTCTTTCTTTTTGAATTTAAACATACTGTCCTGAGTCCTCCCCGAACGAAATATCACATACACAAGTCTAACTATATCATTATTTGACCTGTCATTCAACCAATAATTTCCTGCTTGTGCGGAAAAAAAGCTGTTCCCTTCATCTATATATAGGGAACAGCTTTTTCGAAAATATTTTATTTCGTTATCGAAAGCTTATGCAGTGAGCGCAATCAGCCTTCGACTGCCTGGAGTGCTTTGAGAACTTTGGCGGCGATGCCTTTCATCTTGGCTGCCGATACCGAGCAAGCGGCAATGCGCACGCCCATCTTGAGTGGTACCGCAAAAATCAGGTCTTCGTGCAGCTTGTCGCAGACAGCCTGCGGGTCTTTTGCCGGTACGGAAAGGAAGAAACCACCCTTATATGGCAGTGCGTTGAGGCCGCATTCCTTGGCTTCTTTCATGAACAGCATGCCACGTTCCTGGATCATCTGATAGAATGCGTCACGCTCTTTCTCGAACTGCGCCAGCGTCTCTTTGTCGGCCGAAATCTTCGCCAAGAGCGTCATCGCACCACGGTTGATATTCGACCAAGTTGCACGGCTCGTGTACTTGTTGATTTCCTTGAACTCCGTGATGACCTCTTCACTCGAGGATACAGCGACGAGAGCGCCCGTGCGCTGGCCATAAGCCGTGTAGCCCTTCGACATCGAGAACGCGAACATGACAAAGATATTGGCCGGCAGGTTGCCGAACTTCTTCATGAACTTGCGCGTCTCATTCTTTTCGCCTGCGTAATCGATATAGGCAATATCGACAAGGATGCTCATCTTCTTGCCCTGAGCAGCATATTTTTTCGTGAGGGCAAGGACGTTATCCCAATCCTCTTCCGTTAGGCTAAAGCCCGTCGGATTGTGTGCCGGCGTGTTGATGATGACGAGCAGGCTGTCCTGCTCCTTCATGATTTCGTCAACTTTTGCCGTGTAGTCAGCAATGTTGAAGTTGTTGTTTTCATCGAACAGCGCATAGTTCGTAAGCTTACAGCCGCACTCGTTGCAAATGACGTTATAGGTACCCCAGAACCAGTCTGACGTCAGGACTTTATCGCCACGCTCGGCGTAGTTGGCTACCGCGTGATGGATAGCCCCCGTGCCGCCAGCGGTCGCGATAGCTGCCGTATAGCCCTCCGGCTTCTGATCGGCAAACGTGAGGTCAATAACGGCCTCGAGATAATCCGGCAATCCCGGAATCGGCGCATAACGGACATAATCTTCAACCGAAAGGGAACGGAATACGCGCTCCATCGTCGGGATGCTGGCAAGTTTTCCTTCGTCGTCCATCATAACACCCATCGTTGCATTGGTAACTTTATCGGCACCATGCTTCTTGGCTGCCTCAGCACAGGCGGCACTTGCCCCAAAAATCGCATCCTTCAGTCTCTTGCTTGCAGCATGCGTTGCTGCCATACTCGTCGTCATAGGAAAGTTCCCCTTTCAATCATTTCACCATAAAGCTTTCGTCGCATCATACTGCCTGTTTTCGCAATAAGCAGCATAATTCGTACAAATACTATAATAACTGTTCTTGTCTGTCCTGTCTACCAATACAGGTGTATGTATACAATATTTTTGACCTGTCAAATTGACAAGTCAATCTGACAGGTCAAAAAAAGACTCTGCCCCCGGATAGCAGGCAGAGTCTTTCCTCTTATTTGTTCGGGAAGAATTCGTCGTGAATTGCGTTGACTGCCTCTTTGAGCTGAGAGCCCTTTACCAAGCAGGAAATGCTGATTTCCGACGTGCTGATGATATCGATGTTGATTCCGACCTTGGACAGCGCGCCAAACATGCGCGAAGCAGTCCCCGGGTTGCCGAGCATACCAGCACCGACGATAGAGACTTTGGCCACATCTTCTTCGATGAGAACAGCAACAGCATTGAGTTTATCGGCCACGCCATCAACGACCTTCTTAGCCTCAGCGAGATCGCTGGCAGCCACCGTAAATACCATATCGGTAACATTCTTTTCGATATTGCGAATCGACTGGACAATCATGTCAACATCGATGTTGGCATCCGCCAGGGCCGAGAAGATTTCATGGGCAATGCCCGGCGTATTCGGAATCCCGAGTACCGCAATCTTGGCAACCTTCTCGTCGTGGGCAACGCCACGGATAACAAAATCTTTATCTTCCATCGTATAATCCTCCCTAATGATTGTGCCAGGCGTAGTCGTAAATGTCGAACGGACATGAATGGGAATATGGAAATACTCACCCATCTCAACAGAACGCGGCTGCATGACGCCAGCCCCCAGACGAGCCATCTCGAGCATCTCATGATAGGTGATTTCCTTCATCTTGCGAGCCCCTTTGACAATGCGCGGGTCAGCCGAATAAACGCCATCGACATCGGTGTAGATTTCGCAAGTATCCGCCTTCAAGGCACCAGCCAGTGCCACTGCCGACGTATCGGACCCACCGCGGCCCAGCGTCACCGGATTGCCAAACGCATCAGCCCCCTGGAAGCCCGCAACGACCACGATATTGCCCTTATCCAGTTCCTCGTGAACACGATCCGGCGTAATATCCACAATACGCCCTTTGGTATGAACCGAATTCGTCTTCATACCAGCCATCGGACCGGTCAGCGATACTGCCGGATGCCCCAGCGTCTTAAACGCCATTGCCAGCAGGGCAATCGACTGCTGTTCACCGGTAGTCAACAGCATATCCATCTCTCGCGTGTACTGATACGGGTTTTTGGTAATTCCTTCAGCCAGCGCAATGAGATCGTCTGTCGTATCGCCCATGGCAGATACAACCATGACAATTTTGTCACCGGGCTTTTTTTCGCCCAAGACTCTCTTGGCAACATTCAGGATTTTTTCCGTGGTAGCCACAGAACTGCCACCGAATTTCTTTACAATAAGTGCCATGATTCTCCCCCTAGTTTTAACGAGAAACGCTCTGCTCACCGCGGATTCAGCGGTAAGCCGCCCCATCGATACTGGCAGCGACATCTTCTTCCTCGTTATAAATCTTTTTAATCGAATCATATTATACAAGAAAAAAAATCATATGTCTACCGAAAAACGCAAATTTATGTAAAATTGTTCGTTCGCAAGAAACACAGTCTGGTTTTTATGTTACAAAATCACCCAGTTTTGGTATTTTTCATTCTCGAATTGCTAAAATATCATCAAGCCAATCCCGCTCAAACTTTCGCTAAAAAGTGGACATGCGTCCTATAATATGATAGATTGTTCTAGGCATAATTATAATAGTAGTTTTTGAAGGAGTGTTACACTTGCATAATCGTCCCATCGGCGTCAGCGAAAAGCTGCCGCTTCTTGAAACCATCCCCCTTTCGCTTCAACACCTTTTTGCCATGTTCGGCTCCACCGTATTGGTTCCGATTCTCTTTAAGGTAAATCCGGCCACGGTTCTCTTGTTTAACGGCATCGGCACGATTCTTTATCTGCTTCTCTGCAAAGGCCGTATCCCGGCTTATCTCGGCTCGAGCTTTGCGTTTCTCTCCCCGGTCTTTCTGGTTCTGGGGCAGTATAGCTACGAAGCAGCCCTTGGCGGTTTTATCGCCGTCGGTATTGTCTTCTGTCTGGTCGGCCTGATTGTCCGTACGGTCGGCACCAAATGGATTGACATCATCTTTCCGCCGGCAGCAATGGGTTCCATCGTCGCCGTCATCGGTCTCGAACTCATGCCAACCGCTGCCGGCATGGCAGGCCTCACCGGGGATAAGCCGGCGGACGGTACGACAATCTTCGTCTCGCTGGCCACGCTTGCCATCACGGTTTTCGCTTCGGTAGCCTTCCGCGGTTTTCTGGCTATCATTCCGATTCTCCTCGGCGTCATCGGCGGTTATATCCTGGCTGCCTTCTGCGGCATGGTGGATTGGAGCCTCGTGGAAAAAGCCCCCTGGTTTGCTCTGCCCACCTTCTACACGCCGATTTTCAACATTGATGCCATCTGCATCATCCTGCCGGCAGCCCTTGTCGTCATCGCCGAACATGTCGGTCATTTGATTGTCACGGGCAACATCGTGGGCTCAGACCTCACGAAGGACCCAGGTCTTGACCGGTCCATTCTCGGCAACGGCATTTCGACCATCATTTCTGGTTTCTTTGGCTCCACGCCAAACACCACCTACGGAGAAAACATCGGCGTCCTGGCTATTTCCAAAGTATTTTCCACCTGGGTCATCGGCGGTGCTGCAGTCTTTGCTATCGCCCTTTCCTGCCTTGGCAAACTCGCTGCCATCATCCAGAGCATCCCAACGCCAGTAATGGGCGGTGTATCCATGCTGCTCTTCGGCGTCATTGCCGCGTCCGGTATCCGTGTACTGGCTGAGAGCAAGATTGATTACAACAAGCCCATCAATCTGATGCTCACGGCCATCGTACTCGGCCTCGGCGTCTCCACCGCCAGCATTACGATTGGCACGGTTACGCTCAAAGGCATGAGCCTTGCTACGGTCGTTGCCATCATCCTGTCGATAGCCTTCCGACTCATCGCTATGCTGCGCCACGAAAAATTCAACGATTGATAAAGGATTTATGACAAAACTTATCGTGACTTTGCCAAAAGCCCTGGAATCTATGCCTGCCAGGGCTTTTCTCACGCAAACACAAGGCATATCCAATACCATTTGGAAACGAATCAAACACTCGGGAACCTTCAAGGTCAACGGGCAGCTCGTAAACGCCGCCCGCACGGAACTAAAAAACGGCGATGTAGTAACCTACGATATCCTTCGGCCCAGCAACATCACCCCCGAAGCTCTTCCCCTTGATATCCGCTATGAAGATGACTGGCTGCTGGTCGTCAACAAACCGGCCGGCCAACTCGTCCATCCTACGACACAGGAACCACATGGAACATTAGGTAACGCCATCTTGTTCCATTATATGCAACAAAAAGAAGCTCATGCTTTCCATCCTGTTCACCGCCTTGACCGCGAAACCAGCGGACTAGTGCTGATTGCTAAGCAGCCACAAATCCAGTTCAAACTCTCGCCTAAGGGCGTCAAGACATTCCATCGCGAATATCTGGCACTGATTCCTGGTGAGCTTACACCGCCAGCTGGTACCATCGATGCCCCGATTGCCCGGGCTTTGCCCAGCATCATCCTGCGCAAAGTAGCCCCTGACGGCAAAGAGGCACGAACCCACTACGATACCGTAAAGAGCAACCATAAACTCTCTCTTATCCATCTAGTGCTCGAAACCGGCCGTACTCACCAAATCCGCGTCCATCTTTCCCATCTGGGACATCCGCTGATTGGTGACGACCTCTACGGCGGCAGCAGGGATCTTATCTCTCGTCAGGCTCTCCATGCCTTTCGGCTGAGCTTCACCCATCCTATGACCGGAGAAGACATCGTGGTTACCGCACCTTTGCCATCGGATATGGGCCGGATTGTGTCGGATTTATGACCAGAGCCTAAGGCCTTACTATTGCTTTGTATCAGTTTAAAGGAATTTTCAAAAATTTGCTGTTGGAGTATACACCATAACTCTTTTCTATGATATAATGAGTCTAGTTCAAGTTCATTTCATGAACAAATTACTTAGGGGGTAATGAAAAATGCCATTAGTCGGTACTAAAGAAATGTTCAAGAAAGCTTACGAGGGCGGTTACGCTATCGGTGCTTTCAACGTCAACAACATGGAGATTGTACAGGGTATCACGGAAGCAGCTGCTGAGCTGAACTCCCCGGTTATCCTGCAGGCATCTGCCGGTGCTCGCAAATATGCCAAGGGCCCGTATCTCCGTCACCTCGTTGAGGCTGCTCTGGAAGTCAACGATATTCCAGTTGCTCTGCACCTCGACCATGGCGCTGATTTCGAAACTTGCAAAGCTTGCATCGATGACGGTTTCACGTCTGTAATGTTCGATGGTTCTCACTATGACTTCAAAGAGAACATCAAACGTACGCAGGAAGTTGTTGCTTACGCTCATGAGCATGGCGTTTGCGTTGAGGCTGAGCTCGGCAAACTTGCTGGTATCGAGGATGATGTAAAGGTTGCTGCTCACGAGGCAGCTTACACGCAGCCGGAAGAGGTTGAGGAATTCGTCAAAGAGACTGGCGTTGACTCCCTCGCAATCGCTATTGGTACGTCCCATGGCGCATTCAAATTCAAACCGGAGCAGTGCACGCGCAATGCTGATGGCGTTCTCGTACCGCCTGAGCTCCGTTTCGACATCCTGGCTGAAATCGAGAAGAAGATTCCGGAGTTCCCGATCGTTCTCCACGGTGCTTCTTCCGTTATTCCGAAATACGTCAAAATCATCAACGACAACGGCGGCAAACTCGATGATGCTGTTGGTATTCCTGAGGATCAGCTCCGCAAGGCTGCTAAATCCGCAGTTTGCAAAATCAACATCGACTCCGACCTGCGCCTGGCTCTTACGGCTGGTATCCGTGAGCACTTCATGGCTCATCCGGAGCACTTCGACCCGCGTCAGTATGTTGCTGATGGCCGCTCCTACATCAAAGAGCTCGTTGAGCACAAAATCAAAGAGGTTCTCGGTTCCGACGGCCGTGCACCGGAAATCCTTGAGCTCATCAACGCAAAATAATTTGTCTTTGATGGCTGCTTAAAAAGCAAAAGACCTGCAAGTTAGTTCGAATGAACCTGCTTGCAGGTCTTTTTTACGGCATAAAAATGACCGGTCAGATTGACATGTCAACAGACAGCAATCTGACCGGTCATTTCTGTTACCGAATCAATTAAAATTCTTCGCTTTTGCTAGCGATTTTTTCCTGTACATAGGCAATGAAGTCATCAATCTTCATCGTCGCGCTTTCCTGTACGCCGCGTTTGCGGACAGCTGCCGTCTTATCGGCAACTTCCTGATCACCAACAACGAGCGTGTACGGCGTTTTCTTGACCTGGCTCTCGCGAATCTTGTAGCCGACCTTTTCGTTGCGGTCATCTACCTCTACGCGCAGGCCCAAATCGAACATTTTCTTCTTGAGCTCATAAGCGTAGTCCGCATGTTTCTCCGTAATCGGCAGGATGCGGACCTGTACTGGTGCGAGCCACGTCGGGAAGGCGCCGGCATAGTTCTCGATGAGGATGCCAATGAAGCGCTCAATCGAACCGTAAACAACGCGATGCAGCATGACCGGACGATGTTTCTCGCCGTCCTCACCGACATACGTGAGGTCGAATTTCTCCGGCATCAGCATGTCGAGCTGAATCGTACCGCACTGCCACGTACGGCCAATGGAATCGCGCAGATGGAAGTCGATTTTCGGGCCGTAGAACGCACCGTCACCTTCGTTGATGACGTATTTGAGGCCGCGATGCTCGAGCGCATTGCGCAAGGCTTCCGTTGCACTCTCCCAGATTTCATCCGAACCCATGGAGTCCTCCGGACGCGTGGAGAGCTCAGCCGTATACGTGAGGCCGAACGTGCTGTAGACTTCATCGAACAAGTCAATCGTATGCTGAATCTCTTCCTCGATCTGATTCGGCGTCAGGAACAGATGCGCATCATCCTGCGTGAAGTTGCGGACGCGGAACAGGCCGTGCAGCGCACCCGAGAGCTCATGGCGGTGAACGATACCGAGCTCGCCGAGGCGCAGCGGCAGGTCACGGTAGCTGTGCTGGTGGGATTTGTAGACCAGCATGCCACCCGGGCAGTTCATCGGTTTTACCGCATAGTCCTCACCGTCAATCTGCGTGAAGTACATGTTCTCTTTGTAGTGATCCCAGTGACCGGAAGTCTCCCAGAGCTTACGGTTCATGATCATCGGCGTCTTGATTTCCTGGTAGCCATAACGGCGATGGACTTCACGCCAGTAGTTGATGAGCTCGTTGCGGACAACCATGCCGTTCGGATGGAAGAACGGGAAGCCCGGGCCTTCCTCATGCAGGCTGAAGAGGTCGAGCTCCTTGCCCAGCTTGCGATGGTCGCGTTTGGCTGCTTCTTCGAGCATGTGCAGGTATTCATCGAGGTCAGCCTGTTTCTCGAAAGCCGTACCATAGATGCGCTGGAGCATCTTGTTCTTCTCGCTGCCGCGCCAGTAAGCACCGGCAACGCTCTGGAGTTTCAGAGCCTTGACCTTGCCCGTGGATACGACGTGCGGGCCAGCGCAGAGATCCGTGAACTCGCCCTGCGTGTAAAGCGTAATCAATGCATCTTCCGGCAGGTCGTTGATGAGCTCGACTTTGTAGCTTTCACCCATCTCCTCGAACATCTTGAGAGCCTCGGCACGGCTGACTTCTTTGCGCTCGAGCTTGAGGTTCTCCTTGACGATTTTCTTCATCTCTTTTTCGATATCCTTGAGGTCAGCTTCGCCGAGCTGCTTATCCATATCGATATCGTAGTAGAAACCATTGTCGATAGCCGGGCCGATAGCCAGCTTGACATTCTGGTCTTTATAGAGGCGTTTTACGGCCTGCGCGAGGATATGGGAAGCCGTATGGCGCAGTGCCCAGCGGCCATCGGCCTCTTCAAACGTCAGGAAATCTACCTGACAGTCCTTCGTCAGGACCGTCGTGAGGTCTTTCGTCTCACCATCTACTTTAGCAGCCAGGACTTTCTTGGCCAGGCTGTTGCTTACTTCTTTGACAAATTCGAGGATGCTTTTGCCTTCCTCGACTTCGCGGACTGCGCCGTCTTTGAGCGTAATCTTTAACATGAAAAACCCTCCTTGAAATAAAAAAAGCTCCGCCCCTAGATAGGGACGAAGCTAACGCATCGTGGTTCCACCCAAATTGCTCTCCTCCAGTAGGAAAGCCACTCAGTCTTTGATAACGGAAAAGTCTCCGGTCCTGCCTACCCACCCTAAGGCTTCAGCAAAACAGCTCCGAAGTGGTGGCTGCAGCCGCTATCCCGGGATGCTCGCACCAAATGCATCCTTCTCTTAGAGACGCGTCTCTGCCGTCGTGTCTTCGTCTTTGCTTTGATGTCCCTTATTATAGAAGTCTTCCCCACTTCTGTCAAGGGATTTACGGATTATTTTTCCGCCATTTGCGTACCCGTTGTTTTTTTTAGAACGGGGACTTGAAGCCGCTGCCCCACCCTAAGGTTGCTGCCGTCTGGCTCGAGGCCGTTTACTTCGATGATAGCCTTCTGCAAATCCATCGCGTGCGTCTCATCCGTCGTATAGCGACGGGCCAGCGTCCAAACGCTGTCATTTTGCTTGACGATCACCGTATCGAAGTCCCCCGCGCGAAGGTATTCATTCGTCAGATCAAACGGGGAAACAACAGCCAGCAACAACACCAGCGCAGCAATCCACAAAAGTTTTTTCTTCATCATCGTAAACCTCCCAAGAGAAAGTATGTAAAACATGTTTTCTTCGAACATATTTTTGTCAAATCCACGTTCTTATCTTAGCATAGAACATTTATTCTTGCAATACTTTTAGCGAACATTTTTTCTCTTGATGCGTTTTTTTCCCTTTGCTACAATATAAGTGATAAATTGACAAGTCAGTCGGATTCCTTGACTTGTCAGAAAGGAGGATTCTATGAATATTCATGGTGCGGTCATCATTGAGCAAGGCGTCACCTTTGCCGTCATTGCCGTCAAACAATCGGTAACCATGTACACCACCCGCCTCATCAAGACACGCCAGGAACTTTCACAGTTCTTCCCCAATATGCCTATCATCCTCATGAGTCAGGATAATAATGGCACCCCACATTACTATGGACGAAAAGATATCGTCGACTTTCTAAAGACCATCCGCGTCGACCAAATCCCTTGGAAAGTCTATCACCTCTATTGATTAGGAGTTTACATTCATGGATATTCTGCGCAACATTGTTCACATCAGCTGCTTTATTGTACTCATGGTCACCGCTGATGTCGTCTGGACCAACATCAAAGGCTACTATGCGGAACGCAAGTTTAAAATCTGCGTTGCCTACTTTGCGGGCGGCATCATGGTCTTTTGTCTGCTGCTTGGCCTCAGTACCGCTGCCAACACCTATTTCCGTTAACCTACGGCAAAGTGAAACGCTGTTTCAAGTGTTTCACTTTTTTATTGCAATAATTCAAAACAAACTACCAAGATGTGTCAAACGTATTGAAACGATAACAAACGCTATGTTATAGTGAACATGTCTTGAAAAGGAATCCAATTTAGAAAGGGAGATTATCATGAAAAAGATTGTATTGCTTTGTGCTGCCGGAATGTCCACCAGCATGCTGGTCAAGAAAATGCAGGAAGCGGCGGCTGCTGAATCCTACGAATGCTCGATTGCCGCGTATCCGACTTCTGAGGCAAATGCCAAGGCATCCGATGCCGATGTCATCCTCCTTGGCCCCCAGGTCCGCTTCCAGAAAAATAAAATTGCGGAACTCTGCCCTGGAATCCCTGTCGATGCCATCGACATGCGCATGTACGGCCGCATGGATGGTGCCGGTGTACTGAAATATGCCCAGAGTCTCATGGCGTGAGGTGTCGCCATGGAAGGACTTGAACTCACGGCATTCCAGATTATCTCTTCGGTTGGCTCTGCCCGCAGCAGCTACATCGAGGCAATCCAGGAAGCCAAAAAAGGAAATTTTGCCAAGGCCGAATCGCTAATTGCAGAAGGTGATGAAATGTTCGTGGAAGGACATGACGCGCATGCCAATCTGCTGACGCAAGAAGCACAGGACGGGCCAGGCAGCACTCTTTCCCTGCTGATTCTGCATGCGGAGGACCAGCTCATGAGTGCCGAGGGCTTTAAAACCATCGCCTTGGAATTCATCGATGCCTATAAACGCATCGAATCTCTGGAACAAAAACTAACGGACAAATAAGCGAGGTAATAGTATGGGTTTCCCAAAAGGATTTTTATGGGGCGGCGCCGTTGCTGCGCATCAGCTCGAAGGTGGCTGGCAGGAAGGCGGCAAAGGCGTCAGCGTTGCAGATGTCATGACCGCAGGACGCCACGGCGTCCCACGTGAAATCACCGACGGTGTCATTCCGGGCAAAAACTACCCGAACCACGAAGGCATTGATTTCTATCATACGTATAAAGAAGATTTAGCCATGCTCGGGGAAATGGGCTTCAAATGTTTCCGCACCAGCATTGCCTGGACACGCATTTTCCCGCAGGGCGATGAATTAGAACCAAACGAAGAAGGGCTCAAATTCTATGACGACCTCTTTGACGAAATGCACAAAAACGGCATGGAACCAGTCGTCACCCTCTCCCACTTCGAGATGCCCTATCATCTGGTGAAAGAATACGGCGGCTGGCGCAACCGCAAACTGGTGGATTTCTTCGTCCGCTTTGCGGTGACTTGCTTCAAACGCTACAAAGATAAAGTCAAATTCTGGATGACCTTCAACGAAATCAACAATCAGCGGGAAGTCAATGTTCCCTTTATGGCTTTCACGAACTCCGGTGTACTTTACCAGGAAGGCGAAGACAAATACGCCGTTCTCTATCAAGTCGCGCATCATCAGTTCGTCGCCTCAGCCAAAGCCATAATCGAGGGACACATCATCAATCCGGACTTCCAAATCGGCTGCATGCTGGCCATGGGGCCTTGTTATCCGGAAACCTGCAATCCCGCCGACCAACTGGCAGCGATCAAAGAAATGGACAAGAGCTATTTCTTCGGCGATGTCCAGGCCCGCGGCCATTATCCTTCCTACATTTTAAAACTATGGGAAAACAAGGGCTACAACATCGAAATCGAAGAAGGCGACCTGGAAACGCTTCAGCAGGGTACCGTCGATTACTTTGCCTTCAGCTATTACATGAGTTCTGCCACTTCTGGCGATCCGAGCCGCTTCCAAGAATTGCAGGGCGGCTTCGCCACCGGCATCGACAACCCCTATCTCAAGAAATCCGACTGGGGCTGGCCGATTGACCCCACCGGACTGCGCATCATGCTCAACACCCTGCAGGAACGCTATGAACTGCCACTGATGATCGTCGAAAACGGCATTGGTCTCCACGAGGAACCTGACGCGAACGGACAAATCCAGGATGACGCCCGCATTGCTTATTTCAAAGCCCATATTGAGGAAATGAAAAAAGCCATCGATGAAGACGGCGTAGACCTCTGGGGATATTGTCCCTGGGGCCCTATTGACCTCGTATCCGCAGGCACCGGTGAAATGGAAAAACGCTATGGGTTCATTTATGTCGACAAAGATAATGAAGGACGTGGCACGCTTAAACGGCTCCGCAAAAAATCATTTTATTGGTACCAAAAGGTAATCGCCACCAACGGCGAAGACCTCAGCACTCAGTAAAGCCAAATATTTTCTCCTGTTTCCTGCCAAAGAGCGAAGCATTGTTACAATTGTTTCGCTCTTTTTATTGCTTCTCTTAAACCATCGCCTCAATCTCTCGTTAATCCGTTGAATCAATACCAATCACCATGCTATAGTAAGACACATCAAGGAATCATTTCTCGTATCACCTGGAAAGAGAGGATTAACATGACGAAACAAGAACTATTTGACAAGTTTGTCGACTTCATGGGACGCTTCGCCGAAATTCGAGCGGTAGCCGCCCTGCGTGATGGCTTTATCATGACGACTCCGTTTACGGTATGCGGCTCGGTATTCCTGCTGCTCGCCAACCTGCCGATTCCCGGCTATCCAGAATTCATGGCCAGCCTGTTCGGACCTGACTGGACAGCTCCGCTCAACGCCGTAGCTGGCGGCACCTTTAGTGTACTCGCGCTAATCGTCGTACTCGCCGTCACGTATAAATACGTCGAATCTGAAGGCTGCGATGCCATCATGGCCTCCATCCTCTCGCTCTCGACCTTCCTGATTCTCCTGCCGCCCTCGCTGACCACCAAAGCCGGTGAAACCGTCGGCGACATCATCCCGAAGGCCTGGGCCGGCAGTAACGGCGTCATCACAGCGATTCTCGTAAGCTTTGCCGCCTCCTGGGTTTTCTGCTACTGCGAAAAGCATCACATCGGCATCAAAATGCCGGATGCTGTTCCCGGTGGCGTTGCCAAAGCCTTTGAGGCACTGACGCCAGGTATGGTACTCTTTACGGGAGCTTCTCTTCTCTACGGCATTTGCCATTATCTCGGGGCTACGACACTGCCGGAACTCATTTTCAAAATTATCCAGACCCCACTGCAGGGTCTCTCCGATACGCTGGTTGGTGGCTCGATCATCGAAGCCCTTGAGAGCATTCTATTCTGGGCTGGCATCCATGGCCCGAACGTCGTTGGCGGCGTCGTAAGCCCCATCCTCATTGCCAATTCCCTCGACAACCAACATATTCTGGACATGGGCATGCAGCTCGCGGGCAATCCCGATGCCAAAATCATCACCTGCCAGGTCGACTTCATGGTCAAAACCGGTGGCTGCGGCCTGACCTTCGGACTGCTGATTGCCAGCTGGCTTTCTGCCAAATCCTCTCAACTCAAATCCCTGACGAAACTTGCCACCGTCCCGGGATTCTTCAATATCAACGAACCCATTATCTTTGGCCTGCCGATTGTCTTTAACCCGTACCTGCTAATTCCCTTTGTACTCGTACCACTGATTGCGCTGGTCATGACTTATGTTTCTATTGTCATTGGCTTTATGGCGCCATTCAGTGCCGTACAAGTCCCCTGGACTGCACCGCCTATCATCGCCGGCTTCCTCTTAAACGGCTGGCAGGGTGCCGTCGTCCAGCTTGCCACGATTATCATGTCGACCATTGTCTATTATCCCTTTGTGCGCATGCAGGATAATGCCATGTTGAAAGAAGAGCAGGGCCTGGCCGAAAGCGACACCCCCAGTGATAATTCCGAAGGAATGAATCACGAACCGCAGGCACAACTGTAACCTGCCGGAACTTGACGCTCCTTCGGCTACTACCTTATAATGGACTTAGTATCCAAAGGAGTGATTTTATGTTTCGGTCCGTTTATATCTTATGGCCTGGGGATCCCTGCCATATGCCCAAATTGCTTTTTTTGCGTGTTGCATTGCGTCATATCTGGCTTTTACATCTATTCATCCTGTCGGTAACCTTTATCGACCTGCTTCAAGTTGGTTTTACCGCCGGAACCTGGATAAACTTTGGTCTGGTGGCAATTAATGCCTTCGAGTTGCGCAGTTCCTACCGCCGCGAAAAACTTCGTTTTATCGGGCTTTTCCGCTTGGTGGAGCAAAACGACATCCAGCAGTGGAAAACGAAGGATACCCCGCGCAAAACCGTCAACGAACTTTCCGTCATGACAATGAACTGCTACCTCAAAGCTGTCAATGATTTTGAAAAACATTACGAGCAGGACCGCAGCCGCCAATCCATCGAAATGTTCACGTCTATCCTGATTATTTTCTTCACGATTTCGTGGCTGTTAAAATACCTATAAAAAAGAGGCTTAGAAAAACTGGTACATCCACCAGTGAACTGCTCCCCGTCAAGAGGACAATAAAAAAATATAAGATTTCTTTGGTCGACAGATTTGTCTGTCGGCCTTTTTTATGCGGCTAAATACAAGGTGTGTTTCTCTATCGGTGTTAAGATACCAAGGTTACGTTGCACACGTTTGTGGTTGTAATAATGAATGTATGCTTCAATCGAACGCATAAGTTCACACTTGCTGGTAAAACGTCTGCCGTAGTACATCTCCCGCTTAAGGATGCCCCAGAATCCTTCCATAGGCCCGTTGTCAATGCAGTGGGCTACGCGGGACATGCTTTGCGTCATTCCCTGTTTTTCCAGTTTGTGGTGGAAATTCCTGTTCGTATATTGAAAGCCTCTATCACTGTGGAACAGCGGACGGGCATCCGGATTGGCTTTTACCGCCTTGTCAAAGGTCTTGAATACCAACGGGTTGTCGTTATGCTC
>NZ_JNKI01000033.1 GCF_000702005.1 Selenomonas sp. ND2010 | reverse complement strand
CACTTAGGTACAGTTTATGCACAACAGAATCCTCATACCACTTGAATTCGGTCACATCGGTCAACCATTTCTCGTTTGGAGTATCGGCATGGAATTTGCGAGAAAGAATGTTTTCTGCGATGTATTGAGGATTCTTCGCACGTCTGGTGCAGCCGTGGCTGCGGTATTTAATGGTGGATTTAATGCTCTTCTTTCGGCATATCCTAAGGATACGCTTGTCATTTACATGAATGCCGTGGTCGTGCCGAAGGTCATCGTTTATGCGGCGATAGCCCTTGTCCGGGCGTTCATTGTGGATTTTTTCCACCAGTTCAGCAATGGCTTTGTTTTCCCGAATCCTGTCGCTGATCTTCCCAGCTGCCCATTTGTAATAGGCTGACCTCGATACATTCAGCAAATTACACAATTCATCTATGGGATAATCTTTTTCCTGATGGCAATCCCGTATAGCCTTGTAGGAACGAAGACGCCTTACTTGTCCAAGAATTCCCCCCTCTCCAATTCGTTCAATTTTTTTAACAGGTCACGCTCCATCTCAGCCATATACAGCTGATGTTTCAGTTTTTTGATTTCAATCTGAGCCTTTTCCAGTTCCGTGCGGGGCGTCTGGTCTTTCTTACGCCTGCCACGGCGGTCTTCCAGACCGGACTCGCCAAGTTCTATGTAACGCAAAGTCCAAGTCCGTACCTGTTGGTAGCTTACCTTGTATTTCTTGGCTATTTCGACGTAGTTTTTATCTGAAGCCAGGCATTCCTGGACGATTTGCAGGCGTTCTTCCTGTGTGGTGTTGCGTGCTTTGCTCATGTAGCTTCCGCCTCCTGAATGTTTTCTGGAGTTAAATTCTCCATGAGCATTATACACCCTTATCCAATCTCGCAACTGATATTTGTTATGGATAGCATATTTGCGACATATATCCCGCAAACTGCCTTCACCATTCAAATAACTGATAACGGCCCGAGTTTTGAGTTCTGCTGTATAAACACGATTGCGTTCACGCGACAAAAAAGCTGAGGGGCCCTCAGATTCGTACTGATCTATCCAATCGCTAATGGTAGTGATATCTACTTGTAATAATGCTGCTGCTTCACTACGTGTCATTCTACCTGAGAGGCATTTCTGGGTAACTCTGGTTTTCTCTTCTGCTGTTGCTTTTTGCTTATGAGGCATGAAAAACTCCCCCTATGATGACAGTTTTATTTTTTACTGTCTCTCATAAGGGGAGCATATCAAACCAGAGGGATTAATTGCCTTGTCATTAATTAAATTTCCATGATGATTGGCAAAATCATCGGACGACGACGCGTCTTCTCGAAGAGATAACGGCCGAGGGCATCGCGAACATTGGATTTGATTGCGGCCCACTCCTTGACGCCTTCATCCTCACAGCGGTCAAGCGCCTGCTCTACACGAGCCTTGGCTTCGTCCATCAGCGCTTCGGATTCGCGAACATAGACAAATCCGCGGGATACGATATCCGGACCAGCGACGACCGTATTGCTGGCTTTATCCATCGTAACGACGACAATCAGGATACCATCCTGCGACAGCTGGCGGCGATCGCGCAGGACGATGTTGCCGACATCACCAACACCGAGTCCATCGACCATAACCATACCAGCCGTTACCTTGCCGGCAACCGTGCCCTTATCACGGGTGAACTCGAAAACCGTGCCATTCTCACCCATGAAAATATGGTCTTTCGGCATGCCGAGACTCTGCGCCAATTTCGCATGCTGTACCAAATGATGATACTCACCATGAACCGGAATGAAGAACTTCGGACGCACGAGATTGTGCATGAGTTTGAGTTCTTCCTGGCTCGCATGACCAGATACATGGACGCCCTTATCGCGTCCATATACGACATTTGCGCCAAGACGCATGAGATTGTCAATCGTCTTGGAAACCAGTTTTTCATTGCCCGGAATCGGCGTTGCCGAGATGATGACCGTATCATCCGGCACAATCGTAACCTTGCGATGGTCCGAAGCCGACATACGCGTCAGCGCCGACATTGGCTCGCCCTGACTGCCCGTAGTGACAATGACTACCTGCTCGGAGCGGAAGTTATTGATTTCATCGATATCGATAAAGGTTCCTTCCGGACAAGTGATATAGCCAAGTTCAAGCGAAATATTCACGACATTTACCATGCTGCGTCCCAAGACAGCAACCCGACGCTTATAGCGCACAGCCGTATCTACGACCTGCTGAATGCGGTGAACGTTCGAGGAGAAAGTCGCCACGATGATGCGACCGCGAGCATTGTGGAACGCCTTGTCAAAGGATGCTCCTACCGTGCTCTCGCTCGGCGTATGACCGGCACGCTCGGCATTCGTAGAATCTGCCATCATGAGCAGTACCCCGCGGTTGCCAAGGTCTGAGAAGCGACGGAAATCCGTCATCTTGCCATCAATCGGCGTATAGTCCAGTTTAAAGTCCCCCGTATGAACAATCATGCCCACCGGTGTTTTAATGGAAAGACCGACGGCATCTGGAATTGAATGATTGACACGGATGAAGCCAACACTGAAGCAGCCCACATTGATAATGTCGCCCTGCATGACCGAATGCAGGTTGCTAGAATCGACGCCGTTCTCCTTGAGACGCCCCTCAAGGATTCCCAGCGTCAAACGCGTACCATAGACTGGTACATTGATCTGTTTGAGGACATACGGCAGCGCGCCGATATGGTCCTCGTGTCCATGAGTCAGAACAATCGCCTTGATTTTGTCGCGATTCTCCAACAGATAACTGATATCCGGAATAACGAGATCGATGCCCAGCATATCTTCTTCTGGGAACATCAAGCCCGAATCAATAACGAGAATCTCATCATCCACACGGACAACGGTCATGTTTTTGCCAATCTCCCCCAGACCGCCTAAGGGAATAATCTGTAGTTTTTGTGCTCCTTTAGCCAAAAATTACACCTCCAAAATATTATTTTATATCTATTGCAAGACGCAATTATAGTCCGAACAAAAGTAAAAAATGAAAATACTTCGTGTCCTAAAACACGTATCCGATCAAATCATTCTTTTCTATTTTAGCATTCCGCCTTTGATTATGCAACTGGAAAAGCTGGCACATTGTTACAGGATTACAAATTCCTTAAAAACAGCATCCATCATGAGTCTGCAAATATATTATTAGTCGGTATTGTGTGATAAATATTATTCATAGTATAATTATTTTGTCAAAAACATTTAATATAGGAGGTTTTATCATGTTAATTGCAGGAGCAATACTGGTAATTCTCACGTTCGTACTGATTGTGAAAAAGTACGAAGCCCGATTGGTGCTTTTCTGCGCTGGTCTCATCATGTGTCTGATTGGCGGCCTTCCCGGCGATGTTATGAAGGCCTTCACGAAAGCCATGGTAAACAACTCGCTGGTCCCGACAATCTGTACGGTCATGGGTTTCTCTTACGTCATGAAACTCACCCATTGTGACCAGCATTTGGTTCAATCCATCTCCACCGTTCTGCACAAGGGACGCGCACTGCTCGTTCCGCTGGCCTTCCTGCTGACCTGGTGGATCAGTCTGGCGATTCCTTCGGCATCGGGCTGCGCAGCAGCCGTGGGAAGTATCCTTATCCCCACCTTGATTGCTGCCGGCGTCCATCCGGCTATGGCTGCCGCTACGGTACTGGCTGGTACTTGGGGCAGTGCTATCAGCCCGGGCAATGCGCACAATCCATTTGTTGCTGACCTTGCCGGCACGGATATGATGACTGTCATCATCAACGAGACTCCGGCTGCTATCCTCGCATCGATTGCCTGTGTCATTATGTTGACGCTTTACGCCATGCTGCGCAATGAAGGTGCCTCGGATAAACGCAGCCAGATTTATCTCGCCAAGATGCAGGCGGATGAAAAACTCAGTTTTGAAGATTTCAAGGTCAATCCCATTCACGCGTTGGTTCCACTGGTTCCCTTGTTTCTCTTGATTTTAGGTTCCAAACAGATTGGCATCCTGCCAGAAATCAGCGTACCGCTTTCGATGCTCATCGGTGTCATTCTTGGTCTTTTGGTCACCTGGAGCGATGCGCAAGAAGTTTGCCGCAACTTCTTCAAAGGTATGGGCGAAGCCTATAGCGATGTTATCGGTCTTATCGTCTGTGCCAGCGTGTTCACGACTGGTATGACGGCCGTCGGCCTTACGGGCGCGCTCACCGACCTCATGAAAGGCTCTTCTTCGATTGCAGCGGCCGCCGGCACGTTTGGCCCATTCTTCATCGCTGTCATCTCCGGCTCAGGCGATGCCGCGGCCTTTGCCTTTAACGGTGCCGTTACCCCATTTGCCGAGCACTTCGGTATGACGATTATGGATTTAGGCTCACTAGCACAGATTGCTGGTGCCATGGGCCGCTCGATGTCCCCAGTTGCCGGCGCCGCCATCATCTGCGCTGGTCTTGCCAAAGTCAATCCGATTGAAGTATCCAAACGCAATGCACTGCCATGCCTGGCTGCAGCTATTGTGCTGATGTTCCTGCTCTAAAGCAGGTTCCCCTAGAAAGGAAGTCTTTTCATGTCTGACACGATCAATAAAGCCCGCGTACTTGCCGAGTTTCTCGAACTCGTACAGGTACGCTGCTCTACCCACGACGAGCGTGAGATTGGCAATATCCTGACCAAACGCCTGACGGCACTTGGCGGTACCGTGCATGAGGATAACGCCGGCGAAAAACTCGGCGGCAACTGCGGCAACCTCGTAGCGGATTTCCCGGCCTCGGACGAAGCGCACCGCAAAGTGCCAATCATCATGCTTACGGCCCACATGGACTGCGTCGAACCCTGTGCTGGCGTTCATCCCATCCGCGAAAACGGCATCATCCGTTCCGACGGCACGACAATTCTTGGCGGCGACGACAAAGCCGGTGTCACAGCCATCCTCGAAACGTTACGGCAGCTGCGCGAGCAAAAGATTCCCCACGGCCCACTGCAGGTCGTCTTCACGATTGCTGAGGAAAACGGCGTCCACGGCTCACAGAATCTTGACACGAGCCTCCTGCATGCCGATATCGGCTACACGCTCGATACGCATAATCATCCCGGCTGCATGACGTTCATGGCTCCAGGCAAGAACCAGCTGCATATCCGTATCCAGGGTAAGGCCGCCCACGCTGGCGTCGCCCCTGAGGCTGGCAATAATGCCATCATCGCTGCGGGAAAATTGCTGGCTACTGCTCCGCAGGGCCGCATCGACGAAGAGACAACCTGCAACGTCGGCAAGATTGTCGGTGGCAGTGCCACCAACGTCGTTGCCGATACCTGTGACATCTACTACGAGAGCCGCAGCCGCAACAAAGAAAAACTCGACAAGATTACCCAGGACATCATCGACCACTTCACTCAAGGGGCTGCCGCCACGGGCTGCCAGATTACCGCCGAGGTAAGTCCGGACTACGGCCCCTACGAGCTCGCTAAGGACTGCCCCGCCATAAAGCTTGCCAGCCAGGCTGCCAAAAAGCTCGGCTTCCCGGTAAAATTGGAAGAATCCGGCGGTGGCTCCGATGCCAACCACTTCAACACCTACGGTGTCCCCACGGTCGTCCTCTCGGTCGGCATGGAAAACTGCCATACGAAGGATGAATACATCGAAGAAAAAGACCTCTACGATGCCGCCCGCTGGGCCTTGCAGATTGTTGTAGAGGGAGCAGCCTTAAAGTAAACGAATTTTATTTGCCAAAAAGGACTGGGAAAAAAAACTTTATATTGGCATAAAAATATAGAAGCCTCCATAAGATGGATTCATCTACCTTATGGAGGCTTCTATGAATTTATCCACGCACTTTCTACAAATTACAGTTTGCAGGGGAGTATTACCCAGTTCGTATTCGAGGCAAGTCGCCGGCGGCGGGGCCCCAGTACCAACGCTCCACCGGTGACAACCCGCTACAAGAAATTTTTGCCTTTTAATTAAGAGTTGGAAAACAGTTAAACGCGCTTCGCTTGGACGAAACTGCTTTTCCAACGAGAACGCAGGCAAAAATTTCTTGCTTCACGCGGAACGTCAAGGCTACGCTTATGGTACTGGGGCCCCCGCCGCCTAGGTTAGAGTCGGCACGAATTGCTGCGCCCTCGGAGGGGGGGTAGCCCTGCGAAACTCGCCACATCCTCAGCCGCCGCTAGGGGCAGTGCCATAAACGAAGCGTTTGATGTTTTTCGTGAAGAACGAAATTTTTATCCTCACTTTTCGTCGAAAAATTGCTACCGTTCAAGCGAAGCGCGTTTTGCAACTTTTTCGATGCTTAATTAAGGATAAAAATTTCGTTTAGAAAAACATCTCCCGCGTAGTGTTGGCACTGCCCCTAGCGGTGGCGAAGAGCTGCTTCGAATAAGGCTACTCTAACCGATAAACTGTAATTTCACAGCCCCTTCGTATTTTTTATGTCTTTGTTGCTACTGACCTCTTGATAGACGCGATAACAGGAACGGCCGCAAGCTTTGGCTGCATACATCGCTTCATCACTATGATTCATGAGCACTTCAATGGGTACCGGCTTTTCCTCTGCATAAGCAATACCTGCGCTGACCGTTAAGCCTTTTAGGCCTTCATCCTGCTGATAAACAGCCACTAATTGCCGCATAAAGGCCCGCAAGCGTTCCTCCGTCTCTCCATGGTCTACTCTTCCTGTAAGCACCACGAGAAATTCATCGCCGCCCATGCGGACATTAAGCGCATCCGTGAACTGACTTTTTAAGACTTCGGCAAAAATCAAAAGCGCCGCATCACCGGTTTGATGGCCGAAATTGTCATTAACCGCCTTAAAGTGATCAAGGTCTAACGAAATCAGCGAAAACATGGTGTCGTCCGAACATTGCTGAATATATTCCGTGAAATGGCGCCGATTGGCAAGGCCCGTCAACGCATCATTTTGGGCCATGCGCAAGATGATACGCTGGTTGTCGTATAACTTCTGATTCATTTCATTCATTGCCCGGCTCATAGCGCCAAATTCATCATTGCGCTTCAAAAGCTCCTGCATCTCTGCTTCAGTTTGCGCATCCATCTTGAGTTTGCCGTTGCCAAGCTCACGCATTCGCTTGGTTGCCACCTGAATGGGATAGCCCAAACGGCGGCCGACAACGATTGCCAATAGAACGAATAAGATTTCGAGCAGAACGATTCCCGTAAGCATGCGAATGACTTGTTCCTTCATATTCTGAACAAAAGCCTTTTCACGCTGAGCCACACGGCGATCAATCTGATCGAGCCAAATCCCCGTGCCAATCACCCAATGATAAGGAGAAAATTCCATCGTATAATAGCGCTTGGGCAGCGGCTCCCGAAGACCAGGCTTGGGAAACATAAAGTCCGAAAACCCACCGCCCTGCTTAGCCTGCTCAATCATCTCGCGGATGTAATAGTTCCCCTCGGGATCCTTGGCATCAATCCGCAATTTGCCCTCCGCATCACTGCCAAGCAAAACAACATTAACTCCCTGATCGGTGTCAATGGTAAAATACCCTTGCCCGTTATCATAACGCATATTGCGAATGAGATCCGCCGCCCGCTCCATGGCCTCCTCCTGGGTAAACTCCCCCCGAAGCTGCGCCTGATAGCAATTGTCCACGACACTTAAGGCCGAATGGGTCTGCCACTCGAGCTGAAGCTTAGCGCTTTCTTCCATGTCCCGGCGGTATTCTGCAATCAGGCGGTCGTTTTCCTGCACCGCACCATAAATACCACAACTGCCCAAGGCCAGCATCGTCAAAAAAGAAATGCCAATAAATATTGTTGTCAACCGTGATTGTATGGATTTGAACTGCATCATCGAAATCCTCCTGGCCGCTAAAATTCACACAGAAAGACACGAAAAATAACTGCCTAGTGAATAAATTTATTATACCCTCATTGAATCCGAGAAGTCAAAACGATTCCGCTTCTGTAGTATAATGGGAATATATCAGCATAAGGCAGGTGTAATTTATGAACGACTATCTTATCAACCTTTCCTTCCATTGGGCGCCACTAGCCTGCGTTTTCTTAGCAGCCTTCCTGCAATCCATCACGGGCTTTGGCCTCGTCATCGTCGCAGCGCCGCTTTTAATGTTCTTCTACGATCCCAAGCTCGTCATCCCCATCATGATTCTATTGGCTACCTGCGGCAACATCGCCCAGACCATCCTGCTGCATCGCGAAGCCAAATGGAAGCTTATCGGCTATCTGCTGCTAGGCGCCATTATCGGGCAGCCCCTTGGCTATCAGATTTATGCCATCATTCCCGCCCACTATCTGAAAATCCTCATCAGCGTCGTGATACTCTTCTCGCTGACCATCATGCAGCTGCGCAAGCAGCAGATTGCCATCAGCCCCCGCAATACACTGTTCACCGGCATTGCCGCTGGCACCATGGCCATGACCACGGGCATGGCGGGGCCGCCCATCATCATGTACCTTACCAGCACCGCCATAACCGCTCGGGAACTGCGAGCCACCTCCATCGGTTTCTTTTTCTTCTCCAACCTGGTATCGCTAACGACCTTTACCCTTGGCGGTGTGGACCTTTTGCCAGCATTAAACGAATTCACCTACCTATTGCCTGGCTTAGCCGGCGGCATCCTACTAGGACAGCTGACCTTCCGCTTCTTTCCTGTCCCCATCATCAAGCGCATCATCTTCACGCTATTATACTTCACTTGTTTCTATACCATATACCGCGTTATCATCACCATGTAAAAACGGCTGCCCACCAGTAAGTCCTGTGGGCAGCCGTTTTATGCTATGCGATTTTATTCTTCATCCAGCGCCATGACGCCGTAATGCACTTTGCTGTATTTGCCGCCTTCAATGCGCGTAAAGCCCAGCCGTGCAAATTCGCCGCTGCGCGCGTTTTCCTTGAACACGACGCGGTGGCGGGCCACGCGGCGCGCCTCCTCGATATGTTCGGGCGTAAGCGCCGCGTGATTGGCCACCGTACGAAGCGGCGTAAGGCTCACACTGTCCATCAAAGGATGGCGGAACATCGGATCAAAGTAGACCACATCCACCGATTTATCGGGCTGGCCTTTCAAATAGTCCAGCGAATCCATGCAGACCGTTTTGACACGGCGCATAGCCTCGATGATGCGCCAGGTATCGCCAGAAAAATGCGAAAGCCCACGGCTCACGACGGCCTCGATAAGAGGCTGCGATTCCAGTCCTGTGACACTGCCCTCAGGACCGACGACGAAGCTGGCGACAATCGAGTCGGCGCCAAAGCCTAACGTGCCGTCAAGCACAGACATACCAGGCTTTAAATCCATAGCCTCGGCCATGCGGTCGCCATCGCCCTTGCGAATATTCTTGAGGCGCAGATGCGCCATATTCGGATGGAAGAACAGCTCGCCCTGCGGCGTGTCGAGCACCAATAAATCCTGCTTCGCCACGAGGACAAACTCCACGTGATAGCGTTCGCGCACTTCATCGACCGATAGACGCAAACGCGGCGCATAGGCAATGCCGAGTTTTTCGGCCGTCGCCTTGGCCAGCGCAATCGACTCGTCATTCCATTTGCGCGCCGTCGTAACTGCCGCCGAAAGCTTAGTATCTGTCATAGTCTCTCCCTTTATCAAAAGCCAAAGCCTGTCCGTTTGAACATCTTGGCCAAATCCTCACTGGAAAATTTCAAAATCGTCGGCCGTCCATGCGGGCAGGTATACGGGAACGGCGTATGCGAAAGCTCCTCCAAGAGGATTTGCATCTGCCGCAGATTGAGTTCCTCACCAGCCTTGATGGCAGCGCGGCAAGCCGTCGTCGCCAGGCAGTGCTGGCGGATTTCCTTGGCCGTCGTCTCATGCATCTCATTAAGTCCCGTAAGGATTTCGCGGATGATGTCCTCCGCCTCGCTGACCGGCACATCAGCCGGCACCTCCATAAGACGGTAATCCAAATCTCCTGCCGACTCCATGTGAAAGCCTAGCTTGGCAAATAATTCTTTATTCTCCTCGACGAGCGCGGCTTCCTTGCGGTCAAAAGTCAGCAGCTGATGTACCAAAAGCTGCTGGGACGGGATGCCATCGGCCATCGCCGATAGCTTGTCAAACAAGATGCGCTCGTGTGCCGCATGCTGGTCGATAAGATAGAGTCCCTTGGCGTCTTGTGCGATGATATACGTAAGGTCGACCTGACCAATCGGGATAATCGTGCCATCAGCATCGAGCAGGGCCTGCCCATCGCCATCTGCCTGCGGTGCATTTTCGCCATTCTGATCCGCTGCTGACCAGTCAATTTGACCGGTCAACTCTGACTTGTCAGCTTGACTTGTCAACATTGACTGGTCAGATGTTCCAAAGCTCTTGGTGCTTTCTGCGACCGTTTCCTGTGATTCCACGGCGGGGTAATGCGTCTGCCGTGCCTGCTGAAGCTCAGCCTGAGCAGTGGCAAAAGAAATCGACGGCTGGCTTGCGGACCGATGCACGGCCTCGTAAATCGTGCGCGGAGCACTGTCACGGCTATAAGCTGCCGTGGAAACCGGTCGTGCCGGTTCCGTTGCCGGCACGAAATGCATGGGCTCCATCGTATAGTTGGGCCGCGGCTTTTCCACGACGGCTGCGACTTCGCCGAGCCGGCGGTCCGACGCGGGACGGATGGCGTCGAGCACCGCTTTGTAAACGGCCTTGAAGATAAGCCCCTCGTCTTCGAATTTCATCTCGCTCTTCTGCGGATGAACGTTGACATCAATCGTGCGTTGTGGCACCTCAATCTTGAGCACGGCCAGCGGAAACCCACTCTTGGGAATCAACGACTTATAGGCGTTGTCGATGGCTTTGGCTATCGCACGGTTCTGGATAATGCGGCCGTTGACGATGCAGGTCTGCCAGCCGCGGCTGCTCTTGAGCAGCGACGGTTTCGTGATATAGCCGCTGATTTTGACTTCTTCACTTTCCAGGCTCAATGCCAATAGCGAATCGGCGACATTTGCGCCATAGATGGCCTGTATCGTATCAAACAGATTGTCATTGCCTGGCGTCACAACCGACACTTTGTTGTTGTTGATGAAATGGAACTCGATATCGGGCCGCGACAAAGCGAGTTTTACGATAAAGTCGTTGATTTTCGAACCCTCGGTGTGGTTCGTCTTGAGGAATTTCTTGCGCGCCGGCGTGTTGAAAAATAAATCCTCTACCTTGATGGTCGTGCCGAGACCACAGCCGGTCTCGATGATATCGGGCGTCTTGCCGCCGCTGATATCGACGCGCGTGCCGAGGTCATCGCCCTTTTGACGCGTGAGCATCGTAAAGCGCGAGACCGAGGCAATCGTCGGCAGGGCCTCGCCGCGAAAGCCCAGCGTACCGATGGTATTGAGGTCGCCGACTTCGCGAATCTTACTCGTCGCATGACGAAGGATGGCAAGTTTGGCATCCTCCATACTCATGCCCATGCCGTTGTCGGTAACGCGCATGAAGCTGGTGCCGCCGGCCATGATCTCGACTTCGATACGGTTTGCGCCAGCATCCATCGCATTTTCTATCAGCTCTTTGATGACCGACGCCGGCCGTTCTACCACCTCACCGGCAGCAATCTTGTTGATGGTATTATCGTCCAAAACATGGATAAGACTCATGCCTGTCCAGCCTCCCTCTTTGCCTGCTCCTGCAGTTTGTAAAGTTCATTCATCGCCTCAAGGGGCGTCATGGTCATAACATCGAGTGACAACAAAGTGTCGCTCAAGCTGCTCGCAAACAGCGAGCCCATCATCGCGTCCGCCTCAGCGGCCTTTTCCGCGGGTCTTGCGACCTGCGCAGTCGCCGCGGCTACCTCTGCCCCCTGCTCGGATTCCAGGGCGGCCAGGATATCCTCGGCCCGCTTCGTCACGGCCTTCGGCAGGCCCGCCAGCCGTGCCACATGGATGCCGTACGACTTATCGGCCGAGCCAGCCACGATGCGACGCAGGAAGGAAACCTGCGTACCGCGTTCCTTGACTGCCACGCAGAAGTTCTTGACCTTATCGTCCTCGAGGTCCGTAAGCTCATGGTAATGGGTGGCAAACAGCGTCTTGGCATGAACCTTGCTTTCGATATGCTCGATAACGGCGCGGGCGATACTCATGCCATCAAACGTGCTCGTGCCGCGCCCAATCTCATCGAGAATCACGAGGCTGTCCTTGGTCGCATATTTCAGGATCTGCGCCACCTCATTCATCTCGACCATGAACGTACTCTGGCCGCTGACGAGGTCATCGCTGGCCCCGATGCGCGTAAAGATGCGGTCAACGGGCGAAATCGCTGCCTCGCGCGCGGGGATAAAGCTGCCGATCTGTGCCATCAATGTCAGCAGCGCCACCTGCCGCATGTAAGTAGACTTACCGGCCATGTTCGGGCCCGTAATCAGCATGATTTCGCAGTCGTTATGGTTGAGCCGCGTATCGTTCGGCACGAAGAGATCCCGCGTCAAGATGCGCTCCACCAGCGGATGGCGGCCGTCCTTTATGTCGATGGCGCCATCATTTGTCATGCGCGGGCGCACATAGTTATAGGTGCTGGCAGCCTCCGCAAGGCTCGTGAGCACATCGACAATCGCAATCTCGTGAGCCGTAGCCTGGATTTCCGTCAGCTGGCCCTTGATGGTCTCGCGGACTTCGGTGAACAGATTGTACTCAATCTGCACGATTTTTTCCTGTGCACCGAGGATTTTCGTCTCAAATTCCTTGAGCTCCTCGGTGATATAGCGCTCGGCATTGGCCAGGGTCTGCTTGCGGATATAGCGGTCGGGCACGAGGTCGGTGCCGCTGTGGCGCACCTCGATATAGTAACCGAAGACCTTGTTGTAGCCAATCTTCAGCGACTTGATGCCCGTCGCTTCCTTTTCGCGCTCCTCGATTTCCTGCAGCATGGCCTTGCTGTCATGGGCAATGCGGCGGTATTCGTCAAGCTCGGCATTGTAGCCGGATTTGATGATGCCACCCTCGCGCAGCGAAATGCCCGGCTCCTCGACAATCGAGCGCTGCAAAAGGTCCACGAGCGCATCAAAGGACTGAATGCCCGCCTTGCACTCCGTAAGCACCTGCGACTTGACATTTGCCATATGCTGCTGGATGCCCGGCAGGCACATGAGTGAAATCTTCAGCGCGATAAGGTCGCGGGCATTGGCCGTGCCGACCTCAATACGCGTGAGCAGCCGCTCGAAATCGTGGATTTCCTTGCAATCTGCCCGCAGGCCGCCGCGCAGGGCAAAATCCTGCGTGAGTTCCTCGACCGCATCGAGACGGCGGTTTATCGGCAATACATTCAACAGCGGATACTCCAGCCATTTTTTAAGCAGACGGCTGCCCATGGCCGTCTCGGTGAAGTCGAGCACATCAAGGAGCGTATCCTTCTTGCCGCCATCACGCAGGTTGCGCGTGATTTCGAGATTGCGCAGCGTATACGTATCGATAACGAGATTCTCTGACGCATCAAGATAGGTGAGCTTGTTCAGATGGGTAAGATCCGTCATGACCGTTTCATGGAGGTAGTCCAGAAGCGTTGCGACAGCCTCCCGGGCCTCCTGATTATCGGGCCGCGTCGCCGCATCGAAATGTTGGATGATGCGGTCGTCAACGGCGCACGAAATCTCCTCGCGCAGCGTATACGAGCAATTCGGCAGACGCAAATCGGTAAACTCCTTGAGCGCGTCCATAAAGGACGGCTTGCCGACGACCAAGAGCTCCGGCATCGCAAGGCGGTAGAGCTCATCCAAGAGCATCTGCAGGCGGTTGCCCCCCGTGTAGATGCCATAGAAACACTCGCCCGTGGAGATATCCGCGCCAGCGAGCACAATATCTTCATTCTTTTCATAGACCAGCGCGATGTAGTTGTTCTGCGCATCTTTGAGCGCCGACTCGGAGAGCACCGTACCCGGCGTGATGATCTTGATGATTTCGCGCTTCGTGAGGCCCTTGGCCTTCGGGTCGCCAATCTGCTCAGCAATCGCCACCTTATAGCCGCGCCCCACGAGCTTATTGATATAGGTCTCCGCCGCATGATACGGTACGCCGCACATCGGCGCTTTGTCTTTATTGCCGCTGCGGCTTGTAAGGGTCAGCCCCAGCTCCTTGGAGACAATCCGGGCATCATCAAAAAACATCTCGTAAAAATCGCCCAAACGGAAGAACAAGATGCTTCCGGGATTCTGCTCCTTCGTAGCCAGATACTGCTGCATCATCGGCGTAAGTTCCATGGATATACCTCCGGTCTATTAAACCCGCTCGCCCTTCAATACCCAGGTTTGCGGCTGTGTAATCTTGACATTGATGAAATCGCCCTCCTGCTCATCACCATGAGCAAACAGTACGATCTTATTCGTGCGCGTGCGGCCCGTCCAAGTGTCCGCATCGTTCTTGCTCGGCCCCTCGACCATGACTTCCAGCACCTTGTCCTGGAGCCCCTGATTGATTTCGAGGCTGATTTCATTCTGCAGGGCCATCAGCTGTTCGAGGCGCTGATGCTTGACCTTGTCGTCCACCTGATTTTCCATCGTCGCAGCCGGCGTCCCCGAACGCTTCGAGTAGATGAACGTATAAGCCGAATCATAGCGGATTTCCTTGAGGAACGCGAGCATCTCGGCAAAATCTTCCTCAGTCTCACCCGGGAAGCCAACGATAAGGTCTGTAGTCAACGAAGCATTCGGAATCTCCTGACGGATGCGTCGTACCAAATCCTTATAGCTTTCCACCGTATACACACGGTTCATCGCTTTGAGCAGCTTGTTGCTGCCATACTGTACCGGCAGATGGATGTGCTCGCAGATGTGCGCGCCATCGCGGATGGTGGCAATGACCTTGTCGCTCAAATCCTTCGGATGCGACGTCATAAAGCGCACGCGCTCGATTCCCGGCACCTCGTCGACCATTTTCAAGAGATCGGCAAAGTCGGCCTGCTTATGGTCCTTACCATAGGAATTGACATTCTGGCCCAAGAGCGTGACTTCCTTATAGCCCTGGGCCACGGCCTCACGGACTTCCTGCACGACATCTTCGGGCAGACGGCTGCGCTCACGGCCGCGCACATAGGGAACGATGCAGTAGGTGCAGAAATTGTTGCAGCCGTACATGATAGGTACCCAGGCCGAGAACTTGCCCCCGCGGGCCACCGGCACATCGTCGGGAAGCTCTGTCTCGCCCAGCTGCGTATCGACGATATGACCGCGCTCCCGCTCGATTTCCTGTACAACATGTGTCAGTTCATGGACCTTATTGGTACCAAGCACAAAGTCGATGTGCGGGGCGCGCTTGATGAGCCCGTCACTCTCCTTCTGGGCCATGCAGCCCGTGATGCCAAAGATGAGCTCCGGATTGGCACGCTTCAGATGCTTGATTTCGCCAATCTTGCCATAGACCTTATCCTCGGCCGTCTCGCGCACGCAGCAGGTATTCAGGAGAATGAGGTCGGCGCCCTCCATCTCCTCCACGCGCTCGTAGCCGATGGTCTTTAATTGGCCTTCCATGCGCTCGGCATCACTGATATTCATTTGGCATCCGTAGACGCCAATAAAAGCTTTCTTCATGTAGCTGTTAATCTCCTTACTCTTTTTCCTGTGCTAACGACTCCAGACGGTTGGTCACCAAATCAATCCATTCGCCATGGAAGCCGACTTCCATAAGAAGTTCCTCGAGGGTTTCGATGCGTGGCTGCTCCAGGAACATCAAAACACGCTTCTTCTCGATAGTCCGGTAAATATAGTAGTCCTCCGGCAGCTGCCCCGGTGCCGGGAACACCACCGTGTATTCGTGATACATCTTGTCGTTCATCGACTCGAATACCGCCGTCGACCGGGCCGCATAAGCCTTCCACTCCTCCGGCAATGCCTCGAGCAACTGCTGCAGTCTCGTTTCGATAGCGCCGATCTCCTCGCGATACGCGCGCAAAATCTCAGCTTCCGGCGAAATATCCTCAAGCATGACCGCGCAGATAAAGTCGCGCAGCGCATTGAAATCCGTCAGATTATACTGCAGGAAATCCTCCGGCTTTTCCACCTTTGCCAGCCAATCCGTAAGCGACTTCTCCATCGCTGCCCGCGCTTTGGCCACCAGCAATTCATCGGCACGATGCAGCTGCTCCGACAAATTGACGGTCAACTGCTCTGGATTTTCTGCCCGAAGCACTTCGTTTTGCGCACACGCCCTACAAAGTCCAATCGCCTCATTTGTAAAGGGCTTTCCATCGAGGATTTCCCCCATAACGGGAAAATCCTTGCCTAACTTATCGTAAATGCGGCGCTCCTGTGCCAGTTTGCCCTTGGAATAATATGTCAGCGGACGCTCTTTATATTTCACCACCGACACCTTACCACAGCTTGAACAATGATATTCCTTCCCAACAAGTTTCACCGGGATGTCCCGCTCCGGATTTGGTTTAAAAAACGCATAGGGTACCGTTTCTACAAAGCAATAGTTAAAGACATTCAATAAGTTATCCGTAATCCGGGATGGTTCATTAGCCATGGTGAACAACTCCTCATTCGTATTAATCAGTAATAGTATATTATACCGCTATTGTTCCGGTTTTGCCAACACTTTTAATTTTAAAGATGGTCTTCCAGGAAGCGGTCAAACTCCTCTTCTCCCATCGGCTTCCCATACAGGAATCCCTGTCCATAATGACAGCCGCATGAGATAAGGATTTCCTCCTGTTCCTTGGACTCAATCCCTTCACAAAGCACCCGCATCCCCAGCTCCTCTGCCATCTGTACCGAATGTTTTACCACCGTCCGCATGCGATGGGAACCTTCGGCTGCGACCAATAGGCTCCGGTCAAGCTTCATGACGTCAAAGGGCATGACATTCAATAGCGCCATATCCGAATAACCGCTGCCAAAATCATCAATCGATAGCTCGTAGCCCATCTTCTTTAACGACAGCATCACCGTAAGAGCCGCTTTCTTTTGTTTTGCCCCCTCAAGTTCAAAAGCAGTTTCAGTAATCTCCAACTGAATCCCCTCCGCCGTGCGGAACTGTTTCGTAAGCGCCCGCATCTTCGGCAGGTAATCGGGTTCATTCAGGTGAAGCCGGGACTGATTGACCGAAATCGGCACAATCGGGCGCCCATGCTCCAAGCGGCGGCGCTGAAAGCTAAAGACTTTTTCCAAATTATAAAAATCCAGCCGTGTGATAAAGCCCGTCCGCTCAAACAAATCAATAAACTGTCCCGGCAATAAAAAACCCAGTTCTTTGCTATTCCAGCGAACCAAGGCCTCAGCACCAATACATTTGCGCGTGAGCAAATCATATTTCGGCTGATACCAAACTTCAAACTCCCGCCGTTCTATGGCCTGCTTCATGCAGTTCTGGATATTTAACGCCAACTGCTGGCGCTCTAACAGTTTTTCATCGTAGAACCGCATGCTGTTTTCCGTTGCTTCACTCGCAGCGATTTCGGCCTGCAAAATCGCTTGGCGTATGGTCTCTTCCATAGAAACCGATTGCTTCAAAAAGCTTCCACCGGCTTTAAGCGTGATGCCTACCCGCATGGAACCGACTTCCAGTAGTTCATGCTCATTTATCGTTTGATTGACATACTGCAGCAGCTTCATCTGCTGCTGCGGTGCGGTCAAGACAATCACCTGACCGGCACTTGAGCGCACGCCTACCGCCTGTGCCCAATTCTTAGCATCCCCTACAGCCAACGCCAATTTGCGCAGCGCTTCATCGACAACATGCTGACCATAAACAGCCTCTAGGTATTCCATTCGCGGCAAAACAAACACGACAATCGCGCACTGCTCCATCGTATCGACGGAAATCAGCGACATGCGCTTTACCGCCTCCGCCTCTAACCAAACGCGATTGCGCAGCTGAGTACTAGCATCTCGGAAAAGCATCTGCTGAATCGTTTTTACATGGCGTTGACGCATATACATGAGACGAAGCATGAACAACATAAACACGGCCATAACCAACAGGAACGCAAATAGGGTTTTCCGCGGATGCATATATAACAAAGACCAAATCGAGCGCTCGGCCTCGAGATTCACCGAACTGTCCGTGATCATCTCCCAAATCTTATGCGGACCCATATGCAGGATCTCACGATCGAGAACAGCCAGCAACCGTGCATCGGCATCTTTGGACACGCCAATCGATAACGGATAGGATAACGCCACACCGCCAGTCATCATGAGGTCCGGATACGTTCCTTTCCAAATATAATACTGCGCCGTTACGATACGCACATAGGTGATATCTGCTCGTCCATCCGAAACCGCCTGCAAACAGTCTTCCGGCGAATCACAATATACAAACTGCGATTCTTCATAGCGTTTCTTCAAATGATGGTCTACATGGAACGAATCGCGCTGAACCGCAACACGGGGATTATTCGACAGTGGCTGCCGACGGGTTACACCGGTATGATGCGCCTCGAAGATTGGTGTGGTGATATTCATATTGTGTTTGGCCGCCCAGCCATAATCCGAATATACCCCCAACATAACATCTGCTTCCCCAGCTTCAACGGCCGCAAAAGCTTCTGCCGTCGTTTGAGCGGTGAGAACCTCGGTCTCCACACCAAGGTCCTCCCCAATTTTCTTTGCCAGGGTTGCAAGGATCCCTTTCGCCTCGCCCTCTTCCCAATAGGAATAAGGCCGTTCCCTTGCCGGTACGACGATACGCAGCCTGCCCTTCTCGGACAAATACTGCCGCTCCGATTTCATAAGGATTAACGGCGTACCGCCTTCATTCACGTGATGTTGCCAATAAAGCCGCTCCAAAAGCTGTGGTTCAGCCAAAGACAATCGATCAGCAGCCATATTCAACTGATCCAAGAGCTTCGTATTGCCCTTGCGCACGGCAAAATGAAGGTAATTGCTGTCAAACTCTGCCGCTGGTTCATATCCCTGCAAGCGATTGCCAAACAGGAAACCATCCAACTGCTGCTGGCGATAACTATCGAGCATCTCCTCTGCGGTATGGAAAACCACCGGTTCATAGGAAAAGCCCTCATCCTCGGCCACACGTGGCAAAACAGGACTTTGGAATACTCTAGGCAGAACACCGATCTTCACGGGGCTTCCCCGCCTAACATACGAATCCAAGCTCTTTACCCCGCCACGCAGGAACAACGAGCTATTATTTTTCCCCATCGGCAGCACCGAAAAATCCATCGTTTGGCGAAGTTCTGCCGTCATAACCAGCCCAGGGATTACATCGATTTCCCCATTCGCCAAGCGGCGTGCACACTCTTCCCAGCTTCCCTGGATAAATTCGCACTCCATTCCAGCATAAGCCGCCAATGCCTGCATATAATCGGTGTCCATGCCATGATAGTACCCATCACTATCCTGTACCACATAGCCAGGATGTACATATTGAATCCCCACACGCAGCACCGGGCGCGCCTCTGCTGGCGTTCCCAGAATCACCGACAGAACGACCCCGATGGCGATTCCCCATCTCTTATTCCATTCCATACCATCCATCCTTAATTCTTACTTCTGACAAAAAGCAAGCACGAATCCTTTACATAAAAAAAATCCGAAAGAATTTCTCCTCCGGACTGTCTATTTTATTTTGGAGGCGACACTCAGAATCGAACTGAGGATAAAGGATTTGCAGTCCTCGGCCTTACCACTTGGCTATGTCGCCAAAATAAAAATGGAGCGGAAAACGAGGCTCGAACTCGCGACCCCCACCTTGGCAAGGTGGTGCTCTACCACTGAGCTATTTCCGCGTCAGATATAAAATTGGAGGCGACACTCAGAATCGAACTGAGGATAGAGGATTTGCAGTCCTCGGCCTTACCACTTGGCTATGTCGCCGAAATAATGGAGCGGAAAACGAGGCTCGAACTCGCGACCCCCACCTTGGCAAGGTGGTGCTCTACCACTGAGCTATTTCCGCATAATGGCGACCCGAAGGGGACTTGAACCCCTGACCTCCGCCGTGACAGGGCGGCATTCTAACCAACTAAACTACCGGGCCGTTTTCTTTTCTGCCGCTGTCTCTCAGCGACAAATATTATTATACGGATAAGCTAACCATATGTCAACCCTAAAATTAAATTTTTTTGATTTTTTTACTGTTTTGCTACAATTTCCTGCACCTTGCGGAAAATCGACTGGTCCATTTCATCCAGCGAACGCCACGAACCGCCCTCATTACGCGTCAGGATTTTCTTCCCATCCTGTTTGAACTCGACTTTTATCGGTTTCCCTGCTGTACCATTGCGGAGAACAGCCGTCCACTGCGTGCCATTCTTCGTTCCCGTAACCGACCCGGCAACAATATACGTCTTCGTCCCCTCAAAAGTCATGGCAACGACATCTTCAGCAGGGATACTGCGCTGCACCTCAGCGGGCTTTTCCTCTTTCGGCTGTGCCTCCTCCACTGGTTTTGGCTCTTTTGCCTCCTCCACCGAGGTAACATTGCCACTATCTACCTGAGCATTCTGTGGCATCTGTCCACCATTCCACAGGTAACATCCAGCCGCCACAGCTACAGCTACTACCACACCCAGCATCATGTAAAGACGTTTCTTATCTCGCATTATAGGTTACACCTCATTTTCAAAATTACTATTCCTATTATAAAAAACCTATCTGAAAAGAGCAAGAAGAAGAAAGCCTCTACGATCCGTCATCACAACGATTTTCCATCAACCGGAAATACAATCCCCGCCTGCCTGCGAGCAGCTTCCGCGGTTTCGAGTACCGCCGCCGATACAGCCAGCCCCTCTTTTACCCGATCAAAATCTTTGGCCGCAAAGATTTTGGCAAATTCCTGGAATTCATGAACCATACGATGGCGGTAACGATTCAACTCATAACGTGAGGTCACACCACTGCCACGAAGTCTTAACTCAAAGGACCGCAGTTCATTGGGATTGCCATCAATCCGGATATACCCCTTCTCGCCCTGAATCATCGCATAACCAGGACTATCGGAATCCTTCGCTCCAATGGCCAAGGCAAAAAATTCTGGATATTGCATATTCACCACCCCACTGGTATCAATGCCATTAAAACCGATATTTGCCGTATAATGAACCGATTGCGGGGCGCCGAACAATCCAATGATAAGATTCAGATTATAGATATTGATATCATACAACGCTCCACCGCTCCGCTCAGGATCAAATGCCGGCAGTACTTCTCCCTGCAGATAACGATCATAACGACTGGAATATTGCGAGTAATTGGCAACTACGGATTTTATTTTACCAAGTTTTGGCAAAGCTTCCCGAATCGCAGTGAAGTTCGGCAGATAAAGAAGTGTTACCGCTTCAAACACATAAAGCCCGCGCTCTATCGCAAGCTGCCGCAGCTCTTGCACTTCCCGAGCTGTCGATGCAAAAGGCTTTTCCACGATGACATGCTTGCCCGCGAGCAAGGCTCTTTTGGTGTACTCGTAATGAACGCTGTTGACCAGCCCTACATACACGAAATCAATCGCGGTGTCGGCAAGCAAAGCATCATAATCCGTATAAACTTTCGGTATCGAATACTCTGCCTGAAGTTTTTCCGCCTTTTCCCGACTTGCCGGCCGAGCAAAGATAGCAGCCACCTCAATTTCCGGTACCTGGCAAAGCGCTGGCAACGCCCCTTCCTTTACGATTAACCCGGTACCTAATATTGCCAATTTCATGTCACTCGCTCCCTTGCACATTTTTTGAGCCATAAAACTCCTCTTGATTATACCATGAAACATCGCTCGCTGTATTGTTTTACACCACACCGCTTAATAGTTTTATCGCTCATGGCCCCAGCGATGCCAAAAACACGAAAAGACGGCCGCATGAGCAGTACGACCGTCTTTTCGCTGTGTATTATATTTAGTACCATGTTAAGTACAGGGAAATGCATATCATTTGTGCTTTTCCAGCTGTACTTATTTTTTTATAATGAGAGGGAGTAATTGGACTGGCGATGTTAATTAATTGGGTTGTCTATGTACACATCCGCTCCTAAAATCGTCATCCATCCCCTTATTATGAAACCTTCGATTCAGCAGATTGAGCTCTAACGCTCGTGTAACCAACTAAATTGATCCATGATAAGTGCGGACGGAAGTTACCCTAATTTTATGTATCTGGAGTGATAGCAATGATCAGTGTGGGGATAGATGTCTCCAAAGAGAAAAGTACTATAGCAATCTTCAAGCCATATGGCGAAATTGTTGCCAAGCCATTTGACGTAAAGCATACTAAGGAGGATTTGCAGAGTCTGGCAGCTATGATTAGACATCTCAATGATGAAGTGCGCGTGACGATGGAATCTACAGGCATCTACCATTGGCCAGTTCTGCAGACTTTATTAGCCAATGACATTTTTACTGTTGTAGTGAATCCATATGCCATGAAGCTGTATAGGAAACAGTCTATACGCAAAGGGAAAACCGATAAGATGGACGCTATGGCGATTGCACAATATGGGCTGGATCACTGGGTAAATCTGGAAAGCTTCGAATCGACGCAACCCATATATGATGAATTGAAGCTCTTAGGCCGAAGATATCGCCACTATATGCGTATGCATATAGATAGTTTGCAGGAGCTCACGCATATCCTGGATATGACAATGCCAGGCATAAACAAAGTATTTGCAGGGTGGCAGGAACGTAGTGGCCGAAATAAGGTGGCCGATTTTGCTGCGGAATTCTGGCATTACGATAATATAACCAAAATGTCTGAAAGCCAATTTGTAAAGAACTATGAGAAATGGAATAAAGAAAAGGGATACCGTATGAACGAGACCAAGGCAGTTGAAGTATATACCTTAGCTCGCAACAGTATCCCCACGCTTCCAGTCAACTACTCATCCGCGAAAATGATGGTACAGGAAGCTGTTCGAGTACTCCAAAGTGTGGATGCAACTCTCTATAAAATATTAGCACAGATGAAAGAGCTCGCCAAGAGTTTGCCAGAATATGGTGTTGTGCGCAATATGGGTGGTGTTGGTGATGTGCTGGCGCCTAAGCTGATTGCCGAAATAGGTGATGTACGCCGCTTCCACAGCGGAAAAGCTTTAATTGCTTATGCCGGACTGGATGCGCCGCCTTACCAATCAGGAAAGTTTACAGGGACAGAACGACATATATCAAAAAGAGGCTCATCTAATTTGAGGAAGATTGGATATGAGGTAATGCGCTGTCTAAAATGTCATTCAGCGCCAAATGATAGTCAGGTATACGATTTTATCCTTAAAAAGGAAAAAGAAGGCAAGAATAAGGCCGTAGCAAAAATTGCAGGGCTGAATAAGTTTCTTCGGATCTATTATGCTCGTGTAAAAGAGGTGTATAGAGAAAATGATTATATCCAAAATAGATGTCAGAAAAATCTAACAAGTAAATTAAAAAATAGAAACACAAAAGGCCTCGCATGAGCAGTACGAGACCTTTTGTGCTGTGTATTATATTTTAGGAGCCTGCTATCAGTGTTAAACAAAAAGTGCTTGACAACTGTTAGCAGATTTTAGGAGAGCTT
>NZ_JNKI01000032.1 GCF_000702005.1 Selenomonas sp. ND2010 | reverse complement strand
GCGGGGGCCCCAGTACCATAAGCGTAGCCTTGACGTTCCGCGTGAAGCAAGAAATTTTTGCCTGCGTTCTCGTTGGAAAAGCAGTTTCGTCCAAGCGAAGCGCGTTTAACTGTTTTCCAACTCTTAATTAAAAGGCAAAAATTTCTTGTAGCGGGTTGTCACCGGTGGAGCGTTGGTACTGGGGCCCCCGCCGCTGGCGACTTACCTCGAACACGAACTGGGTACGACTCCCCTGCAAACTGTAATCTATGAAATCTTATAGAGAACCCTTTGGTGGGCAGGAATTTGACGAAATCGTGTAGAACGTGTATTATGATAACTTAGAAAAGGATTAGAAAAAATGGAAGGAATCGTGATGTCTTACAAGGGGAGTTGCTATGAAAGAGGAAAAGAATCGGAGGCGCTATACGACAAAAGAGAGTCTCTTTATCCTAACGGTGGCGTTTCTGTTTCTTGTGACGGTGACGGCTGTAGGTGTATCACAGTTTCCTGTGGGAAGAGAACTGATGGTATCGCAGCATGTAACGGCGGCGGCCTCGTATGATGGCCCTCGGATTGTGGGAGGCGTTGTGCCGGGGGAAACAGTGCGAACTGAGGAAAAGTCCGGGGAGGATAAAGGAAACGACCCGATATTCTTGAGCTGGGATTTTATCAATGGCTTATTTGCCATTATCATCGTGCTGGAGTTTGTCATCTTTCCCATCCTGTTTTGGATGTGGTTCAGTCCGGGAAGTGGCGAATGGGATGAAAAAGAAGAGGAAGATTCCCCAGGGGAATCGTTACCGAATAAAAAATAGACCTTGTGGATTTTGGTATCCATAAGGTCTATTTTCATTTGGCATTATTTTTCTTCGGTGCCGGCAGGGTCTTCGAGCAATGGATGCTGTCCGAGCATTGTCGTCAGATTGTTGCGGTGGAAGCCGTAGGAGAAGCTGGCGAAATCCTGCTCGGGATTGTAGCGGGATGACGGTGCATTCAGCAGACCGCAAATCATATCGTAGAGCATGTCGTTCGTGAAGTAACGGCGCTGATGCATACGCAGGGCATTCGTATGGCTGGGCATAACCTGCTGATAGGATGGCGAGAGGTATGTCCACATGGGGATGCGTACCATGTCGAAACTGAATACATCTGGGTTGTGGGAAATCTCAATGTTTTCGCCATGGTCGGAGAAGTATACCATCGCCTGCAGGTTCAAGTTCTTCTGGGCATAGTCGAAAATCTGCGAGAGAATATAGTCCGTATAAAGAATGCTGTTCGCATAAGATTGAACAGACGAAACCGTAGAATCGCCTTCGGCGGTTTCAAACTTGTTGAACTCACTGGGGTAGCGGTTGTTGTAGTAAATATGGCTGCCCATGATATGGAGGACAATGAAGTTGTTTTTTGTCGGGTCAACCTGCGTCAAATACTGAAGCAAGGCTTCGTCGTATTTATCGGAGAAGTTATACGAGTCATCGGTCCATTCCGCATGATCGGCAGTCTTGGCTACTAGCGTGATCGCGCTGTCGTACTGGCCATAGCGTCCCTGATTGCTGAACCACCAAGTCTCATACCCGGCTTTCTTGGCAACATCGACAATAGATGCAGAATCGAAGAATTCCTTGCCATTGTACTGGCTCTGTTCGGTCAATGCCCGTTGCAGGACCGGAACCGTCTGGGACCAAGACGAGTAGACATTGTCGAATTTCAGGAAGTTTGAGGAATCGTTGGCGAATTTATCGCTGAGCCAGGGCGTGTCATCATACGGGAACGAGGGCGTATAGGCCTTCATATAGTTGCGGGAAGCAGATTCGCCGATGACTACGATGACGGTGCCTGGAAGTTTCGTGGGCAGGGTCATATTCCGGTCAATCATCAGACTGTTTAACCGTTCGTCATGGCCGACGCTGTATTCCTGTGTTTGGTCTACATAGGAAATGACATCGTTCCAAAGGTCGGCAACGGAAGTCTGCGGCAGATACCAGCCTTCAGCGGCAATCATGGCGATAGTAAGGAAAGACAAGGCTCCCATGCGTCCAGCTGTGGTATCCTCGGCCAGCGTGCGGCGGCCAAATTCCCGGTGGCAGTGATAGCAACCATAAAGGAACAACGCAAATCCTGCAAAGATAAGGAGCGTTGGCAGCAGGCCAAGATTTGACTGAATGAAGTCAATGCTTTCCCGATAGTTGGTCAGATACAAAGCCATAAGGGAAGCAGGGGAAAGGCAATGCCAAAACAGGCAGTAGTAAGTTATTTGGATAAAAGGAATGACAAGGCCGAGAAAATTCAGTACGGACATAAGTGCCGCGGTGATTTTTTCATATCCCAGCCGGAACAATGCCCCCTCCAAAGCCATGAGGAGAACAAAGCCAGCGGTACCGACCACAAAGTCAAAACAGATTTTTGACTGGTACCAAACGGAATGGTAGGTCCACTGGTAAAGCAAGGGAAAGGTGATACACCAGGTCACGCCGGTCAGCAGGTTTGGCAGGGCAGCTTTGCTGAAGATACTGACTCTGGTGCCGTATTGTACGAGGACTAGGGCGGCAAGTATTGGAATTAGGATGGGCATAAAGTATTTGGCACCCATATCCTGGCCAAAGTCAATATAGGCTGCAATCAAGCAGACAAAATAGGTGGCGGCGGCCGCCAACCAGCGGATAAATCTGTCTTGGTTCATCGAAGTATGTTTCATAGCGTGGTTATCTTCCTTCTACTATATTAACAAATGAGTAAAAACTAAAGATAATTCTACATGAAATAGAGTATTTCGTCAATTTTGCGTTTTCTTGACTTTTAAATAGGGAGTAAGTAAAATTGACGATAGAAAGAACAAAGTGAGGATTTGTCATGGAAAAGCTAGATTCGTTACGGTTGGAAGATCAGCTATGCTTCCCACTCTATGCCTGTTCCCGCGAGATTATCAAGGCATATCGTCCCCACATGGACAAACTGGGGCTCACGTATACGCAATACATTACGATGGTAGTTTTGTGGGAAGAGAGCAGAATAAGCGTCAAGGAGTTAGGAAAAAAACTCCATTTGGATTCTGGTACGCTTACGCCGCTGCTAAAGAAACTGGAAAACAAAGGGTATTTGAGGCGTGAACGTTCCCGGCAGGATGAGCGTGTCGTTATTGCCTGCCTTACGGAGGAAGGCCAGAAGTTGCGGCAGACAGCGGCATACGTTCCGAAAGCCATGCATGAACAGATGGCGGCGTTCAGTAAAAGCGATGCGAAAGAACTTTACGGATTATTGTATAAGCTGATGGCTTTTTTGGAACAAATCAACAGCGAAGAAAATAAGAAATAAAAAATGCTGTTTGGAGCAGGAACATCGCGGAATCCTGCTCTTTTTTGCAGCATTTACGGTAGAATTGCGGCGATTTTGTCATTGCCATCTGAGAGGTTCTTTGGTACAATATATACCGTTACGACAAGATTAAACCACAATATATAGGGGGAGGCGTCAAGGTATACCGTATATATAGAAGCGGTGTCCGAGTAGTCTATGAACTTAAAAACAGTTACGAAACGTTCTGGCCATACGGTGGCCTATAATCGTGAAAAGATTTTCAATGCCATCGCTGGTGCCAACGTGGATGGTGGCAATAAAATGACCGACAAGGATATCGATGAAGTAACCAGTCAGGTCGAATGGGATATCCAGGATCGTGAGAATGTCAGCGTGGAGGAAATCCAGGACATCGTAGAGCAGGAGCTCATGAAATACGATTTCTATGATGTGGCGAAAAAATATATCACCTATCGCCAGAAGCATGCTGAGCGTCGCGCGGCACAGAAACATCTGATGAATTCCTATCGGGATATTTTCTTTGCGGATTCGGTAGATGTCGATCTCAAGCGTGATAACGCCAATATCAACACGGACGCGTCCATGGGAATCATGTTAAAGCTTGGTGCAGAAGGTTCGAAGCACTTTGTCGACAACTATGTATTGACGGATGAATTCCGTGAGGCAGACAAAGAGAACTGGATTCATATCCACGATAAAGACTTCTCGCTCATAACCTTCAACTGCTGTCAGATTGACCTGCTGAAGTTGTTCCATGGTGGTTTTTCGACGGGCCATGGTTTCCTGCGCGAACCAAACTCCATTCGCGCCTATGCGAGCCTGGCCTGCATTGCAATTCAGAGCAATCAGAACGATATGTTTGGCGGGCAGTCCATCAATGCCTTTGACTATGCCATGGCAGAAGGTGTCCGCAAATCCTTCCGCAAAGCTGTGATTGACGAGGCTTACAAGGCTCTGCGCTATCAGTTGGCACAGGATATCGGCAGTGAAAGCGAGTTCAAACAGGAATTCAAAAAGGCGATGAAGTTTGATTCCTGCCGGTATACGGAAAGCATGGAAGATGAGGGGGCACAGCGTTCGGTAGAGGCAATCAAAACGGCTGTGGCAACCCTGTTGACGGAAGTTTATCATCAGGATCTGGCTGATATGGACCGAATCGTCCGGATGATCTATCAGCTGGCCTGCGAAGATGTTGTGGAAGAGACGCATCAGGCAATGGAGGCACTCATCCACAACTTCAATACCCTGCACAGCCGCGCTGGTGCGCAGGTACCGTTCAGCTCCATCAACTATGGTATGGATACGTCGCCAGAAGGCCGTTTGGCTGTCCGTGAAGTGTTAAATGCTATTTGGGCAGGCTTGGGCAACGGTGAAACGCCGATTTTCCCGATTTCGGTATTCCAGCTCAAAGCTGGTGTCAACTACAATCCGGAAGACCCGAACTATGATTTGTTCCTGCAGGCCTGCAAAACGAGTGCCAAGCGGCTGTTCCCGAACTTCGTCAACATCGATGCGCCGTACAACCTGCAGTATTATAAACCGGGCGACTACAACAGTGTGGTGGCAACGATGGGGTGCCGCACCCGCGTCATGAGCAACATCAATGGCCCGGAGGAGTCCGGCAGTCGCGGCAATTTTGCTTTTACGACGATCAACCTGCCGAAACTGGCGCTGGAGTCTAAAGGCGATATGGACAAATTCTGGCAGCTGTTTGACAAATATATCCAGATAAGCCATGATTATCTGCTGGAGCGCCTGCATGTCATCGAGCAGAAACATGTCTATAACTATCCGTTCCTCATGGGACAGGGGGTTTGGATGGACAGCGACAAATTGTCCAATGATGACAGCATCAAGGATGTTCTTAAGCATGCGTCCTATTCCATTGGTTTCTGCGGCCTGGCGGAGTGCCTGAAAGCACTTACGGGCAAGCATCACGGCGAAAGTGCTGAGGCGCAGGAACTGGGCCTTAAGATTGTCGGGCACCTGCGGGCGGCAACCGATAAATATACGGAAGATGAGCACATGAATTGGTCGACGTTCGGCACGCCGGCTGAGTCAACAGCTGGCCAGTTCCAGCGCAGCAACCGCAAGAAATACGGTGTCATTGAGGGCGTTACGGACCGTGATTACATGACGAACTCCAGTCATGTTCCGGTATACTATCCGATAAAAGCCATCGATAAAATCCGCATTGAGGCACCGTACCACGCCCTCGAAAATGCTGGTCACATTGCCTACATCGAGATGGATGGGGATCCGACCAAAAACGTCAAGGCATTTGAGAACGTAGTTCGTGCAATGCATGATGCAGATATGGGGTATTTCTCCATCAACCACCCGGTTGACCGTGACCCAGTATGCGGCTACACCGGCATCATCGAAAACGAATGCCCGCACTGCCATCGTAAAGAAGTCGGCACGGGCCGCTTCACGATAAAACGCATGAAGTAAATAAAAAAAGCTCCTTATGAGCATAAAACCTCCCCCTATGAGTGACGGTGAAAACTGTCATCATAGGGGGAGGTTTTCGTCTCTAAAATCGCCGCCGTAGTCGCCACCACAATTATTGTTATTATTGTCACCCATGAGTTAAGCCTCCTTAAAAATACGCATTTGTCAAACCGCTTTGTATATACGATAACGCGTTTTTTTAGAAGAGATTAAGAGCTTTATTATAACCATTATAACGTTGTCGATTCGCAAGTTCGTTAGTTGCAATCTGGATGACATTGTTTTATCATGGATTAGAGAATGTAAAGATTTTGATAAATATTCTTACAATCAAGGAGGAGTGATGATGGTTATGATGAGGAAGTTAAAACAAATTCTGTTGCTGTGTATGTTGGTAGTTGTCATAGCGACAGGCAGTGCTGCGGCATCGCCATACAAGCTGTTCAGCAACAGCGATAACACACTTTGGCCGGGAATGTTGACTTCTGTTTACGGCGAGACGAGTTCCATCCGGCTGTTGGAGGATTACCAGTCTGAGAATAACGGAACCGTTAAGGCGATTTCTTTTACTGGCAATGTTACCGTTACGCATAACGCTGGTTTTGGCATGACGGAATATCCGGCAAGTTCTGATACAATATATGTATATATTAAGGGGAACACCCTTTATGCGGAATGTCCGTACTTCCCAGATTTGAACGGTATGCTGAATACCGGTGAATTTCGCAGTAATTTGAAAAAAATGTTGCAGGGATATGCACCCAAAGCGTATAATGCGCTGCTTGGCAAGGGACGAGTCAAGTTAAGCAGCGAAAAAGCTGCTGCGGCAAAAGCGGTAGGCCCGCAAGGCCAGTTCGGTAATAGCAAATATGCCATTTACTATACGGGAGGAAAACTCACCTGGTGGGAAGCAGAAAGCTATTGCGAAAGTTTGGGCGGTCATCTGGCCACGATTACTTCGCAGGCAGAGCAGGATTTCATTAACCAGCTGAACACGGAGGGATATCGTCTCTGGATTGGCGCTTATCGTCCTGAGGGACTTGATTTTGCTTGGATAACCCGCGAACCTTGGAACTATACCAACTGGGATGATGGGGAACCCAATAACAGCTCTGCGGTAGTTGCGCAGGAAGATTCGGTATGCTTATGGTATGGCAAATGGAATGATTTATCCTATCGTAACTTGGAAGAGCAGAGTGGGTTTATTTGCGAATGGGATAATTGAGCAAATAGGATTACTTTATGGGAGTGCGCAGTCCTTTTTGCAGGTAACTCCGTTGCAGTTCGAAAATGCATTGGATGAGTTTGTCCTGTTGCCGTGGGGCAAGATTATCTTCAAAGGATGCGCCGATATGAAAGACCGTTCCCGAGAATACAGGAATTTTGGTACACCGCTCGGTCCGCGCTTCGGTGTGCAAGGTCCCGTAGCGCGGAAGATCGGGAATGGTGATTATGATTTTTTCGTGCAGAAGCACTTCGTCTGTATGCGCAAAGCAGATGCCGCCGCCACTGATGTCAACGAGGGTCGCATCAATCGTATTTTGCATACTGCCATGTGCACCAGGAAGTTTTACTTGAATGGGAAGTGGTATGGGGACGCGGACGAACCGGCGCATTTGAACGCGTTCAACGGAAGCGAGGGTACTCACAGTCATTATAACGGAAATCCTTTCTGTTTTGTCGTTATTGCAATTGGTTTTATGGTAACAAAGTCCTATTGCAGTGTCAAGAAAAAAGCCTGTCTCTTTTTCGAGACAGGCTTTTTCGTTGATGGGTAGTTTTTACCACGCCATATTCAGCAGATTCCCAATCATGTTGTACTGCACATTAGCAGTTAGGACTTTCGGGTTGGTGTAGGCTGATGCAAGGTTCAGCTCACTTCCGAGCATGGTCTTCATCGAAGGGAAGGCCTTGTCCTGCTGGGCAAGGGCAAATTCGGCATGATGGCTTGCTTTGCCAGCAAGGCCGTTTTTACCCAAGGCGTTTTCGACGCGGCTGCCATTTTCGGTAAGAGCTTTGGCAAGTTTGTCTTCATCGACAGATAGTTCGCCAGTTTTGCCGTCTACGCTTATTCCGACCTGTTTGTAGATGTCGGAACGATAGGTAGTATCAGCGAAGGTATTGGCGATGGATTTCATGCGTTTGCTCACACTGCTGTAATCGCTCGTGATTCCCAGCGCATCGTTGTAGTCGGATACGAGCTGCTTGATGTCTTTGATGGCACCTTTGAGCGTGTCGCTGTACGTTTTCGTACCATCTTCGGCAGTCTTGATATCATCCTGACTGAACTTTGAGGTGTCCAGTTTGGCGACATTGTCCGCGGAAGTTTTCAGGTCACCCATCGTGGCCGAAAATTCCGTCTGGTAGACTTTTCGGGCGTCGTTGTACGAGTTGACGAGTTCTGTTGCACTGGAGTTGATGCCATAAATCGTACTGAGGCCCGAAAGACTTGACGAAGAATTGGCAGAAGCCGTATAGCTTGACCAGAGATTCGTCAGAGAATCCTGTGCAGCATTGGTTTTCTTCTGCGGACTGTAGGCAGAGGAAAATGCGGACACGAGATTGCTGTTGGCCGATGTGGTGCTGGCAGTGTTACCTGAAGCCATTTTATACATGGTGTAGGTGTTGTTAGCCAGCGAAGAAATCGTGGTCATGGTAAAACCTCCTTTCATCAAGAATGTGGGGAGAAAATATTATCCCTAATGGTATATCGTTGGTTCGGGATGAAAAGATAAGGGGATTTTTAAAAATGAAAAATTTTCTGTCTTTACGGTTCCCTCGTGAATTATACGGATAAGCTATGTTTATTGAGGGGAATAAAGCAAATAAATTTTAAACAAGGATTGTGTTTTCAGAAAATATTTACTTTGAAAAAATCTAGTGGAAATTGTTTTACTTATAGGGGCAAAACGTGTAGAATAATAACTGTCAGAGGGTTTTTCCCTCAATTAGTTCAGGCCGTGAACAGGGTGCCACAGCGACACCGGGAAACCGGTGGCAGCCTGTTTGATAGTAATATGGAGTAAAAAGAATAGGTGGGGATTTACAACATGTTAAAGAAGACGAAAATCATCTGCACGCAGGGACCATCCACGGAGAAACCGGGCGTTATCGATGCGCTGATTGCAAACGGTATGAACCTGGCTCGTTTCAACTTCTCTCATGGTGATCATGAGGAGCATCTGAACCGTATCAACATGGTACGCGAGGCTGCTAAGAAGGCTGGCAAGGTTATCTCCCTCGTTCTGGATACGAAAGGTCCGGAGATGCGTCTGGGCGAGTTCAAAGACGGTAAAGTCATGCTCGAGAAGGGCAACAAGTTCACGCTGACGTATGAGGATATTCCGGGCGATGAGACCCATGTTTCCGTTAACCACAAGGGCCTCTACACGGAAGTAAAACCGGGCGACACGCTGCTGCTGTCTGATGGTCTCGTAGCACTGAAAGTCGATGAGATCAAAGGCAAAGATATCGTTACGACGATTCAGAACAGCGGTAAGATGAGCACGCGTAAACGCGTTGCTGCACCGGGTGTATCCCTGGGCCTGCCGCCGATTTCCGAGCAGGACGAGAAAGATATCATCTTTGGCTGCGAGCAGGATATGGATTTCGTTGCCGCTTCCTTCATCCAGCGTCCGGCTGATGTCCTGGCTATCCGCAAGCTTATCGAAGAGCATAACGGCCACATGGAAATCATCCCGAAAATCGAGAACCTTGAAGGTGTCAAGAACTTCGACGAGATTCTCGAAGTTTCCGACGGTATCATGGTTGCTCGCGGTGACCTGGGCGTTGAGGTTCCGGCTGAGGATGTTCCGCTGATTCAGAAAGAAATCATCCGCAAGTGCAACAAGGCTGGCAAACCGGTTATCGTTGCTACGCAGATGCTCGATTCCATGGAGCGCAACCCGCGTCCGACCCGTGCAGAGGTTTCCGATGTTGGTAACGCTATCCTCGATGGTACGGATGCCATCATGCTGTCCGGTGAGACGGCTTCCGGTGACTACCCGGTTGAGGCAGTCGCTACGATGAACCGCATTGCTTGCCGCATCGAGTCCGCTCTGGAGTACAAAGATCTCTTCATCGAGCGCGGCTTCGAGCATCTCCAGTCCCGTACGCGTGCAGTCGCTCATGCTACGGTACAGATGGCTTATGAGCTCGATGCTCCGGCAATCATTACGCCGACTGAGAGCGGTTATACGACGAAAGTCGTTTCGAAGTATCGTCCGAAAGCAGCTATCGTTGCTTACACGCCGAGCGAGAAGGTTGTCCGTCAGCTGAACCTGCGTTGGGGTGTATATCCGATCTTGGGTTCCGAGTGGAACGATGTTGACGAGATGCTCAGCAACGCTACCTCCGCCGCTGTTAAGAATGAGTACGTAAAACGCGGCGACACGACGATTGTTACTTCTGGTATCAAAGTTGACAGCAGCGCTGCTGTTGGCAAGAACACGAACTCCATCCGTGTTTACGCTATCTGATCATTTCATCAGGCTTTTCAAGAGCTTCCCTGAGGGGAAGCTCTTTTGTTTTTGTCGGCTTTTTCTTGCGGAGGGGAGCTACTCTATGGTAGAATAATAGGGAAACTGTAATTAAAGGGAGGCTTACATACATGTTGCTTACCGTTTTGATGATATTAGATGCATTGGTAGCAATTATCCTCATCGCGTCGGTGCTTGGGCAAGAGGCAAAATCCTCGGGCATGGGCGGTATGGGCGGCGGTGCGGATACCGTATTTTCGAGCAAGGCTCGTGGTATGGATGCATTGCTGGCACGCGTGACCGTGGTCTTTGCGATTCTGTTCGCGGTTATCACGATTGTGATTGCCCGTATGACCAACTAATACGAGAAAGCGTTCCCTGTTCTGCAGTATCAGAGCGGGGTTTTTTCTTTATGGATATGAGGGGGCGAGAGGATGATTTTGCCAGGAGCGGAACCTTTTTTTCTGCCGGGAGGGCCGAAAGGGGTTTTGCTGATTCATGGCTTTACGGGACTTCCGGCAGAGCTTTTGCTCATGGGGCAGTATCTTCATAAACTCGGGTTTACCGTGCTGGGGGTCCGGTTGGCTGGGCATGGAACCACGGTGGAGGATATGAGCCACATGACCTGGGAAGATTGGATGGATTCGGTGCGGGATGGTTATGCTGTGCTGTCTGGTTTCTGTGAATCCATCGATGTTATCGGTCATTCCATGGGAGGATTGTTTTCCTTGTTGTTGTCAACCGAGGAGAAGGTTCGTAAAGTGGTGACGATGGCAGCTCCAATCCAGATTGCCCAAGAGCGTGGCATTGAGTTTTTGCCACCGCGGGAGGTTTGTAACAACCAGTTCATTCCGAAGGCTCGGAGACGGCTGAAGGGAGTTCCGGAGGCGGTCAACAAGACGTATCGCAAGATGCCGCTCATCGGGGTCCATGAGCTGGTGGATGTGATTGAGGCTACAAAAGGCTGTATTGATAAGGTTTCCTCACCAGTGCTTATCATGCATAGTCATGACGATCATACGGCAGCACCGTCCAGTGCGGGATATATTTATGATCACGTCAAAAGTGAAGAACGTCGTATCGTTTGGCTGGAAAAGTCCGGCCATCTTCTGCCGGTGGCGGCAGAGCGCGAAAAAGTTTTTGCCGAGGCAGCGGCTTTCCTGCAGTCATCCGACGCGTAAGGGATGAAGCGGGAATCGATAGCGATGCCGCGCGGGCGCTTTAGGAAAAGGGAGAAAAAGATAGTATATGGATTTAAAAGAACGAATTGTTGCGTATATGCGTGAAGATGCCTATAAACCATTGTTGGCAGAAGATCTGGCAGAGGAAATGAACCTCACTACGGAGGAACTCGTGCAGTTCGATCAGGCCCTGGAAGAACTGGAGCAGGAAGGTGCCATCATCAAAAATCGCAGTGACCTCTATGGTGTGCCGAGCCGCATGCACTTGGTGGTAGGACGTATTTCCATGACGGCCAAGGGATTTGGCTTTATCATCCCGGATGTACGCGAATCGGAAGAAGAAACGGATGTATTTGTGCCGGGGCCGGGGATTGGGTCGGCAATGCATGGCGATCGGGTCGTGGCACGCGTCACGCCGTCGGAACAGCCGGGTCGTTCGCGGGAGGGCGAGATTGTCCGCATCCTTGAACGCGCCAATGAGAAAATCGTTGGTACCTTTGAGAGCAGCAAGACGTTTGGCTTTGTGACGCCGGATAATACGAAGCTTACACAGGATATTTTTGTGCCCAAGAAATTTTTCCACGGCGCGAAAACTGGCAGCAAGGTCGTCGTCAAGATTACGAAGTGGCCAGATGGACGGCGTAGTGCTGAGGGCGATGTAATCGAGGTGTTAGGTAAAGTCGGCGAGCCTGGGGTCGATGTTCTGTCGGTTATGCGTCAGTATGAGTTGTCGGAGACTTTCCCTGAGGATGTTCAAGCTGCCGCCGATGCGGTGGAACAGGAGCCGTCGCCAGAGGAATACCGTGGCCGGGCTGACCGTCGTGATCTTCCCATTGTGACGGTGGATGGCGAGGATTCCAAGGACCTCGATGACGGCGTCTATGCCCGTAAAAATGAGGATGGTTCGTTTTTCCTCGGCGTATACATTGCCGATGTCAGCTGGTATGTCCGGGAGAATCAGCCCCTTGATCGTGAGGCTTATGCCCGTGGTACGAGTGTTTATCTGGTTGACCGGGTTATCCCGATGCTCCCGAAAGAGCTTTCCAATGGTATTTGCAGCCTCAATGCTGGCGTTGACCGTTTGTCGATGGCCTGTGAGATGCAGATTTCCCCGGAGGGCGAAATCACGAGCTACGAAATCCTGCCGACGGTTATCCATGTATACCGCCGTTTGACTTATAACATCGTCAACAAAGTATTGGTCAACAAGGAAGAACCCTTCCTGTCGGATAATCACGACATCCATTCGATGCTCACGACGTTGGCGGAACTGCGCAACGTCTTGAAGGCAAAGCGCCATCGCCGTGGTTCCATTGACTTTGACCTGCCCGAGGTAAAAGTCAAGCTTGATGAAAAGGGCCATCCGGTGGCTTTGATTAAACGCGAAGGTTCCCTGGCTGAGTCGATTATCGAGGAATGCATGCTGGCAGCTAATGAGACGGTGGCCCGTCATATGGATACGAAAAATCTGCCCTTTATGTACCGCGTGCATGAGCAGCCGACCACGGAAAAAATCGAGCGGCTCAATAATCTGCTGGGGGCCTTCGGCTTGTTCGTCCGTCAGGACGAGGCGGGGCAGATTAAGCCCATGGATGTACAGAAGGTCCTCGAAAAGGTCGAAGGCCGTCCCGAGGAGCGCATCATCAGCACGGTAGCCCTGCGTTCGATGCAGCAGGCGCGGTATTCGGAGCTTAGCCTGGGACATTTTGGTTTGGCAGCCCGCTATTACACGCATTTTACCTCGCCGATTCGCCGCTATCCGGACCTTATCGTCCACCGGCTGCTGCGGGAGACCTTTGCTACCGGTACGCTGCCGGCAGCACGTCAGGCAAAGCTCAAAGCAGTATTGCCGGAGACTGCAGATCATGCCTCGCAGCGCGAGCGGGTGGCTATCGAGGCCGAGCGTGAGACAACGGACATGAAAAAGATCGAGTATATGGCGCAGTTTGTCGGGGAAGAATTCTCTGGTGTCATCAGTGGCGTAACGGCCTTTGGCATTTTTGTCGAACTCGACAATGGGGTTGAAGGACTGGTTCATGTCTCGACAATGGTCAACGATTATTATGAATATGTTGAAGAGCAGTTTGCCATGGTTGGTGAACGCACTCAGGCAAAATACCGCTTGGGCGATGAGGTCGAGGTCGTGCTCGTGCGCGCTAGCGTTGAGGAACGCAACCTTGATTTTGTACTGAAGGACAATGGTGCTTATGACCCGGAGGCTATGAAAAATGCCCTCCGCGGTGGCCGCAATACTGCTAAAGGCAAAGAGAAGAGCAGTAAAAGCGGCAAGAAAAACAAAAAAGATAAAAACAACGGCAAAAAAGAGACGAAGCGTAACGATAAACGCGGTGGCCGTAAGGAAAAAGACAAGAAAAAAATAGCGGCGGAAGATATCATTGCTGAGGCTATGGTAACCGATCTTGAGGCCGAAAAGCCCAAGAAGAAATCCCGTGGTTCCCGTGGCAAGAAACGCGGTGCATCCGGCGAGAAGCTGCCGAAGCAGGAAAATCAGCAGCCGAAGAAAAAGGAGCGTAAACGCCAAGAAAAGGATAACCGCTCCCAGGAAAAGGTGGGGGAGCGCAGCCGCAATCGCGAGGAACGTCGCGGTGGCAAAGAGGGCGACTATCACCGCGTCTATGTGACGGGGCTCAATAGTGCCGTTTGGCCGGATCCGCCGGGGTATCATGAACGCAAGATGCGGGAAGAGGCTCGTCAGGAAAAAGAGAAGGCGAAGAAAGCACCCAAACGCCGCCCACGTCCGCATCGCAAGACGGAAGGCGGTACGGCCAATAGTAAATAATCAGTATTCCCATAGGGAAGTAAGGTGATAATCATTGGGTAAGCAGAACATCCCGATTAAGATTGCTTGTGAGAACCGCAAGGCTCGTCATGATTATTTTATTCATGAGACCTTTGAAACGGGGCTGGCATTGCAGGGAACCGAAGTAAAGTCTCTGCGCGCTGGCAAGGCAAATCTCAAGGACAGTTATGCGGTGATTAAGAATAACGAGATTTTCGTTGAACATATGCATATCAGTCCGTATGAGCAGGGAAATATCTTCAATCATGATCCGCTTCGCACCAGAAAGTTGTTGATGCATAAGGCGGAAATCATCAAACTATTCAGCAAGACCCGAGAAAAGGGGTATACGCTGGTGCCGCTCAAAGTGTATTTCAAACATGGCAAAGCCAAATTGGAACTAGCGTTGGCAAGCGGTAAACACAATTACGATAAGCGTCAGGATCTGCAGGCTAAGGCAGCAAAACGCGATGTGGAACGTGCGCTAAAAGAGCGACAACGTTTTTGATGAAGGAGAGGAGCATGTCTCCTCTTCTTTTTTGTTTTTGTAATGTTGTAACGCGGTGAGAGGAAATGCTATAATGGGAAGGTATTCTTTTTATTTGGAGATGAATGTATGAGTGAACCGACGAAAATGAAACGTGGGCTCAAAAATCGTCACTTGCAGATGATAGCGCTGGGCGGTGCTATTGGCACGGGGCTTTTTTATGGGTCGACTTCGACGATTGCCTTGGCTGGACCGGCGGTTATGCTGGCTTATTTGCTGGGTGGTATCGTTATCTTTTTTATCATGCGTATGTTGGGAGAAATGGCAGTCGATGAACCAGTATCGGGGTCATTTAGCCATTATGCTACGAAATATTGGGGGAAGTTTCCCGGTTTCCTGTCCGGATGGAATTACTGGTTCAATTATGTGCTGGTTTCGATGGCGGAGCTTACCGCGGTGGGAATCTATATGCAGTTCTGGTATCCGGATTTGCCGCAGTGGATTGCGGCGCTTATCTGTCTGGTGGTCATTACCGCGATTAACCTCATCAATGTTAAAATCTATGGGGAGTTTGAGTTTTGGATGGCGCTCATCAAGATTGCCGCGATTGTGTTGATGATTGTGCTGGGACTCTATCTTTTGTTCAGTGGTCCGTTGAGTTTTCCGGATAATTTCCATAACATCTGGGAAAATGGCGGCTTCCTGCCCAATGGCTGGTGGGGGCTCGCGATGGCTACCGCAGTGGTTATGTTTTCGTTTGGCGGTATTGAACTTATCGGCATTACGGCCGGTGAAGCGGAAAATCCCGACAAGACGATTCCGCGGGCAATCAATCAGGTCATTTGGCGCATCCTGCTCTTTTATGTTGGCACGATGGCAGTTCTTATGGCGCTTTGGCCATGGAATAAAGTCGGCGTTGATGCCAGCCCGTTTGTGCAGATTTTCTCCAACGTGGGAGTGGTGGCTGCTGCGCATATTTTGAATTTTGTTGTTTTGACGGCTGCCGTATCGGTCTATAATTCGGCAATCTATAGCAATAGCCGTATGCTTTATGGTTTGGCGTCCAAAGATGAGGCGCCAGAGTTCTTGGGGCAGCTTTCCGGACGCGGGGTGCCGGTCAAGGGAATTTTCGTTTCTTCGGGGATTACACTTATCTGTGTAGCACTCAATTACTTCTTTCCAGGGAAGATTTTTATGTATCTGATGTCGATTGCGACGATTGCGGCGACGATCAGCTGGATGACGATTACGATTACGCATATAAAGTTCCGGAAATATTGTCAGGAACATGGGAAGAAAACGAAGTTTCAATCGCCGTTGTATCCCTTTGTCAATTATGTTTGTATCTTGTTCCTCGTAGGGGTCTGGTACTTCATGCTGCAGATTCCAGATATGGAACTGGCGGTGTACCTTTTGCCGGTTTGGCTGCTGGTGTTGTGGCTGGGCTATTGGTATCGCGAACGAAGCCATCAAAAGGAATAGAAAAAATGCCAGCGGCGAAGCTGGCATTTTTTTATTCCTGGATTTGGTTAACGGGCTGATTGGGTGATGGCCCAGGGCATATCTTTTAAGGATACCTGATGTTCAACAGCGCCATAGTCAAAGGCGGCTTTAGGCATACCGTAGACGATGCAGCTCTGCTGATCCTGTCCTAAGGTCGGTGAGCCTTTTTGCCGCATGTGAAGCAGTCCTTCCGCACCGTCTTTTCCCATACCGGTGAGAATAACGCCGAGAGCACCTGCGCCTATTTCTTGGGCGACAGATTCAAACAGGACATCCACGGATGGGCAACAGCTATGGACTGGTTCTCCGGGAGAACAGTCCAGCATGATTTGCCCCCCATAGCGATGGACGGTCATATGCTTGTTGCCTGGCGCGATATAGACATGGTTTGGGCGGACGATATCACCGGTAGCACCTTCTTTGACGGTGAGGACGCATTCATCGTTAAGGCGCTCTGCTAAAAGGCGTGAGAACATCGGAGGGATATGTTGTACGATGACGATGCCTGGGAGCGGCGGGCGAAGGTGCGTCAAAATAGAAGAAAGCGCCTCGGTTCCGCCGGTGGAGGAGCCGATGGCGATCAGTTGGATCGCTTTTTGATGGGCAGATGGTGGTGCTATTGGCGGTGTGGGTTGAGAAGGTTGGGCTGCCGGTGGAGAAGCTGCTGCTGACGGTGCCCCCTGAATGGTCTGTAGCGACTGCGCCGATGGCGGTGCTAGGGGGAGCCAGCCCTTTTTCGGCATAGTTGCTGTCCATAGCTCTTTGGTAACAATGGCTCCTGGTCCGACATTGGTGGATGGTGCGTTAGTCGAAGTTTTCGCAGCATCCGTGGCTAGCCGGACAAGTTCCTCATAGAAATCACTTAGGGATTGTTCTGGTCCGGGTTTCTTCAGGTAAGCAAAGGCACCGGAATTCAAGGCCGTTTTTTTGCTGGTATCCATCAATCCATAGGTGATGATGGGAATTTGCGGATATTGGCTGGCAAAGACCGGCAGCAGCTGGTTGCCATCCATGGTGATGACCGACATGGCGAAATTCATGATGATGACAGCTGGCCGGAATAGTTGGATTTTTGCCTTGACCTCTACCGGGTCAGCGGTTTTTTCTACCAAACTGCCGGCTGGAAGACGGTTGAGTAGTTCCTGGGCACAGGTGTCTTGGAAATATATGGAGTTTTCGATAAGCAATATACGAAGCCCCTGCATATCGTACCTCTCAATGTTTTTTCGATGGTTTATTTTGAATTCATTGTAGCATAAGAATGTTATCACTGAAAAGAAGGAATATGGTGATAGATGTTGAATTATGTATTGTGAATGATAAAATAGATTCTAGAGATATCCAACAAGGAATCATGATAGGAGTGTTAGCATTATGAATCGGATCAGTAAATTAATGGCGGCAGCCGGCATTGCTGCTACGATGGTATTTTCTCAGGGACAGGCGGATGCAATGGTAGTAACCGGCATCAGCCAGGGCATGACCATTGCGGATAAAACCGTAACAGCGACAGACCAGGATGGCCAAAAGATAAAATTCGTTTCGGATGGCCGTGTCATGCGTCTGATGAGTGCTGATGGCGAGAAAGACTATCTGTCCTTTAATAGTTTTGATGGCCGGTACACGGGAGTGGATTTCAATGTCCGGGCAATCGAGACGACTGATCCGGGCATGCGTCTGTTTGAAATCACAGCGACGCATGGCGCTAATGACAAGAATTGCGGGTATTGGCTCGTTGGCAAGCATAATGGCCTGTGGACGACGTATATTTCCTGGAACAGCCTGGCAAATATTGGTTTCCGCGTAGACCGTTGGCACAAGCTTTCCTCACGGATTGTTGATCAGCAGCTGGTAATCACCAGTACCAATAGTTATGGCCGTACGGATTTCCAGACGCAGGCATTCTGGGATGCTGACTGTGAATGGTTTGGCGTCCGTCGTCTGTAAGAAAAATATGATTTAAGTATTGACAGGATGTTTTTCATACCGTATAATAGATTCTGTCAGTTATGGAGTACCTGACAAATTGCTGATTTAGCTCAGTTGGTAGAGCAGCTCATTCGTAATGAGCAGGTCGTAGGTTCGAGTCCTATAATCAGCTCCATATCTTTGCTGATTTAGCTCAGTTGGTAGAGCAGCTCATTCGTAATGAGCAGGTCGTAGGTTCAAGTCCTATAATCAGCTCCATTGAAAGCATAGGCTTCCGAGTAATCGGAGGCCTTTTTTGTATGTCTGGCTATGGAAAATGGCAGGATTTCGGATAGGAATGGAGAAAATCTAATAAAAATATAAAATCGGATTAATGACTCTGTCAACTAATTTTCGTAAGATAAAGAGGAAGATAGATTTATGGCAAGGGATATGGAGAAGGTGTTTGCAATGGGAAAATACATAGTTGGATTTTTCATGTTCTGCCTGCTCCTCAGTGGAGTTGCTGCAGGAGAGGCGGCCCCACAAGTCATTACGGCCAATGGTGTTTATATCATGGGCGAAAACGATTCGCCGAAGATTGCCAAAGATGCTGCTCGCCAGGAAGCGATGCGGGCGGCGGTGGAAAAGGCTGGTGTCTATGTGGAAAGCTATTCGAAGATCCAAAATATGCAGCTGACGGAAGACGATGTGAAAGTCATTTCTGGCGCGGTGCTTAAGGTGACGGATGAAAAAGCCAAGCCGGAGCTGGAGGGCGATGTTTGGCGGTATACCGTGACGATTACAGCGGAGATCGATACGGATCATCTCGATTTGAAAGCCATGATGGAGAAGCGCACGGAGCTGGAAAAATTACAAAAGGAACGCGATGAACTCAAGCGGCAGAATGAAGAACTGTTGGAAAAGTATCGGCGGGCCAGTGGCAAGGAAAAGGATACACTGGGTACAAAGCTGGAGAATCAGTATGGATTAGGGGTGATTTTTGACCGCTGTGTTGCGATGATTCAGCGTGGGGAGCAGCATCGGGCAATCGAAACATTAGGCAGTGTAATTCACGATACGTCGGTAACCGATAGTCCGCTGGCTTATGCTTATTATTTGCGCGGAAGGGCGTACTATGAGCTCAATTATGATTCGCGGGCCTTGGAGGATTTTGGATTGGCGCAAGATACTCCGCATGATGACAGCATTTATCCAGTTTGGCGGGCACATTATTATCGCGGGCTTATTTATTATGACCGCCGGCAATGGAAGGATGCTTATGCGGAAATAAAGACTGCCTGGGATGCGTCCGATAAGACGGATGCAGAGATGGAGGCGGCACTTTCCAAGGCTAAGGAAAAGGCTTATCCATCGCGGCGTCAGGGGGCGTTGGAGAAGATTCTTCGGGATGTGTTAATCGGAGCCATCAGAGGGGATTACGAAAGACCATGAGAGAATTTTGGAAAGCGCAGGGACTACGTGAATCACTGCTATCGGAGGTAGACCGTTATCGCCAACGCTATCCGTGGCAGGGAGACCGGCTGCTAGCAAAACCGCGATATCGCTATTATGGACGCGAGATTATAGAGCAAGCGGTGACTGCCATAATCGCTGGCGAAAATCTGTTGTTGGTGGGGCCAAAAGCGACGGGGAAAAATGTGCTGGCAGAAAATCTGGCGGCTGCTTTTGGCCGTCCCGATTGGAATATTTCCTTTCATATCAATATGGATTCTTCCTATCTTTTGGGAACGGATACTTTCTGCAATGGCGCTGTGGAATTTCGCCCGGGACCTGTTTACGAATGTGCGGAGGCCGGTGGTTTTGGGGTGCTTGATGAAATCAATATGGCTCGCAATGAGGCGCTGGCCGTACTGCACTCGCTGTTGGATTTTCGCCGGATTTTGGACGTTCCAGGCTATGGTCGCTTGCGGCTTCATCCAGCGACGCGGTTTATCGCCACGATGAATTATGGCTATGCGGGAACACGCGAACTAAACGAAGCATTGACCTCGCGTTTTGTGGTGCTTCAGCTTCCAGCGATTGGCGCTGGTGATTTGGAGCGTCTCATCGCGGCGGAATTCCCACGGCTGACGATCAAGGGCAGACGGCTGTTTGTGGAACTTTTTGCAGATTTGCAACAGAAGTGTGAGTATGGGGAAATCAGCAGCAAGGCGGTGGATATCCGCGGGCTTCTCGATGCGATACGGCTGATGGAGTTTGGTTTAGGGGTGTATCCAGCCTTGTCAATGGGAATCATCCATAAGTGTTTTGATGAAAGCGAACGCGAACTGGTGCGGGATATTGTCGCACTGCGGATTTCGGAGAAGATGGAGCCGTCTGAGTTATTTGATTGATGGGGGAAGTACGATGAAGGTGCCGAAACAACGGGATAATCGCGAGCTCCGGCAGCGCCGGGCTATGAATATCGTTTGGACAGCGGCGGGAGCGTATGGTTTTCAACCCGCTTTTTTGGCATTTCATGAAGATGGTACGCCGGATCTTTATCTGAATTCGATTATCGGTTTTGCACATCGTTTCTATGATGAGGAAAAGCTTACAGCGTATGTTTTTCGGCTGGATCGGTCGGTTTTGTCGCGTGTGTTTGAAGATATTTTTTGGCTGGGATTGGAACAGGCGATTTATAAAAGGGAACTGCCAAATCGTCCGGTTCTTGAAGATTTGCGCCGGGAACATGCCCGGCGTTTTTTGCTGGATTCCGTTGATGTATCCATGCAGCAGCTCATGATGCGCAGTGAAATCATCCAAACGCTAAAGACTGGACGTTGCCGGGAAATTTTAGGAGAGCCGCATGGCATATACAATCCTTGGGATAGAAAACTCTACGAGGCTTTAGATTATCCGGCGGAACTGACAACGGATGAGATTATTGCACGGACCGAACGAATTTTGCGGCGTTTTTTCCTCTTCCGCTTTACCGTGGGCAGTCGGCGCAGCTGGCATATCTTTCTGAGTAATCGCTGGCAACAGTGGCTAAGCAGGTTGTTTTCACTGGGCGGGAAACAGGAGGCTTCGATTCGGCCATGGCGGCAAACTGATGCGGAGGGGGCGCAGGCGAAAAAAAGGGGGGCGCTTTCTTTTGGAGGGCGTGAATCGTTAGCGGTGCAACTGAAGGAACTGGCAAAAGTCTATGGGAAACCGCTTTTTTCAGAATCTGTGCGGGCAAAGCTGGAGATGGCACTGTGCTGTGGAAACCATCGTCTGGCGCATTTGTATTTTGCCATCGGCGGGGAGAATGATGTTAGTCAGGGAAATCGTGCGTTTTGGCGGGAAAACCAGCGACAGTATCAACAATGCAGGCGGCATCTGCGGGATTCCCTGCAGAATAGTTTGCTGATTTATCGTCAGCCACAAAAAATATCAGGTCGTCAGGGGCGATTCGCTGCCGCTAGGGCCTGGCGGGGGATTTTTCTGTATGATCCCGATGTTTTTTGGCAATATCAGGAGGAAACGCATGCGGATTTTGCGGTTACCTTGCTGTTAGATGCTTCTGAGTCGCGACGGGAGAAGCAGGCGGTGATTGCTGCGCAGACTTATGCGATTGCTATGGCTTTGCTGGATTGCCGGATTCCCGTTCAGGTGTATTCGTTTTGCAGTGTGAAGGGAGTGACGGTCTTTTGCCGGTTAAAGTCCTTGGCGGAAAGAGATGGGCAGGGTATCTTTTCGTATCGCACGGGGGGCTGGAATCGGGATGGATTGGCTCTTTTGGCAGCCGAAAGACTACTCCCGCAGGATGGGGCTCGGCAGCAGCTGCTGATGGTGTTGACCGATGCTAATCCCAGTGATGTGCTGGATGTTCCAGCAGGTGTGGGAAGGAGCCGGCACTATATGGATAAGACGGCCATAGAGGATACCTCTAAGGCGGTAAAAGATTTGCGGTGCCATGGGGTGAAACTTGTTGCCTTGGTGAATAGTGTGTGGGCTGGCCAAGAGGCAGAAATATCGGCTCGGGCAATATATGGCAAACAGGCCGTCGTCATCCGCTCGCTGGATCGGCTGGCTGAGTCAGTGGCACGGCTGGTCGAACAGCAGATCAGCAGGAACGGAGGATGATTGCTGGTGTTTCGGATAGGAAACTTGCTTTTTTTTTGGAAAAAGGGCAAAATAGAGAGGTGATTTATCGTTATTACAGGTGTAAGGATTTTTAACGGGTGAAATGGAGATATGCAAATAGAACAGATGCGGCAGGCTCTGGTGCTGGCAGTGGATGGCAGCGAAGAGGGCCGCACAAAGTTAAAGAATATTTTAGCCTCCCGTGTTAATTTCTTTGGTGTGGCGGCTGGCAGTGCTGGACTGGCGTATGTGGAACAGAAGCGGCCGGATTTGGTGCTTTTAGCGGATGATTTGCCGGATATGGACGGATTTGAGGTATTACGGCGCATCCGCGAGGATGAACGGTTCAAGGAAATCCCGGTTATCATGATGACGATGGACCAGAGTCAGAAGGCAGAGGCGGCAAGCATTATGGCAGGGGCATTTGAGATTGTGCGCAAGCCATTTGTGCCAATCATCGTGGTGAAAAAGGTGGAGCAGGTCCTGGAGCTGGAGTATCTGCATCGACATCTGCGCAGCGAAGTCAGACGCCAGACCCATTTGGCTGAAGAACGGCTGGCATCAAGCCAACGGCTGTTTGAAGAGACGGTCATGGCGCTAGCCAAAACCATCGATGCCAAGGATGCTTATACGCGCGGCCATTCGCAGCGGGTTGGACGCTATTCCCGTCATATTGCTTATAAGTTGGGGTGGACGGAAGAGGAACAGCAGAAGCTTTATTTTATGGGGTTGCTGCATGATATTGGCAAGATAGGCGTGCCGGAGGCAATCATAAACAAGCCAGACCGGCTTACCGAGGAAGAGTATAACCGGATAAAGGAGCATACGGTTATCGGTTCGGAAATCTTGGAGCTGGTGGCAGAGTTCCCAGAACTTACTATCGGCGCGCGTTCTCACCATGAACGGTTTGACGGGAAGGGCTATCCGGATGGGAAGAAAGGGACGGAGATTCCCATCTATGCACGGATCATTGCGGTGGCAGATGCCTATGATGCCATGACCTCCAAGCGCAGTTACCGCGATATTTTGCCTCAGAATGTGGTGCGGGCGGAAATTGCTAAAGGTCGTAATTCGCAGTTTGACCCGGAATTTGCCGATGTGATGCTCCAGATTATCGATGAAGATGAAGACTATATGCTGCATGAGCGTTAATGATTTTGGGGACATAGGAAAAGGGGCTGTTGCATGAGTGAGAAATTACTTATGCACAGCCCCATTAGCTTTTCAACTTGACGATATCTTAAAAGTAAGAGCAAAATACAGGAATTTTGAGCGCAAGACACCAGACGGTCTGAAAATCGTCTTTGTTTCTTGCGCTCTTTGATTTTTTAAGCAGCGTTATCCACAGGGATTAAGTGCCGGTTAAGCTTTTCTGCCTGTATTTTGCAATGCAGCTTTTGAATGTTATAAGCCATTGCAAGCAGCATCGTTTCCACAAGGACATTTTTATTGCCACGGGTTAAAAATCGGCGGAAGCTCATATCCGCTTTTACCACGGCAAAGGCTCCTTCTGCCTGAATGCTGC
>NZ_JNKI01000031.1 GCF_000702005.1 Selenomonas sp. ND2010 | reverse complement strand
TTCGTCGAAAAATTGCTACCGTTCAAGCGAAGCGCGTTTTGCAACTTTTTCGATGCTTAATTAAAGATAAAAATTTCGTTTAGAAAAACATCTCCCGCGTAGTGTTGGCACTGCCCCTAGCGGCGGCGAAGAGTTGCTTCGAATAAGGCTCCACGAACCGATAAACTGTAATTTCACAGCCCTTTTTTGTTGCTTGTCGATTGGTTTGGAGTCATATGTCCTTTTTTTGCGGAAAAGATTTCTATACAATACTATATAGTAAGAAACGATAGAAAATCGGAGGAGAATTTATGGGGAAGACGCTGAAGGTGAATGCAGCCGATGTCATTATAGCGGGGTTGTCCGCCTTGGCAGGGTTGGGGGCTTTGCTTCAATTGCCTGTTTGGGCAATCTTTATCGGCTGGGCTTGGTATATCGCATTGGGGAATAAAAAACGTGCTATCCGGGAGGGAGGGGCCACGGCGATTATGGCTGCGGTGCTGGCGTTGTCGGCGATTGCCCTGACGGATGCACTGCAACAATTTATGCTGCCCCTGGCCGCTTCGATGACAGCGGTTTTTGTGGCAATCCTGTTGTTGATGATTTTCTTGAAACTGCCGGCATTTACGTCGTCGCTGGTGGCCTTTAATTCCTTTTCGTGTATTTTTGCCGGGTATTATCTGCAGGCCTTTCCCGTACAGGAGTCTTATCTTATGAGCCTGTTGATGGCCTTTGTGTGGATTACCGGGGCGAATGTGCTGGGCCTGCTGCTGGGCCATATCAATGCCACGTTGATTGCCTGGGTGCAGCGGGGATGGAAGTCCTCCCCAGAGACGGCACCGGAATGATGGGCGGATTTTTTGCGGCGAATGCTTTCCATCCCTGGCAAAATGTAGTATAATATCGAAATCATACAGTGTTTTCTGTGTGCATAAAATTCGTTGATAACAGACAAAGTTTTCTTTGTCTGTTTTCTTTTTGCATCATTAAGGAGTTATTTTTTATTGTTTGGGAAGTGTTTTTAGGAGGCATGTATGGATTTCTTATTCCTGGCGCTGGGGCTTTATGCCATGGGCGCCATGACGATGCTTTGGCCGAAACGGCTGGAGATGACGGCCCATGCAATTGGCATGGTGCTGGCAGCTGCTGCTAGTGCGCTGACGCTGGTCGCATCGGCAACGTATCTTGGGACTATGTGCGGGTGGGGAGTACCCGCAGGTTTGACTTTGGGACGGTTTGGCGCATTGGTGGATATCGGCTGGAGCGGTTATACGCTGGTGGCTGATGGCTGGAGCGCGGCGTTTTTAGTCATTACGGGATTGGCTGGAGCCATCATCAGCTTGTATGGCGTGGATTATGGCAAGGCGTATCGCGGCACGGGAATCCGGGCACTTGCAGGTCTTTGGAACTTGTTTCTCGCTTCGATGGTGCTGGTGCTGATGGCTGGTGATGCGTTTACGTTTATCCTGGCTTGGGAGGTCATGGCGCTGGTATCTTTCCTGCTCGTTAATCATGAGAGCAAGAAGAAGGAAACGGTCCATGCGGCTTACCAGTATATGGTTATGACCCATTTGGGTACGGCGGCAATTCTCATTGCGTTTTACTTGATTGGCAGTCAATCGCCGAGTTTGCTGTTTACGGATTTGGCGCATAATACGCTGGAAGGCCCGCTGCGCCACGTGGCTTTTGCCGCAGCCTTTATCGGGTTTGCGTTGAAATCCGGCTTGATGCCGCTGCATGTCTGGCTGCCCAATGCTCATCCGGCAGCTCCGAGCCATGTGTCAGCGCTCATGAGTGGTGTTATGCTCAAAGTAGCCGTCTATGGCTTTGGCCGTTTTGTCTTTTATTTCCTCGGCATGGAGGTTTTTGCCTATGGCCTTATCGTCATGCTCGTGGGACTGTTCTCGGCGTTCCTCGGCGTGCTCTACGCTTCGATGGAAAAGGATATGAAACGAATCCTCGCCTATTCCTCGGTTGAGAATATGGGTATTGTCTTTGCCACCTTTGGCTGCGGGATGTTGCTCGTGCAGACGGGCCATGGCACGATGGCAATGGTAGCCTTTACGGCGGTATTGGTTCATTCCCTCAGCCACAGCATCATGAAGGGATTGTTGTTCATGAGTGCCGGTGCGGTCATGCATGCCGTCGGCAGCAAGAATGTGGAGCTCATGGGCGCCTTGGCCAAAAAGATGCCAGTTACGGCGCTCTTCACGCTTATCGGTGCGATGTCGCTGTCCTCGCTGCCCTTTACGACGGGGCTGGTGGGCGAGTGGATGGCCTTGCAGAGTTTTGTCACGCTGGGCTGGCAGACGGGAACGCAGGAATTGCGCCTGCTCGTCATCGCTGCCTTTGTGCTCATGGGCCTTACCGGGGCACTGGCTTTGGGATGTTTCGTCCGCCTTTACGGCGTAGTCTTTTTGGGCCGCCGCCGGTCAGCGTTGGTTCTGAAAGCGCATGAAATGCCGTTTTTTATGCTGCTGGGCATGGGCCTTGAGGCCCTGCTCATCCTCGTTTTGGGCATCTTCCCGATGCCCATGGTACAGCTTATGCAGGCTTCGCTTACGGGGGGGATGATGGCACTGCCGATGGTCAGCACCGATGCGGTGGTCTGGAATGGTATCGGCGATTTTGCCAACGCAGCATCTTATTCGGCGTACAGTCCGTTTATGCTCATGATGCTCGCGCTTATCGTTACGGCTATCCTGGCTTTTGTTCTCGAGGGCAAGGGACTCTACGTCCAGAAAGATGTGACGTGGAACTGCGGTACGGTGCCGACGCGCCGCCAGCAGTATACGGCAACGGGCTTTTCGAAACCGCTGCGCCGGGCGTTTGATTTTATCCTGAAACCGCGCAAGGAGCGCACCTTCCTCAAGAAGGAGCATGCGTATTTTGGCCGCTCGGTTCATTATAATCTGTTTATTCCGGACCAGTTCACCGAGAAGCTTTATGTACCGGTTCAGCATTTGATGGTCCGCTTGTCGGCACTCCTGCATCTTTTGCAGCAGGGCAGTGTTCGCCTTTATATCGGCTATACGATGATTGCCATGGTGGCGGTTTTGATTTGGGGGGTGATGTGAGATGGTCTATATGGTACAGAGTTTAGGCGTGGGGCTTGTGCAGGCGCTTTTGCTGTTGGTGTTCGCACCGTTTATCGTTGGTCTTATCAATAAGACGAAGGCCATCTTGCAAAAACGGCAGGGCGCCAGCGTCCTGCAGGAGTATTTTGACCTCTGGAAATGGTGGCGCAAACCTGTCATCGTTACGCCTTATACGAGCAAAATCTTTATCCTCGCACCAGCGGTTTATTTCGGCACGACGCTGATGGCTGCCGCGATGGTTCCAGGGCTTTTGGTCAGTGGTTTGCAGGCAGGCAGTGCTGGCCTCAGCCTGGGGGATGCGTTTGTGTTTGTCTATTTGTTGGCCCTGGGACGTTTCTTTATGACGCTTGGCGCTATGGATTCAGCTACGGCATTTGGTGGAATGGGTTCCTCGCGTGAGGTGTATATCTCCGTGCTCGTTGAGCCGGCGGTTATGCTGGCGATTCTTGTCAATGCCATGCGCTATCAGTCTACGACCCTTACGCGCATGGTCATTGATTTCGATACGTTTTACTTCACGGTACCGGCGGTGCTGACCTGTGTGGCGTTCTTCCTCGTCATGCTGGCCGAGAACAGCCGCCTGCCGGTTGACAATCCCGATACGCATTTGGAGCTTACGATGATTCATGAGTGCATGACGCTGGAGTATTCGGGCCGGCTGCTGTCCCTTATCCATTTGGGCAGCATGCTTAAGATCCTGATTTTCCTCGTGCTTTTCAGCACGTTATACCTGCCACTGGCGATTCCGGTGGCGATAAAGGTCCTCTTTGGCGCTTTGGTCATCGGCGTGGTGGAGACGCTTAACAATAAGATGCGTCTCTTCAAAGTCCGGGTCTATCTGGCGGCAGCGCTTATTTTGTTGATTGTTTCGCTGATTGCTGAGTAAGGAGGGAGACGCAATATGGAATATTTAGTGGTACTCTTGATTTTTGTCGTCTTCTTGCAGACGCGAATCATGGAATTGAAGCGCTCGATTCTGTGCCTGGCGGCGCAGTCGGGAATCATTGCCGGTGCCTGCTTTGCGATTGGACTCGGTGCCGGAAGCGGTCTCCATGCTTGGCTGCCGGGGCTGTTGACCATTTTTGTCAAGGTGCTCTTCATCCCTGGGGCGATTCTGCGGTTGGCAGGAAAAATCACGGATGAGCGCGAAATCGTCTCGGATATCAACGTCAATTATTCGACGATGGCAGCGGCAGCTTTTTTGGTCTTTGGCTATCTGCTGGTCGATCATCTGCTGCCGGGGACGCCGGGGCGCAGTATCATTGCCGCATCCATTCTGATGATTATGACAGGCCTGGCCCTCATGGTAATGCGCAAGCGGGCTATTTTGCAGATGATTGGCCTTATCACGCTGGAAAATGGCATCTATCTTTTGGGACTTTTGATTACGGAGGGATTGCCGCTCGTCGTTGAGCTGGGTGTCTTCCTCGATGTCCTCATTGCCGTGGTCGTACTGGTCATCCTGACGAATCGCATGAGCCTTTCGTTCATGACCACGGATACGACTGTCATGAAGAAACTGAAAGGATAAGACAGCAATATGGAACTCAATTTTACCATTCCGCAGCTGGTATATACGCTGCTGGCCTTGCCGCCGCTGTTCAGTTTGATTGCGGCCGTCAATGTACTGGGGAAAGGTCTGCTTCATTGGCTCAACCGCCTGACGGCTGTGGCTGCAGGTGCTATTGTCATCAAACTGGTCATGCAGTTTGACCCGTCAGAGCCGGTTTCGTTTGGGTATCTCTATCTGGATGCTTTGGCTCTTTGGATGCTTATCATTGTCACGATGCTTTATCTGGCCTTTGCCTGGACCAGTAAAGCCTATCTTGACCGCGACACCAATATCCGCTATGGGTATCTGCGCCGGTTCAGCCACTTGGAAGGCCGTTTTTATGCGCTTTCGCATCTCTTTGTCTGGACGATGATGATTGTGGTGCTCGTGAATAATCTGGGCCTTATGTGGGTCGCGATTGAGGCGACGACATTGGTTTCGGCGTTGCTCGTAGCGTTTAAGTTTACGCGTACTTCCTTGGAGGCTGCCTGGAAATATGTCATGGTCTGCACCGTTGGCATCTGCTTGGCACTGCTCGGTACGATTCTGGTCTACTATGCGCAGATTTTGGCTATGGGAGGGGCCCAGGCTCTCGATTGGCAGTATCTGTCGGTTCATGGCGGCGAACTGAATCCGGCGCTGGCGAAGGTTGCCTTCTGTTTCCTGTTTGTGGGCTATGGCACGAAGGTCGGTCTGGCACCTATGCATGCCTGGCTGCCGGATGCTCATTCTGAGGCACCGGCACTTACGAGTGGTTTGCTTTCCGGCGCGCTTTGCATCTGTGCCATCTATGTGCTGCTGCGTAATGTCATCGTGATTATGCCGGCGGTAGGCATGGGCTTTATCAGCAGCCTGTTCCTGTTCTTTGGCCTGCTGACGATTGCTTTGGCCATTCCCTTTGTCGTCATCCAGCGCGATATCAAACGCATGCTGGCGTACTCCTCCATGGAAAATTTCGGCTTGATGGCCGCTGGCTTCGGTCTGTTTATGCCGCTGGCTGTTGAGGCGTCTCTTTTGCACATGATGAATCATGCGTTGGTGAAATATGCGCTGTTTTACACGGCGGGAACCATAATGGAGGCCTATGGCACGAAGAATATGATGCGCATGCATGGTATGCTGCAACAGGCGCCGCGCACTTCGCTGTTTTGGCTCTTGGGAATCGTCGGTATCCTCGGTATGCCGCCGATGGGTATCTTCTTCAGTAAGTTCTATATCATTGATAGTTTTTTCTTGGCTGACCGGCCATGGCTTGGTATGCTGGCATTGGTACTGTTGGCAGGTATGCTCATCGGTATTCTCTATCACGCCCTGCGTATGATGGGAGGCAAGCCAAAGCGCAAATCGGCAGGGGAGCTCATGGGCCGTCTGGATACGGCAGTCCTCCTGGTGCTCCTGCTGGCAAGCGGCATTATCAGCGGCACGCTGTTGGAGCTCCCGTATCTTGGTGACCTTCTCGTGACTGCTGGCCAGATTATCTTAGGAGGGATGTCCTGATGGAAAATGTAAAAGAAATCAAAGTGGCAGACCTTCGGGCTGAGGCTGGGGCACTGTCCGAGGGGGGCAAGCATCCGCTGACGGCAATGTTTGGCCGTGATGAGACGCAGCTGGGAAAAGGTTATGCCCTTTATGTGGTATTTGAGATTCCCGAAGAAAAGCGCATGCAGGTTTTGAAAGCAGCGCTCCCGGCTGATGGCGACCTCTGCTATGAGTCGTTGACGCCAATCCTGCCGGCGGCCGCATGGTATGAGCGGGAGATTCAGGATATGTTCGGGCTGGTGCCGGTGGGGCATCCAGACCCGCGTCCGCTGGTGCTGCACGAGACTTTTCCGAAGGATTTTCATCCGCTGCGCAAGCGGGCAGAGAAAGCGGACAGCCCACGGGCTAAGGCTGGCGAGGAAAGTGAAATCCGCATGAGCGTTGCCCACGGCGAAGGTGTTTATGAAGTCCCGGTCGGGCCGATTCATGCAGGTATCATTGAGCCGGGACACTTCCGTTTCAGTCAGGCCGGAGAATCGATGCTCCAGCTTGATGCCAAGCTCTTTTTTACCCATCGCGGGCTCGAAAAGATTATGGAAGGGAAGACGCCGTGGGAGGCGTTGCCGGTTGTCGAGCGCATTTGCGGTGCCTGCAGCATCGCCAATACTTGGAGTTTCTGCCAGGCGGTGGAAAAGATTGCCGGGGTCACGGTTCCCCAGCGCGCACAGATTATCCGCACCCTGTTAATGGAAATCGAGCGCATCACGAATCATATTGGCGATTGTGGCAACATTCCGGCTGGTGTCGGCTTTGCCCCGGCGATTAGCCTGGGCGGCCGTACGAAGGAAATGATGATGCGCCTGCAGGAGCGTCTGGCGGGCAACCGTTTCTTGCGCGGCGTCATCGTTCCCGGTGGTGTGACGATGGATATCGATGCTGGCTTGCAGCAGGATATCCGCGAGACGTTATCGAAGGCAGAGAAGAATATGGCTGACTTGGCGAAGATGTTTGCGGAGCAGGAAAACTTCCAGAACCGCATCAACACCACGGGCATTGTCCGCCACCAGACGGCGGTGGATTTGGCCATGGTCGGTGTCGGCGCCCGTGCCAGCAGCTTTGCCCATGACAGCCGTCGGGACTTTGACTACGGCTGTTATCCGGGGTTGAAGTTTGCGGTGGTCACCCAGAAGAGCGGTGACGTAGCCGCAAGACTGGCGGTGCGCATCGAAGAATTCCAGGAGAGCCTGCGAATGGTTTCCCAGCTTTTGGATATGTTGGCCGTGGATGAAACAGTCCTGCGGGTAGAAATCACGAAGGCGGCCGGCGAAGACTGGGGTATCAGTGAGTCGGCCCGGGGCAGCAATTTCCATTATGTTGCGTTGGACAGCGATGGCTGTATTGACCGCATCTTTGTTCGCAGTGCCTCTTATCCCAACTGGCCGGCGCTGCCCATTGCGGTACAGGGCGATATCATCCCCGATTTTCCGCTTATCAATAAGAGCTTTGAGCTCTGCTATGCCTGCCTGGACCGCTAAAGGAGAGAGCTATGTTTAAAGTATTGGAACGATTGCTTCACGATAAGATTGCCACGGAAGATATCACCTTCTCCGGCAGTGAGCGTTTCCGTGGCAAAATCCAGGGCCAGTGCCCGGACGCGGCGTTGGAAACCTGTGCAAAGGTCTGCCCGGTGGGAGCCTTTTCGAAAGCAGGTATCGACTATCGCCGCTGCCTGTTTTGTGGCCGCTGCGTCGAGGCCTGTGTCAAGGCTGCTGGAGCTGAGGCGGGAATCAGCCATTCCGCGGAGGAGGCGATGCCGTATTTGTTGGAAAAAGCCCAGGAAGTCACGGCGGATATCATCCGCCAGAAGCTGGGGCGCAGCCTCCATGCCCGTCATCTCGATGCGGGCTCCTGCAACGCCTGCGATTTCGAGATGGGCGCGATGTCAAATCCCATCTATGATCTTCATCGCTATGGCGTTCATTTTGACGCTTCCCCGCGTCATGCCGATATGCTGGTGGTTACCGGCGTAGTGACCCGCAATTTGGAGCAGGCGCTACGGATGTCGTATGAAGCGCTGCCGGAACCCAAACTCGTCATGGCCTGCGGGGCGTGTGCGGCTGGTGGTGCGACCTATGGGGAATCGTATGCTATCGTGGGGGCAGCAGATAAGGTTGTCCCTGTCGACATTTATGTGCCAGGGTGTCCGCCGCGTCCATCGGCAATGATTGCCGGTCTATTGGCTGCGGCTGACATACTGGCGGAAAAATTGTAATCACTCGAAGGACTCTTCGTTCGTTTGACGCCAAAATAGAAAATGTGATACAGTTAGGGAGGTGTAGTTAAAAGACTACACCTCTTGTCAATAGAGAAGAAGTGTTTCAAGTATTGCTTTCGAGAGGTGGTTTTATTGAAGAAACAATTAATCCTTTCCTTGGTAGTTACGCTTATTCTTGTATGTCTGACCTCCGTTGCTATGGCAGCATCGATTCTGGTGAAAGAAGGTTCCCGTGGCCATGCGGTGAAAACGGTACAGAACTTGTTGATTGAGCAAGGGTACTTGACGGGGGAGGCCGATGGTGTTTGTGGGCCACAGACGGTAGATGCGATTAAGAAGTTTCAAGAGGCCAACGGCCTTGAAGTAGATGGTATATGTGGTGATGGTACGTATTCGGCGTTGTCGGGGGGAGTTTCCTATGAACCGCCAACAATCGAATACCGTGGGGGAAGTGGCCGACTGGTTTATGTTTCGGCTACGGCGTACAGTCCACAGGACCCTGGCCTGTCGGCGTATACGGCTTCGGGGACAAAAGTGCGTCATGGCGTTATCGCTGTCGACCCCGGCACGATTCCGCTCGGAACCCGGGTTTTTATTCCAGGCTATGGTGAGGCTGTAGCTGAAGATGTCGGCGGATTCCGTGGCGCCCATATTGATGTTGCCTTTGAAACGCATGCGGAAGCCATACATTTTGGCCGCAAAAATCTCGAAATCTATATTTTGGATGAAATAAGTTGAGGGAAAGCCCCATAAGTTAGTTTGAGAAGTCTAGCTTATGGGGCTTTCTTGTGGCAAAAATTGAACATTAAAGGATATTTATGAATGTGATGTGCTACTATTTTGCATTTTTATATAAAAATTTTTATAAATATCCCCTAGGGGAGCTTGTAACAAATATCACATATATTTATAATATAGAGTAGAGATAATAGGTGATATATATAATTGAGAATTATTTGCAGGATAGGGAGGACGAAAGCTATGCCAAAATCTTATCAGGCGAATGAGCTCACCGGCATCATTAAAATCAATGAGGGGAATTGCAAGGGCTGTGATACTTGTAAATCCTTCTGCCCGGCAGACGCCATCACTGGCGCCTACGGTGCAACCCATCAGATTGATAATGAGCGCTGTCTGCAGTGCGGACAGTGTCTGGTGAATTGCCCATTCGGAGCAATCGAGGACACCGTCGACGTAGTCGATCAGGTCATCGAGAAATTGAAGGACAGCAACACGACGGTTGTCGCAACCGTAGCACCGGCTGTTCGTGTCGCACTGGGTGAGGAGTTCGGGATGGAACCGGGCAAACTCATCACGGAGCAGATGTATGGAGCTCTGAAAAAAGCAGGCTTCAAGATTATGGATGTCAACTTTGCGGCAGATAACACGATTCTGGAAGAGGGAACGGAGCTCATCCACAAAATCCAGAAATACGTACTCAACCAGTCGGTGGAGGGAGAACTTGGACCTTTGCCACAGTTTACTTCCTGCTGCCCAGCCTGGGTGCGCTATATGGAGCTCTATCATCCGAATCTGCGCCAGCACCTGTCGTCGGCGAAATCCCCGCAGGGCATGGCTGGCCCCGTAGCTAAGATTTACGGTGCGGAGGAAATTTGGCATGTGCAGCCGGAGCAGATTTTCTGCGTTGGCGTTTATCCTTGCACGGCGAAGAAACTCGAAGCATCCCGTCCGGAGTTTACGGCGGCTGCTGATTACTGGAAGAAGAAGGGCCATACGGCAACGTATCAGGATACGGATGTCGTTCTGACGACGCGTGACCTGGCACGTCTGCTGAAGAAGCTCAACATCGATGTCCGCAACGTGGAGCCGGCTGAGGAGAAAGACAATCCGCTGGCTGAATACACGGGGGCAGGTACGATTTTCGGTGCAACGGGCGGCGTTATGGAAGCTGCTTTGCGCACGGCTTATTTCGTCCTGACGGGCGAGGAGCTCGGCGAGCTTCGCTATGAGCCGGTTCGCGGCCTCAAAGAGGTCAAGACGGCCGAGGTTCCCATCAAGCTCAAGGAAAATGGACAGGAAATCACGCTGAAAATCGCGGTTGTCCATGGAACGAAAAATGTCGAGCCGCTGCTCGCAGAGATTGAGGCTGGTAACAGCCCGTATCATTTCATCGAAGTCATGAACTGTCCGGGCGGCTGTGTAAACGGCGGCGGTCAGCCAATCAACCCGATGGGAACGTCCTGGACCGGCAAGTTCAAGGCAATCTTGCCGTGGTAATAGGAGGTACGTTATGAGATATTCCTATAAAGAAAAAGAAGTGAAGATCAATCGCCGCGAATTCCTCGGTTTTGCTGGCGTCATTGCAGCAGTTCTTTGGACTGGTGCTTATACGGTGACAGACCTCATTGTCGACCGCACGAAATACATCAAGATGCGTACGGCAGGTCTGTATCAGGATGATGAGAAACAGGCGAAACGCCAGAGCCATCATAACCAGAGCCTGCTCAACATGTATAAGAAGATGAACTTCCAGCCGCTCAGTCCGATGGCGGAAGAACTCTTCCATACGCACTATGTAGACCGCAGCGTCCTGTAAGAAAGGTGGGATTACGATGGATAATAACTTTAAAGGAAATGAACGAATCCTTCATCATAGCCTGCCGGTCCGCCTGTTTCACTGGTGCCTGGTCCTGGGCTTTTTGCCAGCCGGACTCACGGGTGTGATTCTGTTTTTCCGTCCCTTTGGTGAGGCGGCAATGCATCTGACCATGCAGGTTCATATCGTAGGCGCCTGGATTCTCATGATTGCCTGCACGCTGTTCTTCCTGCTCTGCCCGGGCCGCGTGGTCGCGTTCTGGCGTGAGGCGTTCCACTGGACGAAGCAGGATATTGAATGGATGAAAGTCGGTGGCGGTTATCCGCAGAAAATGATTTTCCTGCAGGAAATCGATGTACCGCCGATGGGAAAAATCAACTCGGGTCAGAAAATGATGGGTATCATGGTATTTTTCGGTACATTGCTCATCATCCTTACGGGGGCGGTGCTCTACTTTGCCCTGCCGCTGGTTCCGAAGGAGATTGCCTACTATGCAGACCGCATTCATCTGATTGTTGGCCTGGGCCTGTTCCTTTGCGTCTGCGGGGGACATATTCCCCTCGGCATCTACAACTGGCCGGAATTTCGCAGCATGTTCGGCGATGGTACCATCAACGCCAAACACGCCGCCCATCATCATCCGCTCTGGACGCAGAATGAAATCGAAAAAATCAAAGATTGATTGTTTGCTAAAAGGCCCGCATAAACGGGAGAGGAACCTCTCGTTTATGCGGGCCTTTTTTATGTGTGATGGAATCAGAAGCGGAAGTCGCGTTCGCCCTGTTCGATTTTTTGCAGGCGTTCAGCCAGCGTTTTGCGGGCGGCGGGATTGGTTACATCGGGGATGTTTTTCGCAATCAGTTTTTCGCCAGCAGCTTTCGTTTCCGGGGAGGCATAATCCTCGAGATATTCCTTCAGGGTCATCAGGGCATTGGGCAGGCAGCAGTTCTGGATCTGCTTTGCCTTGCAGAGGGCCATGAAGCGGTCGCCCGTGCGGCCTTCCCGATAGCAGGCCGTGCAGAAGGATGGTACGTAGTCCATGTCGATGAGCCACTTCATGACATCGTCAAGACTGCGGGTATCCGAGACATCGAACTGTGTCGTTTCGTCTGGGCGTTCTTCCTGGGTGTAGCCGCCAACGGAGGTCCTGGAACCTCCGGAAATCTGGGAGATGCCCAGATGCAGGACGCGTTCGCGGGATTTCTGCGATTCGCGCGTCGAGACAATCATGCCCGTGTAGGGAACGGCAATCCGGATGCAGGCGACAATCTTGGCAAAGGTGTCGTCGTCGATCGCATTGCTGAAGGTATTGACGTCGATATCGTCAGCCGGGCAGATGCGCGGGACGGAAATCGTGTGCGGGCCAACCCCGAATTTGGCTTCGAGATGCTCGGCATGCATCAAAAGACCGGCGTATTCGTAGCGGTATTTATCGAGACCGAAGAGGACGCCGAGGCCGACATCGTCGATGCCGCCTTCCATCGCGCGGTCCATGGCCTCCGTGTGGTAGGCGTAGTCGTGCTTTGGGCCCGTCGGATGGAGTTTTTCATAGGAATCCTTGTGGTAGGTTTCCTGGAACAGGATGTAGGTGCCGATGCCAGCTTCGTGGAGCTTGCGGTAGTTCTCGACCGTGGTAGCGGCGATGTTGACATTGACGCGGCGGATGGCGCCGTTTTTGTGCTTGACCGAGTAAATCGTATGGATGGATTCGAGGATGTACTCAATGGGATTGTTGACCGGGTCTTCGCCGGCTTCGATGGCCAGGCGTTTGTGGCCCATATCCTGCAGGGCGATGACTTCGTTGCGAATCTGTTCCTGTGTGAGTTTTACCCGTGGGATGGTTTTATTGACCCCGTGATACGGGCAGTAGATGCAGCCGTTGATGCAGTAATTGGACAGATAAAGCGGGGCGAACAGTACGATGCGGTTGCCGTAGAACTGTTTTTTGATGTCCTCCGCGAGTTTGAAGATTTCCTCGTTTTTTTCGGGGATTTCGCAGGCCAGCAGTACCGAGGCTTCGCGATGGCTTAGGCCCTTGCATTCTTTGGCTTTGGCGATGATGGAATCGATGAGTTCGACGTTGTTTTTGTTTTGGTCAGCATATTCAAGGGAGGCGAGGATTTCCTCGTGATCGATGAATTCTGAGGCTTTGCTTGATTTGGGATTATACACAGTATTGGTCCTCCTTCTGTTTTGTATAGCGGACATTGTCGCCACGGTCGACGGCCAGCTCACGGCCGACGGATTCAATTCGCTTGGTTAGGCAGACAATGCATTCGGCTGCTTCTTCCCCGGTGCAGATTTTGTTATCGTAGAGTTGATATTTGTTTCTGACGCTCTTGGGGGAAAGATTGGGCATGACTACGTTGGCACCCGCGAGAAGTCCTTTTTCGCGCCCACGGGGATCGATGGTACCTAAGGCCGTGGTGGCAGGGAGCAGTACCTCGGGCATCATCAGGCGGATGATGCTCAGCAGGAACAGCGTCTCATCCAGGGTGCCGGCTTTTTCTTGGGCAAATGGCGTTCCTGCTGCGGGGATAAAGGGGCCGATGCCTACCATTTCCGGCTGGAGCTCGCGGAGGAATAGCAGGTCGCGGGCCAAATCTTCCGGCGTCTGCCCCGGCGAACCTACCATAAAACCAGCCCCCGTTTGAAAGCCGAGTTCCTTAAGGCTGCGAAGGCAGTCATAACGGTTTTCAGCACTCATAGTCTGGGGGTGAAGGTGATGGTAATGGGCCGGTGTGGCGGTTTCATGACGTAATAAATACCGGTCGGCACCGGCCTTTCGGTATCGCCGATAGCTTTCTTTGGTTTTTTCGCCAATGGAAAGGGTGACGGCACAATCAGGATGATTGCGTTTGAGCTGCTGCACCAGCTGGCAGATCTTGTCATCGGTGTAGTAAGGATCTTCGCCGCCTTGCAGGACGAAGGTACGGAACCCGAGCTCATAGCCGTTTTGGGCACAGGCAAGAATCTGTTCCTCGCTGAGACGATAGCGCTGTGCATTGCTATTGCTGGCACGGATGCCGCAATAATAGCAGTCGTTTTTGCAGATGTTGGTGAATTCGATAAGTCCTCGGATGAAAACTTTTTTGCCATAGTGCCGTTCGACGGTTTCCGCAGCCAGGCCGGCGGCGTATGTCTGCAGGGATTCATCGCGATGGACAAGCAAATCGGTAAATTCATCAAGAGAGAGGTGGTGGGTTTGACTTAATCGGTCAATTAAATGGTTATGAGTCATGGGTTATCCTCTGCTTTTGGTTATTGTATGGGTAGGTCACAGCTACTATTATATCATGGAAATAAGACGCCGTGCATCGTATAGATTAATAATAATTATACTGATGCACGGCGACTATATATTGCAGTAGACAAACGGGAAGTTATTCTCTGCAAATACATTCCCACTAAGTCAGTTGAGCCTCTGAAGTAGCGAATGGAATATATCTAACTATCAACTCCATTATAAAAAATATTAATGGCGATATGCAAGCTCCCCGGGGGGATAAAATGACTGTAAATTTCGTATAAATATGAAAATATCCCCCCTGGGGGCTTACAAAAATCGTTTATATTCCGCTAATATAATATTATTGTGTATTATATTTTTATGAGGAGGATAGGCAAGATGAATTATGCCTTGCGACGATTTGGGCAGTTAATACCAATTCTATTTGGCATTACGTTCCTATCTTTTTTGCTGATATATCTGGCTGGCAGTGATGCGGTAACTGAGCTGTACACGAACCGCGGGGTCGAGGTGGCACAGGAGATTCTCGATGAGCGGCGGGCGGAATTGGGGCTAAATCTTCCGTTTTTGACACAGTATGTGAATTGGCTTTGGGGGATGTTCCATGGGGATATGGGCATCAGCTATGTTACGGGAGAACCCGTGCTCGCGGCTTTTTTGCGGAAGCTGCCGGCGACGCTTTTACTCACGGCGCTTTCGATCCTGCTGACGATGGTGATTGCTATTCCCGCGGGGATTTTGGCGGCAGTACGCCAGGATAAAGGGACCGATTTTATCCTGCGGTTTTGTAGCTTTATTGGCAATGCTATGCCCAATTTTTTTGTCGGGATGCTGCTGATGCAGCTCTTAGGCATACAGTTGGAGTTATTGCCGGTCATTTCCAGCGGCGTGGGCCTCAAGAGTGCGATCATGCCGACGCTGACGCTGGCCATTGCGATGTCCGCCAAGTACATGCGGCAGGTGCGTTCGGCAGTGCTAGAGGAGCTCAATAAGGATTATGTGCAGGGCGCTATGGCCCGGGGGATAAGCGACCGGGTTATCCTATGGAAAAATGTCATGAAAGCTTCTATGTTGACGATTATGACGCTGTTAGCGCTTTCCATCGGCAGTTTGCTCGGTGGCACGGCCATCGTTGAGAGCATCTTTATGTGGGATGGTGTGGGAAAGTTGGCGGTTGATGCCATCAATATGCGTGATTATCCACTGATTCAGGCTTATGTCATGTGGATGGCGATTATCTATGTGGTGGTGAATCTGGTGGCCGATATTTTGTATCATCAGTTTGACCCGCGCATTCGCTTGGGAGGGAGCCGGAAATGAGTGAAATAAGTGTACGTGCTCCCAAAATTCGCCGGGACAGGTTGAAGCGGAAATTGTATTTCTTTTCGACGGTGGCCGCACTTTTGATTTTGGCGGCTTTTTTTAGCGAATATCTGTGTCCGTATGATCCCTATGAACAGAATATGTCCTTGGCAAAGGCTGCGCCATCGGCACAGCATCTCTTGGGGACGGACCGGTATGGCCGTGATATGTTTTCCCGGGTTATTGCGGGAAGTTTCACGAGCATTTTTTCTACGCTGGCGTTAGTTTGTTTTATCACTGGCTTTGGCACGATCATTGGAATCTTTTGTGCCTGGATGGGCAAATGGATAGATACCGTGCTCATGCGGCTGGCGGATATGTTTCTGGCGTTTCCGGGCCTGGTATTTGCGCTGGCCGTGGCAGCGGTCTTAGGGGGCGGCGTTCATAACGCCATTTTTGCCTTGGCGGCCATCAGCTGGCCGAAGTATGCACGGCTCGCGCGCAGCCAGACGCTGGCGCAGCAGGAACTTCCCTATATGCAGGCTGTCCGGATGGCGGGAAGTAGTCCGCTGAAAATCATCGGCAAGCATGTTCTCCCCAATATTGCTGGACCGATTTTGGTGACGGCTATGCTCGATATTGGCACGATGATGATTGAGCTGGCGGGCCTGTCGTTCTTGGGCCTTGGGGCAAAGCCGCCGATTCCCGAGTGGGGCAGTATGATGAGTGATACGCGCAATCTGCTGGCGACGCAGCCTTGGGTGACGCTGTCTCCAGGTTTTGCGATTTTCTTTTCGGTCATGATTTTCAATCTGCTGGGCGATACCGTGCGTGATTGGCTGGACCCGAAGAATCGGAGGTAATCATGAGGGAAATCATACGATATGAACAGGTAGATATCCGTTATTACGAGAAACGGGTCGTACAGGATATCAGCTTTGCACTGCAGTCAGGAGAAATTCTCGGTATTGCCGGGGAAAGCGGCAGTGGTAAGTCGACGGTCCTGCGGGCGGCTATGGGGCTTCTAGGACGGGGCGGTGTTGTGACACGGGGGGATATCTGGTATGGGGATAAGGATTTACCCGATTTATCCGGAAAAGAACTGCGGGCACTTTGTGGCTCGGAAATCGCGATGATTTTCCAATCGGCAGGCAACTCCTTTTGCCCTATCCGCACGGTACGGGCGCAGCTCTGGGAAATGATGCAGGCCCATGGGGGAAAGGATGCCGCTGAGTTTGAGGAACAGGCCCAGGATATTCTGGCGAAGTTTGGTTTTGCAAATCCCCGCCGCATTTTAGATAGTTATCCGTTCGAGTTGTCGGGGGGCATGCAGCAGCGAGTTGGCGTGGCGGCAGCAATGCTCCTGCAGCCGAAGCTCCTGCTGGCCGATGAACCGACATCGGCACTGGATGTGACGGTGCAAAAACAGGTCATTGAGGAAATGCTTTGGGCACGCAAGCTGTTTGGCACGAGTATCCTGTTGGTCACGCATAATATCGGTGTCATCCGGGCAATGGCGGATAAAATCCTCATCATGAAGGATGGTTCCTGTGTGGAATACGGAAATACCCATGAGGTTATGGCAAAGCCGCAGTCGGCATATACGAAGAAATTGCTGGCGGCAGTGCCATGTCTGCGGAGGTGAGTGAATGGAAACGGTACTGGAAACCCGAAACCTGCGAAAAGTCTTTTCCGCTGGCAGCCGGGAACAGGTGCTGGCGGTGGATGATGTGAGTTTTACTGTGGGCGTCGGTGAGAAGGTGGCCATTATTGGGGAAAGCGGCAGTGGCAAGACTACGGTGGCAAAACTGGTGACTCGGCTGCTCGCTGTGACTTCTGGGCAGATTTTTCTCGATGGGGTAGATATTACCAATGCCCGCGGAAATACCTTAAAGCAGGCGTACCGAAAAATGCAGATGGTATTTCAATCCCCTATTGATAGTTTTGATCCGCGCTGTACCTTAGGAGACGGTATTGCCGAAAGTTTGCGGAACCATGGCGCTACGAAAGCTGAGGCCCAAGCGGAAACCGCCCGGTTATTGACCCTTTGCGGGCTCCGTGCGGATTTTGCCAATTGCTATCCCCACGAGGTCAGTGGAGGGCAGTGCCAGCGGGCGGCGATTGCGCGCGCTCTGGCAATTGCGCCGCAGCTATTGATTCTCGATGAGGCAACATCGGCACTGGATGTGACGGTGCAGGCGGAGATTATGGCGCTTTTAAATCGCTTACAGCAGGAACTTTCCATGTCGTATTTATTTATCTGCCATGATATTGCCCTGGTTCAGGATTTTTGTGACCGTGTGCTCGTTATGAAGGATGGCAGAATTGTAGAGGAGGGAACTGCGGAAGCGATAATCCGTCATCCGCAGATAGAATATACGCAAATGCTGATTGACAGTGTTTTGTGAGGCTTTCTTTGGGAAGGCGAAAGGAGAAAATTGTATGAAGTGGAAAAAACTTTTGGCGCTGGCCGTAAGTGCCAGTATCTGTATCGGTGCATTGGCCGGCTGTGGCGGCAGTCAGACGGGGAAGTCTGATGCGGGAAAGGTGCTGACTATCGGCGATACGACGTTCAATAGTTCCAACGAGGAACCGGATATCAATCCGCATAATGCCTATGCTGGCTGGGCTTGTATCCGTTATGGTGTCGGAGAGACATTGGTCAAATACTCCGATACGATGGAAATCCAGCCGTGGCTGGCAACCAAGTGGGAAAATACTGACCCGCTTACTTGGAAGATTACCCTGCGCGATGATGTCACGTATTCTTCCGGCCGCAAGATGGATGGTGCATCCGTGAAACAGTGCCTTGAACATCTGATTGAAAACAACAAACGCGCCAAGCAGGATTTGAAGGTGGCTTCTATCGAGGCCAATGGTCAGGAAATCATCATCAAAACGACGGAGCCGAAGCCGGCACTGCTTAATTACCTTGGCGACCCCTATGGCTGTATCATCGACGTGGATGCTGGCTTTGACAATGGCATTGTTGCTGGTACTGGACCGTATATCGCTACGGACATGAAGACCGATGACCATCTGACCCTCAAGAAAAATGACAATTATTGGGGCGGCAAGCCGAAACTCGATAAGATTACGATTCGCACGATAACGGATGGCAATACCCTGGCAAATGCCCTGCAATCTGGTGAGGTGCAGGCTGCCTATGGCATGGCGTATGAAAGCTATCCGCTGTTCAAGAATGACAAATACACCATATCGCAGATATCTACGTCGCGTTGCTTCTTTGGCAAAATGAATTTCGACCCGGATTCAGTCTGTGCGGATCCTGCTGTCCGCAAGGCGATTTCTATGGGGATCGATAAGGAAAACTTTGTCGATAAATTACTGGAGGGCAATGGCTTCCCGGCTAATGGTGTATTCCCGGCTGGTTCCGCCTTTGGCGGGGATAAGGTTACAGCCGAGAAGTATGACCCGGAAGGTGCTAAGGCAGTATTGGAACAGGCCGGCTGGGTGGATACCGATGGCGATGGCATCCGCGAAAAAAATGGTAAAAAACTCATCGTCAAATGGCTGACTTATCCCAGCCGTCAAGAACTGCCGCTGTTAGCAGAATCGGCTCAGGCTACGCTGAAGGATATTGGTATCGCGGTGGATATTAATAACACGGCGGATAATAATCAGGTGGTAAAAAATCCGAAGAACTGGGACGTTTATGCGATGGCAAATGTCCAGGCCCCGACGGGGGACCCGGAATACTGGTTTACGGTATTTGCGACTAGCAATGCCACCAAGAATCAGGGAAAATATCAGAGTGCTAAACTCGATGGACTGGAGGCAGAGCTAAGCCAGACGTTTGACCCGGCCAAGCGGGCTGAGCTGGCTGTGCAGATGCAACAGGTGGTTCTCGATGACCATGCGTTCGTATTCTGCTCCTTCCTCAAGATGAGCATGATTTCCAAGGCGAATGTCAAGAACTATACCTCCCATGCTTGTGACTATTATCAGATTACCGCGGATCTCGATGTGGAATAACGTAAACTTCTAAAAACCAACAGCCTAACGGCAACCAGAATAGGTGCTGTTAGGCTGTTTTGTTTATTTCATCTTTACGATTTCTTTTACTGCAAAAAAGCATATAAACCTATCGCACAGAAACATAATAAAATTAATGTATTTACCCCAACTGCTGTTAGCATGAACGTCTTTTTCGCTTTATCTGATTCGCTTTTGCTTCGATATATAACGAAAATATTTATTCCCATTATCATAAAAACGATACTTCCCATAAGCGATAGATAACGAATATCTTCCGAATATTGTTCTACACTTACTGGCATCAAACAAGCAATTGTAAAGACAATTAATAATATAATACATTCTTGATGTTGCTTTTTCCAATAATAATAACAAGCTAAAAAAATACTAGCTGCTCCCATTACTACTAGTATCATGTCGGTATTTCCCAGAGAATGATTTAATATTTTCCCCAGTGCTAAGCCGATTATGTAAATAAAAAATGATTTATAATTTATTTTTTGCATCACGATTTCATCCCAAAAATTAGACAGGCAATTGCACATAATAAAAATATCGAACCGCCGAATAGTCCAACAATTAACTTCACTACCTTTTGGTCTGCGTCATTACATTCCTTCATTTTACTAATCAATACAGACGCAATGGCAAAAAATATCATCCAAAGGCCTACCATATTTTTTAGCATGCCATCATATGGTGTGTCAGTTTGCCAGAAAAATTCAATCAAACAAGATGCGCCAAATAACCCAAACGATAGGAGGATTATTTTTTGATGGAGTTTTTTCCAGCAATATACGGCTAAGCATATAAATAAAATTAGAAGGCATCCCCAAATCATTTTTTCTTTGATATATGTATCTAATCCCTTAACCAAAGTCATCAATGAAATAGAAAAACAGACGAGAGGTTTACTTATTTTTAAATTAGTCATTTCCTAATACCGCTTCTTTTTCTTGTGATGTGGATGCATCCATCCGCACTTCTAATACAGTCGATTTGTATGCAGGGATGGAATTTGCTGGTGATTTTGCTAATTTAACGAAGTGGCTATGGAGAATTTGTATCTTATCTTCATAGTAGCTGTTTTATCAAAATAGGAACATATACAAGTGCACATAGTAATAACAATGAACCGCCTGTGAAACAAATGATTAGTTTGAGCAACTTTTTGTCTGCTTCATTGCATTCGTTCATTTTGTTTATCACTATGGATGCAAGTGCAAAAAAAGCCGACCAAAGAATCAATGCACCTTTGGTTACGCCATCATAGGGGGTGTTAACTTGCCAAAAAAATCCAATCAAACACGCTATGCCAAAGAAGCCAAACGATAGAAGGATTATTTTTTGATGAAGTTTTTTCCAGCAATATACAGCTAAACTTATAAACAATATTAAAAGGCATCCCCAAAGCAATTTCTCGTTGATATATTTATCCATTCCCTTGACCAATGCCGTCAAGGAAATGGATAAAAACAAGAGAGGTTTACTTATTTTTAAATTAGTCATTTTCTAATACCGCTTTCTTTTCGTGTGAAGTGAGCGCATCAATCCCTATCCCAAATACAATGGCGCTGCCTGCTGCTATGGCAATTGCGGGTGCTCCCGTCAATCCAAAGAAGCTGATTGCAGCGCCTGTAAGTACACTACTGCCTACAGCAAATGCAACTCCTGCCGCATCAATACCAGCCGCTGTGAATTTTTCGCTTGTCGTATAATTGGGATTGGTGAAATCATCATAGACATCCATAGCTCCTACCCCTATAGCGACAACGGAATTTTTGGCTACTGCTTTTGACGATATGGCAGCATATTTGGCGAAACCGGCTATATCCTTTATCCCGGCTTCTTTTATTGGTGTCATTGAAGCGTTTGTAAATACATGTTTTTCGGATAGAGCAGTATCTGCTGCCGTAGTCGTCGTGTTCTTAGCCAGTGAATTACCTCTTATGGTATTGATAGCACCCATCACTGCGTTCAGGCGTGCTTCGCTGTTTTGTCGGCCTATTTCGTAGCCGGTATAATTTTCTTCCTGCTCATGGGAGTATTCATCGTCTGCATAAGCAGAAATTTGACCTCGTTCTGCTCGGTCCTTCATTTCTTGGGCTGCTTGCTGTAGCGTTGGAGATGGATTGTTGATGCGGTTTGCTATGGCTTTTGCCCCTAGCGTCAATGCCTCAGCTACGGTAGAAATGAAGCCTTTACTATTGGGGTCAATATCATCGTCAGGATTTACTGGAGCCTCTTCTGCCGGCTGATCTTCGGGATAAGAGGATAAATCCCCCTTATTGACCGTTTCCTTCATTTCATTGGCGGCATCAATTAATTCCTGTGGAGGATGATTAAAATGGTCCGCCAAAGCCGTCATGCCCATCGACAAAATTCCCGGATTGCCAGTCGGTACATCATCGGGCGCTGGCGTATAGGTGTTTTCGTCTGGATTGCCTAAATCGCTAAGATAACTGCTGGTATTTTTGGAATCGTTCACCGTTGTTACAAAATCCGGCAGTTCTTCGGTTATCTCTTGTTGCCGTTGTGTTATGCCATCTGCTATGGCATCTACTGCCATGGCTATAATCCCCTTACTATCAGGCGCTATGTCATCGTCTGGGGTTCTGGAAGCATCAAGATAACCTTCGGGATCGTAAAGGTCTGTATAGGAAGGGGCTGTGCTGGGAAATTCGTTATTGGTGGATTCGTCCTTCGCGATAAGTCCCTCACAGAAATTGCTAAAACTATCCATGGCCTCACGCCCTACTGCACCCCAGCCAGAAGCGACATCGGAAAAATCCATTGTATCCGCCACTTCATCATCGCTGACGTAGGAATCACTACTGTAATCACTATAAGCCGAGCCCCAACCATAACTATCCCCATCATCGTCAGAGGAATATGAATCGTCACTGCTGTAATCGCTGTCTGAAGCGTCATCACTATCGCTGGAGCCGTCAGTCGAACCGTCATTGCCATAGCTGTTGCTGGAATCGTCCTCGCTGTAGCCACCGGCAGAGCCCTCGCCACCATAGTCGCCATAGCCGCCACCATATCCAGAATCGCAGCCGCTGTAGCTGCTGCCACAAGAATTATTATTATCGTCACCCATGTGTTAAGCCTCCTCAAAAACATGCAATTGTCAATCGCTTTGTTTATACCATAGCGCGGCTTTTTTAGAAGAGATTAAGAGCATTATTATAATGAGGGATACATTTTTTAAGGAATTATCATAACCCCCAGGGGGGCTTATCTGGTGGCAGAGAATCCTTTACAATAGAGACAGACAAGATCTACTGGAGGGACGCGTATGGATTCGAAGAATGTTTGGTGTGACGAGGCGTTGGAGGATTATACGGCATTGAACCGGGAAATCGAATCGTATTGGGATGTACGAAGCAGTGCATTCAGCAAGGTTCGCTTACGGGAATTGGCCGGACCAAGCCGAGTGGCCTGGCAAGGTTTTTTGGCAGAAAGACTGCCCAAGGATCGGCCGCTTCGTGTGCTGGATGTGGGAACTGGCGCTGGTTTTTTTGCGATATTGTTGGCTGGAATGGGACATCAGGTGACGGGCATTGACATGTCAGGGGATATGCTTCATGAGGCGAAGCAGAATGCCATGGCCAGTGGTGTATCGGTGAAATTCCAGAAAATGGATGCTCAGGTTTTGTCCTTTGCGGATGACTCCTTTGACGTGGTAATCAGCCGTAATCTGACTTGGACGCTGCCGGATGTGATGGCTGCTTACCGGGAATGGCAGCGAGTGCTTAAGCCGGGTGGATTGCTTATGAATTTCGATTCCGATTATGGGCTGGAAACTTTTTCCCAGAAAGAAGATCAAGCGAATGTCCATGCAGGCATCGATCAGGCAATGGTCGATACCTGTAATGCGATTAAAGATGCCGTACGCATCAGTACCCATCGGCGGCCGGCGTGGGATGCCGCGTATTTGCAGGGATTGGATATGACCGTGGAGGTTGAAGCAGACATAGCCGATATTGTCCACAATGATCCAGCGATGCAATATGATTCGGTGCCGCTGTTTGCCATTTTGGCGCGAAAATAAAAAAGGGATTGTGAAAAATCCCTTCATATTGGCATAAAATATAAAAGCCTCCATAAGTTAGTTTGATTGATCTAACTTATGGAGGCTTTTATGAATTTATCAACGTATTTTTACAAATTATCGTTTGCAGGGGAGTAATACCCAGTTCGTGTTCGAGGTAAGTCGCCGGCGGCGGGGACCCCAGTACCAACGCTCCACCGGTGACAACCCGCTACAAGAAATTTTTGCCTTTTAATTAAGAGTTGGAAAACAGTTAAACGCGCTTCGCTTG
>NZ_JNKI01000030.1 GCF_000702005.1 Selenomonas sp. ND2010 | reverse complement strand
CTGGGTTCAGAACGTCGTGAGACAGTTCGGTCCATATCCATCGCGGGCGTAAGATACATGAGAGAGGCTGCTCCTAGTACGAGAGGACCGGAGTGGACGGACCGCCGGTGTACCAGTTGTTTCGCCAGAAGCATAGCTGGGTAGCTGCGTCCGGAAGGGATAAACGCTGAAAGCATCTAAGCGTGAAGCCCGTCTCGAGATGAAGTATCTCATAGAGTTAATCTAGTAAGACTCCTTGAAGAAGACAAGGTAGATAGGTTGGGAGTGGAAGTGCCGTAAGGCATGCAGCGGACCAATACTAATAAGTCGAGGGCTTAACTTAAGCAGCGAGTTAAGTTTGAAGGAACGAAGTGACGCGCAAACTTTTACGAGTCGCTTACTCCGAGCGAAGCGAAAGCGTAGCGAGCGAGTTTCCTTTAAAAGTAATTCATCCTAGAATAGTTCGTAAGTACATTTTCTTCTGTATAGTTTTGAGTGGACATAGTTCATTCAAAGAATATCTGGTGACGCTAGCTATGTGGTTCCACCTGTTCCCATACCGAACACAGTAGTTAAGCACATATACGCCGAAAGTACTTGTCTGGAGACGGACTGGGAGGATAGGGAGTTGCCAGTTAACGTAAGACATCTGCGTTTGTGGGTGTCTTTTTTTTATTGCTTATGATATAATAGCTTTTGTGACTATAATTAATTTTGGGGTTTCGAATCTATGAAAAATGTGTATTCTTTGGTAGAACATTTTTATGAGGGAAAGTCCGCTCTCGATATGATTTTGCCACAGGATGTTGTAGAAAAATACCTGCGCCGGAAAGCTTGGCATGGGGTTACTGATGATGAACTGAAAGAAGTATGGACAATTATTTCGCTGGTTATCGTTTATGTAGAGCAACTCGATCTTTATTCGTTGAGTTCACTGACGGTGAATGATTATCAAGAACTTGTATATCGTTATCAGCAGGAAGATCGTGACTTTTCGTTGAATGAAGGATCTGTTATGCATCTGCTGACGATTTTGGAAGAGTTTTATGCGTATCTGCATCGATATGGTAAGTTTGATGATTTAGCCACGTTCATGAAGGTCGTAAAGGCGTCGTTTATGAAGGGAAAACAATTTTGTATGCCGCCTCGCCGCTCCGCTGATGAATTTTACAGCTCCTTAGAGCATCGGGAAGATGTTTCGGATGAAGAGATACAGCGACTCAATGCTTTGATGGACGGCCTTCTTCATCGCATGGATGCTTTTTTTCGCAAACCCAAATACAAAATGGATTTAGACCGGGCTGTTATGATGTATGTAGGGCCGGATGTAACGGATTTGGGCGATGATCTTTCCGATGAAGAGGCACGGGCTTTTTGGCTAAGCTTTTGGGATTTTTTCCTATTCGATTATCATCTGTTGAGTTCGGATGAAACGCCAGTACACCTCTTTTACCAGAAAGAACAAGAGAATCTCTCGCCTTCCGAGCGAGATATTCTGCTGGATTTAATGCAGGCAAAGTTTTCGGTGTTTTCCATTGAATATTTCGATGTCGATTTTGTTTCCTGCCGGAACCTATTGACGGATGAAATCCTGGATTTGCCGATGCCGATCTTGTTGGATGATAAAGTAGAGGAATGCCTGTTGTATGGACATATCCATCGCAAGGGTGTCATGATGCTAAATTATGTTACGGTGCTTCCTGCCAGCAAAAAATTGCAGAAGCGGATGAAATCGGAAATTATGAAGCAATATGAACTCTTCAAATGTCAGGCGCCGGAGGCAACGATGGAAGAGTTTTTGGGTCGTGAAGCTGGTGCTGTCCGTCATGCCTTGAACATTTTGGCACGTTTTGCACAGCTTAAGGTGGTTCATGCAACGCCTGTGGAAACAATTGCGGAAGAGGTGGCGGTTGATTTGGCAATACCCGAGCATGATCGGGAAGCACTCCATCATTTCGCCATAAAATTTGGTATGAGTCAATATTCCGCTAAGTTGGTGCTTCGTTTGTTTGAAGATTATTGTGCGGTATCTGGATGTCCGTATCGGGAGATGAATCCTTCGATTCTCATTACGGCAGCGTTGTTGAAGTTTGCTGAGATAAATGGTACGGATCTATCGAGTTTGCCGGAAATCGTCAGTTTCTTGGGAGCTGCGATGGATGACGTATTGAATTGCATGGTGGATATGAGAGAGAAACTTGGCTGTTCGTTGTTTGACCCGCGTTATTTGTCCGAAGAGGGATTTATCCGATCGATGTATTTTGAATAAACCTATCGGTATAGCAGGAGGTACTGTGCATGGAAGAAAAAGAACCAGAAGTAAGAGTTATGTCGGATTCGGAATCCAACGATTATGATGGTATTACCATTGATGAGAGCACAGGCAGAGAAGAAGAAAAGATAAAGCATACCGACCATATCGTCTTTCAGACTCTGAGTTGGAAGGATTTGTTATTTGGCCGTATCAGCTGGGTTAACCGCATCGCGATTATCCTTACGTTGTTGGCAATTGCGGCTTTCGTTATCTTCGTGCTGGGACCGCTTATGTTAGTATTGGCTGGGGTCGGCATTGTTGTATGGTGGGTAATTAATCTATTTTTTCATTAAAGACACAAAATGCCCCGTTGACTTTTGGTTGAGTCAACGGGGCATAATTTTTTTGTTAGTAGTGATTAGAAGCGAAGTTTCGTTTTGATGCGGTCGACAGCGCGAAGGGTGTTTTCACGGTCGCCGAATGCCGTGAGACGGAAATATCCTTCGCCACAAGGACCAAAACCTGCTCCAGGAGTACCGACGATATTTACCTCCGTGAGGAGTTTGTCGAAGAAATCCCAAGAGGACATGTTATTGGGGGTCTTGAGCCAGATGTATGGGGCATTGACACCACCGTAAGCCGTGATACCAGCAGCTTCGAGGCCCTCGCGGATGATGCGGGCATTTTCCATATAATAGCCAACGAGTTCTTTGACTTGCTGCTGTCCTTCCGGTGTATAGATTGCTGCAGCACCGCGCTGAACGATATAAGCCGTGCCATTGAATTTTGTCGTGTGGCGGCGATTCCAGAGCTTGTTGAACTCGACAAGAGTTCCATCGGCAGCGCGGCCTTTAACAGTTTTCGGAATGATGGTGTAACCGCAACGCGTACCAGTAAAGCCAGCCGTCTTGGAGAAGGAACGGAATTCGATAGCAACGTCTTTGGCGCCTTCGATTTCGTAAATGGAACGTGGGACATCTTCTTCTGTGATATAAGCAGCATAGGCAGCGTCGAAGAGAATGACCGACTGATTCTCACGGGCATAGTCAACCCATTTTTTCAGCTCAGCACGGGAGAGCGTAGTGCCCGTTGGGTTATTCGGGCAACAGAGATAAATCATATCCACATGCTCTTTGGGAAGTGCCGGTGCAAAGTTGTTGCTGGCATCGCAAGGAAGGTAGGTGACGCCCTCAAAATGACCATCTGCCTGCAGGGTACCAGTACGGCCCGCCATAACATTGGTATCAAGGTAAACTGGGTAGACGGGATCTGTGATGGCAACTTTGTTGTTGAGGCCAAAGATTTCCTGAATGTTGCCACAGTCGCTCTTGGAACCATCGCTAACAAAAATTTCATCCGAATCAATGGAAATACCGCGCTTGGTATAATTGTTTTCAATAATTGCGTCGGTTAAAAAGGAATAGCCCTGTTCCGGGCCGTAACCGCGGAAGGTTTCCGCGTGAGAAAGTTCATCAACGGCTTTATGCATAGCTTCGATGCAGGCAGCTGGCAGCGGTTGAGTGACATCACCGATGCCCAGGCGGATGATATCGGCCTGAGGGTTCGCTTCTTTAAATGCGGCGACTCGGCGGCCAATTTCCGCAAAAAGATAGCTGCCGGCTAATTTTAGATAGTTATCGTTAATGGTTGCCATAAACAATACCTCCTGAATAGTATGACTTCTAATATAACTTTTTAGCATATTATACCATATCAATATGCATTCTCAATAGCAAACAAAAAAATATTTTTTCTTTATGAACGGCTTTGCAGGTGTTTTGCGGATGATGATTAATGTGGGTTAATATATAATAAATAACAATAATTATTAAATATTTCTATAATAAATAGTGTTTACTTATAAAATGGTCTCTAGTATAATATAGCGTGGGTTCAGGGAGATTGTATTGTAATTGGCACGATTCAGAATAGTTAATCATATTTTTTTTGTGTTAGCAGGAATTTTATTAGGTATGACGAATTAGTATGCCAAGGGGAATCCAATACAATCCATCTGGGTTGTGTGTCACTCTTATCTATGCTCGAAATAATTTATATTTATGTTTGCGGCTTAGGTAAGGAGATGGGCACAGAAGAGTTTATGTTTTTATTTTTTTAGGAAGGGAGATTTCACTATGGAAATGCTTCTTGGTTTCCTGGTGCTGCTGGCATGCTTAGTGGTGGGCGTGCGTCATGGCGGCATCGGCCTGGCTGTTGTCAGTGCAATAGGTCTTATTATCTTCACGTTTGTATTCGGTTATAAACCGGGTACTCCTCCAGTAAGTGTTATGCTTACCATCATGGCGGTTGTTACTTGCGCAGGCTTCCTGCAGACCGCTGGCGGTCTTACCGTTATGCTGAAGTATGCGGAGCAGTTCCTGCGCAGTAATCCGAAACGTATCACGCTTTATGCACCGCTTACGACTTGGTTCCTGACGATTCTCTGCGGTACGGGTCACGTTGTTTACACGATGTTCCCGATCATCTATGATATCGCAATCAAAGAGGGCATTCGTCCGGAGCGTCCGATGGCTGTTGCTTCGGTTTCTTCGCAGATGGGTATCAGTGCTTCCCCGGTATCTGTTGCGCTCGTTGGTTTCATTGGCTTCTTTACGGCTGCAGGCCTGCCGTATACGGTTCTGAACCTGCTCATGGTTTCCATTCCGGCTACGTTCTGCGGTGTTGTTGTGGCCGCTCTTTGGAGCTATCGTCGTGGTAAAGAGTTGGCTGATGATCCGGAATTCCAGGAGCTCATTAAAGATCCAGAGGCTAAAGAATATGTTTATGGTGATTCGGAAAGCCTCATCGGCAAAGATATGCCGTCTTCGTACTATCATTCGATGTACATTTTCCTCATCGGTATCGTGGTTATTGCTATCCTGGGTAACTGCCCGCAGCTGCTGCCGGCATTCCCTAATGCTAAGGGTGTTCTGAAGCCGATTTCGATGACGACGGTTATCCAGATGATCATGCTCCTCATGGGTGCAATCATGCTGTTCACTTGCAAAGTCAAGGCGAAAGATGTTGGTAACAGCCAGGTATTCCGTTCTGGTCTCGTAGCTGTTATCTCCGTTTATGGTGTTGCCTGGATGGCAGATACGTATTTCTCCAACCACATGGCATTCCTCAAGGAAGTTCTTGGCTCGGCTGTACAGAATTATCCGTGGGCTTATGCGCTGATTGCGTTCTTTACTTCGAAACTTGTTAACTCGCAGGCAGCTGCAGTATCCATTGTCGTTCCGATGGCTCTGGGAATTGGTACCGATCCGGTAATCATCATTTCCTTCATCTCGGCAATTTATGGTTACTTCTTCCTGCCGACTTATCCGTCTGACCTGGCCTGCATTGGTTTTGACCGTTCTGGTACGACGAAGATTGGTAAGTACATCTTGAACCACAGCTTCATGATTCCGGGACTTCTCGGCGTATTCACGGGCTGCTGCGTTGGTTTCGTAATTGCACATATTCTCTACTAATCATTAGCAGAGGTTAAAGAAAAAGATGACATTTGCTGATGTCATCTTTTTCGCTTGTATGGGGGGATTTCTTGATGAAAGAGTATACGTTCCATTATGGTCACGGGACTAAATCCTTTTCACTCGATGAGTCAAAAGTAATTAAAGAGATCGAGATGCCGGCTGTGGAGCCACTGGTTGATGTAAAGCAGGCAGTGCTCGATGCCATTTACAATCCGATTGGTCAGGCACCTATCAATGAGGTTATCAAACCGGGAGATACGGTCACTTTTATCTGTAATGATCCGACGCGGGTGGCAAACAGCTTTGATTTCATGCCTGTGTTAGTCAATGAGTTCAACAAATTAGGCGTTCCCGATGAAAACATGCAAATTGTCTTTTCGCTGGGAACGCATCGTCTGATGACGGAAGAGGAGATGGCAGAGGGTGTCGGCGAGGAAGTAGCGAAACGTATCAAAATGTTCAATAGTGATTGCAATGTTCCTTCGGATTTTGAGTATTTTGGTACTACCAGCCGTTTTACCCCTGTACTTATCAATAAGCACATTTGTCATAGTGATCATGTTATCCTAACAGGAACGATTGTTCATCACTATTTTAGTGGCTATGGTGGTGGACGCAAGGCTGTTTTGCCTGGATGTGCTGCGATGGAGACGGTAAGAAATAATCATAGCTTTATGATGGACCCAAATGCTGGACTGGGGCGGACAATTGGCAATCCGGTTTATGAGGACCAGATGGAAGGTGTTGCTCTATGGGCAAAGGGACGCAGCGTAATTTTGTTCAATGCGATTCTCGATGCGGAACATCGTTTCTTGAAAATATTTGCTGGCGATTATATCAAGGCACATCAAGAGGCATGTAAGTTTGTTGATGAGGTATATGGTGTGCCGATTTCCAAGCAGGCCGACGTCACGATTGTCAGCTGTGGTGGTTATCCGAAAGACATCAATGTCTATCAGATGCAGAAAACTATGGACAATGCCGTGTTGGCCACCCGTCAGGATGGTGTGGTTATCCTGTTGGCTGAATGTGAAGAGGGAAGTGGCAGCAAGGTACTCGAAGAGACTTGTCGCGAATTGAAGACTGCTGACGCAATCGAAGCAAAACTTAAAGAACGCTTCGTTATTGGTGCCAACAAAGCGTATGCGATCACGCGTCTTTCGAAGAAAGCGCACTTCATCCTGGTTACAGGACTGGACAAACAATTGGCTAAAGATATGCTGTTTGCTGGGGCTGTTGACAGTGTGGAAGAAGCGTTGGAGCTGGCCGAGCAGTACGTGGGAAAAGACCCCAGTTATATTCTCATGCCGACGGGCAGTTTAACGGTTCCTCTGTTAAAGGCATAAGCGCATAAAGGCAAACAAAAAGAACGCATCCGTGGATGCGTTCTTTTTGTTTGCCTTTAAACTTCGCGTTTCTGTTTGAGCAGGTCTTTGCAGAAGTCGATGAAGGATTGTGCGGCTTTGGAAATATAACGGTCCTTTTTCCAAGCAAGACCGACATCGACAAAAATTGGATCGGCGAGAGGGATTGCCTTGACACCTGGCGTGTCTTCGACTACCATATCTAAGAGGAATGCAACGCCAACGCCATTGGCAACAAGGCCTTTGAGTGTAATGACTTGGTTGGATTCCAGAACGATGTTTGGCGTTATGTTTTCGGTTTTCATTTTGGAAAGAATAGTCTGACGCAGGAAGGAACCTTCTTTGAGCATGATAACGTTCGTATCGGTGATGTCCTGCAGCGAAATGCTTTTTTTCTTAGCCAGCGGGCTGTTCTCCGGTACGCAGCACACGACCTGGTTTTTGGACATAGGGAGAAGTTGCAGATGATTTGAAGCGCCGGAGATGATGATAATACCGAAATCGAGATCGTCCTGTTCTAACTGCTCACGGATGGACATCGAACCTTCTTCGTGCATGAAGATATCAAGATGGGAATATTGGCGCTGGAAACTCGAGAAGATTTTTGGGAAGAGATATGCTCCCATCATGGGTGGGATGCCAATTTTGATGGTACCTTTTTGGAGCTGTTTGTAGTCGTTGACTTCAAGAACAGCATCCTGAATGTTGCGGAGCGCAAGTTCGACCCGGTTGAGGAAGACGGCTCCTTCTGGGGTTAGAGACAATTGTTTTTGACTGCGGTCGAAGAGCTGAATGCCGAGTTCGGCTTCTAATTTTTTTATCGCTACGGTGATGTTGGGCTGCGAAACTCGCAGTCGCTCGGCAGCTCTGGTGATATTCCGCAGACGGCTTGCCATCTGGAAATATTCAAGTTGTCGTAATTCCATAGTATCGCTTCTTTCTCTATAAACTAGTTTTATTCGGTTTTTATTATATCATACTTTTCACGAATATATGATAAGATAACAAAAATTTATTATGGAAAATAAAAAAATATTTTTAAAGTGGTTCAGTAGGATTTTTCCGCTGGACATGGAATATATAAGTATGTGACATAAGGATGTAATGTGATTCGGGAATCGTTTCCTGTTTATTTACGGAAAAATTAGGGGGGCTATTATTTTGGAAATTTCAACTGTCATAGGTGCGGTAGGCGGTCTTATCTCCGTATTTGTGGGTATGATCATCAAGGGCGCACCGATCAGCTCATTAAATAACCCAGCCGCATTTCTTATCATCATCTGCGGTACCTTCTCTTGCTTGTTTACGGCATTCAACATGAATCAGCTGAAAAAGCTGCCTGGTTTGGTTAAGATGGTTTTCTTCAAACCAGCTCTTCATGAGAAGGCAGAGCTCTTGAGTCTTTTTATTGAGCTGTCTCAGATTGCTCGTCGTGAAGGTATTCTGGCGTTGGAGAGTAAAGTTCAAGACATTGATGATCCGTTCTTTCGTACCGGGTTGAGCATGGTTATTGATGGTATGGATCCGGATTTTGTCGGGGATGTCTTGGATGCTGAGTTGGCGGTCATGCAGGAACGTCATGCAGAAGGACGTGCGATGTTGGAGCAGGCTGGTCTGTATGCTCCTACCCTTGGTGTATTGGGCGCCGTTATCGGTCTTATCGCAGCTTTGGGTAACTTGAACGACGTTAACAAATTGGGTCATGCTATCGCTGCAGCATTTGTTGCTACGATTCTCGGTATTTTTACTGCATACGTTGTTTATCTGCCGATGGCCAATAAACTGAAATTGCTGTCTAAGGCAGAGGTCAGCGAAAAACGTATGATCATTGAAGGTATCCTTTCTCTGCAGGCTGGTGATTCGCCGACGCAGATTGAGGCTAAGCTTATGGTATTCATCCCGCAGTCCGAGCGTGAAGGGCTGAAGAAGGAGTGATTTGATGGCTAGAAAGAAACATGCAGCGCCTCATGAAGAGCATGAAGGCGAGCCTTGGCTCCTGCCGTATTCTGACCTCATGACGCTTTTGCTGGCACTCTTTATCGCTCTGTTCGCTATTTCGCAGACGGACCAGAAGAAGATGTCAGAGTTGTCGCAGGCCTTCAGTTCGGCTTTTAATATGGGTGGTCCTTCTTTTTTCAACCAGATGGGACCGAATATGGGCCGTCGAGCAGAGATGCCATCCGATGAAGATAAGGGTAACCATGCTTATCTGGCGGAAAATCAGCAGCTCGAGGAAATCCAGAAAAAGATGCAGGAATACATCGAGCAGAATAAACTGGATGATCAGCTGAGCACGGAGCTTAACGAACAGGGACTTATGATCCGTATCAAGGAACGGGCCCTGTTTCCCTCCGGGTCGGCAACGTTAGCTGGACAGGCACAGTCTATAGTACCAGTGGTTGCAGGAATCCTTTCCTCAGTGCCGGAGCGGGTAGTGGTGTCTGGTCATACGGATAATGTGCCAGTCAGCAATAGTCAATTCCCTTCCAACTGGGAGTTGAGTTCTGCGCGTGCGCTTAATTTTATGAAGGCTTTGCTGGCCAGCAATTCCGGTCTTAATCCGAAAAGATTCAGTGCTATTGGATATAGCGAATATCGCCCGATTGCTGACAATGCAACGGACGAGGGTCGCACGAAGAATCGTCGTGTGGAAATCTTTATTGCGCGCAATTATCGGTTTAATCCGGATGAAAAGGATCCTAGCAAACAGACGAGTTCGCCAGATACTGGTGCAGATGGTATGCCAACTAGTGGCACAACCAATAACATTCCAGCTACAAATGGCGCGGCGGGCAGTTCGATGACAGGGACAACATATTGATTTATAAGCCGGCCTTTAGGCCGGCTTTTTTGTGCAATAGGATAAGGAGGAGTATGCTTGATTTTAGGCGTTGGAACAGATATAGTGGAAGTGAGCCGTGTAAAAAAGGCGATAAATAATCCGCGGTTCTGCGAACGCGTGTATACGGAAGCAGAACGGCAATACTGCGAAGGCCGTGGGATGCAGCGGGTGCAAAGCTATGCGGCACGGTTTTCGGGAAAGGAAGCGATACTCAAAGCCTTTGGTACGGGACTTCGTGAGGGAACGATGCAGGACATTGAAATCCTGCCGGATGCTTTGGGATGCCCGCAAGTCAAATTGACTGGTCATTTTGCCAAGCTCGCTTGCGAGAAAAAGGTTGAGAAGGTTTGGATTTCGCTGAGCCATACGAAAGAATATGCTACAGCGCAATGCGTGATGGAGGGAAAGAAATGAAGGTATCGTTAAGCAAGGAAATGCGGGAAATCGACAAAGTATCGCTCGAACAATATGGGCTGCCGGCAGTGGTGCTGATGGAAAATGCAGGTCATCGAGTGGCAGAGGCTTTGGCGACGCTCATAAAAGGGGTGGCCGGAAAGACGATATGTGTGTTGGCAGGCAGTGGCAATAATGGCGGGGATGCCCTTTGCGCTGCTCGGCATATACAAAATATGGGTGCAAAAGTAAAAGTGTTCTTAGCGGGGGATGACACGCATTTTTCTGAAGCGGCTATGGTCATGTATCGTGCGCTCAATGCGATGAACATTGAAATGCATTCGTTGGAAAGTGATCGGGATTGGGATCGTTTGCATTTTGCGTTGAAGTTTGCGGATGGTGCGCTGGATGGAATGCTCGGAACAGGATTTGAAGGGGAATTGCGCAAAAAAAATCTGCGGATCATCGAAGAATTAAACAATGCCAGCTGTCCTGTGCTGGCAATCGATATACCTAGCGGTGTAGAAGCAGATACAGGGAAAATTTCGACCGTAGCGGTAAAAGCGGATATGACATTGGCTTTGGGGCTTCCGAAGATTGGTCATTTGCTAAGCCCTGGCGCAGATATGACTGGAGAATTACTGGTGGATGACATAGGCATTCCTCATGACCTATTGTCAGGAAACCAGATTAAGCAGAATTTGCTTGACGATGCCGTCGCAACGGAATTGCTGCCGGCACGCCCCCGTTCGGTTCACAAGGGGACCTGCGGCCGGATTCTCGTGGTAGCAGGTTCGCGAGGGATGACCGGTGCTGCTGTTTTGGCCGCAAGTGCTGCCTTGCGGGCTGGAGCAGGTTTGGTCACGTTGGCCGTTCCACAGAGTGTTCATGCGGTGGTGGAAGCTAAGCTGACAGAGGTTATGACGATACCTGTTCCGGAAACGGAGGATGGTGTGTTAGGTGGCGAAGCGGCTCTTTCGTGTCTGCTTTCACTGGCGGAAGCTTATGATGCCGTGTTAATTGGGCCAGGATTGGGCCGGGCAGACCGCACGCAGGAATTGGTCCGGATTTTTGCGTCGAAAGTTACGAAGCCGCTTATTCTGGATGCTGATGCGATTTTTGCATTCCAGCGTCAGCCCGATGATTTATGCAAGATGCAACAGGTGCCCGTGCTGACTCCGCATCTTGGGGAGATGGCTGGACTTTTGGGCGTTACGGTTCCGGAGCTTCGCGAGTCGTTGGTTCCCATTGTCCGGGAGGCGGCCGCTGAATACCAGAGTGTATTCGTAGTAAAGAGCGAATGTACGCTGATTGCTTATCCGGATGGCGATGTATTCTTTACGACAAAGGGAAATCCTGGTATGGCAACAGCGGGGGCTGGGGATGTCTTGGCTGGTACTGTTGCTGGACTGATGATGCAGACGGAAAGTGCGTTGGCACCGATGCTAGGGGTATACTTGCATGGCTTGGCAGGCGATCTCGCTTATGCAGACAAAGGCGAAGGCTTGGTTGCCTCCGATATTCGGGAAAAAATACCGGAAGCACGCCAGTTGCTTCGTAAGAATCAGCAAGTCTGACAGAACAAATGTCTTTTCAAAACGGATTGCATTTTCAAAAATATTGCAGGGAAAAGAAAAAAGTCGGTTTACAACTTGACAACTGTACAGGGCGGGGCTAAAATAAAGTTACTTTGATGAAAGAAAAGGGGCTTTACTATGGCAAATGTAAACGTTGACTGGGAGAATCTTGGATTCGCTTATCAGCCAATCACAAAACGTTATGTAGCGAACTACAAAGATGGCAAGTGGGGGAAAGGTGAACTCACGGAAGATGCTAATGTAGTCCTCAATGAGTGTGCTGGTATCCTGCAGTATTGCCAGGAGGTTTTTGAAGGTCTCAAAGCGTACAAAACGAAGGATGGCAGAGTAGTGACCTTCCGCCCGGATATGAATGCGAAGCGCATGATCGATTCGGCAAAGCGTTTGGAGATGCCGCCGGTATCCGAGGAAATGTTTATGGAGGCAGTAGATCAGGTCGTCGCTGCGAATAAGGATTGGATTCCGCCGTATGAAACAGGTGGTGCTTTGTACCTTCGTCCGTATCTTTTTGCCACGGGGCCGGTTATTGGCGTAAAGCCGTCGGATGAATATCAGTTCCGTCTTTTTGGTACGCCAGTGGGCTCTTATTTCAAGAACGGCGTAAAACCGATTACGATTTGTGTTAGTGACTACGACCGTGCTGCTCCCCATGGTACTGGTAATATCAAAGCGGGGCTTAACTATGCGATGAGTTTGTATCCGTATATTTTGGCCCATGAAAACGGTTATGATGAAAACATGTATCTTGATGCAGCAACGCGGACGTATGTTGAGGAGACTGGCGGCGCTAATTTCCTGTTTGTTACCAAGGATAATAAGATCGTTACCCCAAAATCTGATTCGATTCTGCCGTCTATCACACGTCGTTCGTTGGTTTCGCTGGCAGAAAAAATGGGTTATACGGTTGAGCATCGTCCGGTCAAATTCACGGAACTCAAAGATTTTGCTGAGGCCGGTCTTTGCGGTACGGCTGCTGTTATTTGCCCCGTTGGCAAAGTGGTCAACCATGGCGAGGAGATTTGTTTCCCCAGCGGCATGGAAAAGATGGGGCCTGTGCTTACGAAACTTTATCAGGAACTCCGTGGAATTCAGATTGGCACGATTGAAGCGCCGGAAGGCTGGATTCGTGAAATCAAATAAGGGCGTTTTTGCCGATGCAGGTCTGCTGTTTGAACAGCAGACCTTTTTTCAGCTAATTTTGAGAATTTAGGATTAAAATTTTTTGACGGTAACAAGGATTTCTATGGAAAGAACTCGAATAGTTTTTTAGATAGAATGATATACGACAATGGGGAGTTTTATATATGCCGTTTGATATTACAATGCCGATACAATTTCATGGAATCTTATCGACGATTGGTTGGTTCGATTTGATTGACATCTTGATTGTAGCTGCCATTTTATATAAAATTTATGTTATGCTGAAGGATACCCGGGCCATTACACTGGTGAAGGGTGTTCTTGTTTTGTTGGCCCTTACGATGGTCTGCAGCTGGTTTGAACTGCATGTTATTTCTTGGCTGTTGCAAAAAGCGGTAACGTTGTTGTTCGTGGCATTGCCAATCGTCTTTCAGCCGGAACTTCGCCGGGCACTTGAGCATCTTGGTCAGGGAACATTCTTTGGAACGGCAGCGTTACTCAATGATGAACAGGCTCGTTCGGTGGTGAATGAGCTGACAAGGGCGGTCAAGCAGCTTTCGGCTACGAAGACTGGTGCATTGTTAGTCATTGAACGCGATATGGGGCTTAACGACATCAGTGCGACTGGTATTCAGATTGATGGACTCATAACGGCAGATTTTCTTTTGAATGTCTTTATCGTCAATACGCCCCTCCATGATGGGGCAGCTGTCATTCGCGGCAATCGTCTGATTGCCGCCGGTTGCTTGTTGCCGCTGACGGAAAATCGCACGCTTTCTACGGAGCTGGGCACGCGTCATCGGGCAGCAATTGGGTTATCGGAGCAATGTGACGCGCTCGTTGTGGTGGTCAGTGAAGAGACAGGCACGATTTCTGTTGCGGAAAATGGTCATATTATCCGTCACCTTGATGTGGAGACGCTCAAGGCCATTTTGATGCCGGCCTTTGCTTCACCGGATGCCGGCATCAAAGATATGGTTCGGAATTGGAGGAAGAAAAGATGATTTCAAGCCTTCGCCATATGATACAACATAATTTGGCTGCGAAAATCGTGGCACTTGTCGTGGCGGTTGTCCTTTGGGGCTATGTCATGAATGACCAGAATCCGGCAATCGAGGGGACTTATAATGTACAGATTAAGTTGAAAAATGTGCCGGAAGGGTATAAGATTTCACAGGAAAACGGGACCGTCAAGGTTAAAGTTCGTGGGGCAAGGTCCTTGTTTGTCACGACCAATTCGGAGGACTTCAAGGCGTATGTTGATTTGAAAGATGCCGAAAGTGGCAAGAAAGCCTACAAAGTTCAAGTGGATACTCCTCAGGGCTTTGAAGTTGTCGATGAGAAGCCGTCAACGGTTGAGGTGACACTGGATCGTATTGTGGAGCGCAAGGTTCGGGCTATTGTCAATGTCAATGGCGCACCAGCACCAGGTGTGGCGGTAGCGAAAGTAAGCCAGGCAAGTTCAGAAGTGGTGGTTGAGGGACCGGAATCGGCTGTCAATGAAGTCGATCGGGTTATCGGCTATATCGGACTTACTGGGAAGAATGACAGCGATTTTGACATTCAGGTTCCGATGACAGCCATCAATGCCGAGGGCCGTGAAGTGCAGGAGGTTGTGGTAAAACCGTCCAAGATGTACGTTTCGATTCAGATGGCACGCGGCCTTATGAAGAAAATTGTCACGGTCCAGGCGTCGATTGCCGATGATTTAGGCAAGGGGTATGAATTCGTTGGCTCGAAGGTGGACCCGTTGAAGATTGAGATCGCTGGCAATGAAAAGGCGATTGCTGGCGTGGATACGCTGATGACGGAGAAGATTTCACTAGCGGGAGTAACCGGAAATACGGATCGTACGGTCAAACTGGTTCTGCCGGAAGGGATTGCCGTTACCAATCAGGAGGTCGTAGTACATCTCTTGGTAAAGGAAAAGAAGAAAGAGTAAAAAGATAATATAATGGAGTGAAGGTTACAAGTGATTCGGATACGAAATTTTCAGGTGGCATTTGACGATGAGTCCAGCTTGGAAGAACTTGCAGCCCGACGCTTGAAATTACCACCTCAGGCCGTGCTTGGGGTGGTAATTGTGCGTAAGGCTGTAGATGCAAGACGCTATCGTGGTGCCCCCGTGCAATTTGTTTATATGCTGGATGTAACGGTGACGGAACCGGAAAAAAAGGTTCTGCAGCGTTTGAAGCGGGATAAGAATGTAGAGCTTATAAAGCCGGTACTTTCTACTGCACCGGCACTGCGGATTTATTCGGAAAAAGAAAAACGACCGGTGGTGGTTGGCTTTGGTCCAGCGGGGATGTTTGCCGCGTTGACGTTAGCGAAAGCTGGCTTTAAACCATTAGTCTTGGAACGCGGCCAAGATGTGGATACGCGACATAACGATATTCAAAAGTTTTGGCAGGGCGGTGCCTTGGACGTTCAGTCCAATGTCCAATTCGGCGAAGGTGGTGCGGGTACCTTTTCGGATGGCAAATTGACAACACGCATTAATGATAGTCATATGGCAGATGTTATCGAGGCATTTATTCAGGCAGGAGCACCAGAGGAAATCCGCTATCTGCACAAACCGCATATTGGGACAGATCTATTGCGAGGCATTGTTAAAAATATACGGTTGGAGATTATCCGCCTGGGGGGGGAGGTGCGTTTCGGTTGTCAGGTTACCGATTTGGAACGAAATGCCGCTGGTGCTATGGAAGCAGTAATTGTCAATGGTGAGGAGCGGTTCGAAGCAAATTCGGTATTCCTGGGGATCGGCCATTCGGCCCGTGATACGTATCGCATGTTGCTTAGCAAGGGGATTCCTATGGAGGCCAAGCCGTTTGCAATGGGCGTGCGCATTGAGCATCCACAGGAATTTATCGATCGGGCGCAGTATGGCGAAGATGCTGGCCATCCGCGCCTGCCAGTGGCGGATTACGCATTGACTTATAAGGATCCAGTGACAGGCCGTGGTGCGTATTCTTTCTGCATGTGTCCGGGAGGGCAAGTCGTAGCGGCGACGTCAGAGCGTGGTCATGTCTGTACTAATGGCATGAGCAATTATCATCGCGACTCAGGGATTGCTAATTCGGCGCTTTTGGTGCAAGTGGGGCCCGATGATTTTGGCCAAGAAGTCTTAGCCGGTATGATGCTGCAGGATAAACTAGAAGCGATGGCTTTTGATTTGGGGGGGCGCAATTACTTTGCGCCAGTTCAGACGGTTGGTGATTTTTTGGGTGGCACTTCAGGTTCGACGCAGTTTTTGACAACACCGACTTATCAGCCTGGGGTCAAGGCGGTGGATCTTCATGACGTTCTGCCGGAATTTATGACAAAGACATTAGCGGGAGCTCTGCCTTGGTTTGACCGAAAGATTCCGGGATTTGCCAACGAGGGAGCAGTGATGACAGGCATTGAAGCACGTTCTTCAGCACCATGCCGTATTCGCCGTGATCGCGATTCGTTTATGGCAGAAGCTGCGCCGGGGCTGTATCCGATGGGAGAGGGCGCCGGCTATGCAGGAGGCATTATGAGTGCTGCTGTGGATGGCATGAAAGCCGCACTTGCATTTTTAAGCAAAAATGTGCATACTATTAAGAGTTGATACGAATTTAGAAAATTCTTATTGAGAAATAGGAGGATATACTAATGGCAAGATTATTTGGTACGGATGGTGTCCGTGGAGAGGCAAATGCGGTTTTGATGCCGGAGATGGCATATCGCCTGGGGCGTGCTGCTACGATTTACTTTGGCAAGGAATCCGAAGAGCAGCCGCTTATCATTATTGGCCGCGACACCCGTCTGTCCGGTGAGATGTTTGAGGCTGCCCTGACGGCAGGTATTTGCTCGGCTGGTGGACGGGCAATGCTGGCAGGTGTCATCCCGACACCGGCCATTGCGTATTTGGCTCGCCGCCATAAGGCAAAAGCTGGTATCGTTATTTCGGCATCTCATAATCCGTTCCATGACAATGGCATCAAGTTCTTTGGTGGGGATGGCTACAAACTGCCGGATGCTGTTGAGGATGAACTGGAAGAAATCGTTCATCAGCTGGAAAATGATGATAATCTTGCTCGTCCGACTGGGGACAAAATCGGTCATATCGAGTATCGTACGGACTTGTTGAATCAGTACATTGAGTTCGTCATGAGCACTTGCTCGGAGCGTTTCGATGGCATGAAAATCGTTTTGGATTGCGCAAATGGTGCTTCGTACCAGGTTATGCCGCGTATCCTCCGCGAATTAGGGGCGAAGGTCAAAGTTATCCATGCGCTGCCGAATGGTGTGAATATCAACGACAATTGCGGTTCCACGCATATGGAGTCGCTGCAGAAGGCCGTCCTCGAAAATGGCGCGGACTTTGGTATTGCTCATGATGGTGATGCGGATCGTACGCTTTGCGTGGATGAAAAGGGCCAGATTATCGATGGAGACCATATTCTTGTCATGTGTGCACAGGATATGATGAAAAAGGGCACATTGCCGTACAATACCGTCGTTTCCACGGTTATGGCAAATATTGGCTTCCACAAGGCAATCAAAGAAGCTGGCGGCCGAGTAGAAATCACGCAGGTTGGCGACCGTTATGTCTTGGAAAACATGATGAAAAATGGTTATAAAATTGGCGGCGAGCAGTCTGGACATATCATCTTCTCGGATTATGCAACGACAGGGGATGGCCCGATTACGGCACTGCAAGTATTAAGCTCCTTGAAACGTAGCGGCCGTAAAGCATCGGAGCTCACGGCATTGATGACGACTTATCCACAGCTCCTCGTAAATGTTCGGGTGGCAACGAAAGAAGGCTGGGAGGAAAATGAAGCCATCAAGGCAGCGATTGCCGAAGGCAACAAAGAACTTGGCAACGATGGCCGCATTTTGGTCCGTCCGTCTGGTACGGAACCTTTGATTCGTGTTATGGCTGAAGGTCCGGATCAGTCGCAGCTCGATGTTATCTGCCATCGCATCGCCGATGTTGTCAAGAAAGAGCAGGGGTAAAATTGAGCGTTCCAAAACAGGCGCTGGTTTTTGCCAGCTTTGGTGTCAGTGATGCACGAGCTCGTCAGTCCAGTCTGGATGCGGCAGCGGAACTGCTAGCAGAACGCTTTTCGGCATTTGATGTCGTTCAGTGTTATACGTCAAATTTTATCCGCAAGCGGTTAAACGGACTGGGGCTGTCAATTTCGTCATTGCCCGAAATGCTTGCCCGTTTGGCAGAGCAGGGGTATTCTCGCGTGTTGATTCAGCCCTCTCATTTAACGCCTGGTGAAGAATTCGATGGCAAGGTAATGGCAGCTGCCGAAGAAGCTAAGAGCTGGTTTTCCGATGGGCTTATTGTCGGACGGCCAATCTTCGATTCGGCGGCGGACTATCGTGCGGTGTTGACGGCAATCCTACCGGAATTTTCCTTGGGGGAGAATGAGCAGCTGGTGTTTTTGGGACACGGGTCCCCACATCGACACAATCCTGTTTATGAACGGTTCCAGCAAGTGGTAGATGAATGCCACTTGCCGGTTCATATTGGTGTGCTTGAGCCATCGGATACGCCCAATCTTCCGATGGTTATCCGCCGTTTGCAGCAGTGCGGTGCCCAGCAAGTCTTATTGGCGCCGCTGCTCCTGGCGGGGGGCAGCCATGTGACTCGAGATATGGCTGGGGAGACAGAGTCTTCCTGGAAAAGTCAGCTGATTGCTGCTGGTTTTACGGTTCGTACCAGGCTGCAGGGCCTTGGTGAATATCTGTCGTTTCGCGAACTTTATGTTTTGAAGGCACAAAAGGCCTTAGAACTTAGTGGATGGTTAAAATAAGAGGAATTTTCGGATAACTTTAGGCTATTATATAAATTCAATAAAAATATTTTTATTTTGCGAAAATTCCTTTATAATAAAACTATGGTTACCTAATATTCGGCATTATAGCCCAAATCTAAATGAGGTGAGTTTATGTCACATCCAGTAACTACTAATCCATTAATTATCATGTTGATTAACATGACAGTCGTATTCTTAGTGTTGACCGCATTGGGACTTGTGATTAATCTGATTCATATGATTGACCCGACGAGACCAAAGGAAACGAAGCGGGAAGAAGTGCTGCCAGCTGAACCGGCGGCAGTAGAGCCGGCTCCGGTGGCGGAAGCAGCTGCTGATGAGAAGGGGATTTCTCCAGAGGTTGTGGCTGTTATCGCTGCGGCAATTGCCAGTTATGGTTATGGCGTTGAGCAGATTCGTGCCATTCGTCCAATTCAGCGTGAGGGTTGGAAGAATTCGGGCCGTATGCGTTTGTCGAATCGTCGGTCGTAAGGCAGGGAAGGAGGAATTATCATGGAGCTTTTAAATGCATTCGTCGTATCCCTGCAGGCTGTTTGGGCTGACAGTGGTTTTTCGGCTTTTGAGGCCGGCAATGGAATCATGATTCTGGTCGGTTTGGTACTTCTCTATATGGCAATTGTCAAAGAGTTCGAGCCGTTGCTCTTAGGCCCGATTGCCTTTGGCTGCATCCTGGCTAATTTCCCGCGCACGGGCTTTTTGGAGGAGCCGGGGCTTATGCAGGCAATCCATTACGGTATTGCCAATGAAATCTTCCCGCCGCTTATCTTTTTGGGGATTGGCGCGATGACGGATTTTGGTCCGTTGCTCGCTCGTCCTGTTACGCTGCTCTTGGGCGCAGCTGCTCAGATCGGTGTATTCGTTGCTCTCGTTGGTGCAATGCTTCTGGGCTTCAACGTGCAGGAGGCTGGTGCTATTGGTATCATCGGTGGTGCTGATGGCCCGACGGCTATTTATCTTTCCATTCAGATGGCGCCGCACCTTTTGGGCGCGATTGCTGTAGCGGCTTATTCCTATATGTCGTTGGTTCCGCTGATTCAGCCGCCAATCATGAAGCTGCTTACGACGCAGAAAGAGCGTGAAGTCACTATGGAGCAGTTGCGTCCGGTCACGAAGTTCGAGCGCGTCTGCTTCCCCATCGTTGCTGCCATTGTCATCAGCCTGTTGCTGCCGCCAATTGCGTCACTGTTGGGCTGCTTGATGCTCGGTAACTTGTTCCGTGAATCTGGTGTTATGGATCGCCTTTCCGATACGGCGCAAAATTCACTGTGCAACATTGTTACGATTTTCCTGGCAACAGGTACTGGTATGACGATGAACGCACATGACTTCCTCGTTCCGCAGACGCTTATGATTATCGGCTTGGGGCTTGTCGCCTTCATTGCTGGAACAGCTGGTGGTGTCTTGTTCGGCAAAATCATGTGCCGTGTTTCCGGCTGGAAAATCAATCCGTTGATTGGTTCGGCAGGCGTGTCGGCTGTGCCAATGGCTGCTCGTGTCAGCCAAATGGTTGGCATGAAAGCTAAGCCGGGCAATTATCTGCTCATGCATGCTATGGGCCCGAACGTAGCTGGGGTTATCGGAACGGCTGTTGCCGCTGGTACGATGCTCGCAATGCTCAAGTGATGGGTTTATAAAAGCTGACTGGTCTATTGACCGGTCAGCTTTTTTGTATTGCTGGGGAATTGTCATGGACGGTGTTTGACATAGGTTATCAACAGGTGTAAAATTTTGTCATGTGTAATAGACGCAGCAAGAATTTACGAAAAATTTGGAGGTACCTGTAGATATGCGTGGTATTTTTTATGGAATTGGCGTAGGCCCTGGTGATCCGGAACTTTTGACCGTGAAGGCAATTCGAGCCATTGAGAAGGTGGATGTTTTGATTGCGCCCAAGACAGAGAAGAAGGATGGCAGTGTGGCACTTTCCATTGCCCAACCATATCTGAAGGATGATGTGGAGATTGTCTATCAGGTATTTCCAATGGTTAAAGGATTTGCCGAAAACAGCACGGAGGCCTGGGAGCAAAACAAAAGAGAAATTCTTGACCTGTTAGAATCAGGTAAAAATGTGGCTTTTCTGACGTTGGGAGATCCGATGTTTTATAGTACATATATTTATGTGTATCGGCTGTTAGAACATGAGAATATTGAAATCCAGACGATTCCGGGAATTCCAGCCTTTGCGGCAATTGGTAGTCTTATGGGGTATCCCATTGTCGAAGGAGATGACGTGCTTAGCATCGTGCCGGCAACAGCACCACCAGAAAAAGTGGAAAAGGCAGTACAGGCGGCAGATAATGTGGTTTTGATGAAAGTTTATAAAAACTTTGATGAGGTCACCGATATGCTGGTTAAAAATGATATGGCCAAACAGGCTGTCCTCGTCAGCCGTGCAGGACTTTCCGATGAGAAAATCATCCGAGATATTGAAAAGCACAAGGGAGAAAAACTCAATTATTTGTCGACTATTTTGACGCGGAAAAACTGACGAAGGGAAGGGTAGGGAATGAAAAAGATCCTGTTCCTAATGCTATTGGTTATGGCAGTTGTCGTTTCCGGGTGTGGTTCTTCGCCAAATGCGGGCGGTTCGGAAACTTCGGCGGCTTATGCAGTGATAACGGATGATTTGGGTCGTGAGGTAGTCTTAGCGAAGAAACCAGAGCGCATTGTAGTGACATCGGCATCTTTTTTGGAACCGTTGGAAGCGGTGGATGGTGCCAAACTGGTTGTAGGGCGTCCGGATTCTAAGACGAAGATGCCGGCATTTGCCAAAGATTTGCCGAGCGTTGGCAAAGTCTATCAGATCGATGCAGAGAAAGTTTTGGCTTGCAATCCGGATTTGGTTATCATCAATAAGGGCATGAATGAAAAGTTAGTCGATGCCCTGGAGAATAACGGAGTCAAGACGCTGGTCCTGGATATGAAGAGCTATGAAGATGTCAAGCGTGAAGTCACTATTCTGGCACAGGTGACTGGTGCCAAGGATAAAGGCGAGCAGCTGGTCGCAGCTATGGATGCTAAAATCCAGGCGGTACGGGACAAGATTCCGCAGGACAAGCGGCGGGTATCGGTCATTCATAGCACCAATCAGGGCTTGACTGTTCAGCTTGAGGGAAGTATTGCTGGCTCCGTAGCTAAAATGCTTGGCTGGGAGAATGTGGCAGCTGGTACGACTCCTTTAGAAAAGAATCCTGATGCTGCCCCATACAGTCTTGAAACTTTGGTGGCGCAGAATCCGGAATTGATTTTTGTCACCAGCATGGGGAAGATGGATGCCATCAAGAGTGAGATGGATGAGGAGATGAAGAAAAATCCTGCTTGGCAGACGGTGCACGCTGTTCGCGAGGGAAAGGTATATTATCTTCCACAGGATCTCTTTTTGTTGAGCCCGGGGATTCATTATCCAGAAGCGGTAGAGATGATGGCAAAATGTGTTTACCCTGAGGTATTCCAATAATGAAGACAACAATGGAACAAAACATTCCGGGATGCGGTCTGGAAGCAGAACGCATCTCCAAGCGGCGGATATCCCTTTTGGTGGTATTTGCCGTTTTGGCGTGTCTGGGATGTGTGATAAGTATCATGAAGGGCTCTGTGGAGATTCCTTTTGCTGAAATTTTTGGCGTTTTTTGTGGACAAAATATTGGTACCCATCAGCAGATTTTGATGAATATTCGTTTGCCACGAACGTTAGTGGCAGCTTTGGTGGGAATGAATTTGTCGCTTTCGGGAGCTATCTTGCAGGCCATTATGAAAAATCCACTGGCTGACCCGCATATCATCGGCATTTCGTCGGGCGCGGGATTAGCGGGGATACTCGTGATGTTGTTGCTGCCGGAGCTCAGCTGGCTCATTACGCCAGTAGCATTTGTGGGAGCGATGGGAGCTGCTGTGATGATTTATATTCTCGCCTGGAAGAATGGCATTCGGCCCATTCGCATTATCTTGGCTGGTGTGGCGGTTTCTGCCTTCTTTGGAGCTGGTATTTCTGCGATGATGATTTTTTATAGTGATCGGGTTCACAGTGCGCTGATGTGGATGGTAGGCGGGCTATCCGCTAGAAGTTGGCCACAGGTGGAAATGCTTTGGCCTTATACTTTGTTGGGGCTGTTGCTGGCAATTTTGTCGGCAAGGCATCTCAACATTCTTCAATTGGGGGATGAACTAGCTCGCGGCCTTGGATTATCGGTGGAAAAGACAAGAATTTTGCTGACAGCGGTAGCGGCAATCCTAGCTGCAAGCGCGGTGTCGGTAGTTGGGCTGTTGGGATTTGTCGGCCTCATTGTACCCCATGCAGCTCGTCTTTTGATTGGTTCAGATCATCGCTTTCTGTTGCCGGCCTGTGCGTTATTGGGGGTGGCAGTGGTGACTTTTAGTGATACCTTTGCCCGTACGGCCTTTTCTCCGGTGGAACTTCCTGTGGGAATTATCATGGCTGTGCTTGGCGCGCCGTTTTTCCTGTTCCTGCTAAGAAAGGAGCTGTGAGTATGGCGTTAACTGTTGAGAAACTAAATGTAAAATTGGGGCATAAGGTAATATTGCAGGACCTTTCGGTTTCTTTCCCTACGGGCAAACGGACTGCCGTTATCGGACCTAATGGCGCTGGAAAGTCAACGCTGCTTCGAACAACGGCTGGCTTAAATGGCAATTATCATGGCTGTATCCAGCTTAATGGCATTGATATTCGGACGATTTCCCGTCGAGCTATGGCACAGAAGCTGGCAATCCTTCCGCAAGGCGCGACAGTGCCCGTGGATACTACGGTGAAGCAGCTGGTGGATTATGGTCGATTTCCTTATCGCAGTTGGTTTCATTTGGGAAATGCCCAAAAAGATCGCGAGGCGGTAGAGTGGGCAATGGCAGTTACCAAAGTGGAGCAATTTGCTAACCGGCAGTTGCAGACTCTTTCTGGTGGAGAACGGCAGCGAGCTTTTTTGGCGATGGCGTTAGCTCAACAGCCGGAATTTTTATTGCTGGATGAGCCGACGACGTATCTCGATATTGCGCATCAATTAGAAGTCATGGAGATTGTGACGCATATTAAGGAACAATATGGCATGACGGTTATCATGGTGCTTCATGATATCAATCACGCTTTGCAATATGCAGATGAATTGGCGGTTCTGACGAATCACCAGATAATTGCGCAGGGGGCGCCACAGGATATATTAACGGTCGATATGCTGGCCAAAGTGTTTCATGTAAAAGCAGATATATTTACCAATAGCCAGGGAGCGGCAGTGCTCTCTCCAGTGGAGTTGGTAAAATAGGAGAATCCGCTGACTCGAAAAGAATTGGCGGATTTTTAGCAAGTTACAATTTGCAGGGGAGTAGTACCCAGTTCATGTTCGAGGTAAGTCGCCGGCGGCGGGGGCCCCAGTACCAACGCTCCACCGGTGACAACCCGCTACAAGAAATTTTTGCCTTTAATTAAGAGTTGGAAAACAGTTAAACGCGCTTCGCTTGGACGAAACTGCTTTTCCAACGAGAACGCAGGCAAAAATTTCTTGCTTCACGCGGAACGTCAAGGCT
>NZ_JNKI01000029.1 GCF_000702005.1 Selenomonas sp. ND2010 | reverse complement strand
ACGCTTATGGTACTGGGCCCCCGCCGCCTAGGTTAGAGTCGGCACGAAGCTACTATGCCCTCGGAGGGTGAAGCTTGGGGAAACTCGCCACATCCTCAGCCGCCGCTAGGGGCAGTGCCATAAACGAAGCGTTTGATGTTTTTCGTGAAGAACGAAATTTTTATCCTCACCGTTCGTCGAAAAATTGCTACCGTTCAAGCGAAGCGCGTTTTGCAACTTTTTCGATGCTTAATTAAGGATAAAAATTTCGTTTAGAAAAACATCTCCCGCGTAGTGTTGGCACTGTCCCTAGCGGCGGCGAAGAGCTGATTCGAATAAGGTTCCACTAACCAATAAACTGTAATTTATTTTATGCAAAAAGACCCATTGACTTCCGCTGGAATCAATAGGTCTTTTCCTATGCTTATTATTGTACGGGTACCATAATGATACTTATGGGCAGATTTGATGCGCCTGGCGGGGAATATTCAATCCATACGGATTGATCGGCACGATATACCCCTAAATCTGCCAGTTCCGCCGTTTTCGTCAAAACAACGATTCCCTTTTCACGCAATTCTTCCTGCTCCTGTGTTTCTGTTGGCGTTTTATCCCCAAAATAAACCCGCCCCTGCGGCGTTTGCAACATATCCGGGCCAACTTCGCCATACTTCATTCGCACGGCACCTGCATAAACACCACCTAACGGGCACAGGTAATACTGTACTTTGCAATCACCAGCAGTGGGAACCTGGATTCGATATACAATTCCATAATTCCCCTCATCCCTTACCACACTTCCATCGGTTGCATCAATTCCCTGACGATATTTGTCCCGCTTGTCATCAGCAACCGGAAAATACATAATCCCATCAACTTCCGGATGATATTCACGCGTTGAGGTCATGACCCGATTCATTCCGGTAAACGTCCCTCGTAAACATACGGCATCTTTGGGCAATACCGGCAAACTTCTCGACTCCGTAACCGGGTCTCCATAAGCATCGAGCATCAACACACTGACCTTCACCGGGTGATCCGCATAAAAATCATACATGCCCGACACCAGCTCTCCCGGCTGCAGCAACGTGGTATTCATATCCTCCTGCAAAAGTTTCGCCACGCCTTCACCCAAAACAATCTTTTGATCCATCGGCTGGCCGAAATACTGCATTTGTACCGCTTTGCCCACTTTCATATAGTGGTCACTCGGCGCGCCACTGCCTCCGCGAGTAATATGAATGGTATTGGTGCCTTCGTATTTATTCTCCAATACAACCGCTATTTTTTTCGGCTCACTCGTATTATTGAGATGATAATAGAGAACCCGCACATCTCCACTTACCGTATCTTGATATAAAATACCATTTTGTTCCACATACTCCGGACTATCAGAAAAGAGCAGGGTCCCGCCCTCGTCTTTGGATACCATGGGAATTTCATGCATGACATTGGACGGTTTTACCCAAGCTTCGGGGGCTGGTTTATTCTGACTGTTTAATATCGCCTGTATTCTTTCCTTGATATTCACGTTTTTTGTCGTCCCATTATTTTCCTTTACAGACTCCATGTGTACCACAGTTGTCCCCTTATGGCTCGTGGTACGATCCGAAGCCATCGCCGTCACTGGAATACAGCATAGCAATGCCGTGATCAAAGTTTTCCGCATTATTTGTCTTGCCTGGTAAATTGTCTTCACACCTTTCCCTTAGTGCTGATGTATCCCGAGCTTTGTCATAACCGCTGCCTTGAGTAAGCGAAGCTTAAATTCCATCAACCCAAAGCGTGGATGCGGGATGTTGGTCCGCTGTAACAGATACGGATTCGTATCAAACGTATTCAGGCCTGCATCGCCTGTCACCGCCGTAAGATATTCATTCTCTTTGAGCATCTCCGGCATTTCCGGTGAAACTTCTCCATTCGGATACGAGAACGAAAAAACCGTCCGTATCCCATTCCACTCCATCAGCAATTTAGAAAGTTTCATCTCTTCCAATTGTTTCTCGTGGTCCAAATGCGTCAACGGCTGATGATTGGCCGTATGGCTGCCAATTTCTACCCCACGGTCCTGCATCTCCCGTAACTCATCCCAAGTCAGGTAATTGGGCCGGCCGATGCTGTTGGTCGCCATATAGACGACTGCTTTCATATTATGCGCCTCGAGTATCGGCAGCATAGTCGTGTAGTTGTTTTCATAGCCGTCATCAAAAGACAGGATAATCGGCTTTTCCGGTAAATCCATTTTCCCTTTCTTCGCCTTCATGAATTCCAGGGGCGTGATAGTCGTATATCCCTGTTGCTGAAGATAATCGAGCTGCTGGCGAAAATCCTCTGGCGGTACATTATAAGTCCATCCCTCTTCAGGATCAACCTCAGCCACCATATGATACTCCAAAATGGGCACGCCCGTCGGCATTGGCCCCAACAGCAGCCAGCCCAGGAACAATAGCAGCAGCACCGCTGCTGCCAGTATGATTCGTTTGATTGAACGCAACAAAAATCCTTCTTCCTAAAATACTATTACCCGTCCGGCAGCTCCTCTGCCAATTCGCGCAATTTTCGCATACGGTGATTCATCCCCGATTTGCTGACACCAAGCATATCTGCTAGTTCGCTCAAGCTGGCATCTGGATGCTTTAGCCGCATTTCCGCAGTCACGCGCAATTTCGCCGGCAGCTTGACCGCCGCCTCCTGCAATCGCTTTATATACGCCAACTGCCGCCCTGCGGCATCCACTGTTTTTTGCAAATTGGCCGTCTCACAATTCACCAACCGATTGACCTGTTCGCGAACCTCTTTGACATTTCGGGCCACTTCAAAGGCTTCTACCGCCTCATCCGCCTGAATCATCGCCAAAAAATCCATGACCGCATCGCCCTCTTTCAAATAGACGACATAGTCCTCTTTTCGGTCCGTAAAACCGACAGGAAATCCCATGCGCTTTAAAAGTGTATTTAAAAGATTTCCCAAACCATAACTTCCCGTCACCAGTTCCAAATGATAACTGGCCTCTGGACGGTTCACACTGCCACCGCCTTGAAACGCTCCTCGCAGATACGCGACTCGGCAACAAGCTTTCTTCAACAGTGCCATATCCGTTGTCATATTGAGACTTTCATCCTGCAAGAACCCTAATTTTTCCAAGAGCTCCGCGACTGGCGGTGCTGGCACCACACGCACCGTATAATTGTTGTTTTTATTCAGCTGGCGGGAACGGCGCACCGTTATCTCCGTCCGGATATTGCCGCCTTCACTTTTCAACAACTGCAGCGTCTTACGGGCCACCGCAGCATTTTTCGTGGTGAAGTTCAACCCAAAGGTACGGCGCAAACCAAAGGTAATCGTTGCCCCCATGCGCAGTAGCGCCGCCAATTCTGCCGTGCGGCAGCAGCTCTGCTCGTAATTCAAGCGGGCCAGCTCATTTTTTACCTCCGTCGCAAATGACGGCATAGCAGCTCACTCCTATAATATCGTTTGCTCTCAATGATTTTTGACATCGAATCCCTTTAACGCACTGGGCTGAAGCCGGTAAACCATCTGCATGACACTTCGGGACAACTTGTCCGGATCATGGCGGATTACGTCTGTCTCATTGAGGATGTCCGCTTTGACAAAGCCTACGCCCAGGGCATTGATTGCCTCTTCGTCCACTTCGACCGGATAAGCGCCTTTCTTGGCATAAAAAGCCTGCAAATCCGACGAAATCGGGGTGCTGTTGACCAGCATATAATCAATAACCCCCTTGCCACCATGCTCGATAATCGCCTTGGCATGCATGGAAGCCGTGTAACCATCCGTCTCCCCCGGCTGGGTCATGACGTTGCAGATATAGATTTTCACGGCCTTGCTTTTGCGCAGTGCTTCAGCCACACCATCCACCAACAGATTCGGCATGATACTTGTATAGAGACTGCCCGGTCCTAAAATGATGGCATCCGCCGAAGTCAATGCATCCAGCGCCGATTGTACCGGCTGGACATGTTCTGGAAAAAGCCGTACCCGATGAATCCTTTTATGGACTTCCGGAATATTCGACTCACCTTCCACCACGGTACCGTCTTCCATGATGGCATCGAGTCGAACATGGTCCTTAGACGCTGGCAGTACCTGTCCTTTGACTGCCAAAACTTTCGACGATTCCTTTAACGCCTGCTCCACATCCCCTGTGACTTCATTCATCGCGGCAATAAAGAGATTGCCGAAGCTGTGGCCTGCCAATTCACTTTCCCCGCGAAAACGGTATTGGAATAATTTTTCCATCAGCGGCTCTGTATCAGCCAAAGCAACCAAACAGTTGCGCAAATCTCCCGGCGGAATGATTCCCAGCTCCTCGCGCAAACGCCCCGAAGAACCACCATCATCCGCCACGGTAACCACTGCCGTCACATTACTAGTAGCGGACTTGATTCCACGCAACAGTACCGATAAGCCATGACCGCCGCCCACCACGGTAACCGACGGTCCCTTGCCCAGGCGGCGTTTTTCATAAATGATATCCACCAGGCGTTCCGAATTATCCGGCAGCAGCACCGTGATGACCGAACGGATGACAAATCGGGTTGCCACGAGCATCAATACAGCTCCCAGAATTACCACAGCGATACCGATAAGCGTGGAAAACATATAATTATAGCTGCCCTTCCACAGATAAACGGCCCGGAAAATCGCCTCTTCGATATAGTCCAAGTATTTATAGTTAAAAATCAATGCCAACCCCAGGCTGACCAACATGACGCCAGCGGAAAAGAGCAGCAGCCATCGTTTGAATTTCATGCCGGGGTAAAGCCATTTCAATAAATGCATTTCCCTTTAACACTCCTCACGCACATGTTCGCGAACATCATTTTTCATGAGGTCACGATGCTCGAGCTTCACAGGATACCCTTTAGCCGCCAACCGGTCATAAACGTGTTTGGCCGTAAAGACACTGCGATGCATGCCGCCCGTACAGCCCACAGCCACTACCAACTGGCTCTTGCCCTCTTTGACATACTGCGGCACCAAAAAATCGAGCATCCCATCCAGATGCTTAAGGAACTCCTGCGTCACCGGCCACTTGGCAATGTATTCGGCAACCTCCGGAACAGCTCCACTCTTATGCCGCATCGATTCAATATAGAAGGGATTTGGCAGGAATCGCACATCCAAAACCAAATCAGCATCCAACGGCATACCGAACTTGAAGCCAAAGGACAGTACATTGATGCTCATCTGCTCGCCTTCGTTAGTCCCAAACAGCCGGTGTATCTTATCCCGTAGTTCAACCTTCTTAAGTTCTGAGGTATCAATGATATACGTTGCCTTAGCCCGGGCTGGTGCCAACCGCTCGCGTTCCTTGGCGATGCCATCCGAAATGCGCGAAGACGGTGCCATGGGATGACGGCGGCGCGTTTCCTTATAGCGGCGGATAATCACGGGATCGGATGCATCCATAAAGAGCATCTCGTACGGAACATCATCCCGGTCCATATCATCCAGCGTATGGATAAAGGTATCAAAGAATTCGCGGCTTCGCGTATCTACCACCAATACCACCTTGCCAACATGACCGCCCGCATGTTTGCAAAGTTCTACGAACTTTGGGATGAACACGGCGGGCAGATTGTCCACCACAAAATAGCCAAGATCCTCCATATAGCGGCAAGCCTGTGTTTTGCCACCGCCCGACATGCCAGTAACAATGACCAGCCGAAATTTATCTTCTTTATTTATCTGTTCCTCAACAGCTTCTAACTCATTATCCATCATTTCACCTTCTAGCCCAAAGATTGAATCCTATCTTATTTCTGATCCAAAACATAGCGGAACACCGCAGCTGCCCAGCCGTTTTCCTGGCAAGTGCCGGTCTCGTAATCACAGACCTTTTTGACCGCTGCTACAGCATTTCCCATTGCCACCGAATGACCAGCGGCCTTTAGCATCGGCAAATCGTTTTCTGCATCACCGATTGCCATGGTATCGGCAATCGATATGCCCAACCGCTCTGCCAGCTTGCGAATGCCTGCCGCCTTGCTGACTCCTGGATTGATGATTTCCGCATACTGCGCCTTAGAGCGCACCGGCGAAAGCACGTCACCAAACACCGTCCGCAGCTCCGCAATACGGGCATCCGTCTCTTCGGAACTATCGGTGATGGATAACAGCTTGCAAACCGCCTCCGTATGCTCCTTGAGGCCATCCCAGCCAACGGCATGTCCCTTAACGTGCTGGTCTGCTTCATATGCCTGCGCATATTGGTTTTCCTCCGCATAATACAGTTCATCCTGGCTGTAAATCTGCAGGTACCACTCCCGCTTGCGGCAGTAATCAATCACCCGGCACACGAGCTCCGGCTCCAGATAATTGCTATAAAGCACCTCACCAGCCACGGTTTTAATCAAAGCTCCATTGTAGGTAATGATCGGAACATCGACGCCCAGCGCCTTTGCCACAGGCAAAGCAGCCTTATACATACGGCCCGTGGCAATCGTCACCGTTACGCCGGCTTTCACCGCCGCCTGCGCGGCTGCTATATTTTCAGCCGATACCCGCTGACCACTGGGCAGCAGCGTACCATCTAAATCGGTCACAAAAAGCTTGATTGACATTTCTTTTCCTCCTCAATGCTGGGGACAAAATCTCAACCCTATTTTCTCACATCAGCAGAAAATTGCAAGTGGCTGACGCTTCTCCTTGAAAAAAGCTCTCTTATATAAGATAATAATACTACAAATAGAAATCAATGAGCCGGAAAGGACGTTTTCCCATGGAAAAGAAAGTAATTACCCATCAGTGCAGCTTCTGTAAGCGCACGATTAAAGTCCGTGACCAATACGATATGCCAATATATGACCCGAGCACCGGTTTTGCCATCTGCAAAAACTGCGTACGCGAAATCAATCACTTCCTGGATGAACACGAGGAAGCTGCTCAGCAAGAGGAATCCAAGGCTTTTGCCGGCCAGCTTGACGATATACTGGCCAAGAATAAACCGCATATCATTAAAGAGTATCTTGACGAATACATCATCAATCAAGACCGCGCCAAGAAAATCCTCTCGGTCGCAGTCTACAACCACTACAAGCGCATGAAATACGGCTATCTGAATGACGACGGCACCGAAATCGAAAAATCCAACGTCATCATGCTCGGTCCATCAGGCTGCGGCAAAACAGCTCTGCTCTCGCACCTGTCCAAACTGCTGGACATCCCCTTCGCCGTTACGGATGCATCGAGCCTCACCGAAGCCGGCTTTGTAGGCGCCGACGTAGAAGTCGCCGTCCGCAACCTTTACTACGCCGCTGACAAAGATATCGAAAAAGCCGAACACGGCATTATCTACCTCGATGAATTCGATAAGATTGCCCGCAAATCCGGTGCGAACAACTCGATTACGGCCGACCCGGGACATGAAGGCGTTCAACAGGCACTTTTGAAAATGCTCGAGGGCAGCGTCGTCGAATTCACCTCACGCGGTCAGCGAAAGCACCCGGAAGCTCCTACCATAAAGGTCGACACCCGTAACATCCTATTCATTGTCGGTGGTGCCTTTGTCGGCATCGACGATGTCATCGGCAAGCGTCTTTCCAAGACCAGCTCCATCGGATTTGGTGCCGACGTACAGGGAAAAGACGACAAACCAAAATTTGATGAGCTCATCCACAAGGTCCGTCCGGAGGATCTCATGCAGTACGGTATCATCCCGGAAATCATCGGACGTCTCCCAGTCATCTGCACCCTCGAAACACTCGACGAAGACGCTCTGCTGCGCATCCTGACCGAGCCCAAGAACGCCCCCGTCAAGCAATACGAAAAACTGCTGGCCATGGACAACGTCCAGCTGGAATTCCAAGAAGACGCCCTGCGCGCTGTTGCCCAAAAGGCCATTGAACGCAAAACTGGCGCCCGCAGCCTCAAGGGAATCATCGAAGACGTTATGCTTGACATCATGTTCGATATTCCAAAATCCGAGGAACCACGCAAGGTTATCATCACCAAAGACTGCATCGAAAACGGTGCCAAACCAGACGTAGTAAAACTCGATAAGTGATCAATCACCAAAAGAGCCGTTGACTCCATCAAAGTCAACGGCTCTTTTATATTCTCTAATTTTTGCCTTAAATATCCATCGGCACGATGTCTTCCTGTTTCATGAACTGCGACAGTTTCCAAATTCCTGCCATAACTTCTTGATAATTCTCCGGCGTCAACGACTGTGGGCCATCGGAAAGCGCCTTCGCGGGGTTCGGATGCACCTCCATCATCAATCCATCGGCGCCAGCGGCGATAGCCGCAAAAGCCATCGGTTTTACCATACGCCATTTGCCCGTTCCATGGCTCGGGTCGACGATAATTGGCAGATGGGAAAGATGTTTGACTGCCGCTACCGCACTGAGATCAAGCGTGTTGCGCGTATACGTCTCATACGTGCGAATGCCGCGCTCGCATAAAACGACGTTTGGATTGCCTTCATTCATGATATACTCTGCTGCATTGAGCCACTCATCAATCGTAGCGGCCAATCCCCGTTTCAGCAGAACCGGTTTGCCACAACGCCCTACTTCCTTGAGCAGGCCAAAGTTCTGCATATTCCGTGCCCCCACCTGAAGCATATCGGCGTATTCCGCTACGCCGTCAATGGCCTCGACCGTGGTCACCTCAGTGACTACCCGCAATCCAGTGAGCTCACGCGCTTCCGCCAAATATTTCAGCCCCTGCTCTTCCAACCCTTGGAACGAATACGGCGAAGTACGCGGCTTATAGGCACCACCGCGCAGGAATTGCGCCCCGGCCGCCTTGACGATTTTGGCCGCCTCAAACAACTGCTCCTTAGACTCGACGGCACATGGCCCCGCCATGACTACCGGTGTTCCATCGCCAATCTTCACCCCAGCGACATCGATAACGCTGCTCTGCGGATGAAACTCACGGCTGGCCAATTTATAACTTTTCGAGATGGACACCGTCTTTTCCACCCCTGGAAGCGCATCAATCGGCACGCTGGCCAATCTAGTCTTATCGCCAATGACCCCAACGATCTTCTGCTGACTGCCTTCCATGACCTTGGCCTCCAGCCCAGCTTCATTGACCACCTCAATAACGCCCTTGATCTCCGCTGCCGTCGCATCGACATTCATGATGATAACCATAGCTATACCTCTTTTCTTGTCTTTATTCTACTGTATAAACAGGAAATGTCCCCAAATTTTTGAGCCAGATACTCTTCTTCGCCACGGCATCAATTGACTCCTGCAAAGCTTTTTCGTCCGACGTATACTCCAAATCGAAAAAGAAGATATATGCCCCAAGCTCCGTTCGCGCTGGTCTTGATTCGATACGCGTCATGTTGATTCCCCGCTGAGCAAACTCCTTGAGCACATCATAAAGCGCACCGGCTTTCTGTCCATCAATCTGACAAATGATCAAGACCTTTTCCTTCGGAAGAACTGGCTTGCCGTTTCCACGGCGGCGAACCTGAAAAAATCGCGTGCAATTTGCCATATTGTCCTGAATCTCTGCCGCAATAGTGTGCAAACCGTTCAGCTCACCCGCCCGCGCCGTGCAGATAGCCGCCCAGCCGGATGCCGCGGATTCTGCCGCCACCAATTCCGCGGCCCGGGCCGTACTGGAAACCTTGACAATCTCTGCCTGCGGATAATGTTGCTGCAGATAGGCCCGACATTGGGAAATCGGCTGTGGATGCGAATACACACGCCGGACTGCCTCCGCCTCACATTTGGCCATCAACTGATTATGAACGGGCCAAATAAGCTCCCGGGCAACCTCTAACGTCTCACTGCGGGCCAAGGTATCCAACGTTATATTGATTGCTCCCTCCAGTGAATTTTCCACGGGAACCAGCGCCGTATCGAGTCGTCCTTCATCCACATCCTGAAGGCATTCAAAGAGGTCTGGGACTGTCACTAACTCATATGGTGTTTCCAGCCGCTCATTCAAATAGCTGGCAGCCGCCTCGCTATGAGTCCCCTTCGGGCCAAGCACTCCCATTCGTTTGCTCATTCCATCTCCTCCTGACCGGTCAGCGAATAAAAAAAAGCTCCATCCTCTAAAGGACGGAGCTTGATATATCGTCAATTCCTTTAAAATTGATAATATCATAACACAATACCTGTTAATCAGCAAGAGAAAAATACACTGTTACACGTTTTGTGTGTCAGTAAAACACAACTGTATCAAAAACTGTCTTTTAATTTTAGCAGATCTGGGCACAGATCCCCAATGGAACTGGACAAATCTTCCTTAGGCTGAAGAATGTCCAATACCGGCTGCATCGTCGCCCGAAACTTTTCATCATCCTGCATGAGAACTAGAATCGCGCTGGTATTAATAGCATCTGCCAAAGCCGTATGCTGAGTTCCTTCAAATTGATGATCCATCGCGCCCAAGGCGTGCTTGAGTGCCAAGCTGTTGTGAAGTCCCAAACGATTATCAAACTCCTGCTGTAAATCGACCCAGCGATCATCCAGCCATTTCACATCGAACGCTGGCAGCTTGAAACGGCACTCTTTTTTGAGTTGTTTGATATCCGACATACTCCAGGAATAGATTTTCGTTTCCGTATCCCCAATCCAATCCACGAAATTCTGGAAGCAGACCTCATAGGACTCTTGACCATCCACCATCGCCTGCGTAATCCCCGTAAGATTGGTAATGTGTTTTTTTATCGGGCCATAGGCGGGAGCTACATAACACTGAAACTCTGCTTCCTGCGCAAAATTTTCATCGAGACGCACTGCACCAAACTCGATGACTTCTTCATTCATCTTGCGGCGCACATCGCGGAATTCCCGGCTCACTGGATTCATTTCCAAGTCTACGACCACGTATTTCATCTGTATCCCCCGTACTTTCTGTCGATTACTTCTTCTCTTTTATTCTACGTGATTCCTCCGTTTTCTTCAATAGGATTCTATGCTATCATAAAAGAGATTTCCCTAGGACAGAAAGGAAAACCCATGAAAAATTACCGCTTATACTTATTTGATTTTGACTATACACTCGTCAATTCCGAATCCGCTATTCTAAAATGTTTTCACATTGCTCTTGAAAAAACTGGCTGGCCACAGCGCAACGATGAGGAAATCCGCCGCACCATCGGCCTTCCCATGCTGGATGCGATAAAAGAAATCATCCAGTCCCAGGATGAAGGAAAAGCTCGTGCTTTCCTGGATGTCTACAAACTAGAAGCTGACCGCTACATGACCGCCGGCACCCACTTCTTCCCGCATACCCTCACGACGCTGCGGGCCCTGCGCGAAAAGAATGCCAAGATTGGCATTATCTCCAGCAAGACCCGCCACCGCATCCAGGAAAAATTTGATATCGACGGGGTATCAGAACTCATCGACCGCATAATCGGCAGCGATGACGTCATAGCACATAAACCAGCTCCAGAGGGAATACTAAAAGCCCTGGACTACTTCCAAATTTCCAAGGACCAGGTACTCTACACCGGCGACAGCTACGTCGATGCCGGGGCTGCCCAAAACGCCGGCGTTGATTTCGCCGCCGTAACCACAGGCACCACCAGCGCTGAAGTATTTCAAACGTATCCGCATGTCAAAATCATGCAGGATATTCAGGAATTAATGGATTAAAACAAAAAGAGGCCACATGAGGCCTCTTTTTTTATCAAGATTACATTAACATGCTGGCAGCTGCACCACGGCTGTGGTTGTTAAGCCCGCCAAGTGCGCCAACCGTCTGCTGGCTAAGGCTTTGCAGCCCCTGTTTGATGGCAAACAGGGCCATCTGCTCCTGGGTATTGGCACTGGCCAGATTAACGGATTCCTTCGCAATATCCGTGCCATCCATCGTCGTTGCCGTAGCTTCAAGATTTTCCTGCGTCGTCGTATAATTCGAAGACTGATAGGTGAGTCCCTGCTGAGCTGCACCGATGCTGGTCGCCTGATCCGTAGCCGCATTCAGTGCACTGTCGACTTTATCGAGCGCATCGCTAATGGAGGAAGCATCCGTTAAATCAATGGTGCTCTTCCCCTCACTGTCCGTAAGGCCAAGACCATAGGATGTCATATTGCCCAAATTCACCGTGTTATAGCCGTTCTCGCCAGCTACCGTCAACGACTGCGTGCCATCCAGCAAACGCTTGCCGTTGTAAGTTACCGAGGCATTGTCATCAATAGAAGCGATCGTCTGCTCCACCGATTTCTGCAACGCAGCGCGATCGGTGTTCGCATTGGTACCATTGGCTGCTTCCAGCAGTGTGGAGCGAAGAGACGTCAGATTGCTGACCGTCTCATTGACTGCCCCTGCAGCCGTAGACAACATGGAATTTGCTGTCTGCGAATTGCTATTGGACTGAGATACTGCCCCGATATTGGAGTACGTGCGCTGAATAATCGCGTAATCGGACGGACCGTACGACGCACTAGGATGCGAAGAGCCCGTAGCAATCTTTTGAATGCTGCTGCTCTGCGCACCGTGAACCTTATTCAGCGAATTGAGTGAGCTGTTAAGCCCATTCATAATGCCGGTAATGCTCATACGCATTCTCCTTTCTCTTCATTTCCCAAGACCTTATCCGAGAGCTGCCGATTTCGGCGTATTCTCTCCCACTTACATTATATAAGAAAACCTATCCCCTCTGCAATATGGCAAAAATATTATTCATGAATTCTTGCATTTCCGTCAAAAAAATGCTACACTATAGAAGTCGATGCGGGTATAGTTCATCGGTAGAATGCCAGCTTCCCAAGCTAGAGAGGTGGGTTCGATTCCCATTACCCGCTCCAAATCGAAATTTTAGCTCCATGGCGTTCGCCATGGAGTTTTTTGTTACCATTTTTGGAGGTACTATTATGCGTTTTCGTCGTTCCCTATTGGCTGCATCGATTACCTGCAGCCTGCTAGTTGTTAGCTTTCCATCAGCTGTCACCGAGGCAGCCTCTGCTTCCCCTCAGGTTGCCAACACCCCAGTAGCCAATCGCACGCTGCCGGGACGTCCGGATTTTTCCCAGGAAATGCCCCGGGACATCAATAAAAAAGCCATCACTCAGGTTCAGTGGAAACTGGCACCAGCCTTTGACTCTCCTATGATGACCGTAGACGCAGCTCCTGATACGATTTCAATCATGGGGCCGGCTGAAGCTACGCAGGAACAGATGATAAGCTTCATAAAAAAGCACAATGCCAAACCAAAACTAACCTGCAGCGTCGAAGATATTGTAAACTATTACTATCAGGAAGCCGGCCGCGAAGGCATCCGTCCAGATGTTGCCTTATGCCAGGCGATAAAAGAAACCGGCTTTTTTGGGTACGGCGGTGACGTTTCGCCCACACAGAACAACTTCTGCGGCCTCGGTGCCACCGGCAATCATGAGCCTGGCCACAGTTTTGCCACGGCACAGCTCGGCGTCCGCGCACATATTCAGCACCTGCTAGCTTACACCCGCGTGGAAAAACCATCCATCACGATTGTAGACCCCCGTTATTGGCATGTAGTCCGCAACCGCCCGGATCTCCACGGCAAAGTCTTCAAATGGACAGGGCTTAACGGCGCTTGGGCGGTTCCCGGCAAAAACTACGGCCAGGAAATCCTAAGTCTCTGGCGTCAGGCCCAGGCTCCGGATGCCTCCGATGCCGCCCTCGATGCCGGCAACCGCAAAGTCAAGAGTGCTCCCGATGAAGCCTCCTCCTACATCTATCGCGGTATTGTCTGGTATAACCGCGGCGACTACACCGCCGCTCTCAAAGATTTCTCCCAAGCGCTGGTATTTGCCCCGCAATCCAGTGAGGCACACTACGATCATGCAATCACGGCCACTCGGCTGGGCAACAAAAAACTGGCCCGCAAAGACTACGATACGCTGCTAGAAATCGCCCCCACCCTCAACCAAGGCTGGTTCAATCGCGGCCTAATGCGCTTTGAAGCCAAGGACTACGACGGCGCTATCGCCGACATGGAGCAGTTGCTGCAGATTGAAGACCGTTCTGCTGACGCCCGTAACTTGATTGGCGTCGCCCATATCCAGCAAAAGAAATATAACGAGGCCTGGAAGGACTTCGGGCAGGCCGCAGCCATCAATTCGGCCAATATGAATGTCCTTGCCAATCAGTTCATCATGGAAGCTTGTCTCAAAAAATAATTGTTTTTTCTTGTTTCTTCTGAAGCATTCGACCAAGCTTCCCAAAATCTATTGAACCGGCACATCTCCTATGATAGGCTGAACACAACAACGATAAAAGGAGATGTCATGATGTATTTTCTCGGTTTTGATGTCGGCGGCAGCAGCGTAAAGTTTGCCGTCCTTGATGAAAGTGGCCAATTTTATGACCACGGTTTTTTTCGGACTCCCGAAACACTGGAAGACTTCTACACCCAGCTGGCGATCGCTAAAAACAAGCTAGCCGAACGGTATACACTTGCCGGCATCGGTTTTTCCATGCCCGGTGCCGTAAACGGAAAAACTGGCATAATCGGCGGCAGCAGCGCCCTTCCCTATATCCATGACTTCCCCATCCTGCAGGCATTGCAAGAGCGGCTGGGACTGCCTGCCGCGATGGAAAACGATGCCAACTGCGCTGCTTTAGGCGAAGTTTGGACTGGAGCGGGCAAAGATTACCAGGATGTTGCCTTTTTTGTTCTTGGCACCGGTGTTGGCGGCGCCCTCGTCCATAATAAGGAAATCATCCATGGCGCTCATCTTCACGGTGGTGAATTCGGCTACATTTATGTAGCCGAACGCAAAAACATTTTGAGCGAAAGCGGCTGTTCCGGTGCACTGGTCCGCCAACTGGCCAACGACCGGCAGATTCCGGCCGGCGAACTGGACGGGCAAAAAATTTACGCGATGGCAGAAGCCGGCGACAAAGACGCGCAACGCTACATCGAAAACATGTATGAATATCTGGCCCGCGCCATTTACAACATCCAGTACATCTTCGATCCAGAAGTATTTCTGCTCGGCGGTGCGATCAGTACCCGCACGGATTTGATTCCCAATATTGAGAAACATCTCGACAACATCATCCAGGAAGCCGAAGTGGCCCGCATCCGTCCTCATATCCTTGCCTGCCAGCACGGAAACGACGCCAACCTCCTCGGAGCCATTTCCAACCTCATGACAAAACACCATTTTTAAACAACAAGAGCCTGCCACGGCTGACCGCGGCAGGCTCTTTGCTTATCACTCTTCCGGTACGGAAAGCAGCCCCAGCTGCTGCATGACTTCCTGTACTTTTTCCATATTGATCGGTTTTGATGCATAGGCATCACAACCACAGTTAAATGCCTGATCCACATAGTCCACATCGGCAATGGCCGTCATCATAATGACTTTCATGCGCTGTTCCGGCGGAACCTTATACTGCTGCTCCAAACCACGGATAACCTTCAACACCTTGAAACCGTCAACTTTTGGCATCATAATATCCAAACAGATCAAGTCATATGGCTCCTTCTGCTTCATGGCTTCCAAGATCAAATCCAGCGTCTCCATCCCGTCAGCTGCCGAATCGCAGATGCCATAATCCTTCATGAATTCTTCCATAAAAGACCGACTGAGCCGATCATCTTCTGCAATCAGTATCTTCATGGTCTTTCCTCCACCTTGAGAACCTTCCCTATCTCACTAGCCTCCAGCTTATGCCGGCAATACTGCATAAGCCTTGCCACCTCATCTTCATCGTCATGCAGCTTCGGTCGTTCAGATTTACCGACGGATTTTATTCCAGGCGCACGTTCGCTTCGCGCTGCATCGCGCTGCCGCTCCCATTCCCTGCTGGCGGTCTCATCCACCATCGTCACGATGATTTGTTTGCCGGCCGGCCCCTTAGCCTGCGATACCCCCATCTTTATCCACATTGCCCGATTATGCCGGACACTGTGCATAAGCACCATAAACTCACTACTAAAAGTATCCTCCATGATGGCCGCTTCAATGTTATTGCGGACAGGACAATGGCGGCAGCTCCCGCCATGCCCACAACCATGTTCCAAACTGTTTTCACAGTAAAAGGCATCACCAAACTGAAGTCCCATACATTCTACCCAAGTAGTTTCCATGATATCCAGCCCTTGACGGTCGATATCGACAATTTCGCCCGCTTCATTTAAAATGCATCGTCCAACCGTAACCGCCGAGAAAACAGCTCGTTTATCCGTCTGAAATAGGTTTATATCCTCGCCCATCTCTATTGCCCTCCCAGCCTCAACTGCATCGATAATAAAACTCCTGCTAACTTAATCATACAACAAACGCCAGAGGTTGTATAGCTTGGTATGATCGCCTGCCTATCCTTGTTGGAAATCCCTTGTTGAAAATGGCTTTCGGACTTTATTTCCGAGACGTGCAAATATTTTTAGGCGTAAAAAACACCGGACGAATGGCCCGGTGTTTTGCGGAATATCCTCTTACCACCTAAACTTACCAATATCGTTCTGCATATCGCCGGCCATCTTCGCCAACGCCTGCGAAGCAGCGGCTATTTCCTCATTCGAAGCAGACTGTTCCTGCGTTGCCGAGGATATCGTCTGCGTATCATTCGCGGTCTTACGGCTAATCGTATCGATATTATCCACGGCCTCGACAATATGACCAGCCCCTTCGGTAACCGTCTTAACCGAGGTATTGATTTCTTCCATCTGGCTGTTGATTCCATTAACCATCTGCAGAATATCCGCAAATTGCGCACCTACTTCACGAATAGCCGTCGTACCAGACTGTACTTCATCCGACCCGGAACGCATCGACTCAACTGCTGCTATCGTATCCTTCTGGATCGAGTCAATTCGCGCTTTAATCTGCTCAGCCGACTCTTGCGACTCTGCCGCAAGTTTACGGACCTCTTCTGCAACCACCGCAAACCCTCGACCATGCTCGCCAGCACGAGCGGCCTCGATCGCTGCATTCAGCGACAATAGGTTCGTCTGCTCCGCTATGGAAGAGATTGCCTCGACGATCTGACCAATTTGCTGACTGTTCTCACCTAATTTCTTGACCACATCAGCCGATTCCATAACACTGTTTTCGATATACCCCATTCGGGCTATCGCCTGTTCCATGAGTTCTGAACCTTTATGTGCCGCCTTCGCCGTGTTTTCCGAAGTCTCGGATACTACTTTAGCCTTCTCTGCCATCGTGGTAATATCCGTGAAAACCGTATCGACATTCTTCTTGGCCCCATCGATATCCTGCAGCTGTGTCTCCATGCCCATGGAAACCTCGCCTACAGTCTCAGCAACATGAACCGAAGCATCTGCAGATTGCTGTGCATTAGCCGTAAGTTCCTCTGAAGATGCCGCCACTTGCTCAGCGGTTGTTGCCATACTGGTAATCAACTTGCGAAGATTACCACTCATTACATTGAACGCATTGGTCAGCGATCCAATCTCATCGGCAGTTTTCACCGGCAAATCTTCCAACCGAAGATCTCCTTGCGCCAGTTTAGTGGCATGTTCTTCAAGGCCCACAATGGGCACTGTGATTGCCTTAGCAAAGAGCAAACATGCCGACATGGTAATCAAAAGCCCTAAAATCGTCAGCACACCATATACCAGCCGCAAATGATGTAATGAGGCAAACACGAAATCAGTTGGCACCGCCAATCCTATGAGCCAGCCCGTAGTAGGTACCGTTTGGTATGCATAAACATAATCTTCTCCACGAATGTTTACTTCAAAGAAGCCATCTCCCTTTTTAATCATTTCATCAAAATGACTCCCCAGTCCATCAACATCCTTGAAATTTGTCAAAGGTTCCTCCGGCCCTGCGGACGCCAACATCCGGCCATCTTTATCCAAAATGGCCCCAATACCCTCACCATGGTACTTGATATCTTGAATTTGTTCCTTCAAGACATCAAGCGATATATCAGTACAAATCGCACCAATAAAGTGGCCGTCAGCTTTTATCGGTGCAGCTGCTGATACGATTAAACCACCTGTTGTCGTATCCTTATACGCACCCGTAAAAATTGTCTTATCGGCCGATTTAGCCAACTGATACCAAGGGCGGCTGGACGGATCCACCTGCCCAGTCCGCTCACCACCAATAAAGCCAAAGAAATACCCGTCTTGCAAACCTACCGTTTGATCCAAAATTTCCGAATCGGCTCCAGTCATCCCCACAGCCTCTTTCGTCTTTATCTTTTCCATATCCCCATTAAGACCGGTCATATAGGTAGCATTTGCCGTTGCAAAAGTTTTTTTCCCTTGCAGCCAGCCATCTAAGCGATTTGCCTTCGCAATAACCGAGGATCGCAAACCACTGTCAACACTTTCCCGTAAATCATTGCTTGCTGTATAGTACCCAATAACAGATACGATTGCCATAAGCAATCCCATCGTACCTGCCAGCAATAAGAATTTTTGTTTCAGCCTCATAGTTCTCCCCCTTTTCGTTATAGTTACCAATAATTACTTTTTATAGCGATTGTTTTCCATACTTTTCTTTGACGTAACTATTCGCTGCCTATTTTACTTCTCCTGCCAGGAAAACAAAAAATCCTGTCCACTGCTTGGGACAGGATTTTTATCTTTCTATTTTTCATCCGACTCGGTTACTCGTCCTGATTCGGATTTGTCAGCTTCGCATAGAGCTCCTCAAACCGCTTGGTTATCTCTGCATGCGTGTCTTTGGTAATCTGCGGCATCTCATCATCGCCAATCGCATCTTTCCAGACAATACCCGCCTGTTTGAATCCTTCTTCCACTGCCGCCTGCATGGCTTTAAGCTTCTCAGGATCACCGCCGGCAATAGTAGAGGCCATATCAAAAATACGCGTTGCCACCGCATCAACGGAATATTCACCACCATCACTGATTGCTGCCTGTGCCTCTTCAGGTGTCGTACCAACTGGCGGCAGGGCAAACTTATCCGTACCAAAGAGGATACCCTCAAAATTCAGCGCACCAATCCCCTGATCGAGCCAACCCTGAAGTTTGGCATTCTGCTCGGTCATCGTCTTGATCATTAGCTGATAGCTCTTCTGGATTCCATCTTTGAGCGCATCCACCTGCTCAGACGTCATGCCCTTTAGCGCCCCCGATGCTTTCTGCGCACTAGCAGAGATATCAATGCTAAAGGCCTCGCTTGTCGTCGTCGTGGTAGTCAGATTTTTCTCGGCATCCGTCGTAGTCGACGTTGTGGTTTTCTTGTAGCTTGCACTCAACGCAGCCGTCTGCTGGGAAAGTGAAGCAATTCCTTTGACATCCATGTTCGCTTCCTCCTTATGCTATTAACTTGCACCTATACATATCAGAGTAAAGTATTCCTATTTATATTATCCATGAAACCACAAGAAAAAGCAAGCAGAAAATCAACCATTTCCTGCTTGCTTTTTGCTATTCCGTCACGCGAATTTAACCGAATGAATTACCTTGTACCCCTTCGCCTCAATCTGTTTCTTTATGCCATCATCCTCCGGGAGATCTCCACGAATGACGATTTCGTAACTTCCATCCGCCTGTTTGCAAGTCACCAGACTGTCAATGGACAAGCCGTTTTTCGCGAAAATCCCTGAGATGTCATTGACCACGCCCACTTTATCATCGACCAGCACGGTAAGCCGCGTCTTTCCTGCCTTGAGTTCCATAACATCGACAAAGGTTTTGAAAATATCCGTCTCGGTAATAACGCCAACTACCGCCCCAACACTGGAAACGACCGGCAATCCACCAAGTTTCTTATCATACATGATAAGCGCGGCTTCCTCAATAGTCGCATCCTCCTGAACCGATACGACATTTTTGTTCATGATATCTGCTACCTTCAACTTGGCCAGCAACGACACTTCTTCATAGCGCGATAATGTCGTTGCCGGCGACGGTGCCACGCGCATGAGATCTTTATCGCTGCAGAAGCCTACCAATTTTCCCTCATCAACAACTGGCAGCCGACGAAAATGTCCCTTCTTCATTGCCGTAATCGCATCATCCACCGATGCCTCCGGTGCAATGGTTACAGGATTCTTCGTCATACGATTTGCAACAAACATAGTTATAGCCTCCGTTTCTGTACCTGAAAACTGTATATTTCCGCTTCAAATCATTAACCGCCAAGATAAGCCTTGCGAACATCTTCACTAGCTGCGAGTTTCCGGGCATCCCCCGAAAGTGTTATCCGCCCCGTTTCCAATACATAGGCCCGGTTTGCAATCGAAAGCGCCATATTCGCATTTTGTTCTACTAACAGCACCGTAGTGCCTGCTTTATTGATATCTACGATAATGTTGAAGATTTCTTTGATGAGCAGTGGCGCCAAGCCCATCGACGGCTCATCAAGCAGCAGCAGCTTGGGCCGGCTCATAAGCGCACGCCCCATCGCCAGCATCTGCTGCTCACCGCCAGACAGCGTCCCCGCAATCTGGTCCTTGCGCTCTTCAAGGCGTGGGAACAACTCAAATACATGCTTGATATCCGCTTTGATTCCCTCTTTATCCTTGCGGGTAAAGGCTCCAAGATCGAGATTCTCCATGACGGACATCTCGGCAAAGATGCGACGCCCCTCCGGTACCTGACTAATCCCACTATGAACGATTTCGTGTGCCTTGCTGCCAGCAATATTGTTGCCAGCGAAGGTAATCGTGCCGGACTTTGGCTTCAAAAGTCCCGAAATCGTGCGAAGCGTCGTCGACTTTCCCGCGCCATTAGCCCCGATAAGCGTGACAATCTCGCCTTGATTAACCTCCAGACTGATTCCCTTAATCGCATGGATGGCACCATAATAGACATTCAAGTCCTTCAATTCCAGCAATTTGCCCATTATGCCTCGCCTCCCAAATATGCCCGGATAACCTCTGGGTCATTCTTAATAACATCCGGCGTTCCCTGTGCGATAATCATGCCATACTCCAATACATAAATGCGCTCACAAATCCCCATGACCAGACTCATATCATGCTCAATCAAAAGAATCGTCAACCCAAATTCCTTGCGAATCCAGGAAATCATCTCCATGAGTTCTTTTGTTTCCTGCGGATTCATGCCAGCCGCCGGCTCGTCAAGCAGCAGCAGTTTCGGTTTAGCAGCGAGCGCTCGCGCAATCTCCAGCCGCCGCTGGGCTCCATACGGAAGATTCTTCGCCAATTCATCGGCTTTATCTTCCAGGTGGAAAATCTTCAAAAGCTTCAAAGCTTCTTCTTCAATCTTTTCCTCTTCGGAAAAGTACCTGCCCATACGGAATACCGATTCGAGCAAACCGTATTTGACATGGAAATGGAACGCAATCTTGACATTCTCGAGGACCGTAAGCTCGGAAAACAGCCGGATATTCTGAAACGTGCGGGCAATCCCGCGCTGGGTAATCTGATACGGCTTCAACCCGACAATGCTCTTGCCATCGAAGTGAATCTCACCAGTAGTCGGCTGATAGACACCGGTAATCAAGTTAAAAGCTGTTGTCTTGCCAGCACCATTCGGCCCGATGAGGCCGACCAACTCTCCCTTGTTGATATGGAAATTAAAATCCGAAACTGCCTTGAGGCCGCCAAACACTTCAGACACATCGGTCGCCTTGAGTAATTCCTTAGCCATTAGCGCGGCCCCCTTTCTTGAAAATTTTGCGGAAGATACTCATATTGGTAACTTCCATGTAACCAAACAGGCCCTGTGGACGATAGAACATCATCAAAATCAACGCCAATGCATAGATAATCATGCGGAATTCCGGCCAGCTGGCAAGTGCCGCTGAAATAAAGGTAACGACAAAGGCACCAGCAATCGACCCCGTAATCGAGCCCAAACCGCCCATAACTACCATGATAAGATAGTTAAACGACTGCATGAACGTAAAGGAATTCGGACTGATGAGATAAAAGCAGTGCGCAAACAAGACGCCAGCCATGCCAGCAAAGGCAGCACCAATGGTAAACGCCATAATCTTATATTTCGTCGTATTGACTCCCATCGATTCCGCGGCAATCTCATTCTCACGGATCGCGAGGCACGCACGCCCCTGATTCGAATTCACGAAATTCTTGATGAAGAACAGAGCAAACAACATGATGAAAAACACCCAGGCAAAGGTAGTGTGATGCGGAATGCCCTTGAAGCCTGCAGCACCACCCACATAATCAATGTTCATGATTACGATGCGGATAATCTCCCCGAGCCCCAGCGTAGCGATAGCCAGATAGTCACCGCGCAGCCGCAAGGTCGGAATACCGATCAGGAACCCCAGGATACCCGCAGCCACAGCGCCAGCTGCTAGGGCCGCTAAGAACGGTAGATGGAAATTCGTCGTGAGCACAACGCCCACATAGGCACCGACAGCCATAAAGCCCGCATGTCCCAAGGAAAATTGGCCCGTATACCCATTGATAAGATTGAGGCTCACCGCCATAATAACATTAATGCCTACAATCAACAGATTGAGCTGCCAGAAGGAACTCAAGATACGGCCTGCGATAAGTCCTTGAAGCACCGCGAACAAAACTACGGCGAAGCCAATCATGATGAAGTCATTTTTGCGTAAATATTTCATGAAGCTCCCCCCTTAGACCTTTTCTTTCGTATTTTTGCCAAAAATCCCCGTCGGCTTGAACAGCAGCACGAGAATCAAAATGGCAAAGGCCGCCGCATCGCGGAAGGTCGAGGACACAAATCCCGACACAAACGCCTCGACAATACCGAGAATCAAACCACCGACCACAGCTCCCGGCAAAATACCGATACCACCGAGGACGGCGGCAACGAAGGCCTTGAGGCCCGGCATGATGCCCATGAGCGGGTCAATGGAATTATAGTAGACACCGACCAATACACCGGCCACAGCCGCCAGCGCCGAGCCAATGCCAAAAGTAATGGAAATAATGCGGTCCGAATCAATACCCATGAGCTGCGCCGTCTCCGTGTCAAACGAAGCCGCCCGCATAGCTTTCCCCGTTTTGGTTCTGTGAACCACATAAGTAAGTACAATCATTAAGATGGTGGTAATGCCGAGAATCAGCATCTGCTGCCCATTGATGACAATACCGCCCAATTCGATGGCTACATCGCCAAAAAGTGCCGGGAACGTACGCGGCGTCGGCGATACAAAGTACATACTCGTGTACTCCAAGAAAAACGAAACACCGATTGCCGTAATGAGCACCGAAATACGCGGTGCATGGCGAAGGGGCTTATAGGCCAGTTTCTCCACCACCATACCGAGAATACCAGTAACCACAAACGAGATAATCAGCGCGGGTACGATTGATAAATGTGCCTGCGTAATCGCATAAAATCCGATATAAGCACCCACCATATAAATATCGCCATGAGCGAAGTTGATGAGCTTGATGATACCGTAAATCATCGTATAGCCTAACGCAATCAGCGCATAAATGCTGCCCAGCGAAATGCCATTGACGAGCTGCTGCAGGACCTGGTGCGTAACTTCCATAATTTTCCTCCTTATTATCATAGAGTCCATCCTTGAAGGACATCCTACGATAGTACAAAAGGCCGCATCACTGCGGCCCCCTGATTCTGCCTTATTCGCTCAATCACTCAGCATCCGGCATGATTTTAGCAACCATGACGCGGTCGCCGTTCTTGTTCTCCAGGATGACTGCCTGCTTGATTGGGTTATGGTGTTTATCCATCGTGATGGTACCCGTACCAACCTTGAGGTCCTTGGTCTGCTCCAATGCCTCGCGAATCTTCTCTGGGTCATCGCTGCCGGCACGTTTGATTGCATCAGCCAGCATCTTACCGGCATCATAGCCAAGTGCTGCAAACACATTCGGTGCATGTCCATACTCTTTCGTGAACGCATCGACAAAGCCCTTTACCTCAGCATCTTTATCCGAATAATGCGTGCTGAAGAAGGTATTGTTCAAGGCATCCGCACCAGCAATATCGGCTACCTTAGAATCATCCCAGCCATCCGTACCGAGGAACGGCTGTTTAAAGCCAAGCTCACGCGCCTGTTTTACGATTTTGCCAACTTCCTCATAGTAAGCCGGAACGAATACGACATCCGCATTGGCCGTTTTGAGCTTCGTCAAAGCAGCTTTGAAATCCTGATCTTTGGCCAGGAAGGCTTCTTCCATCAGCACCTTGCCGCCAGCAGCTTCGAATTTCTCCTTGAATACTTTGCCCAGGCTCTTGGAATAATCGGAGCTGTTATCGACATAAATGACTGCCGTCTTAGCTTTGAGTTTCTCTGTCGCAAATTTTGCCATAACCGAACCCTGCTGCGGGTCGATGAAGCAGCTGCGGAATACGAAAGGTTTTACCTGACCATTTTCCACCGTTACATCCGGGCTCGTTGCATCCGGTGCAATGATTGGAATCTTGTTATCGGTTGCCACCTGCGATTCAGCAATGACGTTTGCCGTTACAGCTGGTCCAACGATAACCTTTACCTTATCATCGGAAATCAGCTTCGTTGCCGCATTGACAGCCTCCGATGCTTCGGATTTATTATCAGCCGAAACGACTTTGATTTTCTTGCCATTGACACCACCAGCATCATTGATTTCCTTGATAGCCAGATTGAAACCATCGAGCGTTGCCTGACCATAGTTAGCAACATTCCCCGTGCACTCAAAGTTTGCACCGACCTTGATTTCATCTGCACTGCCTTCATCACCACAACCGGCAAATACACTGCCCATGAGCATCGTACCAGCAACTACACTCATGAGTTTCAAGCTTTTCTTGCTGAAATTCATATGAATTCCTCCCTTGTCTCTCATTCGTTGTCCGTAAAACAATCAACGATGGAACTAATTATAGTTTACATGTTTACAAAAGTCAATGTATACATGTAAAATTCAGCCATATTATTCACCCATTTGTCCTTCACCCAAAAACTGGTCTGGGAAAATCTTCTGTTATGTATCATTTATACGGTATACATGGATTAAAAGTACAATATTGTTGTGATGATGATATTTGTTGTTTTGTTTATCTATATTAGACACTTAACCATAAAAGTCCTGCCTGAAAAGAAAAAAGAGGCTGTAAAATTACAGTTTGCAGGTTACACGAATCTCATTCGAAGCAACTCTTCGCCGCCGCTAGGGGCAGTGCCAACACTACGCGGGAGATGTTTT
>NZ_JNKI01000028.1 GCF_000702005.1 Selenomonas sp. ND2010 | reverse complement strand
CGCTCAAAATTCCTGTATTTTGCTCTTACTTTTAAGATATCGTCAAGTTGAAAAGCTAATGGGGCTGTGCATAAGTAATTTCTCACTCATGCAACAGCCCCTTTTTTTTATGAATTTTTAGCAGTAATATGATACAATAAACAGAAATAAATGAATTATTATTATTCGGAGGGTGGTTACCGTCATGAAGAAACATATCTTAGCACTTTGTCTTGCCTGTCTCGTAGCGATGTCTGCTAATGCGTTTGCCGCTACACCGGAAGCGGAGACGTTGTCGGTGGAACAGCAGGGGGCTCAGAAGTGGATGGAAACGATGCTGGTCAAAGCGGATTATAAGACGGCTTTGTCGCAGCTCGGGGAGGAAGGGAAAAAAGCCCTGACCGAGAAGCAGATGAAGGAAAAGCAGGAGGCAATTCTCAAGAATTTGGGCAAAATGCAAAAGCATCAGTTCAATGCCTGGATTCGTTTGGGAAAATATGACCGCATTGTTTATGCCGCTCAGTTCGAGAAATATCCGCTGGTTCAGTGCGATATCATTGTCGATCAGAAGGGGCAGGTCATTGCTTTTGGTTTGTCACCGATTCAGCAGCAGAAACAGGATGCTGGCGCTGAAAAAGACAAAAAGAAGACAAAAAAATAATCCACAGGATATGAGCCGGCAGCGCAGCTGTCGGCTTTTCTGATTATTGATACACTGTTATAATAGAGAATAGAGTATCAGATTGGGGGAATATGGATGAAGCGCAGTGAGCGTATCTATCAATATATTCAGGAGAAATCGGCATCGTATACGAAAGAGCAATTAAAGGGCCAGGTGGGGATGGACGCTCAGGAGATTGCCGGTGCCCTGGATATTTTGCGCAACAATGTATCAAAAGAATTGAATGAGCTGCATCGCCAGGGGAAAATCGTTAAGTTTTCCGGCCGTCCGGTACGTTATTTTGATCGGGAGATCTTGGAAGGACTGTTGGATACGGATTTTGGTGATGGCTCCTGTCAGTTCCAGGATATCGAGGAGTGCCGAAAACTTAGTGGTGTGGAAGACGAGGAAATAAATCCGTTTGAGCACCTGATTGGTGCAGAACGCAGTCTCAAGCGGCAAGTGGAGCAGGCTAAGGCGGCAATCCTTTATCCGCCGGATGGTCTGCATACGTTGATTGTCGGTCAGACGGGTGTCGGCAAGACGCTTTTTGCCCACATGATGTTTGCCTATGGCAAAACGATGCATCGCTTTGCGGAGGACGCCCCCTTTGTGACGTTTAACTGCGCGGATTATTATAACAATCCGCAGCTGTTGATTTCTCATGTCTTTGGTCATATCAAAGGAGCATTTACGGGAGCGGATACCGCCAAAGCTGGTCTTGTGGAAGAGGCGGATGGTGGTGTGCTGTTCCTGGATGAAATTCATCGTCTGCCGCCGGAAGGGCAGGAAATGATATTTTATTTTATGGATACGGGAACGTTCAACCGATTAGGAGAGACTACCCGCAGCCGTCGGGCGAAAGTGCTTATCATCGGCGCTACGACGGAGGACCCGAATTCGGCACTCACACGTACTTTTGTGCGCCGTATTCCGAATATCATCACCATCCGGCCTTTAGCCGAGCGCACCCTCGAGGAGAAGCTGGATATTTTGAAGTTGTTATTCATGGATGAAGCCCGGCGCGTCAAAAAACCCGTCCGCATCAGTGTCGAGTCGGTGAAAGCTTTGATTGGAAGCATCGGGAGCGGCAATGTCGGACAGCTGAAGTCGAATATCAAGCTTCTGTGTGCCCAGGCATTCCTCAATGGCATTGATAATCCCAATTACATTGAAGTGGATTTCAAAATGCTGCCCTCCCATATCAAAGATGGTCTTTTGACCTTGTCGGCTAATCGGCAGGCGCTTACCGAGCTAACCAAATACGTCAGTGAGCCGCTGGTCGTATCGCCGCCAGGGGGGAATTTCCAGCTGGAGGGAACTGGTGGCAATGAGGGCGGTTTCAATCTGTATCAAGTGGTTGAAGATAAAGTGGCGCTGTTAAAAGGTGAGGGAATCAGTGATGAACTCATTAAGCAGATTGTCGCTACCGACGTTAACGTATATGTCAAAGACCTCTATAATAAGAAGCATTCGGTCAATATGACGACGCGGGAGCGCTTGCTAAAGATCGTGGATGAAGCATTGGTGGATTTTTCGGAGCAAGTATCGCTCTTTGTGCAGAAACGCATGAACCGCAGCTACCGTGACCGCTTCTTGTATGCGTTTAGCCTGCATTTATCGGCTTTCCTCAAGCGTGTGAAGTCGAAGGAATCGATACCCTATACGGAAATCGAAGGGGCAGTGCCGCAGGATTCGCAGTGTGTGCAGGTGGCAGGGGAAATTGGTGAGATGATTGAAAAGCACTATCATCTAAAAGTTCCTCGCAATGAAATTGAGTATATCGCCCTGCTCTTGGAATCCTCCGATGATGATGATTTGGATGAGAAGGTAACGATATTGGTGGCAACCCATGGCAAGAGTACGGCTAGTTCCATGGTTGACGTAGCACAGAAGCTGTTCAGTTCTACGGATATCAATATCATTGCGGTGGATATGCCGCTGGAAATCAAACCGCAGGAAATATTCGACAAGACGGCAGCGATGCTAAGAACGATGAACTGCGCGAACGGTGTGCTGATTTTGGCGGATATGGGATCGCTTTGTAATATTGGGGCGATGCTGTCGGAAAAGCTGAAAATTCCTGTCCGTACGCTCGATATGGTATCGACACCGCTGATTTTGGAGGCTATGCGCAAGGTGGATATTGCCGGCATGGACCTGGATAGCATTTATGAGTCGTTGCGGAATTTCAAGGGGTATGAAGCAGTAGATTCGGCAGATTTGTCGCAGCAAAACGAAAATAGTCAGGAAGCTATTGTCACGATTTGCTCTACGGGACAGGGCGCTGCCTTGAAGCTCAAGGCTTTGGTGGAAGACATCCTGCGCCATGCCGGCCGTGCGGTGGAGGTCATTCCCATCGGGCTGGTACACATGGAAGAGCGTATCGAAGAGATCAGTCAGGCCTATCATATCGTGGCTGCGGTGGGAATGAAAAAACCGAAGGCAAAGATTCCTTTTATTCCCTTGGAGCAGCTTATTGATGGAACGGGAGAACAGCTGCTCTCGGAGTTGGTCCTTGACCGCAAGATGGATATGGTTCCTAAGCGAAGAGGGAGTATGGTGGTACAGAAGCTTTGTGAGGAGTCCTTGCAGAAGTTTTTGACCTATTTGAATCCCGCGAAAGTAATGGGGGGATTGCTTGAGTTTGACCGGTTGCTGGAAAAAGAATTGGGAATAAAACTGTCTAATCCTGTACGCATTCGCTTGCTGGTTCATTGTGGCTGTGCACTGGAACGTATCGTTACCCGCAGTTCGTTGGTCTACAAAGGGGATAAAAACGAAGTCGATACACAAAAGTTGGAAGCTTTGAAAAAAGCAGCCAGAGTATTCGATGAGACACTAAAACTCCGATTTGATGAAGATGAGTTTTATTTCATGGCAAATATGATATAAGTCAATAAAAAATAAGCCGATACGATACACTATGATGACGCTTGTCATCATAGTGTATTTTATTTGTGGATATTTTATTTTCTGACAGTATCAAAGTGTATTGGAAATAAAGAAAAAGTGTATCAGAAGTGTATTGAAAGTATCAATGAGAAAAAAGTTTTATGAAAAGTCCCTGTAAGATAGGGCGTAAAAAGATTTTTTTGGTTTAATACACAAAGTTGGCACGCTACTTGCAATATATATGGGCGTAAGGCAAAATAAGCCAAAAACATTCAGAGACAGCCGGATGGTTATAGGAGAATGTGTAGTATAAGGAGGATGTTTTCATGTTTGGTATTATTGTTGGAACACATGGTATTTTTGCACAGGAACTTTTAAAGTCCTGCGAAATGATTTGCGGCGAACAGAAAAATGTTCGTGCGGTAACGCTGATTCCGGGTGAAGGTCCGGATGATGTCGTTAAGAAATACGAGGCTGCTATTGCAGAACTCGATTGTGATGGCGGGGTCCTGTTCCTGAACGATCTGTTCGGCGGCAGCCCGTACAACGCAGCCTGCCGTCTGGTAATCGGCAATGAGAATTACGGCATCGTAACGGGCGTAAATCTGCCGATGCTCATCGAGATGTGCAGTGCTCAGATGATGGATGATGGTTCGGATATCAAGGCTCTGATGGAGAAAGCTGTTGAGGCCGGTAAGAACGGTACGCAGACTTTCCATGCCAGCCAGATTTCTGATGATGAAGAGGAGGAATTATAATGAATATCGTATTAGCAAGAATCGATGACCGTCTGATTCATGGCCAGGTTGCCACGGTTTGGTCGAAGGTAACGGGATGCCAGCGCATCATCGTCTGCGATGATGAGGTCGCTAAAGACACGATTCGCGCAACGCTTTTGAAACAGGTTGCTCCGGCTGGCATCAAATCCCATGTCGTAGACCTCGATAAAGCGATCCGTGTTTATGAGAATCCGAAATATGAGAACGAGAAATGCCTGCTGCTGTTTACGAACCCGACCAGCGTTCTTTATCTGGTTGAGCATGGTGTTGATATCAAGAGCGTCAACATCGGCGGTATGAGCTTCAAAGAAGGCAAACACCAGATCACGGGTGCTGTTTCCGTTGATGACAAGGATATTGAATCCTTCAAGAAACTCAACGAGAAAGGCATCGAGCTGGAAATCCGTAAGGTTGATACGGATAAGAAAGTTATGCTGATGGATGTCCTGAAATAAGGATATTCTTCATAGAAGGGAAGAAGCTGTATGGGGCGGCTTCTTTCCTAGGGAATTTCATATTACATAATGGAGGGAATAAACAATGAGCTCTATTCAAATCCTGCTTATCTTTATCTTTGCGACAATCGCAGGCATGGGGTCCTGCTTGGACGAGATGCAGACGCATCGTCCGCTGATTGCCTGCACGGTCACTGGTCTCATTCTTGGGGATATGACAACTGGTATTATCATCGGTGGTACGCTTGAAATGATGGCTCTCGGCTGGATGAACATCGGTGCTGCAATCGCACCGGATGCTGCACTGGCTTCGGTTATTTCGACGATTCTTGTTATCGCCAGCCATCAGGATGTGGCAACCGGTATCGCTATCGCAATGCCGCTGGCAGCTGCTGGTCAGGTCCTGGCAATCATTTGTAAGACGGTTTCCGTTGTGTTCCAGCATAAAGCAGACGATTACGCAGAAGAGGGGAATCTTTTTGGTATCGATCTGTGCAACTACGGCGCTCTGATCCTGCAGGGTCTGCGCGTTGGTATCCCGGCTCTGCTCGTCGCTATGACGGTCGGCACGGGTGCTGTTGAGAACATGCTCAACGCTATCCCGCCGGTCATCTCCGGTGGTCTTCAGGTCGCTGGCGGCTTCATCGTTGTCGTAGGTTATGCAATGGTCATCAACATGATGGGTGCTCAGTACCTCATGCCGTTCTTCTTCCTCGGTTTCGTTGTGGCAGCGTTCACGAACTTCAACCTCGTTGCTCTCGGTGTCATTGGCCTTGTAGCCGCTATCGTCTACATCCAGCTGAACCCGAAATATCAGGCAGTAGCCGCAGCTCCGGCAGCAGCAGCTTCCAGCTCTGACGACGATCTTGATGACGAACTTGACTAAGCGCGAATAGAGGAGGATATACATAATGGAAAAGAAAATTACTTCCAGCGATTTTTTCTGGACTTTCGTCCGTTCTAACTTCCTGCAGGCATCCTGGAACATGGAGCGTATGCAGGGCTTGGGCTACTGCTTCGGCATGGTGCCAATTCTTCGCCGTCTTTATGAGGGTGAGGAACTCAAGAAGGCAATCAAACGTCACCTCGAGTTCTATAACACGCAGCCGTTCGTAACGGCACCGATCATTGGCATCACGGCAGCTCTTGAGGAGAAGAAAGCCAACGGTGCACCGATTGAAGATGGTGTTATCAACGGTATCAAGGTCGGTATGATGGGCCCACTGGCCGGTGTTGGCGACCCGATTTTCTGGGGCACGCTCCGTCCGATCACGGCAGCTCTTGGTGCTTCGTTTGCACTGACGGGCAGCATCGTTGGTCCGATTCTGTTCTTCGTCCTGTTCAATGCAATCCGTCTGGCAGTCCGCTGGTACGGCATCAAATACGGCTATGCCAAAGGTACGGACATCGTCAAAGACATCGCTGGCAACAAGCTCCAGAAGATCACGGAAGGTGCTTCCATCCTCGGTCTGTTCGTCATGGGTGCTCTTGTAAACAAATGGACGTCGGTCAACATTCCGGTTGTCGTTTCGGAAATCACAAACGCCAAAGGCGAGCATGTCGTTACGACGGTTCAGGGTATCCTCGACCAGCTTATGCCGGGTCTTGTTCCGCTGCTTATGACGTTTGCCTGCATGGCACTCCTCAAGCGCAAAGTCAGCGCTATCACGATTATTTTCGGTCTGTTCGCAGTTGGTATCATCTGCTATGCCCTCGGCATCATGAACGTAAAATAAAACATCGTTACAAAATTGGGAAAGGAGCTGATTTTCGGCTCCTTTTTCTTATGAAATACTTTACTTTTATGGCTGAGTTTCGTAAAATAAAGTAGTATGGTTTGATAACAAATATTTATTAGTTTTTCATAGTTTTATAGGAGAGATGTTTCCATGATTAAAAAAGCAATTGCGGTAATGACGTCCGGCGGCGACAGCCCGGGAATGAACGCAGCTGCCCGTGCAGTTGTCCGTACGGCACTGTACGAAGGTATTGAGGTCTATGGTATCAACAACGGTTATCAGGGTATGGTCGATGATGACATTGTCCAGCTCACGAGCCGTAGTGTCAGTGACCTCATTCAGCGTGGCGGCACGTTCCTCGGAACGGCTCGCTGCATGGAGTTCAAGACGCCGGAAGGCCGTAAGAAGGGCTTTGATAACTTGGTAAAACGCGGCATCGAAGGTCTCGTAATCATCGGTGGCGACGGCAGCCTTACGGGCGGCAGCCTGCTCTCCAAGGAAACGGGCCTGCCGATTGTCGGTTTGCCGGGCACCATCGATAACGATGTCTGGGGCATGGATTATACGATTGGCTGCGATACGGCTGCCAATACGATTGTCGATGCTATCAACAAGCTGCGCGATACGGCTTCGGCGCATCGCCGCATCATGCTCGTTGAGGTTATGGGCCGTAATTCCGGCTGGCTGGCTATGATGGCTGGTATCGCTGGCGGTGCTGAGTATGTCCTCGTACCGGAGGTTAAATACGACCTCGATGAGATGTGTCATGAGCTTAAGGCAATGTACGATGCTGGCAAGCGCTACAGCATTATCGTTGTAGCAGAAGGTGCTGGTTCAGCTGTTGGCCTGGGTAAAGTTGTCGAGGAGAAAACGGGGATTGATACCCGCGTATCGGTTCTCGGTCACATTCAGCGTGGGGGCTCCCCGACGGTCGAGGACCGCATGAAGGCTTCGATGCTGGGCGAGAAAGCAGCCCTGGCTATCATTTCTGGCGCAACCAATATTGTCTTTGGTTTCAACGAGGGCAAAGTCGTCGGCGTAAACCTGTTTGATGCTGTAAACAACAAGAAGACGTTGGATCCGGAACTGGTTCGTCTGGCTCGCGTTTTGGCATAAAATCGAATGTTCAAGAAGTCCCACTGGCAACAGTGGGGCTTTTTTACAGAAGGGAATCGAAGTGGCTAAGGCGGATATATGTGGGGATAGAAAACGAATAAACTGGTTGGGCAAAGCAGGTTTCGTGGGGATGCTGCTGCTTTGCCTGTTTGTCTTGTCGCCGTACTGTCAGGCGATGAAAATGGATGGGCAGTGGTACTGGCAGGAGGACCCGGTTCATACAGAGGATGTGCCGGAGGAAAGGGTAGTACAGGAAGCGGTAGCCGGCAAAGGAGATTGGAAACCTTTTCGGGTACCGGGGCAGCCGCCCGTGGCAAAAAATACGCAGTATGTATGGCTGATGACAACCATGCCGGCGGAGCCAATCCATGATGCAACGTTATTATTCAATGTAACCGATCAGAGTTTTGAGCTTTGGCTCGATGATCAGAAAATATACAGTTATGGTGATATGCAGTCGAGGGGGATGTCGTATGGGCAGCGATGGCATCTGATAATGCTGCCGAAGGACTATGAGGGGAAGAAACTTTTGATACGCACGCATTCGGATAATCCGTTTTGCCTGGGAAACTTTAGCTATATCCAGCTGGACTCCAGCGTGATGCAGATGGCGTCAATCCTGCGGCGGGATATTCCCTATATCGCGAATATCCCGTTGGGGCTATTCATGATTTGCATCATGTTGATGTATTATATGAGTCCGACAGCGCCCAAATCGCTGTATACCCAGATCATCCTGTTCATGATTTCCTTTGACATTTGGATGATGTGCGTGCTGAATACGAAACAACTTCTTTTGGATGCGCCGGTTTTTTGGTGGTTCTTACTGCGCATCAATGCTTATTTGCTGCCAATCCTGGCGAATCTGATCATATACCGGGTTATCGATCGGAAGTACCGCCGGCGAACCTGGAAGGTCGTATTGGCGTTTACGGCCTTGTTCCTGTTGGTAGTCCTGGCGGAAATCTTTGGTTTCCATGGCTTGGATGCCGGTGCGTCTGTTTTTTATATCATGCTGCCGGTTTTGGATGGTTGCGTAGCCTATTGGACGATTCGTTCGGCAATCCGTGGGAACTATTACTGCCGGGCTATGTTGCTTCCTCTGGTGGTGATGCTTGTCGCGGGGACACTGGATGGCTTTTTTGGTCATTTTTATTGGCTGCCGGAAAGCGGTTCGCTGCTGCCGTATGGTACTTTCACGATTGGGATTTTTTTGCTTTATATTGTACGACAGCAGATTCGGAGAGAACGGTCTTTGGCTGTGCGGGCGGCTGGTTTGGCTGATGCGATGGCAGAAGCCGTGGAGCGTTCGGAAACGGATCGGCTTACCCACTGTTACAACCGTAACCGCTTGGAGGCGGTATTAGCGGAACAAGCCCGCCGGCATCGGGAGGAAGCCGAGGCTTTTTCTCTCATCATGTTGGATATTGATTTTTTTAAGCGTATCAATGATACGTATGGGCATGATGCGGGGGATGAGGTTTTGGCATCTTTTGCGGGCTTGATTCGCGATAATATCAAGAAATCCGATGTGTTTGTGCGCTGGGGCGGCGAGGAGTTCATCCTGGTGTGCTGCGGTTGCTCGGGAGAGGAAGCACTGCTGATAGCAGAGAGGCTGCGGCGTCAGGTGGCGCACTCGGCTATTTTCCCGCAGCAGAGAATCACCTGCAGTGTCGGGGTAACCTCTTGGCAAGGGGGACGTGATACGGTGCCGGCTCTACTGAAACGCGTGGATCAGGCACTTTATACCGCCAAAAGAAAGGGGCGCAATCGGGTTTGTCAAGTATCCGAAAATATAGGACTATCGTCGGAGTAATAGTCATATTTTCTTGACAAAATTCAGCTTATCGGCTAATGTATGGAAAGTGATTTTTGTACATTGCATTGATAGGAGCAGGAGGTTATTAGGGATGAAACGTGTATGCACGCGGATAGTAGCCTTCCTGGTCCTTTTTTTGTCTGCAGGGTTCCTGCCGGGAGGAAGCGAGGCGGCAGTATTACAGGACAATTGGCATTATTGTGACGTGGAATCAGGAGCAAGTTTTTCAGATATACTCTTGCCGGATGCGCCGGAAAACGATACGTTGTTTTTTGAGACCAGTGGGAAAAGCGTTCGTGTCACGCTGGGAGATCAGTTGGTCTATGCGTATGATTGTCCGAAAGAAGAATGGCTGCCATCCTATGGGCGGCACTGGCATTTGATAAAACTCCCGCCCATCACGCAGCCGGAACAACTGAGGGTGGAAATCCAGGGGAAAAATCGCATGGAACAGGGAACTCCTTCGGTTCCCAGCTTGGATACAGCCCGTGTACAGGCAGAAAAGATTTTTCTGTATGATCTTCCCTATGTCTTATCGCTTCCCGGGGATTTGCTGCTGGCGTTGATTATCCTCATGTATTATTTTCATCAGGTATCGTGGAAATCGCTGGATCTTACGCTGTTGTTGATCCTTTTTCTACTGGGAGTGCTCAGTGTCAGCGTTTCTTACACGGTACAATTGTTTTTGGATTGGCCGGCCCTGTGGTGGGTGCTGTCGCAGGGGATTCTTTCCTTCCTGCCAGTAGCAGGATCGTTCCTTATCTATCAGATCGTGGAGGCAGAATTCAGACGGAAGATTGGCGCGGTCATAGGAATCTATGGTGTATTGGCAGTTCTTATTTTGACTGCTGAGTTTTTGGGGTGTTCCGGCGTTTTTTATGGATACTATCCGTTTTTTATTTCGGTTATCATACCGTGCCAGTTTTATACTTTTTGGTGTCTTCTGTGTTCGATGCGCAAATATCAAAATGTCTATTCGCGCTTTGCAGTGGTGCCGTTGATTGGATTTTGCTTCGCAGGCGTATTCGACGGCCTGAATCAATTTTGGCAAATCATGCCATGGAAGACAAATCTGGTGCCGTTTTGTGTTTATTTTTTGTCCATGTTTGTTGTTTGCATGATGCGGGAACAATTGCTGTGTGAACGGCGGATGCAGGAGCAGGCCAACAAGCTGGAGTATGAAATAGCGCTGGCAGTCGAACGCTCGGAGATGGATGCACTGACGGGCTGCCGCAATCGGGCGGCATTTGACCGGCTTATGCAGCAACGCGAGGGGAATTTTTCCATGTTGATGCTGGATATCGACCACTTCAAGAAAATCAATGATACCTGGGGACATGATGCAGGAGACAAGGTGCTGCAAAAGTTTGCGGCGCTGGTTCGGGAACAGTTGGATAAAAAGCATTGGTTCTTTCGCTGGGGTGGTGAGGAATTTGTCGTGTATTGCCCGCATGATGCAGTAGAAGGGGGCTGGACACTGGCGGAGAGAATTCGCCGTACGGTGGAGTCAGCAGAAATCCTGCCGGAACAGCAGATTACGGTCAGTATCGGGATTGCGTATTGGCATGGCGCGGATGATAGTGATATTGCGTTGTTCCGCCGTATGGATGAGGCCTTGTACCGGGCAAAACATGAAGGCAGAAATTGCGTGATGCAGGAATGAGATGAAGTGAATGCTATGATGAACAGGAATTTTATCCGCGGGGTGCTCACAGAACAAGTAAAAAAGAACGGCCTGTTGCTGGTATTGTTGCTGCTTATTGGCTGGGGGACGCCGGTTCAGGCGGCAGTACAGACGGAAAGCTGGTTCTATCAGGAAAGCAGTGGGGATGCGACAGCTCCGGCAAACGATGATTGGCAGCCGCTTAAATCCCTGGGGCAGCCCGGAATCGGCAAGGAAAAGCAGATCGTTTGGCTAACGACGCGGTTTTCCGATGCTTGCCCTGACCAGAATATCCTGCTGTTCATGACGAATAATCAAGCGGTGAGACTTTGGTTTGATGGCAGGTTGTTTTATGAAAAAGGGACGTTTTCGGCAAATGGCTTTGACGAGGGAGCAGTCCTGCATACGGTCCGTCTGCCTGATTTCCAGGGAACGGGACAGCTTTTGATAGAGCTCTATGGGAATTCTTATCGTAATCATGGATTGCTGAAGATGTTTTATTTGGATTCTGAGATTGAGCAGGTGAAACGTCTTTACTATTTTGACATTCCGGTTGTACTGGCGCTGCCTGTGTCGTTGATCATCATTGTCATCATGTTGATCAATCAGTATTTTTATCCTCGTGGATTATCGCGGCTCTATGGCTTTATTGTCTTTTTCATGGTCGTTTTTTCCTTGTGGCTTTTCAGTGCTTCCTATCTGAAAATCCTGCTGTGGGATAATTCGGTATTCTGGTGGTATTCGCTGCATATCCTGGCATATTTACTGCCGCTTTCGGCCAATCTTATCCTTTGGGAATTGCTACGGGATAAGCCCTATGCCCATATGGGGTGGGTTGTAACCGCAAATGGCATGTTGTTTGTCCTGGCATTGATTGGGGAGTTATCAGGTGGGCATGCGATGAATGAACTGATGGTGCTTTACTATCCCATGGTTGGGATAGGGGATACGATTGCCATGTTTTGGTTAAGCCGGGCAGCCAGACGAGGGGACAGGCTTTGCCGGGCTGTTTTCGTTCCGACGTTTGCGTTTACGGTGTTTGGTGTGTTTGACGGCCTGAGCGGTCATTTCCATTTATTTCCTTGGATAACCTTTGTGACGCCGCTGGCGGTGTATGGATTCATGGTTTTCGTGATTGAAATCATACGGGAGCAGCTTCGTCAGGGAGAGAAGATGGCCGTGCGGAATGTCGGACTGGAACAACAGGCGAAATTAGCTATGCTGAGGTCGGATACAGACCGATTGACAGGCTGTTTCAACCGCAACAAGTTGAACATCCTGCTGGCAAATGGTATTGCCAGAACGCAGCTCGCGGGCAGCGGCCTGGCGCTTTTGATGTTGGATATCGATTATTTCAAGCAAGTGAATGATACGTATGGCCATGAGGTGGGCGATGAAGTCCTGATCGGTTTTTCCAAGGTCATCCGGGAGCAGCTGGATAATCACAAGTCCTGTGTCCGCTGGGGCGGCGAGGAATTCATGATTGTTGCCGATGAAGGCAGGAGCGACAAGGTGCTGGAATTGGCGGAAACCATTCGCCAGAAAGTAGAGCAGGCGGAGTTTTCCGGACATCGGATCACATGCAGCATTGGCGTGGCAATCTGGCAGGGGGCAAAGGATACGCCAGACGCTTTCTTCAAGCGCGTCGATAAGGCACTGTATCAAGCCAAGACCAGTGGCCGCAACCGCGTTTGTTTAGCTGCGGACGAAATAAATTAATTAAGGCATTCATGCAAAAGGCTGTTGCACGCTAGCGTGCAACAGCCTTTGTTTACGGTAGGATCAGTTTGATGTTATGTTTCTCGAAGTAGTTCAAATATTCTTCGTCAGGTTCTTTTTCCGTGATGATTGCATTGAGGTCTGCGAGTTGACAGTAAGTCATGAGGGAGGCTTTGTCGAATTTGCTGCTGTCTACGAGCAGGAAGGTTTCGGCATTTTTTTGTGCCAGACTACGTTTGATTTCACATTCAAGCGGTGAGGCGTTGGTGGCGCCGTGGGCGATGGAGATGCCTGTGCTGGCTAAAAAAATCTTTGACAGATTGTAGTTTTGCAGGGCTGCGAGGACACTGGGACCGACAAAAGCATTGGAGGGCATGTAGAGGGCGCCGCCCGTAGCGATGATGTTGAGTCCTGGATAGCTGCCTGCCGCGTTGATGACATGGACGCTGGCAGTGACAATGGTAAGATATCTCCGTTTGGTTAAATAGGGAATCATGTGCATGGTAGTGGTGCCGGAGTCGATATAGATGACATCACCATCCTGTACTTGAGCGGCAGCGGTTTGTGCTACCAGTTTTTTGGCATCTACATTTCGTCCTTCGCGGTAGGCGAATGGTTCTGGCGCGCCGGTTCCTTCATCGGCTAGTACGATGCCGCCATAAACTTTTTTGACGATACCGTTGGCTTCGAGTTCTGCGACATCCCGGCGGATCGTGTTTTTGGATACTCCGAAGCTGTCGCAGAGATCGTTGAGTGAGACGCTGTGGTTGCGCTTCAAAAGTTCATGGATTTGTTGTATGCGGTCTATTTTCATGATAGCCACCTCTTGCAGTTATGTTAATATGTTTGTGAAGTTTTGGGCATATTTTATGGATATATTATACTTCTAATCGAATTATATATCAAGGGGAGATTAAAAAATATCCTGTTTTGACGCTGTTCTATAATAAATAGACTAAATAACGATGAAAAATGATAATTTTCGCTGAAATAATATTGACAAAGTGATTATGACGGTGTAAATTATAACCATAAAGTTACCAAGAAATTACCAAATGTTTACAAATAGTAAATGAAGGAGATGCGTTGCCATGGGTTACACGTTTATGGTTCCTGCTAAGATTATTTCTGGTGAAAATGTCATTGCTGAATTGGGAAAACACATTGAAGGGAAGGGGAAGAAAGCCCTGATTGTAACGGACCAATTTATGGTAAAGTTTGGCAATGTGGCCAAAGTAGAAGCGGCATTGAAACATGCGGGATTTTCCTATGTGATTTTCGATGGTGCCAATAGCGAACCTACGGATAAAATTGTGGAGGCCGGCCTTTTGGTTTACAATCAGCAGGGATGTGATTTTATCATTGCGCTGGGTGGTGGCAGTCCGATGGATACGGCAAAAGCCATCGGTTTTATGTCCACGGTTCCTGCCGGGACAAAAATCAATGCATTCATGCATCGAAATATCGATATGAAGGTTCCTTACCTCGTGGCAATTCCGACGACGGCCGGTACGGGAAGTGAAGTGACGAAGAATACCATTATTTCCGATACCGAGAATAACGTAAAAATGCTGCTGGGGGGGCCATCCATTATTCCTGCACTGGCGGTTGTCGATCCCACGTTTACGATGACAGCTCCGCCAAAGGTTACGGCGGCAACGGGAATTGATGCGCTGTGTCATGCCATTGAGGCGTACACTTCCCGTAAGGCTCAACCGTTGACAGATACGTTTGCCCTTTCGGCTATTGCTAAGATTTACCAAAACCTTCCACTATGTTATGCGGATGGTAAAAATGTAAAAGCTCGTCTCGCTATGAGCTTAGCTGCACTGGAAGCAGGGATTGCGTTCAATAATGCTTCTGTGACGATTGTTCACGGGATGAGCCGTCCGATTGGTGCGCTTTTCCATATTGCTCATGGGGTATCCAATGCTATTTTATTACCGGCTTGTATGGAGTTTGCCATTGAGGAAAATACAGAGCGCTTTGCCGATATTGCCCGGATTATGGGAGTGGCGGAGGAGGATACGCCTGCTAAGGAAGCTGCTAAAGCTTTTGTTAAAGAAGTTACCCGTTTCTGTCAAGCGGTTGGTATTCCCACACTTGCTGAGCTCGGGGTAAAGAAGGAGGACTTCTTTGCCAAACTCGACAAGATGGCAGCGGATGCTTTGGAGAGTGGCAGTCCCCAGAATACGATGAGGGTTCCCCGTAAAGATGAGATCGTTGAAATCTACAAGAAATTATTCTAATAGCAAGCAGGGGGGCTGAACGCGGCTTCCCGTTGAGAGGAGGCAGGGATTATGCCACTGGTAAATATGAAGGAATTACTTGCCCAATCGGATGACGGCTTTGCGATAGGAGCCTTTAATGTTTCCGATATGGAAATGACGATGGGAGCCATTAAGGCTGCAGAAGAGCTAAACGCACCGCTTATTTTGCAGATTGCCGAGGGGCGGTTGCGTTATTCGCCATTAGAACTTTTAGGGCCTGTGATGATAGCTGCTGCTAGAAAATGCACCATGCCTACAGCGGTTCATTTGGATCACGGGCGTACCTTGGAAACAGTACGTCTGGCGCTAAGCATGGGATTCACTTCCGTTTTCCTGCTGACGCAGCTATACGAGCAGGTGGAAAAAGATTTTATTACCCATTGTTCCTTCTTGAAAACCATGGGAGCCAGATTCTGCAATGTAGCCGAGCAGGGCAATAGTGTTCAAGGAAAATTGGATGTGCCTGTCTTTGAAGGCAAACCGGAAAATACGGCAGAGCAGTGGAAACTTCTGACGGAAGGTCTGGATAAGCTGGGAAAAGTAGCCAAGGATATGGGGATGACGATGACCTATCATCATCATATGGGGACAGGTGTTCAGACTGAGGCCGAAATTGACCGATTGATGGAAAACACCAATCCGGATTATGTTTGGCTGCTCTATGATACCGGACACTTAGTCTGCTCGGGTGAGGACTATTTGGGAATCTTGAAGAAGTATATGTCCCGTATCCGCCATATTCATTTAAAAGATGTGCGACTGGATGTGCGCCAGCGGGTGATTGATGAGAAGATGAGCTTCCTGGATGGTGTACGGGCAGGGATGTTTACGGTTCCCGGGGATGGGGATGTGGATTTTGCGCCGATTTTCGATTATGTGAATAAGAGTGATTTTGATGGCTGGTACATAGTTGAAGCGGAGCAAGACCCTGCTAAAGCCAATCCGTTGGAATATGCCCAGAAAGCCCGCAAATATATCCGCGAGAAGGCTGGACTGTAATATTATTTTGCATGTGTGGAAACACCCCCTATAGCAAAACAGCCCCAAGGCTATGCCTTGGGGCTGTTTTGCTGCGATGCGATTGAGGGCTGCTTATTTTACCAGGGAACCCGGGTATCTGAGGGTGGCAAAATAGTCGTCGATGGTTTGAGCGCGCCGGATTAGTTCGATGCTGCCGTCTTCCCGGAGCAGCAGCTCAGCACACCAGAGTTTGCCGTTGTAATTGAAGCCCATGGCACTGCCGTGAGCGCCTGTATCGTGGATGATGATCAAATCGCCGATGTCGATTTTCGGAAGCTTCCGGTCGATGGCGAATTTGTCGTTGTTTTCACAGAGGGAACCGGTGATGTCGTAGAGGTGATCGCAGGGTTCGTTTTCTTTGCCGGAAATTGTGATGTGATGGTAGGCACCGTAGAGAGCTGGGCGCATGAGGTTGGCCATGCAGGAGTCGAGACCGATGTAGTCCTTGTAGGTCTTTTTTTCATGAAGAACGGTGGAGACAAGCCAGCCGGCAGGACCGGTCATAGCGCGGCCGCTTTCCGTCATGATGCCGGTTTTGGTGAGGCCGGCGGGAACCATCATCTCGTTGTAAAGCTTATGGATGCCTTCGCCGATTTCCATGAGATTCAGTGGTTCCTGATCCGGCAGATAGGGGATGCCGAAGCCACCGCCCAGATTGACAAATTCCACTTCGATGTCCAATTTTTCTTTGAGTTCGACGGCCAGGGAAAACATCAATTTGGCAGTGAACAAGAAGGCTTCGGTGCGGCGCTCATTGGAAGCCACCATGGTATGAAGTCCAAAGCGCTTTATGCCTTTTTCTTTGGCGATTTTATAGGCTTCGAAGAGCTGTTCGCGGGTCAGGCCGTATTTGGCTTCCGTCGGTTTGCCGATGATGTCGTTGCCTTCGATAAGGTCGCCTGGATTGTAGCGGAAGCAGATGATGTTTGGCAGGCCGGCGTTTTTTTCCAGATATTCAATATGGGAAATATCATCGAGGTTGATAATGGCACCGAGTTCGATGGCCTTTTGGAATTCATCTGCTGGGGTATCGTTTGAGGTCAGGAGGATTTCTTCGCCTTTGACGCCGGCAATATCGGAGAGCAGCAGTTCAGCTAAGCTGCTGCAGTCGGTGCCAGCGCCTTCCTCATGCAGGAGCTGTACAATGCGTGGATTGGGCAGTGCTTTGACCGCAAACTGCTCGCGGAAGGAGGGGGCCCAGGCAAAGGCTTTTTGCAACGCACGGATATTTTCACGGATGGCGTGTTCGTCATAAATGTGGAATGGCGTTGGATATTTTTTGACAATTTTTTGGAGTTGTTCTTTATTCAATGGGAAAGATTTTTTTGCCATAGCGGTATTCCTCCTGCCGTTTATAGAGAATAATTATTAACTGTAAAATTGTAAATAAATTATAACAAGACAGCATAATAAAGTCAATATTTATAAAAAAATTGTATACTCATTAAGCTGCCGACTTGATTATCAGTAGATTTTCATTTCGATGTAATTGTTCTGTAACACACAGCTACTACAATAAAAATGTTTTGCTGCGGTAAAGCGTAACGATAGGGAGGAATGATATAGTATGAGAAAGAAAAGAAGTATAGTTTTATTGGCCATGTTGTGCTTGTGTGTTATATTATCGGGATGTGCCGGTGTGGTGACGTTGGAGGGGATGGGAACAACTTCCCTGGAAGATACCACCTTGACCGGGCAGTACTCGACGATGCAGCTTAAGTTCCCTAAGGTAAAGGAAAACGACCGTGCGGATATCTTGGGGGCTCATAATATGGAAACCAAATCCTGGTCAGGCAAGGCTGGAGATACAAAAATAATGGTAGAAGTTGGCTGGTATGACCCGGCGAAGAATTATTGGATCAATCTAGACAGCGAAGTAGAAGATGCGGTGAGAGGATTCAAAGCCTTGCATTTTAATGTGGAAAATGTGACCAATGAACAGACAACGCTGGATGGTCGGGCTGCCAGAAAGATTGATTTTGACTATAGTGAGAGTTCGGAAAAATATCATTGTACGCTTTACATTGCCGTGGTGGATAACAAGGAACTTTGGGCGATTGCTTTCAGTACGAAGCAGGGGAAGGAAATGCCTCAGGAAGTATTGGACAGCCTTAAATTAGCTGCTATTCCCAAGGACGCCAGCCTTCAGCAGAAAATAGCGGAAAATACGCCGCAGGTTGCCATTGAGGGGCTCAACTTTGAGGAAGATGATTTACATTTTAAGTATCTTTGCCTGAAATTGAAGAATACCGACCCGCAGCGGACTATTGCCAATTACCGGGTAAATATCTATAAGTACGATAGAAACGGTCAGCTCGTACCGGAGCATAGGGAATATTCCAGCGAGGCCAGTGAGTTGTGTGAATACCATGATAAGATTCTGCCGGGGCAGTATACCGATGAGCGGAAAGGCTGGCGGGTTCATCCTAAGGCGGATATTGGCAAATATGAGGTAGAACTTGAGTCGATTACATATACGGATGGTTCTGAATGGAAGGCTGTGGATGGCCAGCAAATCCGGACGTCGGTATCCATATAAAATTCGTGGGCGAGACGCCGTGGGGCAGTCTGTTTATCAGACTGCTTCACGGCGTTTTTGCCCGCGGCCCCATTGGTTCTTTTCATCAGCAGGCATAAATGATACAATGGGGCTAGATTATATAGAAAAGAAATAACCGCTGTGAGGAGGATGAAGATGCGCCGATTCCTGAGTTTTTTGAAATTATTCCGTTATGATCTGATTGTACTGCTGACTGCGCTGCGTCATCGGGATACGCCGCGGCGTATTAAGGGGCTGTTGGCCCTGGCGGTTGTTTATTTGGTGAGTCCTGTCGATATCATTCCCGATGCGGTGCCTATGGCGGGAATATTAGATGATATGGTTATCGTTCCCACGGCGATATGCGGCCTTACGAATATGCTGCCCTCCCATGTGCGCCGGGAGGCAGAGATGAAGGCGGAGCGGATTGCCCGCTATATGCCGCTTTTCATGATTGGCGCGTCGCTATTTATTTTGTTGTGGGTGGGCTTGTTCGTGTATGGAGCCTACCGCTTGTTTGTTTATATCGCGGGATAATGGCTTAGAAGAGGAGACTGTTACATTGCGTTTATATATTGCCGAGAAACCGAGTGTCGGACGTGAACTGGCAAAGTGCCTGGCTGGTCCGGTGATTCGTCATGATGGCTATCTGGAGACTGGGGAGGGGATTGTGACTTGGCTGTTTGGCCATATCCTTCGTCAGGCAGAACCGGATGAATACGATCCGCGCTTTAAACGCTGGCGCGCTGAAGATTTGCCGATAATCCCGGAGAAGTGGAAATTATTCGTGGCAAACGATTGCGAAAAGCAGTTTGCCATTGTCAAATCGCTGATAGAAAAGGCAGATGAAATCGTTCATGGCGGTGACCCGGACCGTGAGGGACAGCTGCTCGTGGACGAGGTGCTCGACTATATTGGCACCACTAAGCCGGTAAAACGGATTCTTTTGAATGCCCTCGATGAGAAAAGTATCAAAAAGGCCAATAGCAGTCTGCGGGAAAATAAGGATTTCGTCAATCTGAAAAAATCGGCGCTGGCGAGAGCAAGAGCCGATTGGTTGATTGGTATGAATCTTTCCCGAGCCTATACCTTGGCTGCTCGGCGGGCCGGCCATGATAAGTTGGTGCTTCCCATTGGGCGGGTTAAGACGCCGACGCTTTCGCTGGTGGTGCGCCGTGAACGCGAGATTGAGAATTTCAAGCCGGTGGATTATTATACCATCAAGGGAACGTTTATCCATGAGAATGGGAGTTTTCAGGCGCAGTGGAAACCTCAGGATACGATGGCTGGCCTGGACAGTGAAAATCGGCTGGTCGATAAACAGATCGCTGAGGAAAAATTGGCAGCTTTTGCGCAGGAACCACTCGATGGGGTAATATCGGCCTATCAGAAAACCAAGAAACAGGAATCGCAGCCATTGCCCTTTTCCTTGTCGACCTTGCAGGTGCTGGCTGGTAAGATGTATGGCTATGCACCGCAATTGGTATTGGACACGGCGCAGAAGCTTTACGAGAAAAAGCTTACGACCTATCCGCGTTCGGATTGTGAGTATCTGCCGACCAATCAATTTGGTGATGCAGGGACCATTCTTCGCAATTTGGCGGAAGCTGGCGATGCCGAGGTAGCGGAATGGGCACCCAAGGCCAATGTTAAGACGAAGAGCCGCGCTTGGAATGACAAAAAGATTTCGGCTCATCATGCGATCATACCGACGACGGTAAAGGCCAATGTCATGACGATGACAGAAGAAGAGCGAAATCTTTACCATCTGATTGCCCGAGGCTATATTGCACAGTTCTATCCCGTTCACGTATATGATCAGACGAAGGTGGAAGTTACCTATAAAGAGGAACTGTTTACGGCAAGCGGCCGCACGGAACGCGATTTGGGCTGGAAAATCATGTATCAGTCCAAAAGGAAAAAGACCGAAGAGGAGGAGGACAACAAAGAAGAGGAAGAGGAGAGCAAGACGCTGCCGACAATGAAAAAGAAGGATGGCGTGAAGTGGTCGGCGGGAGATATTACCCAACGGGCAACGAAACCGCCCGTGCGGTTTACCCCATCTACCCTGTTGGCTGGTATGAAGGAAATCCATAAATACGTTAAGAATCCAGAAGCCAAAAAACAATTAAAGGATGTTTATGGCATCGGTACCGAGGCTACCCGTGCGACGATCATCGATGATCTTATCAAGCGGAAGTTCATGACGGCGAAGGGAAAGAAAAAATATCTAAGTCCGACCCCGGCGGCTTATTTGTTAGTGGATGCACTGCCAGATGAGATGACCTACCCGGATTCTACAGCAATTTGGGAGGATAAGCTCCATTCCATGTCGGAAGGCGATGGTTCATTGGAGGAGTTCCTAAAGGGACAGATTGAATTTACGACACGGCTCTGTGCGAAGGCGGGAGCTGTGAAGATGGAAGTTACGGGAGAAAATGTCTGTCCGGCGTGCCATCAGGGCGTCCTTTTGCAGCGCAAGGGAAAAAATGGTATTTTTTGGGGGTGTTCCAACTACCCGAAATGTCGGTTGACCTGTAATGACAAAGAGGGCAAGCCCGATATGGAAGATGCTAAGATGCGGCTTAATCGCAGCTCGCAGCGGATGGCACCAACGACAATTTCGGCGTCGGCACTTGCACGCCAGGCGCGGGCGACAGGAAATTATCCAGCGGGGGCGCGTTCAAATGGAATGTATGCGTCGCAGTCCGGGAGGTCGTACGCAGCACAGGAATACCGTGCACCATCCAGTCAGGATATGGATGAGCTCAACAGCTTGTTTTCGCCGGCTGATTATGAAGCGCAGCTGGCTGCGGATATGCAAAGTTACCAAGCTGCTACCCCCAGGAGAAGTGGGTGGCAGGATTGGAAGAATAAACCGAAATATTCGGCAAGTCCTATGGAACATATGAAAGAGAATGAAGGAGCGGGACAAAAACAGGCGGATAAGGAAAAATACCTCTGCCCGCGCTGTCGGGAGGGCCATCTTAGGCGGATTCGCGGCAAGAACGGAGCTTTTTGGGGGTGCAGCAACTATCCGCGCTGTACGGCAACTTTTGATGACAGCCATGATAAACCGCTGCTGACGTAATAAATGAGGAGAGAACATGACAACTTTTGCGGATTTAGGAATAACGAAGGCGCTTTGTGAAGCGTTGGCAAAACAGGGGATAAATAAACCGACAGCGATACAGGAAAAGACGATGGGCAAAGTGTTAGCCGGTCAAAATCTTGTCGGGCAGGCTCCTACGGGAACGGGAAAGACTTTGGCCTATCTGCTGCCGGCAATGCAACAGATCGATCCGGCGATACGTCAGGTACAGGTGCTGATTTTAGCCCCGACTTACGAGTTGGCCATGCAAATTGCTAATGTAGCCCGGGAGTTTAACCAGCAGGCAGGACTTGGCCTCAAGGTGCAGGGGATTATTGGCGGGGCAAACATCGCCCGCCAGATGGATAAGCTCAAGGAAAAACCTCAGCTCATTGTAGGCTCAGCTGGTCGTATTATCGAATTATCCCGTAAGGGGAAGCTCAAACTTCACCAGGTAAAACTTTTGGTGCTCGATGAGTTTGACCGCTTACTCGATGACCAGAATCTTGGCAACACGGTGGATGCCGTTAAACTTTTACCCGAGGATCGTCAGGTTATTTTGTTTTCGGCGACTGCTCCGAAAAAGGCTATGGAACGGGCTGATTTCCTGGAAAGTCCGGAGCATGTTATCGTTAAGGAAGATGCGGCGGTTATGGAGGCAAGGGAAAATTACTATCTCATGACTCCGTTTCGTGATAAAATAGAAAATGTCCGCAAATTGACGCGGAATCTTGGGGTTAAACGCGGATTGGTATTCATCAATCGCGTATTTGATGCAGAAAAGACGCTGGCTCATTTGCAGTATGATGGCATTCGGGCAGCCTCGTTGTTGGGGCATCAGAACAAACAAGCCCGTCAGAAGGCGATTGCGGATCTCAAAAAGGGAAAAATCCAATTGTTGCTTTCTACGGATTTGGCAGCTCGTGGTTTGGATATCGAAGGCGTTGATTATGTGTTCAACCTGGATTTGCCGGAGAATGCACAGGTTTATCAGCATCGTGCTGGGCGTACTGCTCGCGCTGGTGCAAAGGGAACCGTCATAACGCTGGCAGATATCAAAGAGGCCTATAAATTGGAGCAGCTGGAAAAACGGTTGGGAATTACGTTTAAGCCCATCAAGAAGGCTAAGGGAGAAACAAAACCCCGTGCCGAGAAGAAAAAGAAGAATCGTCCTTATAAGGCGTATGATAAAAAGGCCACGCATAAGAAGCCTGGTGCGAACTAATCAGGAGGGAACGATACCTTGGATATTGTGCCGATACTATTACAATTAGTACTGGTTGCTTTTCTCATCTTTATGAACGGATTTTTTGTGGCAGCGGAATTTGCCTGCGTAAAAATCCGTCCGTCTAGACTTGAGACGCTGATTCAGGAGGGAAGCAAGCGGGCAGTTTATGCCAAGCGCTTGACGGACCATCTGGACGCGTCCCTTTCGGTTACTCAGCTGGGAATTACGCTGGCATCGCTGGGATTAGGCTGGGTCGGTGAGCCGGCTGTAGCCACGATAATCCTGCCGGTTACAGGATTTTTGGGGATGGATGAGAGCATTGGGCATACGATTTCCCTAGTGCTGGCATTTTCTATTATCACGGCCGGGCATATCATCATGGGAGAGCTCACGCCAAAGACAATGGCCATACAGAGCGTCGAGAAAATCATGCTGTCCGTAGCCCTTCCTATGTTGATTTTTCATAAAATCATGTATCCGTTTGTTTGGCTGCTGAATCACGTGGCCAATTGGGTGACGAAACAGATGGGATTTGAAGCCGCCTCTGAAGGTGAAAATGCTCATACCGAAGAAGAAATACGACTGTTGATGGAAGAAAGCCATCGGCAGGGCCTTATCGATGATACAGAAGCTGATTTTGTAGATAATGTCTTTGATTTCACGGAACTCAATGTGCGCGAAATTATGACGCCGCGTACGGATATGGTGGTGCTTTACCTCGAGGATAGTTTTGAGGATAATTTGGATATCATCATGGAAGAACAGCTTACCCGGTATCCGATATGCCGGGAAGATAAGGATCATATCATTGGATTCCTCCATGTCAAAGATCTCATGCGCGTGATGGTAGAAGGACGCAAACCAAATCTTCGAAAGCTTTCGCGCAAGGCTTTGGTGGTGCCGGAAAGCATGGATGTCAATGTTTTGCTCAAAACGATGCAAAGCAGTCATTCGCAGCTGGCGATTGTGGTGGATGAATTCGGTGGTACGGCCGGTATGGTGACCATCGAGGATATCGTTGAGGAAATCGTAGGGGATATCCAGGATGAGTTTGATGAGGAGCGGCCTACTGCCGAGAGCCGTGGCGATCGCGTTTACTCGGTAGATGCCAAGATGCTGTTGGAAGAACTCGAAGATATTCTGGAAGTTAAGATTGAAGATGAGGATGTAGACAGCGTGGGCGGTTGGCTCTATGATCAGATCGGCGGGGAGCCGCAGGTAGGCCAGATGGCCGCTGCGGGCGGTAATCTGCTCTTTGTTGAGGAAGTAGATGGAGCCCGCATTACACGGGTATTGGTCAAACTTGCCAATGAACTGACCGAAGAACATGAAGAAATCGTATAGGTGTAACAAGTTACATTTCTTGTACTAGGTTTTTATCTTTTGATTGATTATAATAAAAGGGCATGTTGTAAGTTAGGATGTATATTGCATGATAATCACGATAGAAAATTTCACGAAGAGCTATGGGGAAAAGCAACTCTTTGAAGGGGTAAATTTCAGCATGGATGAGGGAGATAAGGTCGGTATTGTCGGCGTGAACGGTACGGGAAAATCGACCTTTCTCAAGGCTGTTGCTGGACTGACTCCTGTTGATGACGGTTCCTTGGTTACGATGCGTGGCCTGCGGGTGGAGTATCTGGCCCAGGATAAAGTCTTTGAACCGAAAAATACCGTCCTGATGGAAGTGTTTCGTGGAATGACGCCTTTAATGCAGGCCTTGCGCGGCTACGAGCTCGCATTGGCGCAATCCGCAAAGAATCCGGAGGACAAAGGGGTTCAACAGCAGATCATGCAGTATGCGGCCAAGATTGATGAGTTGGATGGCTGGCAATTGGAAAGTACGGCCAAAATGGTGCTCAATAAACTGGGCATCACGGATTATACGGCTGAGGCTGGGACTTTATCGGGAGGACAACAAAAGCGGCTGGCATTGGCGACGGCGCTGATTCAGCCTTGTGATTTGCTGCTCTTGGATGAGCCGACCAACCATTTGGACAGTGAGACGATTGCCTGGCTGGAGGAATACCTCAAGGGGCGCAAGGGTGCATTGCTGATGGTTACGCATGACCGTTATTTCCTTGACCATACTTCGACTAAAATCCTGGAGTTGGATAAAGGCAAGGCCTATACTTACAGCGGCAATTATTCCGATTTCCTCGAACAGAAGGCGGCCCGTATAGAGCGGGAACAAGCCAGTGAGCAGAAGCGCCAGAATTTCCTGCGCAATGAGTTAAAGTGGCTTCGCCGGGGAGCGCAGGCGCGCTCGACCAAGCAAAAGGCACGTATTGAACGCTATGAAGAAGTAAAAAATCAAACGGTTGATTTGGACCGGGAGACGGTGGAAATCGGGTTGGCTGGCAGCCGGCTGGGACGAACTGTTATTGAGCTTGACCACGTTCATTACGAAGTCGATGGACGCACCATTGTCAAGGATTTCTCCTACACGTTGCTTCGCAACGATCGGGTGGGAATCCTGGGACGCAATGGTACCGGTAAATCGACGCTTCTCAATATCCTTTCGGGGCGGCTTCAGCCTACAAGTGGTACGGTCACTATCGGACAGACGGTTAAGATTGGCTACTTTGCCCAGCGCAACGAGGAAATGGACGAGCGGCTGCGGGCGATTGAGTATATTCAGGAAGCGGCCCATTATATCACGCTGGCGGATGGCACGCGCGTGTCGGCATCCCAGTTGATGGAGCGGTTCATGTTCCCTGGGAATTTGCAGTGGACGCCGATTTCTCGTCTGTCCGGCGGTGAAAAGCGGCGTCTCTACCTCCTGCGGATTCTGATGGAAGAACCCAATGTCTTGCTGCTTGATGAGCCAACGAATGATTTGGATCTTGAGACTATGGCGGTGTTGGAGAATTTCATTGATGACTTCCGCGGTGCCATTGTTTTCGTATCGCACGACCGTTTCTTTGTTGATCGATTGGCGGAAAAAGTCTTTGTGTATGAAGAGGATGGCAATTTGACTCTGTATTCCGGGGGCTATTCCTACTATAAGGAAAAAGTTGCGGAACAGGAAATTTTGGCAGAAGAAAAAAAGGCAGAGAAAAAAAACAAAGCGGAAGAGAAGGTATCGTCCCGTGCTCCGCGTACGGAATCGAAACAGAAACTATCTTTTAAAGAGCAGAAAGAATATGCAGAAATTGAAAGCATAATTGCCAGCAAAGAAGGCGAGCTCAAGGTTGTACAGCTTCAAATGGAGCAGAATGCAGCCAATTATGGCAAGCTGAATGAACTCAGCAAAGAGGAAAGCCGCTTGCAGGCGGAACTGGAACACCTCATGGAACGCTGGGCATATTTGGAGGAAATTGCTGAAAATCAGCAATGACTAATAAATTTAAGAGGTAAAGGAGACAGTAATCATGGCATTCGACAAGAATCAGTTTGACGACATCATCCAGGAGTTTACGGTAAGTGGGGAGCAGCTGCATGAAATTGCAGCGGACTTCCGGTATGATCTGGTCAAGGGATTAGAAGACCCCAAGGAATCTTCGCTGCGCATGCTCAAGTCTTATGTAGGGCTTCCAACAGGAAAAGAGACTGGTGAGTATTTGGCACTGGATTTTGGTGGTACTAATGTACGTGTTTTGCGCATTCGTCTAGAAGGCGAGGGCAAGTTTGAAATCGTCAAAAAAGTGGCAAAGCCGTTGCGTGTAGAGGGCGTCTATGATTTTGTCGGTGCTGGTTCTACGGCCGAGCAGATGTTTGACTTCATTGCAGAACTCGTGGATGAGGCTGTGGAAGGCGATCATGAGACGAAATACCTGCTTGGTCACACGTTCTCGTTCCCCTCGGAGCAGACCAATCTTTACAATGCCAAGTTGATCATTTGGACAAAGGAATTCGCTACGGCAGGCGTTGAAGGAGAAGTGGTCAACGATCTCTTGAAGGAAGCACTGCATCGCCAGGGAATTGATAACGTTCAGCCGACGGCTGTCATCAACGATACGGTGGCTGTTTTACTGGCGGCAGCCTATAAGCAGCCAGGCGTTTATATCGGTTCGATTTATGCAACGGGACACAATACTTGCTATTTGGAGCCTTATGCGGATAGTGCCGAGGCCCCGATGATTTTGAACCTGGAATCCGGTGGCTTTATGAAGCTGATCCCGAATCGTTTCGATATCGCCTTTGATAAGGCTTCGGAGAAACCTGGCGAACAGCGTCTGGAAAAGATGGTTTCGGGGCGTTATATGGGCGAGCTTTTTGGCATGGCACTTTCGGAGCTGCTAAATGAGGCAGGCAAAGATTATGCGTTCACCAGCATCGATATGAGTAATATCATTGTGGATGAGAGCGCGGCTCGTGAAAAGGTGACAGAAATCGTAGCCAAGAAGACTGGCAAAACGCTGGATTCGGCTGACTGTAAGCTGGTTCAGGAACTAGCTTCAGCGCTGGTCGTTCGTTCAGCACGTCTGGTTACGGCATCGTATGTTGGTATCATCTGGCAGCTGGCTGGCAAGGATAAGCCGCAGAAACAGCATATTGCTATCGACGGTTCCGTTTATGAAAAAATGCCGCTGGCAAAAGAAAATATCATGCGGGCGCTTTCTGAGCTGCTCGGCGAGGATGCTGCCGAAATCGATACGGTCCTTGAAAACGGCGGTTCAGGCCTCGGTGCTGCTATCGCAGCGGCAATGTCCCAGAAGTAAGCTACGAAAACTTCGGGGCAGGATTTTTACCATCGAAGGAGTTCCCCATGCAAGCAGAACAATCACTGAATCTCAATCTTTCGCAGCATTTGGCGATGACCGTCAAATTGCAACAAGCTATCCGGATTTTGCAGCTTTCCGCGCAGGATCTTCGGTCGGAGATTGAAAAAGAATATTTGGAAAACCCTGCCTTGGAAATAGACTATGGGGATGCTGCGCCTGCAGAAGGGAATTTGCTTCAAGCAGAACATATGTCGCGATTGACCGACTACCTAGGAGAGGATAGCAGCTTTTCCGGGTATTATGGGGATGATGCGGAGTCGCCCTTGGAGGTGGCCGAGCCTGTATCCTTGACCTTAGAAGAAGAACTCCTCGATCAGGTAAAATTTGTCTTCACCCAGTCAAACGAACGGGCAATCGCTGTCTTTATCGTCGGTTCGTTAGATAATAACGGATATTTGACGCTTCCTTTGGCAGAAATAGCTCGGGCAATGGCGGCCGAAATAGCGGCTGTCGAAGCGGTGCTGTTACAGATTCAAGAATTTGAGCCTGCCGGTGTTGCCGCACGTGATTTGCCGGAATGCCTGCGGATACAGGCAAAGAGACAGGGAATTTATCAGGGATTAGTGGCGTCAATCATTGACCATTACCTGGATGAGGTAGCGGATTCACAAATCAAGAAAATCGCGGCGGCAGAGCAATGCCGTCCACAGGATGTACAGGCAGCAGTAGATATTGTTCGTCGGTTGGATCCCAAGCCAGGGGCCGCTTATGGCGGGGAGAAGGCAGCGTTTATCACACCGGATGTACTCGTGCAGGAGGTGGATGGTACTTATCGTATTACGCTTAACGATAATTACATCCCGCAGCTTCGAATCTCGGCGGCTTATCAACATGCTGAGTCCTTTGATGCCGAGACTAAGAAATACATTACCCAGCGCCTGAATGCGGCTGCGTGGCTGATTAACAGTATAGAACAGCGGCGTACGACTATACGCCAGGTGGTGGAGGAAATCCTGAAACGACAGCCGGATTTCTTAACCCAGGGAATAAAGAGACTGCACCCCATGACAATGAAGGATGTAGCCGATGCAATTGGCGTTCATGAATCCACGGTGAGCCGGGCGGTGGCGAATAAATATGCCCAGTTCCCACAGGGAGTTATGGCGTTGCGGAAATTCTTTACGGCAAACTTGGCGAAAAACAGCAGTGAGGAGGATTTTGCTGCTGCACAGGCTAAAGAAGTGATTGAAGATTTAATTAAGGGAGAGGACCCGCACAAGCCACTTAGCGACCAGAAACTCTGTGAGCTTTTGAAGGCACGCAAAATGGATATATCCCGGCGAACGGTTATGAAATACCGGGAACAGTTGGGGTATCCATCTTCGGTGAAACGAAAACGTTATTGAAAAATAAATATTGGTCTGATAGCAAAAATTCCTGCTGCCCACTTCAAGGCAGCAGGAATTTTTGCAAATTACAGTTTGCAGGTTACAAAAATCTCATTCGAAGCAGCTTTTCGCCGCCGCTAGGGGCAGTGCCAACACTACGCGGGGAGATGTTTTCCTAAACGAAATTTTTATCCTTAATTAAGCATCGAAAAAGTTGCAAAACGCGCT
>NZ_JNKI01000027.1 GCF_000702005.1 Selenomonas sp. ND2010 | reverse complement strand
TGTACTGAGGCCAGGCTTACTCCTGCTGCTTTGCTAATCCTACCTTGAGTAATTTCTCCGCGCAGATAAGCTCGTACATATTCTACTTTTTCTTCTATTGCTACTTTCTGTTTGTTTGGCATAGAAAAATCCCCCTATGATGACAGTTTTATTTTTTACTGTCTCTCATAGGGGGAGCATATCACACCAGCTTTCTAAGCCTCTTTTCGCTATCTTTTCTTAAAGGGAAGCGGCAAACTCTTTGCCAAGCTTCTGGCAGGCCGCTACGCCGTCATCATCCGGCGTATTTTCAATGGTCAAACCATCAGCAAAGAGTTTTGCCCCATCGTTCCGGACGCGGTCTTCCCAATCCCGCATCCAGGCTCCATCACCCCAGCCATAGGAACCAAACAATGCCACCGGCTTGTCTTTGAGATCCGATTCCACCTCGGTAAAAAATGGCTCATACGTCCCCTCTTCCAGCACCTCATCCCCCATAGCCGGACAGCCAAAGAACAGTCCATCATACTGTTCCAACGTTTTCTTATCGAACTGCTCCACCTCAAACAGGTCCACGGCATCGCCACCTGTTTTCGCCCCTTCAGCGATAGCCTCCGCCATCGCCTGGGTATTACCAGTTCCCGACCAATAGATAATTGCCATTTTTTTCATCATTATCCCTCTTTCTAACCTTTGCTTCTTATACAGCGCGAACAAGTTCTTCAAATCGGCGGCCCTTCTCCAGTTCCATGCAGAAATTCTGGGAACAGTCCGTATAGAGATCAAATAAAGCTCTAGTCCTTTCCTCATTCGCATAGACCTTCCAATAACCGCTAAAGGCGTAATTTTGGCCTTTGTTTTCGATAAACCCGGCCACATCATCTGGTGGATATCCCAGGAACAGTCCGACCTCATGGGGAAAAGTCTTCCGAACCTGCATCCGGATTTTCAAACGCTCGAGCAATTCTGCCAGCGTATCCTCACGCCGATACCCGAACTGCTCCAAAAGTTCCATGGCCTTTGGTTGATGAAGCGTTCGCCACATCGCCTCCTCGCGATAGAATAGCAGCAGTACGAATTCTTCCCCCTCCGATACCCGGAATACGGAAATTCCTTTGCAACGGAAACAGGGCTCATACGATTCCAAGAGCGCATCAAAGTCATCAAAACTGCTCTTGCGGAACGAAACCATATTCGCAGCCTTCACGCCCCAAAGCATAGGGGCAGCGTGCATTCCCATCACCTGTTCAAAATCTTCTTTGGCCAAATGCTACCACCTCTTTTTTGTTGATACACATTCTCAACTACTGTTTTATTATAGCGCGAATTATTCTCAATTGCAACAAAAAGAAAAATTGACATATGTCAAAAAGCCATGCTACAATATCATTAAGGCATATGTCAAAAATGGAGGCTAATGATGAGTAGACCACTAAAGAAACGTCGTATATGTGGGCTCCCCCCTTGCACACATTTTATCCCCCAGGAGGCAAAGGAAGCACCAAAAGTCACTATCTCGCTAGAAGAATACGAATGCATCCGTCTGCTGGATTACCTGGGTATGACTCAGGAAGAGTGCGCCAAACGAATGGGCGTAGCTCGCACTACGGTACAGTCTCTTTATCTGGCAGCCCGCAAACGCATAGCAGGCTGTCTGGTGGAAGGCCGCCCATTAGTCATTAGCGGCGGAAGCTTCGAACTCTGCCCCGCTTGTCAAAATGCCCCCCATCCCGTAAGATCCGCAATGCAGAAAGGAAGTAACCAACATATGAAACTTGCAGTTACCTATGACAACGGCCAAATTTTCCAGCATTTTGGCCACACGGAAACCTTTAAAGTTTATACCATCGAAAACAATGAGATCCAGGAATCTCACGTGATTTCCAGCAACGGTGCCGGCCATGGTGCTTTGGCTACCCTGCTGCAGGAGGAAAACATCAATACCCTGATTTGTGGCGGCATTGGCGGCGGTGCACAAAATGCGCTGGCACAGGCAGGCATTACCCTGTATGGCGGTGTTCAGGGTGACGCTGATGCAGCGGTACAGGATTTCTTAGCGGGAAAACTGGCTTACGACCCGGCCGTTCACTGCGATCATCACAGCCATGGCGAAGGCCATAGCTGTGGCAGTCATGGCTGCGGCAGCCACAGTTGCCACTAATACCGACGATAAGACCCAAAGGTGCCCGACGATTTTGTTTGGGCACCTTTTTTGCCAAGCGAATAGTTTTAGGAGGTTTTACTATGAAAGCGGATTGTGCCAATTGTCACTCCCATGCCTGCTACACCAAAGGAACAAACTGCACCGGCATCGACCGGAAAACGATTCTTGCCGCCTACGATGAGGAAGAGCGCCGCATTATGAAAGCTGCCGCCTATGTCGAGGGAACCTTTTACAGCAACATCACCCGTCTGCAGGAAACAGCGGAATTTGCTAAAGCCATGGGCTATAAGAAACTCGGCATGGCCTTTTGCATCGGCCTCAACGCCGAAGCCCGCTACATTGCCCGTTATTATGAGCAACAAGGCTTTGAATTTTACAGCGTCTGCTGTAAAAACTGCAGCTTCAACAAAAAAGAGCTCGACCTAAAACAGGTCAAGCCCGAACTTAATCATGAAGCCATGTGCAATCCAAAATTCCAAGCCAAAATCTTGGCCGAAAAGGGCACGGAGCTCTTCATCTCCTGTGGTCTCTGCGTGGGGCACGATACCATCTTTAACGCCAGCTGCCCCGGCCCAGTCACCACCTTAGTCGTAAAAGACCGTCTGCTGGCCCATAATCCTCTTGGTGCCATTTACTCCCGCTATTGGAAACGAAAACTGGGCATCATGGATGACGAGGAAATATAAAATTTCTCAGTCCTTACGTTCAAACCGGTATTTCTGTTCTGCCTGCGGATATTTCTCGTGGTCCACCTCACTCATAAACATGGAGAGCGGACGGCAGAATATGCCATACTCACCATAAAGGGCCTGATACACGCAGTAATGTTCTTCGGTTTCCGTATGAATTACGGGACAAGCTATGATTTTATAGTCGTTGTGTTTAAAATGCTGCCATATCTCGCCAGCTTGTGGAATAGCACGATCATATTGTTTATCCATCTTTTTCCTCCCTAATCTTCCTAAGCAAGCGTTCCAGTTTTTCCTGGTATTGCCAATTATCTTCCGCCGAGCGCTTCCGTGGCCCCTTCAGATGACTCTTACTCGAAGCGCGTCGTGCCTTCTTTACCAAATGACGCTCCATCAGGAGGCGCTCGATATTTTCATTGGTATACTGCCAACCATTTTGGTGAATAGCATAAGCTTTCTTCCCCAATGCCATAGCCGCTACTCCATAATCCTGCGTGACTACCAAATCACCGGCCTTGCAGCAATTGACCAATGCAAAATCCACGGCATCTGCCCCCGCACCAATTACTTTTACTTCGCTATAGTCCGAATGCAAAACGTGATTGGTATCGCATAACAACACCACCGGCACGGAGTATTTTGCCGCCACCTCTTCTGTTTCCCTTACCACCGGACAAGCATCTGCATCGACAAATATCTTCATTTTCCCCGCTCCAGTCCTCTCCTATCAACGCAACGGCATTCCCACACCATTCGCCATAGATAAATTCACTCATCCTTTGATTATAGCGCTATTATTCCTGTTTTGCCATAATCGTCATGACCATCCAGAATATCAATTATGTTCTCACCCCAATTTCGAATCCTGTAAGCCAAACTAAATTTGCATTAAAGCATAGCTCCAGTAGACCTTGCATCATCCCTGATAAAACAACAAAAATAAACATCATAACATATAACCGAAGCAAATCACTTCGAAACTGTCTTTCCGATAATCGCAAAGGATTTCCACGTTTATTATACTGAATACTCCTATAACCGCACTCCCCCAAAAAGGAACCAAATAAAATGGCGAACCATTTAAGCGGCTGAAGCCCTAACCAACCAAACTTTATAAACAATGATAAATGTTGCAAATACAATATAATATCCACAAATATAATACCAAAAACATACGAGCGCTTACGCGAGCTAAACAGCCATATTTCACCTCTATCTATCCTAGAATATATTCTTTTCATTGTTTCATGACATTTATCAATCAGCTTCATTAGCATTCCTCTTTCCATTTTATTCAGTCATTATTTCCCGATTAATTAGATTCATCATTCCGCCTCTCTTATAAATCCAACCTTCTCTATATCAGAGAATACCTTATATGTCTATGTATTAGATATCTATTATTCTTATTGCTATCGCCCTCCCAACTTGCACTATTATCTTTGTCACCCCTATTATCACACGCACCGTAATAGAAAATATATTATATTTATCTCCTATTATCCTATACCTAAATTCTAAAAAAACTCTATATTTGTCATTAACATTTTTTCTAGGATTTAATCTTATCCTAAAAAAAAGCCGCTATTGTATGAAAACATTCATGCAATAGCGGCTTTTTCGTTATGTAACTTTCCCGAATAAAAGGATTCGTTTAGAAAATCTGACCTGGCAATACCAGTTTTTCTTTATGTGGAAATGCCCGGTCAAAAGCCTCGGCCTCTCCCTCATCCACAAAGTATCCCTGTGGCGTAGCGTATTCGCCAGTGATGCCATCCAGGAATCCAGGTATCAGCTCTCGGCACAAAAAGAAGGATGCGTCCTCCCCCGCCGGTAACCCATGATAGCGGATACCGAATTTGCTGGCATAGTCAAACCCACTCTTGCCATAAAAGCCAATATTACCTTCAAAGCACAGAGCACCACAACCAATCTCGGCAGCTTTCTGGATACTGAAATCCAACAGCTTCTTGCCATAGCCCTGTCCTTTAAACTCTGGACAGATACAGATTGGCCCCATGGTCATGATGGGGATTTCGCGGCCATCGTCCGCCAGTATTTTTGCCCGCATGAAGATATTCTGACCGATCAAGCAGCCATCCTTCTCCATTACCCAGTCAAGCTCCGGCACAAAGTCGGGATCGTTCCGCAGGCAATGCAACACATAATGCTCGAGGCAGCCGGGACGATAGACATTCCAAAAGGATTCGCGAACCAAGTTTTCAACGGCGCGATGTTCTTCTTGTTTTTCCAAACGGATCCGATAGTCATTTTTACTCATTGTTTATTTCCTCCTGATGATTGTTGACTACAATGCAGGGAGGTTTGCGTGAAATTGTAGTTACGCCAACCTCCCGGTCAGCCTACAATCTCCAAGGTGTTGTTTTTCAAACAGCAATCTCCTTAATACGAATAATCAATACACAGTTGAATGAAACCATTCAACAACTTTTATTTTATTACGATAAACCTCGTTCGTCAATCCGTAATACTGCTCACTCGTTCCTGTCTTTCAGCAGCAAATTTCTCTGCCAACTGCTTACTTAACTTGCTCCAAGTATTGTACATAGTTTCCTGCTGCTGGATTTCTCCTACTGGCAGGCCTGTCCCTTTCTCTTCGTCCTCGTCGATAAACACATAGGGCTGTCGTGGTGCGATGCGCTCGTCTACCCGCCGGAGTTTATCGGTAAATTCCATGTCCTTGCCTTCCGGTTTGCGGCCAGCCAGCACATCGCCGGCTGTCTCTACCTTCTTTTTCTGCTCTTTCCCCAGCAGTGCATCCAAAAGCTGGCCTTCCTCCTCAGCCTGGCGGCGCTGCCTATCAAGATAATCAAGGCCTTGAACTTCTTCCTTTTGGCCAACCTTCTTTTGTTTCTGTTTTGCCTTAGCACCACCTGCCACCGGGCCGCCAAAGGTCTTGGCGATGGCATCCTGCACTTCTTCTTGGAAGGATTCGCTCTCGGTGTCAATGGGACTGCCGCCCTTTACCTGATTTATCATCTTACGAATCTGATTGACGATGCCATTCTCCCCTTGCGGGTCGAGTTCATTCAAGGCGCTGGCTAATGTATCATAGAACGAGTCATCCTTGCCGTAATCCTCCAAAAACCGGTTCAGCTGTGTGGCTAGTACGCCAAAGGCACCACCCTGCGTATTTTTCATCCGCATATCATAGCAAAACGTTTCTTCGTTGAAGGTCACTACGGGTGCCGACACCGCATCCCCATAAAGCGCCGCATAGGCTTCTTCATAAGTCGCATGGGGTTTTAGTATCTCGCCGATGGTGTCGGTGATATATCCCTGCATCCACTGACGGACTACGGACTTACCGTTTGCGATCTCCTGCTCCTGCGTCAGGGTTTCCTCGATGCCCGTCGCTTCGGTCCAGCGGTAATGCTTCGTAGCGATTTCCGTTACTGGCGTATAGAGGCTTGCCGATGTATCAAGAACCTCGGCAGACGTAGTCGCAGCCGTTGCTGGCGGCTTGTCCGCTATGGCAAAATCCTGCTCGATTGCCGGCAAACCTAACTCCTTATAAGTTGCCGGCGCCTGCGACAATTCGCCTTTCGGAATCTCCGAAACGATTTGCTCCAGCCGCTTTTTATCCGCCTCGGGGTCATAAGGACTGCCCTGTGAATAGTACCTTTCATTGCACTGCTGATAATAGGCAATGCCACGCTCCAGCGCTGCCAGCTCATCCTCCCGCGTCCAGCCCTTTCCATAGGGCGTATAGGGCGCGTAAGCACCATTGGCTGGCTCCAGCCAGACCTTCCCTCCCTGTACGCGTGTCGATATGCCTTCCAGCAAATTGGCGGCGATATCCACCTGGTAAGCCGGTGCCGTCAGTAAAGACGCCGTATCTGCCGCCTTGCTCTGATTTTCTGCCATACTGCCTGCTTTATGGGCGGCATTTAACTGATAGTCGATAAAGCCCGCACTAGCCGCCTCTTTGGTGCCAATCATCATGCGATCATCCTCCTTGGCGCACTTCCCCTCTCCCCAATATATCGAATATTTCGTAAAAAAATTAAGAAAAAACGAGACCACCCACAAAGGATGGTCTCGTCTTACCAATAGGAACCTATCAAATCATGTTCTTGGAATAGGAATCGTAGAGTGCTTTGAGCTCCTCGACTTTGTCGTACATCTCGACCTGCAGGCCCGATGCCGTTGCGTAATCGCCTTCGTTGAGGGCGTTGATGAGCAGCGTGAACAGCGATTTCTCGTCGATGCTGTCTTTTGCCAGATAGGTGCGGATGCCGTTGATTTTGTTCCAGTTGTAGGAATCCTGATCCGTAACGAAATCGGATTTGATTTCGCGGGCCTTGCGAACGATGTCGCGGTTCTCCGGAATGATGCGGGCGATGAGCTCGGTCTTCCAGCGAATCAGCGCACCATCGCGGAAGGCATTGATGATTTGGTCATTTAAAGCACCACCGCTCGTAATGACGGCTTTCTTCTCCGGATAGTTCTCGAAGTTCTGCATGTTCTCCCAAACCGTAGCCGGCGGAGCACCGAACAGGCGGTCACGCTCTTCTTCGGTGTAGTCTTCGAAGACATCCTTCTCGGAACGATACGCGCGGTCTTTTTCGAGGTAGAAGCCCTCTTCGCCAGCTTCCTTGGAAAGCTCAGCCAGAAGCTCTGCCGTCGTGTGTTTGACCGCAACCTTGATGCCGTCGAGGCAAGCCGAGTAGATGGCCGCAAGGACGAGATACGTATTCGTGTACGGGTTGCAGGCACGCAGCTCGAAACGCGTAGCATACGGATTGCCAAGGTCGCGGATAAGGCCGGCCAGGATCGTGCGGTTACGGGACGGCTGATCCGGTTTGTGGCCCAGCGACGTGACGATGCAGACCGGAGCCTCGAAGCCCGGTTTGAGGCGGTTCAGCGAGTCATTCGTAGCCGAAACGAACGGGTTGATGCTCTCATAGTTCTTGAGCAGGCCCATGATGGCACCATAGCCCACCGAGCTCATGAAGTCTTTGAGCTGATCGTCCGCCGTGAACAGGTTGTGGAGCTTGCCGTCTTTCGTGATGGCAGCCATGCCGATATGCGTATGCTCACCATTACCGGCAAGGCCAATCATCGGTTTTGCCTTGAAGCTGACCTCAAGCCCCATCGAGCGGAATACTTCCTTGACCACCGTGCGGACAAAGATTTCGTTATCGGCTGCCTGCAGGGCATCCGCAAAGCGCCAGTCAATCTCGAGCTGTTCGCAGACATGCGTCATATGACCGTTCTCGTCAATCTGCGCCTTGAGGCCACCGACCTCTTTATGCCCCATCTCTACGCTGAAGCCATATTTGTCAAGCTCCAGCAGGCAGTTCTCCATGGCCGTGCGGACAGCGCCATGCGTGCGCTCCCAATACTGCTCCTGCATGACCTGCGAAGCGGACATCTCCTCGATAGCAGCTTCCTCGAGCGGCGTCTTGACCCAGAACTCGAGCTCCGTGGCCGACGTGAAGGAGATATCGACGACATCGTTACCATCGATGCTCTCAAGACCGGACATCTTCGGATTCTCTTTGAAGAGCTTCAGAAGCTCTTTCTTGACGAATTCCATCGAGTCAGCGAGAACGGCGCGGGAGTCCACGCGTTTGCCCTCATGTACGAGGAAGGACGGAATGCGCAGCGTGCCGACCGGCTTACCCGTTTCATCATCGTAGTATTCCATGTTGTAGTCAACGAACCAGTTGACGGACGGATCGATCGGCATATCGACTTTGGCGTTGTTCAGCGTAGCGATACCCGTGAGTACAACGGAAGAACCATCGGTCTGTACAGCCGTGCCGGCATAGAAATCATCGATGTCTTTGAGGAAAATGCGGACCGGAATCTTTTCATCCGTATCGTTGCCGGCCATATCGACACCGACGAGCGAAACGAATTTGATTTCCGGATGCGATTTGACGAGTTCAAGCACTTCTTCTTTGCTGGAGTTTGCCGGGATTACATAGAGTAAATCTTCCATCGTATACCATCCTTTTCATAAATCAACACAAACGAAAAAGCCATACAGAATAATCCGCCAGACGATAACGTCCGCAGGTCTTATCCTGTATGGCTCCATTGCCATAAGCTATTTACTTACAGGTGATATCTTAGCACAGCCAAAAACGTTTGTAAAGGTCTTTTTTTGTATACATGATATCTTCCTAGCGGGCATTGACGATTTGACGCTGGACACGGCTTTGCAGTTCGGCTTCAAAATCCACACTGCTCTGTCCATACACCTGGTGGAAAGCTTTTTGGGCATCGCCCAGCGTGCGAGTTGCCTCAGCCCAGCGCACCAGTGACGGCCAGCCACGACGATTCACCAGCTCCGCAGCAGCGTATTCAGCCATTACCGAAGCCGTATCATCCGAGTAGCTTTGCGAAACCTGCCGGAAGCCATCCGCTGTAGCCATCTGTGCCAGCTGTGGAACACGTCCGGCTTTGCGCAGTGAATCCAGCCAGGCTCGTTGATACTGCGACAAAGTTCCCAGCCCCTTCTCACCGAGGCGGGCTACTCCCATGAGGTACCCCGAGCCGCGCATGAGCCACTCAATGCCGCGTTCCGGCTGGCCCATACGCTGTCCCTGCATCACGCGCATCAACATGACTCCCACCGTAAAGCTCTGCTGGCGATCAGATTCGATCTGTGACGCGTTCAAAAGGACCGTGCTGCCATTTTCAATCCAAAGGCTCGAAGCTGCCAGTTCTTTCGCCTGCTCCTCAGGAATGCTGCAATAGGTCTTGACCGCTTCGGCAAGGTCCTCCTGGTTATTGGCCAGGACAATTTGATATTCGCCGTGCAGCTGCTGCCCCAGCCGTTTTTGGAACATCGTCTGCACCGCATTGGTTTCAGCCTCAAGCGAGCGAACCAAAGCCTGGCTCACCCCCTCACGCGCCTCGAAATGGAGCAGCGCCGGCTTGGTCTGTTCCTCTTTCCACCAGCGGTCAAACTGGCGCAAGAAGTCCTCGAGACTTACGCCAAAGGTGTTCTGAAAAGCCGCTTCGCCCTGCTTGACTTCCTTTAACTGCCGGAAATACTGAGCCAGTTTTTCGCCTTCGTGCCCTTTGGCTCTGGTCGTCAATAAATACCAAGTCATGAGATCTGACATCTGATAGGAATGCAAATCTTTTCCCATGAGGGCCTTTCGCTGTTCGAGGGTACTGTGCTGCAGATTTTCCGGCGAGACGACATGTGGCGCTCCCATGAGTTCGGCCTTGACATCCAAAATCCACTTCTGCATGGATTTCCCGCCAAGCCGTGCCGCCAAATCGGCCCCTACGTAATCTGCCGAACCCTCCTCAAGCCAAAACAATGCCTGTTCATCGGTATCGTTGCCATCGCTTAATTCGTACTGCACCTGATGAAAGAGCTCGTGCGCCGTGGTACTGATGCGATCGCTGCTGCTGTTCATGACACCAGCTTTGCCATTAATAGCCGTAATGGCTTTTTTGCCACCAGTCCAGCCGCCGGAAATATCGGCAATTGCCTTGGCTTCCTCTGGTGCCAGATTGAATTCCCGCTCAAGAATCTGCTGATAGTCGGCTTCAGTACCGCCCACATAGACTTTGACATTTCGCTGGAGCCGGATTCCCATCGTCTGTTCCATCGTCCGATTAAACGCATCACAGGCCTGATGGACATCCTGCATCATCGCTTCGCCAGGCTGCCCCTCCGCCATGATTTGGATTGAACCATCGCCTGACTCCTGTCCCCAAGGGAACCAGTCACTGCGTCCCATAAATCCCGCTGCTCCAGCCACGATCAGCAGCAGCAAAAAGGCGAGACATCCGAGTTTTTTCATTGCCACCACCTCACTTTTGCCAACGGCAGGTCATATATTCGAGCAAGTCCAAAATGCCAAAGAGCAACAGCCCCAGCAAACTAAGGACCACAATGCCTGCATACATCTCCAAATAATTTACCCGCAGCCACGCATCCATGATATAGTACCCCATACCATACTGTGTGCCAAAGGTTTCCGTGAAGAACAACACCGAGACAGCCGTAGCCATAGCCACACGGATGGCCGTCAAAAATTTTGGCAGTGATGCCGGAAAAATCACATGGCGGAAAAGCTGCCAAAAGGACGCACCCAGCGAATAGAGCGGATAATACGTCTCTTCGGGAATTGCCCGGATTCCATCACGCAGCGCAATGACCACCTGAAAGACGATAATCAAAAAAATCATCAAGATTTTCGACCATTCCCCCACACCTGTGAGCAGCATCAGAATTGGCAGCAGGGCAATTTTCGGAATCGGATAAGTAAGATATACCAGTGGCGCCAAAAAACGATCCGCCTGCTTGAAATACCCCATAGCCAGTCCCAACGGATAACCGATAAGCACCGCGAGCCCGAGTCCGGCAGCTATGCGCCAGAGGCTGTACGCGCTATGGATTGCAATGGCCTGTACAAACACATGGCCGAGTTTTGTCAGCACCTTATCCGGTGGCGGAATAATCGGAAGATCTACCAACAGCGCCACCGCCCACCATAACAGCAACAATAGGAGTGCTCCCAGCAAATAGGAGCGCAATACCGATTTGCCTTTCCTCATGACTGGGCCCCCATTTCTCGGATTTTTTCCCGCAGCTTCTGTCCCATGGCAAAAAACTCTGGCTTATACCGCTCTCCGGCACTGCCAGCCAACAGGTTTTCCATAATCTCCTGTACCGAACCGGGATGCGACGACATCAAGGCAATTTGCTGTCCCAAGTACAGGGCTTCTTCCACATAATGGGTCACCAGCATCGTCGTGATGTGATATTCCTGCCAAAGGTCCAAAAACACCTCCTGCATCTCTTCCCGCGTAATGGCATCGAGCGCCGAAAACGGTTCGTCCATCAGCAAAATGTCCGGGCGAAGCAAAAATGCCCGGGCGAGCCCCACGCGCTGCTGCTGACCGCCGCTTAACTCGTGCGGGAGTCGCTCCTCGAGCCCTGCTATCCCCAGCCGTCGGCAAAGCACCTTCGCCCGCGCCACGAAATCTTCGGAGTCCTCCCCTTTGATGCGGCAGCCAAGGCGAATATTTTCACCCACGGTTTTCCAGGGCAAAAGCCCATAATTCTGCGGCATAAATCCGATTTTCATTTCCTGTGGATTCACGGGACGGCCATTTATCCGCACCGTCCCCTGAACCTTACGAATCAATCCCGCCACCACCTTCATGAGTGTGGACTTGCCGCAGCCAGAAGGCCCTATAACGGCGCAGACCGTCCCTTGCGGAACGGTCAAGCTTACATCATGAAGGGCAATCTGTTTCGTTCCATCGGCATCATACCCGACAGACAAATGCTCTACTTCAATCATGTTATTGATTCTCTTACTTTCGTTAAAATTATTTTCCCAACAAATCCAGAACGATATCCTTATAGCTGTAGCTCTCAGAAATCAAGTTTTTCCCCTTGAGCCAGTTGAGGCAATCCGTCACATCGCTCTCCTTGGGCAAAGCCGCTTCGTGATACCTTGGCAATTTAAGCGCATCCTTGGCTGCCGGTGGGAAGCCTCCCTTCTCGATGACGAGATCGATATACTCCGCGCGGTCCGCCTGATTCAAATAAGCTACTGCCTTGTTATAGGCACGATACATGGCCTGGATCTCGGCCTGCTTGCCATCGGCCGCTTTGGCCGTAACCATAATGACCCCCGGATTGATTCCCAGTTCATCGGACCCCGTCACGAACTGACAGCCATTGTGAACGGCAATACTTGCCATTGGTTCTGGCAGCGTGGCCGCGGCGAGCTTGCCATTCTGGAGCATTTCCAGACGCGTGGGAATCTGCGGAATGATGACTTTGTTGATGCTGTCGCCATCCATGTTTTCCTTCGCAAGGATCTGATCCGTCACGTACTCGATAATTGTATTGCGCGATACCGATACGTCTTTGCCGGCAAGGCTCTTGACATCCTTAATGCCCGAATCCTTGCTGGCAATCAGTTTATAGCTGCCATCCGTAAACGACGTGACCTTTACATCAAAGCCACCGGATTTTGCAAAGGCAACGGCCAGCATGTCCGAAACGGCGCCATCCAGATTGCCACTCTGCAGGGCTGAATCCCGATCCATCGCGCTCTTATACTGCTGGAGATTTACTTCCAGTCCTTCTTCCTTAAAATACCCTTTTTCCTGGGCGATGATAAACGGAACCGAATCCGTATCCGGCATCAAACCAATCGTAATCGGCTGAAGCTTCTGCTTGTCACTGCCCGCTTCGTTAGAAGTGCCACAGCCGGCAATAACAGTGAGCGAAAGCAGTGCCATTAGTATTGCAACTATCTTTTTCAAAGGTTACGCCTTCTTTCTAAATTCTATGCGGCAATCAGTGGGACAGCCAGCCTTCCAAAAGACCGGCGCCGACTTTTGCGTAATGGATTGCCTGGTTGATAACACCCTTGTTCTCCTCATAGGCAGCCGCCGCTTTATCCTTTAACTGTCCGGCCTCAGTTTTCATCGCTTCGACCGAATCCAGTTTAGCGTTGACTTCATCGAGCATGCGCTGAGCATCCTCGATGGATTTCCCCACATCGGCTGCTGCCGTATCATTCTGCGCACTCTGCTGTTTGTTCTGCTCGACTTTTTGCTTGCGATCCGCTTCTTTGCCAGTCACCTTATCAATGATCTTGCCCAAAGCAGAACTCGGCGCACTGTCACCGAGCTGCTCGTTGCGTCCCTTGGCGCGGCTCGACTGCTCTTCTAACTGCCGCTGACGCTCCTGCAGTTCCTTCTTCTGCTTTTCCAGCTCAGCCCGACGAGCCTTGAGGTCCGTCTCCTGCTCGGCAATCTTCTTTTCTTTGTCCTTTATCTGTTGTTCCTGCACCTGCCGTGCATGCTGCGCCTCAGACTTATCCTGATTATAGCCGGCGATCATAAAACCGATGAGAAGCGCAGCGACAAAACCGGCCCCCATCAGCATCGCCCGCTTGCGCTTTGGCGTCAGGAATTGGCCCTTCTTTTCCTCCACAGGGGGCTTTTTGTCCTGGGGCGACAATTCGCGCACCTTGCCAGCAGCCTGACCCGCTTGGGGAAATGGCGGCTTAATTCCCAAATCGTCCCCTACGGCAGGCATCTCCTGCGTATCGGATAGTTTCGGTTTGCCCGTTTTCAGCGCCTCCATATCCTCCGGACTCATATATTGCGTCTTTTCCAGATCTTCGTTTTTCATGGTTCTTGCTCTTACTCCGTTTTCTGTTTTTCCTTTTCCTGTTGCTGGATCATAACGGCATGTTCCTTCTGCATCGTCTCGCAGAGGCGGCGCAGTGTCCACAACGTATTAAACGGCGTTACCACCGATTTGTACTGCACCTTCGACACCCCTGCCCGCCGTAACGTTCCCAGTACCTCATCCAGACGTTTGTTGCGAATGTTCTGCAGGATCATTACTTCATGAGGGAAGACAAAATCGTCATCGGCATCGGGTTTGTCCGCTGCCTTGAAGCCCTTCAGCCCCAATAAATAGCCGACCTTTTGCGTCCAATCATCCACGGGAATCACCTTTGAGACAATCCCCATGCGGCTTAGTACCTTGCGGGCCAACTGCAATTTTTCCATATCACGGAATTGATAGAATAAAACTTGTTCTTGTCGTTTCATCCAAAGTGCTCCTTCGTCAGCGGGCTAGGCCCCTCATAATCAGATACGTAACGAGTTCATCCAAGGATACCCCTTCTTCCTGCTTGCGCTCTTCCAGCGACTGGCGCAGGCTCTTGGGAAGTTTGACGGTCATCATGCCATCGACCATCGTCCCCTCTTGCGGGGCATTTTTGCCTTCTGGGTTTTGGGATGCGGCCACCTTTTTCTTCACGGCCTTCTTCTTGGGCTCCGCCTTTGCCGGCTCTAACTCCAACGCCTTAGCCTTGCTACTGTTCTTTTTCATGCTCTTAGCCGCCTTTGCCGTTTGCGTATTCTTATCCGCAACGGCAGTTTCCTTTTTCTTGGCGGCACGTTTGACCGGCTTCTTTTTTTCTTCTGGCGGATAGACCATAAACTCATTATACGCGTTCCGCAGGGTTTCGCTTGCCTGTTTGGTTCCCACCCCGATGATATAAGACGGGGTTTGAGAATTCAAAAGCTCTGCGATGCGGACAAAGTCCGAATCCGTCGTGATAATAAAGAACTTGCGAACGCCTTCCTGATATAGAAGTGCCGCGGAATCGTAAATCGCCGAATCCAGGGAATTTTTGCCTTGATAGGTACGGCTTATCTGACGAAACGTAAAACCCGGACGCCGCATGAGTTTTTCCCAGCGCTTTTGCTCCGGATGCGCCTCCCAGTCCGATACCACAATAGTCCGGCATGGCTGAAAACGCCTTGCCTTGCCTAAGGTATAGTTTAGCATCTCAAAGGGCGCATTTTCGATATCGTATAGTATTGCTACGGTTTCATTACTCGAATCGAGTGTCATACAATCCTTCTTTCGAAATATCTTGCCTCATATTTAGTCACAAATGTATGTATTCGACTTGTCCGCTAAAATTCCTGCTTCCGTTCAACCAACCGGACGGCAGGCTTTCTCAATGACACCACCGCCTACTACGGTATCCCCATCGTAGAACACCACGGACTGTCCCGGCGTCACCGCGCGCTGCGGCTCATCAAAATCAACCTGTAAGCGGCCATCCTCGCGCAACGAGAGACTTGCCATGCTTTCGTTTTTGCCATAGCGGATTTTGGCCGCATAGCGGCAAGGCTCCGTGAATTCGTCAAATGCAATCCAGTTTAGGTCGCCCGCAACCAGCCCCTCCGCATACACATCCTTGGCACCGCCGACGATGACCTGATTGTTCTTCATATCAAGCTCCGTCACATAGAGCGGCTCGGGGGCCGCAATGCCAAGGCCTTTGCGCTGACCAATCGTGTAAAGCGGCACGCCCGCATGACGGCCAAGCACGTTGCCCGCGCGGTCGACGATATTGCCCGGCTGCAGGCACGAAGGATTCTTATCGCGCAGGAAGGCTTTGTAATCATCGTGAGGTACGAAACAGATTTCCTGACTGTCCGGCTTATGGGCAACCGGCAAGTTGAACTGCTCTGCCAGCTCACGCGTATGCACCTTCGTCATACCGCCCAGCGGCAGCAGGAAATGGCGCAACGTCTTCTGATTCAGATGATAGAGCGCATAGGACTGATCCTTATGGACGTCGATGCCCTTCTTGAGCACATAACGGCCATTTTCCTCCTGCTCGATACGCGCATAATGGCCCGTAGCCAGGAACTCAGCGCCCAGCTCCAGCGTCTTATCGAGCAACAGCCCGAACTTCATATAGCGGTTGCAGGCAATGCACGGATTCGGCGTCCAACCCTTGGCGTAATCGGCCAGGAAATAATCAATGACATCCTTTTGAAACGCTTCTTTAAAGTTAACCGTATAATGCGGAATGCCGATGGTCTCGGCCACGCGGCGCGCATCGTCGACGCTTGCGAGGCTGCAGCAGCCACGGTCGTTGCAGTCAAAGTCGCGGCTCTCCTCTGACAGCCGCATCGTGATGCCGATGACATCAAAGCCCTGCTCGACGAGCAAAGCCGCTGTCAGCGAACTATCCACACCGCCGCTCATGGCCACTACTACTTTTTTCTTTTCCATTTATATCAAGCTCCTATATTCGTACTAAATATCAAGCACTAAATTCACATTCGTATCTTTAAGTATAACATATTCTTGCCCATACCCAAAGGAATCTTGTCACAAATGCCCCGCAAATGCTAAACTAAATCATGAACCAATATTTCCTTTACTTACAACAGGAGGCATCGCCATGCATGTTACCGGTATTATCGCCGAGTACAATCCATTCCATAACGGTCATCGCTATCAGCTCGAACAAATCCGTCGAGTTTATCCGGGCAGCACCATCATCGCCGTCATGAGCGGCAGCTTTGTCCAGCGCGGGGAGGCCGCCCTCCTTGACAAATGGCAGCGCGCGGAGCTTGCCATCGCAGGCGGCTGCGATCTCGTCCTCGAGCTGCCCTTTGCCTTCGCCTGCCGCAGTGCGCAGGATTTTGCCCGCGGCGGCGTGCAGCTGCTCGCAAGACTTGGCGTCATCGACACGCTCGCCTTTGGCGCCGAATGTTCATCGCTTACAACATTAACGGCGATTGCAACGGCCATCGACTCGCCCGCCGTGCAAACGCAGCTGCACGAGCGGATAAGCGCTGGCGCCTCCTATGCACAAGCGCTTACAGAACTCACTGCCACGGCCGCCGCTGCCGATGCAGCTATTTTGCACGAGCCTAACAACATTCTCGCCATCGAGTACCTGCGCGCACTGAAAAAAACGCCCGCCATCGAACCGCTGCTGATTCCCCGGTCAGGCGCCGGCTACCATAACATCAACATCGCCGCCCCCCATGCCAGCGCCTCGGCCATCCGCCAACTGCTTTCTAAAGCCGCTAAAGCATCACATGCCGCAGGCGGCAAACTGCTCCTGCCTCAGCTCACTGCCTGCGACAGTAAAGCCTTGCAAGAAGCCCTGCCAGCCGCAGGCTTTGCCGCCATCCGTCAGCTCAACGCTTCCGAACTGCCAAATCTCGACCGCCTGCTCGTACCACTGCAAGCCCTTATGCTGCGCACGGACAACACAGCATTGCAAGAAATCGCCGGCATCAACGAAGGCCTTGAAAACCGCTTGCGCGACTGCCTGCAAACAACCAGAACCTACAACGAAGTCTTGACTGCCGCCACGACCAAACGCTATCCCAAAAGCCGCATCGCCCGCACGCTTATCCACCTGCTGCTCGGCCTCACGCAAACACAACTGGCATCCATGGACGACGCAGGCCCGCTCTACGCCCGCGTCCTCGCCTGCGGCCCACGCGGCCGCGACTTGCTCAAGCGCATAAAAAAAGCGGAAACACTTCCGCTCATCACCAAAACCAGCGCCTTCTTGACGAGCTCCCAACGCGTCCAAGGCCCAGCCGCCTTATCCCCCTTGCAGCAGCAGCTCGCCCTCGACACCATGGCCACCGACCTGCGCCAGCTGATTACACCGCAAACAGACAGGAAGCGCAACGACTTCCAACAGTCCCCACGCTTTTTCGACTAGAACACAATTGCTTTTTGTCAACAACATCCGCATCTACATACACCCAAAAAGCTGGAGCTTGACTTGTCAATTTGACCGGTCAAACTCCAGTTTTTAGATTAACGTAATTCGTTATTGCTCTATAGCATGCAATGTGAAATTGTTTCTACCACTAAATCAACGTTTCATATTTATGGCAGTCTCTATCAATTCGTCTCCCACCGTTATGGTTTTAGCATTTGACTGAAAACCACGCTGGGTTACAATCATATCCGCAAATTCATTTGCCAAATCTGCATTCGACATCTCCAGAGCTCCTGGTGTCAGGACAGTCCCAAACTCGCCTACTTTAATTGTTAGCGGCGTACCTGAGTTGGCAGTTTCCTGATAAAGGCTCGTACCCGTCTTAAAAAGGCCTGCTGAATTGCTAAAATGTGCCAATGCCACTTGTGCCTCAACTCGGCGTATACCATTCGTGTATATACCTGTGATTACGCCCGAAGTATCAATTTGAATGTCTTTGAGTGTCCCCCCAATACCACCGTTGCTTGTAGATTTAACAGTGATTTCACTAGGATATTGGGTCAGCTTAGTAAAATCAACAGTTACGTTTTGCCCTCCCAACGTCAAGGTTCCAGTAGTATCGATGTCAGAATTTGTCACCATATTGCCATTTTCATCAAATTGAATTTCAGCTACAGGAAATGAAACCGTTGTTGTTTTACCATTGGCATCGGTAACCTCCGTTGTAACAGTTTGACCTTTCGTTACAGCAGTAGCTGGTGATATAGACACCAACCACTTGTTGTCAGAATTTCCACTATCCTCGCGAATGAAATATAAGGGAACTGTATAAGCTACTCCCGAACTGTCATATACAGTAGTGGTTGTCTCTACAGGCATTGAATTACCAACTGTATAAGTGCCGTCAGTTTTCACAACTGTTGTGCCATCGCTAAAAGTAAGGGTTACCGGTTTTGCCTCACTAGCGGTTGCTGTTGTCATCTGAATTTTTTCAAGATTTTCCTCTAAAGGCGAGTTAAGAGTAAACGTAATATCGTTTGTTCCATCCGTTATGGTAATTGTATTGCTTCCAGTTGTAGCCCCACCAGTTTTTAGATTCCATTTCTTTAATAAATCCATGTCCTTATCCATACCAAGGGCTGTATATTCTTTTCCATCAATCTTCAAGATAACGGGATAGTCAGCAGTAACGCTACCTTTAGTAAGGACATATAACGTTCCAAAATCTACATCTGTACCTTTTGGAATTTCAAATTGAGCTGCTGGAGAGAGTGTTACTGTCGCTACCTTACCACCTGAATCTACAATTTGGGCTATAGTTGCACCGAGTGCAACATCTTCTTTAAAGCTCCATGTTTTCCCATTGACAGGTATACCTTTTATACCGACCTCCTTTCCGCCCCATCCAACAGTCAATGGTTCATCCACATCGACACTAACTCCCGTTATCGTAGGCATATCAGCATTCAAGTTATCAATGTACGTCACGAGAGACGTTGCATCCACCAGTGGTTGCCCTATGGAAACTTTAATATCCCCTATTGCTGAAGTTGTAGTAATCACGCCGTTGTTTGCCATCCACCCTTGCACAAAATGCCCACTCCCCGGCAATACATAGTTTCCTGCCGCATCAAAATCGAAAGCACCATCACGAGTGTAATAAGTTTCATTGCCTCCCCTTACTACAAACAAACCATCTCCCGAAAGGCAAAGGTCCGTATTTTTACCAGTCACCATAGGAGCACCATCTTTAAAAATAAGGTCTGTACTAGCTATTTGGGTTCCCAAACCAATCTGAGTCGGGTTCGTACTTCCAACGGCTCCGTTAGCTGCAGAGGCTCCTTTTATATTTTGTGATAGGATATCGGCAAATGTAGTGCGGGTCGACTTGTAACCTACTGTATTGACATTAGCAATGTTATTACCCACAGTATCCATCTTGCTTTGATGGTTTTTTAGCCCTGAAGCCCCTGTATACAACGAACGAATCATAATCTTTCCTCCCCAACCACGTTACCTCTATGCATCCTTCTCTTAACAATCACTCTGCTTCTGTCCATAGACGTAAACAATATTAAGGTATGATTTACCCTATGGGATCCTCGCTTTGCATAAAAACAACGACATTCTTATTGTTTCATTTCGGCTTTTTTCCCTATTTTCCTGCAAAATTATGGAGTTGATCAGTCAATTCCAAGGAAAAAATCCACCAGCAAAGTAATAGCAGGCGGCTGACATTTGACTTGTCAACCGCCTGCTTGGTAGTTTCTTGTTAGGCTGTCTGCGCCTTCATATGCTCCTGGATTCGTTCCAAAGGCAAATCCACCGACTCGCTAATATCTTCTGCTGTAAATTTTCCTTTGGCGATCATGCGCCGCGCACTGGCCAGTTTTTCGGCTTCCTGCCCCTGCTTACGGCCCTTATCTAAGCCCTTCTCGATTCCTTTCTTTTCAATGCCTTTGGGCAGTAGAAATCCAATGGAGTACTTTTTTGCCAAGCTTAGATGCTGATAACTACTCTGGAACCTCTTCCACCGCTCCGCGGTCCCCCTTCCACAGAGGGGAAGGCTTTTCATGCTTTACGCCAAAACAAATTACCTGCCATGAGCAGTCACTCCGTCTACGAAGAACGGAAACAGGAAAAGTACTCCCCCATGAACCTCGAGTTGCATACTATCGGGATTCTTTTCCGTATAAACTGACAGACTCCCCGTAATCTTACCTCTCCGCATACCCTTGCGCATCGCAGTAGACAGCGATTGCCTGCGGTACTGTCTCGATGGTCAGCGGCAGCATAGGGCCGATTTCGCCATCGAGGTCACTCTGCAAAGGTTCTGTCGATTCAATGCGGAAGTTTTCTGCCTGAATGTGCAGTACCTTATCTTTCTCCGATACCGGCTTGCCGGCAATGAGGTCTGCCGTTACAGCCATCAGCGACGGGATGCCGCATTTGCGAATAGCCAGCAAATCGAGCTTGCCATCGGTAACCGAAACATCTTTGGCCACATTTTTCATGCTGCCAACGACGGCACTGTTGATGACGACAAACAGGAAAGCCTCGAGTTCATGCAGCACGCCATCCGCTTCGATTTTAAGCGGAACGGCATGGAATTTCGGAATCTCGCCCAAACCTTTGATATAGTAGGCCATCTTGCCCATGGCATTCTTGAGGCGCGCATCTACCTCATGCGCGATGCCTGTCATCATGCCAGCGCTGGCGACGTTGATGAAATAATCCTCGCCGATCTTGCCCAAATCCATACGGCAGAACTTGCCGCTTGCGATGATATCAAAATATCGTTCCATATCCTCATTGATTTTGAGATAAGTGGCAAAATCGTTAGACGTTCCACTGCCAATGATGCCCAGTGGCAGGTCAATACCATTTTTCACCATCAAATTAACGCACTCATGAACCGTTCCATCGCCGCCTGCAGCCAGCACCCCTTCTGGCTGAGTCTCACGAACAAAATCGACAAAATCCTCATTGCCTTCTTTTTTCGTTCGATACAAGAGCAGCAGGATATTGCGACGCTGAAATGCCTCAATCATGCTGTCGAGTTTATTCTTGAAGGCTGCATGCCCGGATACCGGATTATAGAAAAGGACCAGCTTTTTCAATGTTTCTCCTCCTATAAAAAACGAGCAGGTTGATGCTGCTCGTTTGTTTCTTCGAATCAATTTGCCGTCGTCTTAAAGACACCGATACGGCGCAGGAACTTGATGCCAATGCGGCCAAGCATCGGCATGCGTTCGAGGTCGTCTTCGCGCAAACCACCAATCAGCAGCATGACCGCGATGTATACCGCACAGCCAAAGAACACCGCACCGAAGGTCGAGATGACCCCAATCTGCCACCAAGCCATCGTCCAGTCGTAGAAGAAGTAAACCGCTGCCGCCATAACCGCCGACGCAATGATGGTCTTTAAGAGCTGCGGAATTTCCATGCGATAGCCAATGAATTTGTAGATAAAAATCAGGTTGATAATGGCGGCAACACCCATATCCGCTGCCGTTGCCCAGGCAGCACCCATGATGCCGAGCCAAGGAATTGCCGTGAGCTCCCAGTTCAGGACGACTTTAGCCACAGCCGCGAGAATCATATTGACCATCGGAATCGTCGGATGGCCGAGGCCCTGCAGGATACCTGTCGATACCTGATGCAGGCCCAAAAGAATGATGCTGACGGCCGAAATCATGACGGCCGGGCCAGCCCCTGGGGCATTGTAGATAAGCGACGAAATCGGCGTCGCCAACACGAATACGATGACAAAAGCCGGGAAGCAGACGAAGTTCGAAATGCGGACCGAGGCGGCCGTCTGATTATAGACGCGTTTCATATCTTTCAGCGCCCGCGCCTCCGAAATGGCTGGTACGATGCTCATGGCCATCGACGCCGTGATGATGCACGAAAGATTGACGAGTGGCACCGCCATACCCGTAAGATACCCGAACAGCTCCGTCGCTTCGTTGACGCTGTAGCCTGCCACTTCCAAACGCTGCGGCACAATCATAAGGTCAAGGTTCGAGACAACCGGCAGCATAATGCTGGCCGCCGATACCGGCAGGGACAGCTTGAAGATACGCTTGATAATCTGCCAAGCTGGCTCACTTTCCTTTCCGGGCAGCGGCTGCAAATCATTGCCATAGTCGCGCTCGATATCGCGATCGAGCTTCCAATGGAAATAGACGAGCACCATAAGGCCCGTCACCGCACCGGCCAAAGCGCCGAGCGACGCACCAGCTGATGCGTAGTCAAGGCCCCAGGGCAAGAGGAGCTCCGCCAACAGAATCATCGTGATGACGCGGAAAATCTGCTCGACGATCTGCGAAACCGCTGTCGGCGTCATACGCTGCCACCCCTGCAGATAGCCGCGGGAACTGGCGAGCAGCGTGACGAAGAATACCGTCGGCGCCAATACCACAATCGACTTATAGGCGCGTGGATCGCGCACGAACTGCCAATCGATGAGCCAATCGGCCGCAAAATAAGTCAAAAACGAGAATACCAACCCCGTCACCAGCATCAACGCCATCGATATGTGGAACACACGCCTTGCCCCAAAGATATCCTTGAGGGCCACCTTCTCAGCCGTGATGATGGAAATAGCCACGGGCACACCAGCCTGTGACACCGTCATGGCAAAGAAATAAATGGGAAAAGCCATCTGGTAAAGACCGATACCTTCACCACCGAGGATTCGGGACACAAAAATCCAGTTCAAGGAACCGATGACTTTGACGACAAAGCCAGCCACCGTCAGGATGAACGTCCCCTTGAGGAACGATTCGCCCTTGCTGGATTTCTTTTCTTCTTTTACTTCCTGGTTACTAATTGGAAACACCGCCTATGTACAAAGGCATACTGCACGTTGGCAGCATGCCCGTTTTGCAAAATTTCACCAATATCGTTATAATATTGGTACGTAACATATGAATTATATCATTTATAGCTTGTACATGCCACATTTTTTTATGGCACTAGCCGAAAACGGCAAGGAGCAATCATGAATCACAACCTGCTTGAATTCGATATGACCGTAGGACGCCAAAAACCAGAAACCATCGTCCACACCGATCATTACTGTCCATTCTGCGACCGCGAACACTTGGAAAACATCATCGACCGCAACGGTTCTCTCCTGCTGCTCCGCAACAAATACAACGTACTAAAGGGCACCGATCAATTCGTACTGATTGAAGGCGATGCCTGCCACAGCGATATGCCCGAATACCCGACCGAGCACATGCGAAAACTCATTCACTTTGGCGTTCATCATTGGCAGAGGCTTCTCCACTGCGGCAAATATGAAGAGGTTCTCTTCTTCAAAAACTTCGGTCCTCTGTCGGGGGGCACGATTCGCCATCCGCACATGCAGCTCATTGGCCTTTCCCACCTGTCCGAAACGATTGCGGTTCACCCCGAGGAATTTGACGGCCCGGTTATCTACGCAAAAAACAACGTAACCATGACGGTTTCAGACCAACCGCGCATCGGCTTTTGGGAGTTCAACCTGATTGTCCATGAACCTACCGCCAGCGCCATCGATACACTGGCCGATTACCTGCAAATCGGCACCGACTATCTCTCCCACCACTTCCATAAACGCTGCAACAGCTATAACCTATTCTTTTATCATCGCGAAAAAAAGATCTATGTCAAGCTGATGCCACGTTTCGCCACCCCACCAGTATTTGTTGGCTATGGCCTGCGCGTGCGCCCTTCCAACTACGAAGCGATTGTCGAAGAATTTCATAAATTATACGGGAACTAAAAAGGTTCCAGCCACTTGCTCATGCCAGCGGCTGGAACTTTTTTATCGAAACGATAAATCGCTTATTATGCTTCTTTCTTGTCAAACGGAACATGGTTGAGCACGAGATCCGGATTGTTATCCGTAATCCAGCCGATAGCCCACTCGTTGTTGAGCAGGAGTACCGGATTTTGGTTGCGGTCATAGACGAACATGCCGCGGTCCGCGCCCTTGAGCTCCGACGGCGTCACTTCGCGGCCATCTTCGAAGGCCATCCAGCGGGCGACCTCGAAGGGCTGCATATTCATCTCGATATCGACGTTGTACTCGTTCTTGAGGCGGTACTCGAGCACCTCGAACTGCAGCGTGCCGACCGTGCCGACGATATAGGACTCCGTACCGGCACCAGCCTGCTGGAAGAGCTGGATAGCTCCCTCCTGCGTGAGCTGCTCGATACCCTTGACGAACTGCTTGCGCTTCATGGTATCCTTCGCCTGGACGCGGGCGAATTTTTCTGGCGGGAATACCGGGAAATCCGCATACTTGAACTTATGGCTGGCATCGCAGACCGTGTCACCGATGCCAAAGACGCCTGGATCGAACAGGCCGATGATGTCGCCCGGATAAGCCGTATCGACAATCTGACGGTCCTGGGCGAGGAACTGCTGCGGCTGCGCCAGTTTTAACATCTTGCCCGTGCGCTCATGCCAGACTTCCATATTGCGCTCGAATTTACCCGAGCAGATACGGATGAAGGCCAAGCGGTCGCGATGCGCCGGGTTCATGTTGGCCTGAATCTTGAAGACAAAGCCCGAGAACTTCTCATCGCTGGCTGGAATCATGCCTTCCGAGGACTTGCGCGGCTGCGGAATCGGCGCCATGCGGATATAGCCCTCGAGGAAGTCCTGCACACCGAAGTTCGTCATGGCCGAACCAAAGAACATCGGCGTGAGTTCACCAGCGTTGACGAGTTCCATGTCAAATTCTTCGCCAGCCTCATTCAAGAGCTCCAAGTCTTCCTGCAGGGCCTCCCAGACATCTTCACCGACACGCTCGATGACAGCCGGATCATCCGGCTCATAGACATCAGCAATGCGCGCTTCCTGACCATGGGTCGTATCTTCCGCAAACAGCAGCACTTTGTCGTTGCGGCGGTCATAGACGCCCATGTACTGCCCATCCTGACCGATTGGCCAATTCATCGGATACGAGCGGATGCCCAGCACGTTTTCAATTTCGTCCATGAGGTCGATTGGCGCCTTGCCATAGTGGTCGAGCTTGTTGACGAAGGTAAAAATCGGAATGTTGCGCTGTTTGCAGACCTTGAACAGTTTCTTCGTCTGCGCCTCGACGCCCTTGGCGACGTCGATGACCATGACGGCACTGTCGACAGCCATCAGCGTGCGATACGTATCCTCGGAGAAGTCCTGATGACCCGGTGTATCAAGTATGTTAATGCGGCAGCCATCGTAGTCGAACTGCAGCACCGACGAAGTGACCGAGATACCACGCTGTTTCTCGATTTCCATCCAGTCGGATACCGCATGGCGCTGAGTCTTGCGGCTCTTGATGGAACCAGCCAGATGGATGGCACCACCGTAGAGCAGGAGTTTCTCCGTAAGCGTCGTCTTACCAGCATCCGGGTGGGAGATAATGGCAAAGGTACGGCGCTTTTCTATTTCTTTATTGAGTTCTTCACTTAATGCTGACAAAGTAAATCCTCCAATTGTCATATATTTTTGATACCAACACATTATTCGCTGCTAAAGGGTTTCCCCCTTACAAACTCACGTACCAACCATTTTACCATAAAAAACAAAAATTGGCACGAGACTTTTTCCGCACTGCCTTGCTCCTACTATCCCCTAACGTCACCCTCACAACAGCCAGCAACATAATTGCAGGACTGCCCCAACCACAATAGCATATATAATTACTTGTCAGCAAACATATTTGTAATCAGAGGAATATAATATATTACAATAAATACCAATACAATAGCAATCGGTATTCTGATATCCATCTTGAGAGCGCGCCGATGATAATTCCACTTCATGGATGAATCCGTATACAATGGATATCCATCGCCATCCTTAAAAGTCTCATTAGCTATCGTATAAAAATCATAAATTGTCCCCCCCCCCCCAAAACCTAAAGTAAATAGATAGATAGCTCCTGAAACCATACGGCCAACATAAAGGCGCTGCAATCCAGCAAATCCACAAAAGCCCAAAAATGTTAACAGCAATGCAACATTTCTATTTTTTGAGGAAACATAATATTGTTTCGTCCGTTGAATCTCGACTTTTTGCGGTAGTATTCGTGTCATTTCCCCTGCGGACAACACCTCTGCTCCACAATTAGGGCAAAACGAACCACCTTCAGGAATCTCCTCCGCACATTTTCTACAATACATAATTCCACATCCTTACAATCGATTCAAATAGTAGTCCAACTAAACCAAATCCAAACAACAATCCAGAAAGAATCCTTTTGGTATTATTTGACTCATACGCAGTTAGTAATTGAATACTGCCATCCATAATCAAGGGGATAAGCAACAAAAAGTTATACGCCAAAGAAAGAATAAAATTATCTGCTACCATGATGATAGCTATTAGCTCTCCTAGCAATATCCCCGTACAACGCGCACAAAGTGGTAATTGATAACTACCTATAAAAAAACTACGATTCGGTAATTGATGGCATCCCCAATATTTGCGAAAAAGAGCCATCGATTTCGACCATAGCTTTATTTTGCTTTCTTCTCTCATAACCGGAATTTTTTCCCACACCGTTTACAAACCCATAACGTGTCTGTTTCTGTTTCTCCAGCACCATCCATACCACAAAGGGCCCCGAGCATTCCCATAAAAGGCGAACAAATGCCACAACACAAACAACCTGATAAAAATCCTAAAGTACCATATCCACAAACTTTATTGCCATCAACGCCAGTACCACGAACTTCGGAAATAACTTGCAAATCATGTGAACCACAATTTACACACCTTATCCCTTGATAGCCATCATCTACTGTTGCCACTTGATTAATTACAGCATCCGTCTTTGCTCGACAATACTGACAATATACAGAATCATCTGGTATTATCTTCCCACAATGTTTACATTGCATGTCTCTTCCCCACTTTCTCCCAAACAAATCCTAATTCTACGCATTGAATCGCCGATTTGTCAATTAGCGAATACTATCAAATTTAATAGCACGTTTTTCATTATACAATTTAACCGTATAGTAATCAAATAAAGCCATATCACGAATTGCGTGGCAAAAGGAGCCAGCCATTGGCACAGGACTCGCCCAAACACATTTTGGCCAATATGCTACTATCTTTTTATTCCGTTTGCTTATCCCGCTAATCTATCCATTCTTACAAGGACTATTATCATCGCAATAATTAATTTCTTGTCGTATAATAGAGAGTAATGAACACAATGGAGGTGTCCACATGGAAATCAAAAAATCCGCCTGCCCCTACGACTGCCCTGACTGCTGCGGACTGCTCGTCTATACCGAGGACGATAAGGTCGTCCAAGTGAAGGGCGATCCCAGCCACAGTTATACGCGCGGTACGCTTTGCCCCAAGATGGCCCACTACGAACGCACGGTGCACGCCCCTGAGCGGCTTACGACACCGCTCAAGCGCATTGGCCCCAAGGGAAGTGGCCGCTTTGCACCGATTAGCTGGGAGGCGGCAATCGCAGCCATTGCTGATCAATGGAAAACCATCATCCGTCAGTATGGTGCCGAGGCCATCCTGCCCTACTCCTATGCCGGCACCATGGGCACCATCCAGTACAGCGCCGGCCACAGCTTTTTCTATCAGCTCGGTGCGACGAGCCTTGACCGCACCATCTGTGCGCCAGCTAAAGCCCGCGGCTATCGCGATGTCATGGGCGGCACGCTGCCCACCGCACCACAGGAAGCAGGAAATAGCGACCTCATCCTTCTTTGGAGCATCAGCATGCTCGCCACCGACATTCACTTCCGCCACGACGTCGACCTTGCGCGCCAGAACGGCGCGCAAGTCTGGTGCATCGATACCTACGAAACACCGACGGCCCGCTACGCCGACCACTTCACAAGCATTAAGCCCGGCACCGATGGCGCACTGGCCCTCGGAATCATGCATATCTTAAACCGCGATGATCATATCGACAAAACGTTTATCCAGCAATACGTTATGGGCTGGGAAGAACTGCGTGACACTGTCCTGCCCCGCTATACGCCAGCTAATGTGGCGGCGATTACCGAAGTGCCCGCGGATAAAATCGAAGCACTTGCCAAGGCTTTCGGCCGCGCCCGCGCGCCGTTTATCCGCCTGGGCAGCGGCCAATCGCGCTACGGCAACGGTGCGATGACCTCGCGGCTCATCACCTGCCTGCCCGCCATCGTCGGCGCCTATGCCCATGTTGGCGGCGGCCTTTTGACCTCGGCTTCGGGCAGTCATGCTTTTGACAAGAACATCATCCGCCGCCCGGAAAAAGAAAAAGCTGGCGTCCGCCATATCAATATGATAAAACTCGGCCAGGTGCTCACTGATGAAACGCTTGCACCGCCCATCAAGAGCCTCTACGTCTATTCATCAAATCCCGCCTGCACAGCTCCCGAGCAGGCACTTGTCGCACAAGGACTATCGCGCGACGACCTCTTTACTGTCGTTCACGAGCGCTTTATGACCGACACTGCTCGCTATGCCGACATCATCCTGCCCGCGACGACTTCGCTTGAACACGACGACATCTACTATTCTTACGGACACTATACCGTCCAACGCGGCAACGCCGCTATTCTGCCAATTGGCCAAAGCAAATCCAACTGGCAGGTCTTTTCGCTGCTGGCCAAGGCCATGAACATCGACGATGAATTTTTCCAGCAGAGCGAAACGAACTTGATTGAAAAATTTATCGCCAGCACCGACACCGCCTGGCCACTGCCTGTCGACAAAGCGAAACTAGCAAGCGGCGAAACAGTCGACCTGCCGCTGCCCGAAAATTACAAACTCGATTTTAAAACGCCGTCGGGCAAAATCGAAATCAAAAATTCCGCTATCGAGCCAGCCCTGCCCGACTACCGTCCGCCCCATTATGCCAACGACACCGAAACATTCCTGCTCATCAATTCGCCTGACCCGCGCATCCTTGACAGTTCCTTCAACGAGCGCCCCGAGCTCACGCGCGGCCACATCATGGAGCTTATGATGCACCCCGACGATGCCAACCGCCTGGGACTTTGCGAGGGCGATATAGTAGCAGCCAGCAACACGCAGGGCCGTGCGCAGTTTACGCTTACCCTATCGACGCGCACCCAGCCGGGCCGTGTCGTCAGCGAAGGCGTCTGGTGGAACACGCTGACCACAACCGGCAACACCAACCAGCTGACCCACGCGCGCACCACCGACAAGGATGCGGGCAGCACCTTCTACGATGTCAAAGTCAATATCACAAAATTGACCGGTCAAATCTGACATGTCAGCATTTGACAAGTCAAATTTGACCAGTCAAAAAAGGGCTGTTGCATGAGTGAGAAATCACTGATATGCTCCCCCTATGAGAGACAGTAAAAAATAAAACTGTCATCATAGGGGGATTTTTCTATGCCAAACAAGCAGAAAGTCGCAATGGAAGAAAAAGTAGAATATGTACGAGCTTATCTGCGCGGAGAAATTACTCAAGGTAGGATTAGCAAAGCAGCAGGAGTAAGCCTGGCCTCAGTACAAGTGTGGATTAAACGCTACAAAGCAGAAAGTGTTGACGGATTTTATACTGGCAATGGCAACAAAGTTTATGCACCAGAAACAAAGACGATGGCTGTCCTAGATTATTTGAGCGGTAAAGGCAGT
>NZ_JNKI01000026.1 GCF_000702005.1 Selenomonas sp. ND2010 | reverse complement strand
TCCGGCATAGACAATGATGGCCAACATCTGCCTTGGCGACGCCAAATTTCGATTTATTCGCTGATAGGTCTTTTCCAGTGCCGTAATATCCATACCCCCAATACAATGGCGAAGCAGGCGGACGGGGTCATCTTTGCCAATCTGAAATTCAAGATTAAATGGAAGAAATACTTGATAGCTTCCTTCAAAAGACGTATAATCTTTTTGTGAATTTGGTTTTTGCATATCTAAATTCTACACCTAATCCCGAGGCATTCAAGCCCCGGGATTATTTTTTTGCACATGAAAAAGGACTGCTGCACGTCACATTACGTGCAACAGCCCCTTTCTTTATGTTGCGAATTTGGAATTACTTCTTCAGAGCTTCCTTCAGGATTGCCGTCAGGGCTTTTTCTGTAACACGCATCATGTCGTTGAGCAGAGCATTGTACAGATCGCCACCGTCCGTCACACCACGACCATTCTCCGTAATGAAGAATTTCTTCGGATGCTCCTCAGACTGATAAGCATCGTTAAGTTTTTCCCGGACAAGTTTTTCAATTTCCTGTTCCGTCATTACACAGTCACCTCTTTCCTAAAATCTATTATATATTATACGACATCTTGCCGTATTTTTCCTTGTTTTTCCTAAAAATAAATAATAGTTATCTTTTCAGTTGCTTTCCATCGAATTTGAATTGTAATTTAATTGACATTTAAAACTAGTTTAAATACCTTTCGTTATACTATGACCATACCATTCGATAAGAGAATGGATAAAGAAAAAGGTTTATCTATAGAAAGGTGATGTGACATATGAAAAGTGCGAATAAGAAATTAGTAGCAGGGATTCTGGCTGGGGCAATGTTGACGGGAATTGGTGTTAATGCAGCCAGTGCCAAATCGGTTTCCCATGCGGATAAACACCAGCGCCCCACTGTAATGCAGAAAGGGAAAATGGCGCCGTGCCCGCCGGTTCAGATGAGTGCTGATGATGCTGCCAAGAAGGTTCACGATACCTTTGGCGTTGATGAAAAAGAGGTTAAGAGTGCCATTGAAGATGGCAAGGATATTCGTGACATCGGTCAGGCCGCTATGTTTGCCAATATCAGCGGAAAATCCTTTAAGGATGTTATGGGAATGAAGACGGATACTAAGGATTGGCCGGAAGTAGGCAAAGAGCTTGGTATCACCCAGGAACAGGTAAAGGATAAGATGGCGACGATGCAGGCAAAAGATATTGCGGAGAAGGCCAGTGTAGATGAAAATACGGCCGCAACGCTTTTGAAAAACGGTTATCGTGCTCATGATATTGTGGCTGCAGGCATTCTGGCTAAGGCAGCCAACAAGGATATCCAGAGCGTTCTGGATATGAAAAAAATCAACAATCGCTGGGGTGATGTTGCAGACCAGTTAGGCGTTGATAAGAGTGTGCTGCATATGGGGCGTGGTCCACAGGATATGAATGGACATGGTCCGCAGGGAGGTCCGCCGCCAGCAGATGAGGCTGGTGCACCGGAAGAGCCGGGTGAGTAAATAAAAGGCTATGAGCCCCCCATTGATTCGCGATGGAATCAATGGGGGGCTTATTATATTGTCATTTTTACAAATAAATAATATAAAAAACAACATAAAATGTAAAATATGTATTGACAAGAAAAACAAAAGCGTGTAAGATGTAAAACATCGACGGGTTAACATAGTTACAGTCGATAGATATGGAAAATCGACGAACAGGAAATAGTAAGATTACAGGTAACTGTCAAGCGAGCCGGAAACTAGGGGACTAGTGGTGTGAAGTCCGGTCAGTAAGGTAATCCGAATGGTCCTGCGAGAGTCCACCCAAAACAGAAAGATGTCTGTGAGTAGGCTGGGACGGCTGCCACCGTTATCAGGCTACGGCATCGGCTTCTTGTCCTGTGCCGGAATGAGATGTATTTGATACATGCAAACGGGTGGTACCGCGAAGTTGATTCGCCCCGGCTGGAGTCTTTCTCCGGCCGGGGCTTTTGTAGTATTAGGGGATGAGTGGATGAAGGTTAAGATTTGTGGTATGAAATCGCTGTTGACAGCAAAAGTTGCCGAGGAGGCAGGTGCAGATTTCATCGGATTTATTTTTTGGCCCGAGAGCCATCGTTATATTGAGCCGGAACATGCTGCCGTAATCAGCAGTCAGTTGCAGCAGTCGTGGAAAACCGGCGTATTTGTCGATGAAGACATTGAAAAGGTCAATGAAATTGTCCGTCAGGTACATCTTGATTTTGTCCAGCTCCATGGTCACGAGAATGCGGCTTATGCCCGCAAGGTACAGTGTTCCGTTATAAAGGCTTTTCGTTATGGAGACAACTTCTCGGCAGAAGCTGCCAATGAGTATCCGGCAGAGCTGATTCTCATCGATGCATTTTGTCCCGGTAAGGTTGGTGGAACAGGGGAGAGTTTCGATTGGCGGTCCGCCGCCGAAGAGATAGCAAAAGTTGAAAAACCTGTGTTGATTGCCGGTGGTATCAACATTGATAACCTGCAGACGGTCCTGCGGACCTTCCATCCTTATGGCGTGGATGTATCGGGCAGTTTGGAAGTAGCAGAAGAAAAATCTATCAGTAAGATACAGGCCTTTATGCGAAGAGCAAGGAGCCTGCCTCGAGGGAGAAAGCGTCAATGAGAGATATATTAGCAGAAATCGTGGGCAAAAAAAGAGAAATCGTGGCCGCGGCCAAGGCCGAGATGCCTTTGGAGGAAATAAAAGCCAAGATAACGCCGGATACGTTCCGGATGAGCAAGAAATTCAAGAAAGGGGGCTGGAATCTCATCGCTGAGTGCAAACTCCAGTCTCCCGCAAAGGGGCGTCTGAATAAGACGCATACGGTGGAGGAGCTGGCGAGCATCTACGAGGCAAGCGGTGCAAGTATGCTGTCGGTTCATACGGACCCGCATTTTCTGGGGTGCAATGAAGATTTTATCAAAGTTCGGCAGCTGGTGAATTTGCCGTTGCTTCGCAAAGACTTTATCATCGATGAATACCAGATTTATGAGGCGCGGATGTTAGGAGCCGATGCAATTTTGCTGATTGCACGGATACTGACACCGGAGCAGCTGCGGGAATATCTTTATACGGCTTGGAGTTTGGGCATGGATGCCTTAGTAGAAGTTCACGATGAAGCGGACATGAGGGCAGCCCTTTCGACTCCGGCGGAGTTTATCGGCATCAATAATCGGAACCTAAAGACTTTTAAGACCGATATCAAGCAGACGTTGGATTTGCTTCCCTGCGCGGATTCCAACCGAGTCCTTATTAGTGAAAGTGGCGTTTTTACGGTTGAGGATGCCAAGGTGCTCCGTGAGGCGGGCTGCGATGGAATCCTGGTGGGAGAGGGCTTGGTCCGTTCCCCGGATATCGGCACGATAACGCGGAAACTTTCGCATTGAACTTTGTGGATACCGAAGATTAGGAGATAGTAGTATGAATACAAAAGGAAGATTTGGCAAGTTTGGGGGACAGTATGTACCGGAAATCGTTATGCCGGCGCTTAATGAACTGGAAGCTGCCTACAAGAAATATAAAGAGGATGAAGCCTTTCAGCGGGAGTTTCGTTCGTTACTGCGCGAATATGCAGGTCGTCCGACGAATCTCTATTATGCCGAGAAGTTGACGGAGCACTATGGGAAAGCAAAGATTTTTCTCAAGCGCGAGGATCTCTTACATACAGGAGCGCATAAAATCAACAATGCGTTAGGTCAGGCACTGCTGGCAAAGCTTATGGGCAAGAAACGCATTGTGGCTGAAACCGGTGCGGGACAGCATGGCGTTGCTTCGGCGACAGTGGCCGCTCTCTTCGGCATGGAATGCCATGTGTTTATGGGGGCTGTTGATGTTGAACGCCAGAAACTCAACGTATTCCGCATGAAGCTGTTGGGGGCAAAAGTCATTCCGGTTTCCAGTGGGACGGGGACCTTAAAGGACGCGACCAGTGAGGCAATCCGCTATTGGGCGACGAATATTACAGATACCCATTACATCATCGGTTCAGCGGTTGGGCCCCATCCTTATCCGACTATTGTTCGCGATTTTCAAAAGGTCATCGGGGAAGAAATTCGCGAGCAAATCAAGGAAAAGACCGGTGGACTTCCCAACTATATGGTTGCTTGTGTCGGCGGCGGCAGCAATGCGATAGGAACTTTCTACGATTTCCGCAACGATAAGGAGGTAAAGAAGTTTGGCGTTGAGGCTGGCGGCCGCAGTGATGCGGTGGCGGATAACGCCAAAACCCTTTCGGGCGCGGGGGAACCAGGCATCCTTCATGGTGCTTACAGTTATCTTTTGCAGACGGATGATGGGCAGGTGGTGGAAGCCTATTCGATTTCTGCGGGGCTGGACTATCCTGGGGTTGGTCCGGAGCATTCCTACTTTAAGGATGCAGGGATTGTCGATTACGTTTCAGTAACGGATGCGGAAGCACTGGAGGCCTTCCAACGTATATCAAAGGTTGAGGGCATTATCCCCGCGTTGGAAAGTTCCCATGCGTTGGCTTATTTGGAAAAACTCATGCCACAGACGAAAAAAGAGGAAACGGTGGTTGTCTGCCTGTCGGGACGTGGCGATAAAGACGTGGCAATGGTAGCGAAAGCATTGGGGGAGGATGTAGCGTTATGAATCGCATCGAGAAGAGAATGGCCGAGCTTAAAGCGGCCCATAAGAAGGGACTATACGTCTACATTACCTGTGGGGCTCCAGATGTTGAGACGACCATTGAGGCGGTAAGGCAGGCTGAGGCTAATGGAGCAAGCCTCATTGAATTGGGATTGCCGTTTTCCGATCCCATGGCAGACGGCCCGGTAATCCAGACGGCATCGGTTATCGCCTTGAAGAATCACATGACACTGGGCAAGGAGCTGGAAGTATTGCGGGCAATTCGCAAATTCTCAGATATTCCCATTGTTGGCATGGGGTATATCAACAATATGTATCATTATGGCTTTGAGCAATTTGTTAAAGATTTCAAGGAAGCCGGTATGGATGGCATTATTGTTCCCGACGTTCCCCATGAAGAATCCGGGGAAATGCGGCGTATCTGTGCGGAATATGACTTTGTGCTGGCGGAATTCATCACGCCGGGGACAACGGAACAGCGCATGGAAGATACTTGCCAGGATGCCCGCGGCTTTATCTATTGTGTTTCCAACAACGGCGTAACGGGAGTTAAAAACGTGGATTATCGTGTGATTGGCGGTGTTTGCGAAAAGGCTCGGAAGTTCACCGATACGCCGCTGGCTGTGGGGTTTGGTATAGGTTCTGCGGAAGCAGCTGTCGCGGCGGCGGCTCATGCCGATGCCGTTATTGTCGGCAGTGCCGTAGTCAAACGACTGTTGGATGGCAACTTGTCTGAAGCGATGGCGCTGATTCACGATATGCGTGATGCATTGGATGCCAGCTATGGGCATTGACTGACAGGAAAAAGGGTTTTCCTTTCTCATGACGAATTATACTATCAGGTAAAAGGACGCAGAAAGGAAGACCAGTATGATCATTACAGATGTTAAGACCGTTGATGCGGCAGAGGATATGATTCGTCGTCATGCCAGCAACCGTCCGGAGAAGCCGAGGAGTGTTCAGGAGATTTCGGCCCGTTATCTGCAGGCCATAAAACAGTATCAGATGCTCATGCGGTCTCAGAATGATAACCGTGAACAGCGAGTGATGCTCTACTCGGAAATAAAAGCCCTCGGATGGTGCCTGGGTCGCGATGAACATAAAATCGTCCAGGAGATTAATCTGCCGCAACGGTGATGATGAAACGATCCGGAGAAAGCCCCTGCAGGCGTTCCCTGCAGGGGCCTTTTTATAGAATGGAGTGAGGCAGGATGGAACTTACACCATCACGCGCTGTTTTTTGCCGATTGGCGAAAGATAAGAATCTTATTGCGGTTTCAACCGAAATCAACATGGATATGGATACGCCGGTATCGGTGTATTATAAATTGGTGAATGAGCACAAGGGATTTATTCTGGAATCGGTAGATACCACGCATCAGCAGTTTGGCCGCTATTCGTTTATCGGTGCGGAACCGTTTGCCAGGCTGCAGGTATTTAAGAATCGCTTGATTATCAAAGAAAACGATTTGATGAAAACGGTGGAGGGGGAGCCGGTCGTATCGATTCGCAGCTATATGGACCGCTTTAGTCCGGCGCTTGAGGATGCTGAGATTCCACTGGCAAATGGCGGAATGGTGGGCTATTTCAATTATGAGATCGTCTCAACGTTTGACCGCGTGCGCGGGCTTGATCTTGGGGAAGAGGACCTTTTAGGGCAGTTTATGCTTTGCCGCATCTTGGTCGTATACGATGCCCTGCGCAACAATGCCAGACTGATTTATTTTGCCGATGTCCAAGGAGCGGAAAACCTCGATGCAGTCTACGGTGCAATTGAGGATAAGATGGCGGCTCTCAAGCAGCAGTTGGAAGAACCGGTCAAACCGCAAACAAACGGAGGTCTGGCCAAAGGGGAGCCCGTGGATTTCTTGAAAAAATACGGGAAAGCTCCGGCGGATTTTCTCGCGGCAATTCGCAAAGCCAAGGAGCATATTTTTGCTGGGGATATTTTTCAAGTAGTGCCTTCCCGTCAATTCCGGCAGAAGATAACGAAGCCGTGCTTTCATTTTTATCGCCGCTTGCGCCAGGTGAACCCTTCCCCGTATATGTTTTATTTCAATTTTGGCCGTGTGAAACTAGTGGGGGCATCGCCAGAGATGTTGGTAAAGGTGGCGGGGAATAACGTCTACACCTACCCGATTGCGGGAACTCGACGGCGGGGGAAAAATGCGAAGGAAGACCAGGAGTTGGCGGCAGGGCTTAAGGGGGATACCAAAGAGGTTGCGGAACATTCCATGCTGGTTGACTTGGCACGCAATGATCTTGGACGCATCAGTGAACCGGGGACTGTCAAAGTGACGAAATTGAAGCAGGTGGAATTTTTCAGTCATGTCATGCACATGGTTTCTGAGGTGACAGGGAAAATCAAGAAGGGATACAAGCCCATGGATGTTCTGCGGGCGACTTTCCCGGCGGGAACGGTCAGTGGTGCTCCGAAACTTCGGGCAATGGAAATTATTCATGAACTCGAGCCGGTAAAACGGGATACGTATTCGGGAACGGTTGGTTATATGGACTTTGCTGGCAATATGGATATGTGCATCACCCTTCGAACGATGCGCATCGAAAATGATGATACGGCCATTATCCAATCTGGGGCTGGCATTGTCGCTGATTCTGTTCCAGAAAAAGAATATCAGGAAATCCTGCAGAAATCCAAGGCGCTGTTTGAAGTGGTAGAGGAGGTGGAAAACGATGTCGTTACTTTTGCTTGATAACTATGATTCCTTCACGTATAATGTCTATCAGCTTTTGAGTGAGCTAGGAGCAGAGGTGGAAGTCATCCGTCACGACCAGGTTTCGGTAGCAGACGTTGCGGAAAGGCATTACGATGGCATTGTGATTTCCCCAGGACCAGGTGTGCCCAAAGATGCTGGCATCAGTGAGGAACTTATCGATACACTTAAAGGAAAAGTGCCAATGCTGGGAATCTGTCTTGGACATCAGGCAATTGGCGAAGTCTTTGGGGGGCGTGTGGTGCGCACGGGTGAGGTAATTCATGGAAAGACTTCGCCACTTCATCACACAGGGACGGGACTTTACCAAGGCTTGCCACAGAATATTCCCATCGGACGGTATCATTCGCTGATTATTGACCGGTCAACGTTGCCGGATTGTCTGGCGGTCACCAGCGAATTGGCTGATGGCATGATCATGGGCGTTCGTCATAAAAAATATCCGATTGAAGGCATCCAGTTTCATCCAGAGTCAATCCTGACACCCGATGGGCGTACAATGATGCAGAATTTCTTGGCTCAGTTATAGATTATAAAACGAATAAAAAATTAATATTTTATGAGTCTTTCCGTAGGGAAAGACTTTTCCTTTTGTTTGAGTATGGTATAATAGTGTTCGTATCTCGTTAAAATTAGGGTTTTTGAATCGATTTACGAAAGGATTTTTTCATGCGAAAGACATTAGCCAAGGCTGGCATCTTGGGATTGCTGATACTTTTCTTGCTGCCGATGACGGTTAGTGAGGCCCGTTGGAACGTCGGGGGACACCGGCAGAAGAAAGTGGAACAGCAGGTGCCGCCGGGGCCGCCAGACCATAAGGCCAAAATTTTATTTATTCCTCATGACAATCGTCCGACTTCCTGTGAGCAGACCGCTGCTGTCGTTCAAGAGTTGGGATATGAGGTTATCATGCCGGATAAAAAGCTCCTTGGCGGTCTTACCACCAAGGGGGATACGGAAGAACTTTGGAAGTGGACGAAGGAAAATGCCAAGGAGGCGGAAGTGGCTGTTATTGCAACAGATTCCTTAGTCTATGGCGGCTTGGTGACTTCACGTGTTCATGAGATTCCCCGAACTGAGCTAAAGGAACGGGCAAATCGGCTCCATGAACTTCGTGAGCTTCATCCCTCGTTGAAGATTTACGCTTTTACGTCACTGATGCGTACGCCACGCAGTGGTGCCGCGTCAGGGGGCGAGGACCCGGATTATTATTTCACGTATGGGACTAAGATTTTTCGCTATACGGCATTGATGGATAAAGCTGAGATGGAGGGCTTGTCGGAAGAAGAACGTCAGGAGCTTATCCAATTGACGCAGGATATTCCAGCACCAATTCTGAAGGATTGGCTCGGACGCCGTCAGCACAATCTCGAAGCAACCAAAATGTTGATCGATGATGCTCGCGCTGGCAAAATCGATTATTTGCTGATAGGTAAAGACGATAATGCCAGCCTGTCGCAGACGCATCGCGAAGATCGTTGGCTTCGGGAGTATGCCAAAAATATTCCGGACAGCCGTTTCCACATTGTGGCGGGCATTGATGAATTTGCCATGTTGCTGATGACTAGAGCGGTCAATCAGTGGGAACAGGTAGTGCCGAAGGTGGCCATCCGCTATAACATCGGCAAGGGGGGAGATACGATTCCCACGTATTCCGATGAACGCATTGAGGCTACGCTTCGGACGGAATTGGCGGTTGCTGGTGGACAGTTGGTGAATGCACCGGGATTAGCGGATTTCACGCTGCTGGTCAATACGACGCCGGAGGGGGTAACCGGTGAGGCTAATCACGTTCGTGATGGGGAGCCGGAACCGCTCAACAATTGGAAAAATCGTCCGGGAACCTATGCGTTTTTGAATCAGGTCGACATGCTGATTCGCAATGGCTGTTCCGTGGGAATAGCGGATATCGCTTTTTCCAATGGATCGGATAATGTTTTGATGTATCATCTCAAGGCCAATAAGCTGTTATTTAAATTGAAGAGTTATTCTGGCTGGAATACGGGAACAAACAGTCTGGGGTTTGCTTTAGGTCAGGGAATATTGGCCAGTCGTCTTCCGCAGGAGAAGGCCAATGAACTTTTGATGACTCGGTATTTGGATGACTGGGCTTATCAGGCCAATGTGCGGACTGCGATGGCGCATAAGATTGAACGTTTGGGCAATCCCATGGTTTATTTGTATCTGGGGGAATATGAGCCAGAGATGGAGGCAGATTCGACTCGTCTATTGCGTCAGTTCTGCCGAGACCATCTGCCAGAATTCAAGCAGGTGGATTCCCTGCATGTGACCTTCCCATGGCATCGCATGTTCATTGCATCGATTCGTTATGATGGAATGTTTGATTTTAAACATTCATAAAGAAAGGAAAACCTGCTATCATTAAGATAGCAGGTTTTTTGTATAGGGAGGAAAGGAAGTGCTGGGAGCCGATGAAGCGAGAAAATTCGTTGGATATTTCTTCTTATTTTATTGTTGGACCGGAAAATACGAAGGGGCGCCCCGTGGCGGATATTGTCCGTCTGGCGGTGGAGCAAGGCTTTACCTGTGTGCAGATTCGCTCGAAGATTGCTTCGGCCCGTGAACTCATAAAACTTTGTGGTGAAGCGGCTGAGGCAATTGCTGCAGTAGGGAAAAGTGATTCGGTAACATTGCTGGTCAATGACCGTTTGGATGTGGCCTTGGCAGCTCGAAGCCGCGGAATCAAAGTAGATGGCGTTCATGTGGGACAACAGGATGTTCCGCCGGATGTCTGCCGGAGATTTTTGGGGGCTGATGCAGTGGTGGGGTTGTCGGCGCGCACCAATGAACTTCTGGACTTTGTCCGCCATTTTGACACGCGGGATATTGATTATTTTGGTGCTGGCCCGTTGCATCCCACCGCGTCGAAGCCGGATGCCGGAGTGGCTCTTGACGGCAGCCGGCATACGAGAACTATAGCAGAATTGACGGAGCTTCATCGGTTAAGTCCTGTCCCGGTGGTAGTTGGTGGTGGCGTGACGGCTGCTGATTTGCCGGCATTGAAGGCTGCTGGGGTGGATGGATTCTTTGTGATCAGTGCGGTGGCTGGGGCGGATAATCCTGCTGCGGCAGCCCGGGAATTGACCGCTTTATGGAAAAGCCTGTAAGCAAAAGAAGTCTTGCCGATTCTAGCGAAGGCAAGACTTCTTTTGTTAAGGGTTATATAATCAATAAAGGGGTATTGGGGAACGCGGGTTATTTTGTGCGCTTTACGTTATCGCCATAGATGGTTTTGAAATCATCACGCATGGAGATAGCGGTCCAGCCGTTTGCTTCGGCTGACTTTTTCATTTTTTCGGCTTTTGATGGTTTGCCGAACTCACGGGTGGTATCATCGCAGAGTAAGGTAAAGGCTGCTGCTTTGTATTTGTTGTTGGTAATCGTGTACTCGAACATGCTGGAATCGCCAGAGCTGTTGCCGAAGGCAAGAACTGGTTTTTTGCCAATTTCACGTTCGATTTTGACAACCTTTTCCATTTTGACGTTGATATCTTCTAATTTATCGCCGCGGACGAGTTTATCGTCTTTTTTGAAGTCATGGAAGTCTGCACGGACATCTTTGCCCTGCTTCATCGCGCGGAAGGAATGATCCGTGCCGATGATGTGATTTGGTGCGATATCCATAACATCCTTGACAAGGGCACGGACCGTCTCACGTTCGCAGCCAGAAACGATATAGACGGTAAAGTTGTTTTTATTGAGATAGGAGACCACTTCCACCATGGGCAGGTAGAAGGATTCGCCTGTCTTCAAATTGGAAAGGCCCTCGACATAAGTTTTATTCATGTAATCGGTGACATAGGCTTTGTATTCTTCCGGAGTCATGCCGGCGAATACACTGGGGAAAGTCTGGTTCTTGAATTCGTCCATTTCATCGGTTACTTTATGGGCATCGATGGCTTTTTTAAACTCGGCAGCGCGGGCTTTTTCCTCAGCTGTCGGCGTATAAGTGGGATCGTTCTGCAGGCGATGGATGTAGAGCATCCAGTCAAAATAGAAAGGTGCTGTCTCGCAGAGCAGTGTTCCGTCACAATCAAAAACAGCGATGCGGTCTTCTACGGGAATGAAGTTTTTGCTCTTTTTGTTTGTGACATCTTTTACATAGGAAATTAGCTGTTCTTTAGCTGGTGCATTAGCGGTCCAGTAGTGGAAGTCTTTGCCGGAACTCACTTGGATAGCAGCTAGCTCACTGCGGGTGGCTGCTTGTGTGTCCATCGAAAATCCCCAGGCGATGGAAGCGGCTAAGGCGCAGGCTAATATTTTTTTCTTATTCATGTTGATATCCCCCTCGTGAATGTGTCTTATTACGTTATTGATTATATCAGTTTTGTATTGAGTTGTGCATCCTCAAAAAAAGCTAAATATCGTTAAATTTGAATTAATAGTCGTAAGGTCAAAAAGTCAAAATAATATTTGACTTTTTGACCTTCTGCGGTATAATAAGAATTAGAAACGGAACCGTTTAGAATGCGGATAAGATAACGGAGGGTATAGATATGGGTCAGGAAAAATACACGACGAAAACTATGGCGGCCTTGCAGTCGGCGCAACAGCTGGCAGCGATGCGCTATCAGCAGGAAATTACTTCGGCACATGTATTGCTGGCATTAGCCAAGGAACCGGAAGGTTTACTCGCAACGATTTTTGAGGATTGCCAAACGGATTTGCCGATGCTCAAGGCATCACTGGAACAAATATTGAATAAGATACCAAGCGTTAAAGGTTCGGATCGCTTAGGAATGGGCATGGATATGGTCCGTGTCCTGGGACGGGCAGAAGCTTTGGCGGGGGCTATGAAGGATGACTATGTTTCTACAGAACATTTGCTGCTGGCCATTGTGACGGATGGCAGTGATGCCGTTCAGGAGGTTTGCAAGGAATTCAAATTAACGAAGAGCGGCATCCAAAGTTCTATTAAGAAGAACCGCAAACAGAATGTCACCAATGAAAATCCGGAGGAAGGGTACAAATCTTTGGAGAAATATGGGCGCGACCTTACCGAGGCAGCACGTCATGGAAAACTCGATCCGGTTATTGGCCGTGATGAGGAGATTCGCCGGACCATAGAAATCTTGTCCCGCCGTACCAAGAACAATCCCGTGTTGATTGGTGAACCGGGCGTCGGCAAAACGGCAATTGTCGAGGGGTTGGCACGCCGCATCGTAGCTGGTGATGTGCCGGAATCTTTGAAGAATAAGACCCTGTATTCCCTCGATATGGGAGCGCTCATTGCTGGTGCAAAATTCCGTGGCGAATTTGAGGAACGCTTGAAGGCAGTTCTGGGAGAAATCGTCAAATCGGATGGACAGATTTTACTTTTCATCGATGAGGTCCACACTGTGGTGGGGGCAGGTGCTGGTGAAGGCGCTATGGATGCCGGAAACCTCTTGAAGCCGATGATGGCTCGTGGGGAGCTTCGCTGTATTGGCGCGACGACGCTCAATGAGTACCGCAAATATATTGAAAAGGATTCGGCGTTGGAACGCCGCTTCCAGCCTGTAATGGTGGGAGAACCAACGGTGGAAGATACGATTTCCATTTTGCGTGGCCTCAAGGAACGCTATGAGGTTCATCATGGGGTAAGGATTCGTGATGCTGCGTTGGTTTCGGCGGCAGTTCTTTCGGATCGCTATATTTCGGATCGTTTCCTGCCGGATAAGGCTATTGATTTGGTCGATGAGGCTGCTGCAAAACTTCGCACGGAGATTGAGTCGATGCCGGCCCCACTGGATGAAATCCGTCGTAAAATTATGCAGTTGGAGATTGAAGAGCAGGCGCTAAAGAAAGAGAACGATGCGGCTTCGAAAGAGAAGCTCGACAGCATGGCGGCTGAAAAAGCAGAACTCATGCAGCAGGAGGAGACCTTAAAGTCTAAATGGGAGGGAGAAAAGCAGGCCATCTTGCGAGTTCGCGCAATCAAAAAGGAAATCGATGAAGTAAATAGTCAGATGGAAGCAGCGGAACGATCGTATGACCTTAACCGCCTGTCAGAGCTCAAATATGGCAAACTGCCAGAACTGCAGAAAAAACTGGTTGATGAGGAGAATATCATCGCAGCTAAGTCCAAGGATGAGCAGCTGCTCAAGGAGGAAGTCGGTGAGGAAGATATTGCCAAGGTCGTCAGCCGGTGGACAGGGATTCCTGTCGCCAAGATGATGACGGGTGAGCGCGAAAAATTGATTCATCTTGAAGAAGGTCTGCATACGCGGGTGGTTGGCCAGGATGAGGCGGTAAAGGCCGTCAGTGAGGCTATTCTACGAGCGCGTGCGGGCATCAAGGACCCCAATCGTCCGATTGGTTCATTTATTTTCCTGGGACCGACTGGTGTCGGCAAGACCGAGCTCGCCAAGACGCTGGCTGAGTCGCTGTTTGACGATGAGCGCAGTATGATTCGCATCGATATGAGTGAATATATGGAAAAACACAGCGTATCTCGCTTGATTGGTGCTCCCCCGGGATATGTGGGCTACGATGAGGGGGGCCAGCTTACCGAGGCCGTACGCCGTCGTCCCTATAGCGTCATCCTGCTGGATGAGATTGAAAAGGCACATCGCGATGTGTTCAATGTGCTGCTGCAGATTCTCGATGATGGCCGTTTGACGGATGGCAAGGGGCGCGTGGTTAACTTCAAGAACACCGTTATCATTATGACGAGCAATCTTGGTTCACAGGAAATCCTGAACAAGGATTATGAAGCGGCGAAGGAAGCTGTGGGCGATATCCTGAAAGAATATTTCCGGCCAGAGTTCCTGAATCGTGTGGATGACATTATCGTGTTCAAGGCACTGGCAAAACAGCAGGTCAAGAACATTGCGGCAATTCTTCTGCAGAAATTGGGTGAGCGTCTTCAGAAACAGGTCAAGATTACCCTGGGATGGAATGAGGAGGCACTTAACGCTTTGGCTGAGCAAGGTTTCGATCCAAATTTTGGGGCAAGACCGCTGCGCCGGTTGTTGGTTCATACGGTGGAAACAGCACTGTCCAAGGAAATCATCAAGGGGGAAGTGCAGGAAGGCGATACGGTCAATATTGGCTTTTCCCATGGCAGCTTTACCTTTGAGAAGGAGATGTGAAATTACAGTTTGCAGGTTAGCGGAGCCTCATTCGAAGCAACTCTTCGCCGCCGCTAGGGGTAGTGCCAACACTCCACGGGAGATGTTTTCCTAAACGAAATTTTTATCTTTAATTAAGCATCGAAAAAGTTGCAAAACGCGCTTCGCTTGAACGGTAGCAATTTTTCGACGAACGGTGAGGATAAAAATTTCGTTCTTCACGGAAAACATCAAACGCTTCGTTTATGGCACTGCCCCTAGCGGCGGCTGAGTCTGTGGCGAGTTTCGCAGGGCTACCCCATCCGAGGGCGCAGCAATTCGTGCCGACTCTAACCGAGGCGGCGGGGGTCCCAGTACCATAAGCGTAGCCTTGACGTTCCGCGTGAAGCAAGAAATTTTTGCCTGCGTTCTCGTTGGAAAAGCAGTTTCGTCCAAGCGAAGCGCGTTTAACTGTTTTCCAACTCTTAATTAAAAGGCAAAAATTTCTTGTAGCGGGTTGTCACCGGTGGAGCGTTGGTACTGGGGCCCCCGCCGCCGGCGACTTACCTCGAACACGAACTCGGTACTACTCCCTTGCAAACTGTAATTGGTAAAAAGTGCGTGGATAAATTAATAGAAGCCTCCATAAGGTAGATTCATCAATCTTATGGAGGCTTCTATATTTTGTGTCAATATAAAGGGATTTTTCACAGACCCTTTTAGCGGATCAAAAGCTTATGGGGTCGGAATAAATTTGGCCAGGAATGTGTGGCCGTTCGTCAATAGGTTTTTGTGGATTTTGGCTAACGGTGCGAAAATCGGAGAATATTCCAAGCGCAATTTGAAACGCAGTTGGGTGTGATCCGTGCAGCCGAAGATTGGTATGCGGTCCAAGACAAATGGATTTTCGTTCTGGCTGCTGACGCCGTAATTGACGGTAAAAGCAGCGCGATATCCAGCATCCTTGGTCATTTTGATGAGTTCATCATCATAGGAACCGCAGGGATAAGCAATGAAATTTACTTCTTTTTGCAAGTGCCATTCTAAGGCTTTTTTTGAACCGTCAAGCTGCTTCCAGGTTTCCTCGGGGCTGGTAGAATCCAGCTCCATATGGGAAAGGGTATGGCTCTCAAAATCGATGCGGCCGCTTTCCTGCATTTCCTCGACCTGAGCCCAGGTCAAGTAATTGGGATAAGTGCTCACATAATCAGAAATTAAGAAAATCGTACCTTTTAAATTGTACTTTTCAAGAATAGGGTAAGCGTTGCGGTAGTTATCCACATATCCATCGTCGAAAGTGAGAACGACCGGTTTATCGGGCAGTTCGGTACCGTTTTCCCAAGCGTCGAACATCTCAGCTGGCGTAATGGTGTGAAAACCATTGTCGGCCAGATATTTCATTTGGGCCTCAAACTGGTCCGTGTGGACGGTCAAGGCGTTTTCATCGCGATCGTTGATTTGATGGTAATTGAGCACAGGGACAGATTGGGCGGCTGTGTGCATCAGATAGGCACAAACAGCAAAGCCGATTAACAAAAGTGTAAGCGCAAAGATACTCAGGCGCTTTATCCAGGTTGTCATGAGTAGACACATCCTTTTTTAGTATTCAATCCTGTCTAATATAATACAATCAAGTAGACATGTCAAATGAAAAACTCCCCGTCCGAAGACAGGGAGTTTTATGGTGTTGTTTTACTGAAGTACGCGGCAGGCACCAGCGTAATGGGCTACCCGATAATCACGGGATAAATCATCGTAAGCAATGCCGTAAGTAGTGGAGGCATGAATCATCTTGCCGTTGCCCACGTAAATACCTACGTGAGAAATGTTCACATAATCACCAGCGAAGAATACCAAGTCGCCGGGCTGAAGCTCCGCTTTGCTAACTGGTATACCAGCCGTTGCCTGGACATCTGCCGTTCGCGGCAAGTCGATGCCACAGCGGGCGAAGACATATTGTACGAAACCAGAACAATCAAAGCCACTCGGAGAGGAACCGCCCCACACATACGGAACGCCGAGGAACTGCTGGGCAGTATCGATGACGTTATTGCCACTGCTGATGTAGGATTCTGGTTTTATGTTTGGCATCGGACGGTGAAGCAGCATCTCATAGGATTGCGCGCCGACAAGTCCATCGACATCAAGATGATTATCCTTTTGGAACTGACGGACCGCTTCCTGGGTAGCTGGACCAAAGTCGCCGTCAACACTTACATCGTAACCGGAGCTGGCCAAAGCCTGCTGGATTTCTGTTACTTCCTGTCCAGTGTCACCGAGACGGAACGCCGCTGCATCGCTGACCGAAGGAAACGAAAAACAGAATGCGGCGGCTAAAAGCATAGCACCAATTTTTCTACGCAATAGAAGACCTCCTCAAAATAGTACATATCAATCTCTAATTTTCAATTTAAACTTTTGATATTATATCATGTTAGTACCTGAGAGGTCAACTGGGTCATAAGAACTGCTGGAGCTGTTCTGACGAAACGCGATTGTTCCATTTTTACCTATAGCCAATATGTAACAATCGCGCTATAATAAAATGTGCTGTATTTGATTAGGAACCACGGAAGTTGATTCCATATATAAAGGAGATATTGCAATTTATGCAGAGAAATGATTTGTGCTGGTGTGGCAGTGGCAAAAAATATAAGAAGTGTCATGCCGATTTTGATGAGCGTTTGGATGAGATGAAATTCAACGTATTTTTGGGGCAGTGCCCTCCGCCGAAGAAAATTATCAACAATGCCCATGATATCGAAGGTATCCGCAAAGCGGGGGTGATCAATGATGGTGCATTGGATTTGGCAGGGTCTTTGGTAAAAGCGGGCGTGGACACGGCTTCTATTGATAAAGCGGTCCATGATTACATTGTAGAGCGCGGTGGTTATCCGTCCTGCCTTAATTATGAAGGCTTTCCGAAGAGCTGCTGCATTTCCATCAATGAAGTAGTTTGTCATGGCATCCCGTCGACGAAGACGATTTTGAAGGAGGGCGACATCCTCAATATTGATATAACGACGACGTTGGATGGCTACTATGCCGATGCATCCCGTATGTTTATGGTAGGAAATGTCTCGCCGGAGGCAGAGAAATTGGTGCGTATTACAAAAGAATGTATGGAACGCGGTATTGCTGCGGCCAAGCCTTGGCATTTTGTAGGAGATATCAGTGCCGCTTGCGGGGATTATGCACATCTAAATGGTTACTCCGTGGTAACGGATTTGGGAGGACATGGTGTTGGCAAGGATTTTCACATGGAGCCGTTTGTAGCCCATGAGGGTGAAGCGAATACTGGCATGTTGTTAGTGCCGGGCATGGTGCTGACCGTTGAGCCGATGATTAATGTTGGCAAGAAGCAGGTCACCGTGGACAGCAGTGATAATTGGACGGTGCGCACGAAGGATAAAAAACTGTCAGCTCAGTGGGAGAAGACGATTCTCATCACGGAAACAGGTACGGAGGTATTGTCGTCGTAATGACCGCATTTAAAGAATTAGGAATCAGCGATAACGTATGCAAGGTGCTGCGCAACAAGGGAATCAAAGAGGCGACTCCTGTTCAGGAGACAGCGATTCCACTAGTTCGTGCGGGTAAGGATGTCATTGCTCAGGCCCAGACTGGTACCGGCAAGACGCTAGCATTTTTGCTGCCTATCCTGGAAAAAATCAAGCCCCAGGCTGACGTGGCTCAAGCCCTAGTGGTAACACCAACTCGTGAACTCGCGATCCAGATCGCCAAAGTGGCAGCTGTGGTAGGTGAGGCTGCTGGCGTTAGTTCATTGGTTATTTACGGTGGGCAGGATATTGAACGCCAGAAACAGAAACTTCGTCGGCATCCGCAGCTCATCATCGGGACACCGGGACGTCTGCTCGACCATCTGCGCCGCGGTACCATTGATTTGTCAAAAGTCAATAAGGTGGTTCTGGATGAAGCAGATGAAATGATGCGGCTGGGTTTTATTGAGGATGTAGAAGTATTATTGAAGGCTTCTGCTAATGATCGTCAGCTGACGCTGTTTTCCGCTACGATGCCGGACCGCATCAAGGCATTGGCAGCTCGTTATATGCGGGCTCCTGAAAATATCAAAATAAAAAGTGAGCATGTGACACTGGATGCCATTGAGCAGGTTATCATTGATACAACGGAAGAACAGAAAATCGACCGTCTGTGTGAATGTATTAATGGAGATAATCCGTATTTGGCTATGGTATTTTGTCATACCAAACAACGTGCGCACATGGTTACGATGGCATTAGCGGCTCGTGGCTACCTGGTGGATGAGCTTCATGGTGATTTGTCACAGGTGCAGCGTGCCCTGGTACTCAAGCGTTTCCGTAAAGCGGAGCTTCAGATACTTTGTGCTACGGATATTGCAGCTCGTGGCCTTGATATTGAAGGTGTGACCCATGTCTTCAACTACGATATTCCGCATGATGCAGAAAGCTATATTCACCGCATCGGACGTACTGGTCGTGCAGGTCAGCAGGGAAAAGCGGTGACTTTTGTCAATGCACGGCAATACGATTTATTGCGTCGTATTGAGACAGGTATCAAGAATCGTATTCGTAAGGAGCATTCGGAGCGCCATCATAAACGCCAGGAGAAGCAGGCGCAAATCTTGCAGGAAATTCGCAAAAAACGCGAAGAGAAGAAAAAAAAGACGAAGCCTCTTTCCAAGTACGCCAATCGCAAGGGCGCATCGCATAAGGGGCGCAACGGGCGAAGCCGCCGTGCGGCTGCGCCAAAGAAAACAAAAACAAACTTTGGCAATCGTTCCAAGATGGGGCGGCACTAATAAAAAAACTTCCTGATAGGTTCTATCGGGAAGTTTTTTTGTTGGATAGTTGTCGTAAATTTTCAAAAAATCCATCAAAACAGGCAGGAAATCCTGAAAAAAGGTCGAAAACTTTCACTGTAACCAAATAAAAGGGGGAGATTCCATGATTGGTATCAAAAATGTTATTGCCATTGTTTGCGGCGGTGGACCGGCGCCAGGCATCAACAGCGTTATCTCAGGTGTAGTCAATGAGGCAACTCGTCATGGCTGGGATGTCTTAGGGATTTACGACGGTTTTTCCCGCATCGGTCGTGGAGAAAAGAATTATGTTCGTCTGGAACCCAAGAATATCAGTCGGATTCACCTGACTGGTGGCTGCATCCTCAAGATGTCACGTTTTAATCCGACGAAAAAAGAGTCGGATCTGCGTACGGTTGTCGAGACGCTCACAGAGCTCGGCGTTACGCATCTCGTGACGATTGGTGGCGATGACACGGCCTACAGCTCGGCAGCGGTTTCAGAATATGCGCGCAAGATGGGGCGCACCATCAATGTCGTTCATGTCCCAAAGACAATTGATAACGATTTGCCGCTTCCGGAAGGTGTTCCGACTTTTGGCTTTGAAACGGCACGTGCTTTTGCTACGACTGAGATTGAAAACCTCATGGAAGATGCCCGCACGACTAACAATCGTTGGTATTTCACCATTGCGATGGGGCGGACCGCAGGTCATCTGGCTCTGGGTATGGGACGAAGTGCGGGAGCAGCTCTTACGGTAATTCCTGAGGAGTTCCCTGAAGAAAAGATTCCGCTGCAGCAGATCGTTGATATCATCACGGGGTCAGTAGTTAAACGTTATTTGACTGGCAAGAATTATGGTGTAGCGGTTATTGCTGAGGGTGTCATCGAGAAAATCGCGCCGGAAGATTTTGAAAAACTGGGTACGGTAGTCAAAGATGAACATGGACATATCCGCTATAGTGAGCTTGACTTCGGTGAGATTCTCAAGCAGGCTGTATTGGCAGAAGTAAAAAAACTTGGAATCAAGATTTCGGTTATTGATAAGGAAATTGGGTATGAGCTCCGTTGCACGGCGCCAATTGCTTATGATATCGATTATGCGCGCTCCCTGGGTTATTCGGCCGTCAAATTCCTCATGGCTGGCGATAGTGGTGCTTTGATTACGATTCAGGATAACAAGGCGGTTCCCATGCGTTTTGAAGATATTAAAGATCCGGCAACGGGTAAAACAATGGTTCGCAAGGTCAATATCGATTCCATTCAGTATCGGATTGCCCGCGGGCTCATGATGCGTTTGGAGAGAGAAGATCTCGAGGATCCAGGCCTGGCCAATGCCTACCGTATGGAGCCGAAAAAGTTCAAAGAACGTTATTTGTATCTCTTTGATGATAAAGAAGAGAAAGCAGCTAGTGCAACTAAGAAAAAGAAATAAGTCAGCGCTTGAAGCGACGGAAAATTAGCAGGAGAGAAATCTTCTGCTAATTTTTTTATTTTTTTTCAAAAAAGGGGTTGACGGATTCCGTGCTATGCTCTATAATAATTTCTTGTCAGCCGGTGATGCGAAAGCAAAGCATCACGGATGCAGAAATATCGCGGGGTGGAGCAGTCGGTAGCTCGTCGGGCTCATAACCCGAAGGTCACAGGTTCAAGTCCTGTCCCCGCAACCAAATGATAATACCCAACATTCGAAGATAATTTTTATTATCGCGGGATGGAGCAGTCGGTAGCTCGTCGGGCTCATAACCCGAAGGTCACAGGTTCAAGTCCTGTTCCCGCAACCAAATGCTGGAATCGCTGATATAGCTCAGTCGGTAGAGCGTATCCTTGGTAAGGATAAGGTCACCAGTTCAATCCTGGTTATCAGCTCCATATATTCTGGCGGCGTAGCTCAGTTGGCTAGAGCATGCGGTTCATACCCGCAGTGTCAGGAGTTCAAATCTCTTCGCCGCCACCAAATTTACAAATGAACCCCTGTAGAAGGGGTTTTATTTATGTATAATGTCGAAAAATAATTTCGCCTTGTCAAGGTTTTTTTATTGACAGCCTTTAGCAAGTGTGATAAATTGTATTAGTGACATTGTGAAAGAGTCATAGTTTCTGAGCGTAAGGGGTGTAATAAGAGATGCGCAACAATATCACGTTGGAGTGCACGGAGTGCAAAAGCCGCAACTACCGTACCAACAAGAACAAGAAGAACAACCCGGATCGTCTGGAGTTCAATAAGTACTGCAAGTTCTGCAAGAAGCACACGCTGCACAAAGAGACGAAATAATCGCTTTAGCGGGTTGAACGGAGATGTGAAGTAACTGTGAAGAAATTCATAGACGAAGTAATCGCCGAGATGAAAAAAGTATCCTGGGCAACAAAGAAGGAGCTTTTCAACTATACGATAGTTGTCGGCATCGCTGTTGCGATTGTCTGCGCCCTGATTTGGTTCTGCGATACGGTCTTTGCAAGATTGTTCCACATCATTTTAAGGTAAGCAGGGTGAGATAAGCATGGCAGACAAGGACGAGATGGATCTCCGTCAGGATAATCCTGGCAGAGCATGGTATGTAATTCATACCTATTCAGGTTACGAGAATAAGGTTAAAGCAAATCTCGAGCGCCTGATTCACACGGCCAACATGAGCGACATGATTTTTAATGTCGTCGTTCCGGTAGAGGATGAGGTCGAAATCAAAGACGGCAAGAAAAAAGTCGTTCCGAGAAAAGTCTTCCCAGGCTATGTGCTGGTTGACATGATTGTTGATGAGCATTCCTGGTACGTTGTGCGCAACACCACCGGTGTAACGGGTTTTGTCGGTTCCGAGAAACACCCGATTCCGCTTACTGATGCTGAAGCGAAACGTATCTTGAAATCCATGGGCGAGGAAGAGCTCAAACCCGAACTGGACGTTTCCGTCGGGGATGTGGTTCGCATCAACTCGGGTGTTTTTGAGAACTACACCGGCACAGTTTCTGAGATTGATCAGGAAAAAGGCCGACTGAAGGTTCTTGTAGAAGAAACCCCGATTGACCTTGGCTTCAATCAGGTCGAAACGCTCTAATTGAAGCCACTAAAATCCATTTTTGGGAGGTGTAAATACAATGGCAAAGAAAGTTTCTAAGATTGTCAAGCTCCAGGTTGTTGCTGGTAAAGCTAATCCGGCTCCTCCGGTAGGTCCGGCTCTTGGTCAGGCTGGTGTCAACATCATGGGCTTCTGTAAGGAATTCAACGAGAGAACCAAGGCACAGGCTGGTCTTGTCATCCCTGTTGTCATCACGGTTTTTGAGGATAGATCCTTCACGTTCATCACCAAGACTCCGCCGGCTGCTGTTCTTCTGAAGAAGGCTGCTAAGATCGACAAAGCTTCTGGTGAGCCGAACAAGAACAAAGTTGCTAAACTGCCGCGTGCAGAGGCAATGAAGATTGCTGAGAGCAAGATGGCTGACCTCAACGCTGCTGACATCGAGGCTGCTACCCGCATGATCGAGGGTACGGCACGCAGCATGGGTATTGAAATCGTTGACTAATTGTTGTCGATGATTTCATCCCGTGGGAGGCAAATTACCGTTATTACCACGAGAGGAGATTACTTACAATGGCTAAAGCTGGTAAGAAATATCAGGACGCTTGCAAGCTCGTAGAAGCTGGCAAGGTCTACACGGCTGCTGAGGCTATGGATCTCGTTAAGAAGACGGCTACGGCTAAGTTCGATGAGACTATCGAGCTGCATGTACGTCTCGGCGTTGATCCGAAATACGCTGATCAGCAGGTCCGCGGCGCTATGGTCCTGCCGCATGGCACGGGTAAATCCAAGCGCGTACTCGTCTTCGCAAAAGGCGAGAAAGTTAAGGAAGCAGAAGCAGCAGGTGCTGACTTCGTTGGTTCCGATGAAATCGTCCAGAAAATCCAGGGCGGCTGGCTCGACTTCGATGTCGCTGTCGCTACTCCGGACATGATGGGCACTGTCGGTCGTCTTGGTAAGGTCCTTGGTCCTCGCGGCCTCATGCCGAACCCGAAACTGGGCACGGTTACGATGGATCTCACGAAGGCTATTTCCGAGATTAAAGCAGGTAAAGTCGAGTACCGTACCGACAAAGCTGGTAATGTACATTGCCCGATCGGTAAGGCATCCTTCGACGCTGAGAAGCTTCAGCAGAACTTCCAGGCCCTGATTGATACACTGAACCGTGTAAAACCGGCTGCTGCTAAAGGCCAGTACATGCGCTCCATTACGGTCAGCGCAACGATGGGCCCTGGTATCCCGGTTCAGCTCTAATCTGAGCTGATTAGGTTCACGAGGCTCCGGTCTCAACAACTGTATAACGATGGCTGTAGACAGCAGGTTTGATTTTATCATCTAACGACGATTCGTCGCCTGCCGAGGCCGGAGCACACTGAATTTGACTATTCAACCTCCGGCTGGTGCAGCCGGAGGTTTTTTTGCAGGCTTTAAAATTTATTGAAGACAGGAGGTGTATTCTAGAATGGCAGATTTAACGAAAAAACAGGCAATCGTCGCTGAACTCAAAGATCAGCTGACGAATGCTAAAGGCGTAGTCCTCACGGGCTACAAAGGTCTGACGGTTGCTCAGGACACGGAACTCCGCCGCGAGCTCCGCGCTGCTGGCGTAACGTATCATGTTGTCAAGAACACGATGCTCCGTCTGGCTGCTAAAGAAGCAGGTATCGAGGGCTTTGAGGAGCATCTCGAAGGCACGACGGCTTTTGCATTCTCTATGGAGGATGCTATTGCTCCGGCAAAAGTCATCTGCGGCTTCATCAAAAAGAACAAACTCGACGAGAACGAGGTACTGACGGTTAAAGTTGGTACGGTTGAGGGCAAGGTCATTGACGCTAATGAGGTCAAGGCTCTGGCTTCGCTGCCGTCTCGCGAGGAACTCATCGCCAAGATGCTGGGCAGCATGAACGCTCCGATTTCCAATACGGTCAACGTTCTGCAGGGTGTTATCCGCAATGCTGTTTATGTGCTTGACGCTGTTCGCGCTCAGAAGGAATCCGCTTAATCGCGTTCCCTCATATAATTTAAGAAATTAATTAAAAGAAAAGATTTTTGGAGGTATATTCAAATGACTAAAGAAGAAATCATGGAAGCCATTGAGAACATGACTGTCCTCGAGCTGTCTGAGCTCGTAAAAGCTATGGAAGAGAAATTCGGCGTTAGCGCTGCTGCTCCGGTTGCAGTTGCTGCTGCAGGTGCTGCAGGCGCTGCTGCTGGCGAAGAGAAATCCGAGTTCACGGTTATGCTCGCATCCGCTGGCGACAAGAAAATCAATGTTATCAAAGCTGTCCGTGAAGCTACGGGTCTCGGCCTGAAAGAGGCTAAGGCTCTCGTTGATGGCGCTCCGGCTGCTGTTAAAGAGAACGTTGCTAAGGCTGAGGCTGAGTCCCTCAAGGCTGCTCTTGAAGAGGCTGGCGCTACGGTTGAACTGAAGTAATTTCAGTCCAGAACGTTTCCAAGAATCACTCCTTCGGGAGTGGTTCTTTTTTTATATTGCCAAGCAGGAATGCTTGACAGAATGAGGAAACAGTGCTAAACTAGGGAACTACAGGAAAATGAATAGGGATAACTATGCGCAAGCGGAAAGGAACTGGAAGCAAGGTGTAAAATGTCTCATACCTTGTTTTTTTTCTGGTTCCTGTATTCCGCTGTTGTTTGTGTGGTTATAATCCCTGCATTTCAAAGATCATTCTAGTAAAAATCAGGCTAAGGGGTGAAGGATTTGTTATTTAATCCTGTGCCGGTGGGCAAAAGAACCAGGTATAGCTATGCCAGAATCAAGGAAGTCATGGAGATGCCGCATCTGCTGGATATTCAGCGGAACAGCTACAAGTGGTTCCTCGATGAGGGTTTGCAGGAAATTTTCAACGACATTTCGCCAATCAAGGACTTTTCTGAGAATCTCGTATTGTCCTTTGAGAGCTTTTCGCTTGGCGAGCCGAAATACGGCCTTGACGAGTGCAAAGAGCGCGATGTAACCTATGCGGCTCCTATCCGGGTCAATGTCCGTCTCATTAACCGTGAGACCGGTGAAATTAAAGAACAGGAAGTATTCATGGGCGATTTCCCGCTCATGACGGATACGGGTACGTTCATCATCAATGGTGCTGAGCGCGTTATCGTCAGCCAGTTGGTCCGTTCTCCTGGCGCTTATTATGGAGAAGAAATTGACCCGACCGGTAAACATCTCTATAATTCGACGGTAATCCCGAACCGTGGCGCTTGGATTGAGCTCGAGACGGATACGAATGATGTGGTATCGGTACGTATTGACCGCACGCGTAAGATGCCGGTGACGTATTTCATCCGCGCCCTTGGCTTTGCTACCGATGAAGAAATTATCGACCTCTTTGGGGAAGACCCGCGTATCATGAATACTCTTGAACGCGATGGTGAGGAAGTGAAATCTCAGGGCAAGGCTGTCATTGAGATTTATAAACGCCTCCGTCCGGGTGAACCAGCAAATGAGGATAATGCAACGCAGCTTCTCAATTCGCTGTTCTTTGACCCGAAACGCTATGATCTGGCTACCGTTGGCCGTTATAAGCTGACGAAGAAATTGGGCTGGAAACGCCGTATCCTCGGCAAAGTGTTAGCTGAGCCGATTGTAGATACTGAGACCGGTGAAATCGTCATCCCGCAGGGCGAAGTCGTTACGGAAAGCATGCTGGATGCTGTAGACGTTGAGCGCGAAAAGCAGCTCTTCGGCGAGGGCAAGCTGGTAACGCTTTATGCGCTGAATAAAGATGGCGGCAAGGTGAAAATGCTGTGCAGCCCGACGCTTGACATTCATGAGCGTACTATCACGAAAAACGATATTATTGCGTCGATCAACTATCTGTTGAATCTCATGGATGGTTTTGGCAGCACGGATGATATCGACCATCTGGGCAACCGCCGCGTTCGTGCAGTAGGCGAATTGTTGCAGAATCAGTTCCGTATCGGTCTTTCCCGTATGGAGCGTGTCGTTCGTGAGCGTATGACGATTCAGGATGTTGATGTCATCACGCCGCAGGCACTTATCAATATCCGTCCGGTTGTGGCAGCAATCAAAGAGTTCTTTGGTTCCTCCCAGCTGTCTCAGTTCATGGACCAGCATAACCCGCTGTCCGAGTTGACGCATAAGCGCCGTCTGTCGGCACTTGGACCGGGTGGTCTGTCCCGTGAGCGCGCAGGCTTCGAAGTCCGCGACGTACACAACTCCCATTATGGCCGCATGTGTCCGGTAGAGTCTCCTGAGGGACCGAATATCGGTCTTATCGGTTCGCTGGCTACCTATGCCCGTGTCAACCAGTTCGGCTTCATGGAGACGCCGTATCGCCGTGTCGACAAGGTAACGCATAAGGTAACGGATGAAGTCCGTTATCTGACGGCTGATGAAGAGGATGAGCTCGTAATCGCACAGGCCAATGAGCCGCTCGATGAAAATGAGTGGTTCATCAATGAGCGTGTAACGGCTCGTTATAACGAAGAAACCGGTCTGCATAACCGCGACACGGTTGACTACATGGACGTTAGCCCGCGTCAGGTCTTCTCGATTGCAACGGCAATGATCCCGTTCCTCGAGAACGACGATGCGAACCGTGCCCTCATGGGTGCGAACATGCAGCGTCAGGCAGTTCCTCTGCTCCGCACCCAGGCACCGCTGGTCGGTACTGGCATGGAGTACAAAGCTGCCTGCGACTCCGGCGTCATGATCCTTGCCAAACATGCTGGTACGGTTGAGCATGTAACGGCTGACTACATCGATGTCCGCCGTGAAGATGGTGAGCTCGATCATTATAAACTGCAGAAATTCCTGCGTTCCAACCAGGGTACCTGCATCAATCAGGTTCCTATCGTATATAAAGGCGACAAGGTTGTCGAGAAGCAGCCGATTGCTGATGGCCCGGCTACGGACCATGGCGAGCTGGCTCTTGGTTACAACATCATCGTTGCCTACATGCCTTGGGAAGGCTACAACTACGAGGATGCTGTCCTCCTGTCGGAGAACCTCGTAAAACGCGACCTCTACACGTCGATTCATATCGAGGAGTACGAGTGCGATGCCCGCGACACGAAGCTTGGTCCTGAGGAAATCACCCGCGATATCCCGAACGTTGCAGAAGAGGCTCTCAAAGACCTCGACGAAGAGGGTATCATTTCCATCGGTGCTGACGTACGTCCTGGCGATATCCTCGTCGGTAAGGTCACGCCGAAAGGCGAGACGGAGCTTACGGCAGAGGAGCGCCTGCTGCGCGCTATCTTCGGTGAGAAGGCTCGTGAAGTTCGCGACACTTCCTTGCGTGTACCTCATGGCGAACAGGGTAAGATTGTCGATGTCAAGATCTTCAGCCGCGAGAACAACGATGAGCTGCCGCCAGGCGTCAACCGTCTGGTTCGCGTCTACATCGCTCAGAAACGTAAGATTTCCATCGGCGATAAGATGGCAGGTCGTCACGGTAACAAGGGTGTCGTTTCCCGCATCATGCGTCAGGAAGACATGCCGTTCCTGCCGGATGGCACGCCGGTCGATCTCGTGCTGAACCCGTTGGGCGTTCCGTCGCGAATGAACATCGGTCAGGTGCTCGAGGTTCATCTCGGTATGGCTGTCAAAGTCCTCGGTCAGCAGATCAAGGACGGCGATCCGACGGTTGAGCAGCGTCTGCGTGATGCTGGCTATGACTTTGATAAGTATGGCATGCCGAAACCGGATGTCGCTGGTATCCATATCGCAACGCCGGTCTTCGACGGTGCGAAAGACGATGATGTTTGGGGCACGGTTAAAGCGGCTGGTCTGCCGGCTGACGGCAAGACGGTCCTCTACGATGGCCGTACGGGTGAACCGTTCGAGAACCGCGTAACGGTTGGCTGCACGTACTTCCTCAAGCTGCATCATCTCGTTGCCGATAAGATTCATGCGCGTTCCACGGGACCGTACTCCCTCGTTACGCAGCAGCCGCTCGGTGGTAAAGCCCAGTTCGGTGGCCAGCGTTTCGGTGAGATGGAGGTTTGGGCCCTCGAGGCATACGGTGCTGCCTACACGCTGCAGGAAATCCTGACAGTTAAATCCGATGATGTTGTCGGACGTGTTAAAGCTTATGAAGCCATCGTCAAGGGCGAGAACATTCCGGAACCGGGTGTGCCGGAGTCCTTCAAAGTTCTTATCAAAGAGCTCCAGTCTATCGGTCTCGATATCAAGGTGCTCAATGAGGATGCCAAGGAAATCTCGCTTTTGGACGAGGATGATGATGAAGATATCAACAAGACGGCAAAAGATCTCGATCTTGACGTCGCTGGTGTTGATCCGAATAAAGAAGGCGCCGCTGCGTCGCAGACGGCTGGAGCAGACTCCTACGATGAAGGTGCTCCGTCTGATGATGAAAAGCCGGACGACATCATTGCCGACATCGGCAGCATGGGTTCGATTGAAGACCCGGCCGTAGACAATGCTGATGATGGTGAGGAATAAGAAGGGAGTGTCATCTCTTTGCTGGATGTAAATAATTTTGATTCGATGCGCATCGGTCTGGCCTCTCCGGAGAAAATCCGCGAGTGGTCGTACGGTGAGGTTAAGAAGCCGGAGACCATCAACTATCGCACGCTGAAACCAGAGCGCGACGGTTTGTTCTGCGAGCGTATCTTTGGACCGACCCGTGACTGGGAATGCCATTGCGGTAAGTATAAGCGTATCCGCTATAAGGGCATTGTCTGCGATCGCTGCGGCGTTGAAGTTACGCGTGCCAAGGTGCGCCGCGAGCGTATGGGCCATATCGAGCTTGCTGCTCCGGTATCCCATATCTGGTACTTTAAAGGTATCCCAAGCCGTATGGGCCTTATTCTCGATATCTCGCCACGAGCTCTCGAGAAAGTCCTGTACTTCGCTTACTATATCGTTCTGGATCCGGGTGAAAACACGGATTTGGCGAAGAAGAGCCTGCTCTCTGAAAAAGAGTATCATGATGCTCTTGAGAAGTACGGCAATACGTTCCGCGTCGGCATGGGTGCTGAGGCTATCAAGGAGCTCCTCGATGAGCTTGACCTTGAGGCAATGAGCGAATCGCTGCGCAAGGACGTTCGCACGACGTCTGGTCAGAAGAAGATTCGTGCCATCCGTCGTCTGGAAGTTGTCGAGGCTTTCCGCAAGTCTGGCAACAAACCGTCCTGGATGATTCTCGACGTTGTTCCGGTCATTCCGCCGGAACTTCGTCCGATGGTACAGCTCGATGGCGGCCGTTTTGCAACGTCTGACCTCAATGACCTCTATCGTCGTGTCATCAACCGTAACAACCGCCTGAAACGTCTGCTGGATCTCGGGGCTCCGGACATCATCGTCCGCAACGAGAAACGCATGCTGCAGGAGGCTGTTGACGCCCTGATTGATAACGGTCGCCGTGGCCGTCCGGTTACGGGCCCGGGCAACCGCCCACTCAAGTCCCTTTCGGACATGCTGAAAGGTAAACAGGGCCGTTTCCGTCAGAACCTCCTGGGTAAACGCGTTGACTACTCGGGCCGTTCGGTTATCGTCGTTGGTCCGGAGCTCAAGCTTCACCAGTGCGGTCTGCCGAAGGAAATGGCGCTCGAGCTCTTCAAGCCGTTCGTTATGAAGAAACTCGTAGCTTCGGGTGCTGCGCATAACATCAAATCGGCTAAGCGTATGGTTGAGCGTGCCCGTCCGGAAGTTTGGGATGTGCTCGAGGATGTCATCAAAGAGCATCCGGTTCTTTTGAACCGTGCCCCGACGCTGCATCGTCTCGGTATCCAGGCTTTCGAGCCGGTTCTCACTGAGGGCCGTGCCCTGAAGCTCCATCCGCTGGCTTGTACGGCTTACAACGCCGACTTCGATGGTGACCAGATGGCTATCCATCTGCCCTTGTCGGCTGAGGCCCAGACAGAGGCTCGTATCCTGATGCTGGCTGCCAACCACATCCTGGCTCCGAAAGATGGTAAACCAATCATCGTTCCGACGCAGGACATGGTTCTGGGTGCCTACTATTTGACCATTGTTCGTCCTGGTGCAAAGGGCGAGGGAATGGCTGTTACGGGTATTGCCGAGGCACTCCTCGCATACCAGCAGCATGATCTCGACTTGCAGGCACAGATTACCTGCCGCATTGAGGGCCATGGTCTTGTCAAGACGTCGCTGGGCCGCATGATTTTCAGTGAAATCCTGCCGCCGGAGCTTCGTTACTACTACAAAGAAAAAGATTCCGATCAGGAATGCCTGGGTATCCTTATGAACAAGAAGGAACTCGGTAAACTGGTTGCGAACTGCTATAACCACTTTGGCGCTACGAAGACCGCAGAGGTCATTGATAACGTCAAGAACCTCGGTTATCATTATGCCTGCATTGCCGGCATGACGGTTGCTATCTCCGACGTTATCGTACCGCCGAAGAAAAAGACCATCATTGCCGATACGCAGAAAATCGTCAATAAAGTTGAGCGTCAGTTCGACCGTGGTCTTATCACGGAAGAAGAGCGTTATCATAAGGTCGTTGACCTCTGGTCGGTGGCTACGGATGACGTCGCTGATGCGATGATGGACAACATGGACACCTTCAACCCAATCTTCATGATGGCTGACTCCGGTGCCCGTGGTAACAAACAGCAGATGCGTCAGCTGGCTGGTATGCGCGGTCTGATGGCTGACCCGTCTGGTAAGATCATCGACCTGCCAATCACGGCGAACTTCCGTGAAGGTCTGTCGGTATCCGATTACTTCATTTCGTCGCATGGTGCTCGTAAAGGTCTTGCCGATACGGCTCTGCGTACGGCTGACTCGGGTTATCTTACGCGTCGTCTCGTTGACGTCGCTCAGGATGTCATTGTCCGTGAAGAGGACTGTGATATCTCGACGCTCAACATGGTTCAGGCTCGTGCACGTCTGGCAGAATCCACGCTCGATGCTCTCGAGATTCTCAACGACAGCCTTATGGGCCGTCTGCTCGGTGCCGATGTCCTCGATCCGGAGACCAAAGAAGTCCTCTTTACGAAGGACACCATTCTCGGCGAGGAAGAACTTCAGATCATCGGCGAGAAGAGCGTATCCGAAATCATGGTACGCGGTTCTTCGCTGGCTTCCGAGGCAGCTATCAGCAATGCGATGATTACCGAGGCAATTTCCCTCGGCGAACCGGATGCAGCTGCTCGTGCGAAGATCAAGGATTCCATGCTGCATGAGATGAATGGCAAGGAAGTTACGCGTGATGTTGTCGATGAGGATGGCAATGTTATCCTGGCAGCTGGCGAGCATCTTGACGAAGCTAAGATTCAGTCGATTCTCGACAGCAGCGCTAAGGAACTTCGTGTTCGCAACAATAACGTCCGCGGTATCGAAGTCGAGGCCATCAAAGAAGGCGACGGCATTATCGAGTCGTTGGCTGAGCGTATTGTCGGCCGTGTTCTTGCTGAGAACATCGATGACCCGCAGACGGGCGAGCGCATCGCTTCCATCAACGATACGGTTGATGAGGACCTCGCTAAACGCATCGAGAAAGTCCGTGATCATGTATCGATCCGCAGCGTCCTGACCTGTAAGTCGCAGTTCGGCGTCTGCATCAAGTGCTATGGCCGTGACCTTGCCAACCAGGCTGAGGTTGAAATCGGTGAGGCAGTCGGTATCATCGCCGCACAGTCTATCGGTGAGCCGGGTACGCAGCTCACCATGCGTACGTTCCACTCCGGTGGTGTCGCAGGTGACGATATTACCCAGGGTCTTCCGCGTGTCGAGGAGCTCTTCGAGGCACGTAAGCCGAAACATCATGCTATCATTGCCGAGATCGAAGGCCGTGCTGAGGTTGAGGATTCCGGTAAGGGTATGCGCAAGGTTACGATTGTTCCGGACGAAGGCGAAGCTCGCGAATATGCTATCCCGTATGGTGCTCGTATGGCAGCTAAGCAGGGAATGCACTTGAAGCCGGGCGACAAGCTCACGGAAGGTTCCATCAACCCGCACGATATCCTGCGCGTTTGCGGTCTGCAGGCTACGCAGCGTTATCTCGTATACGAGGTACAGAAAGTATACAAATCTCAGGGTGTTGAGATCAACGATAAGCATATCGAGGTAATGGTCCGCCAGATGCTTCACAAAGTGAAGATCGAGGAGTCCGGCAGCACGGACTTCCTGCCAGGCGAGTACATCGATATCAACTCCTTCGAGGGTGCCAATACGAAGGCTATCGAGGAAGGCGGCGAGCCGGCTGTAGCTAAACCGATCCTCCTTGGTATCACGAAGGCATCGCTCGCTACGGATTCCTTCATGTCCGCTGCATCGTTCCAGGAGACGACCCGTGTCCTGACGGATGCTGCTATCAAGGGCAAAGTCGATCCGCTGATTGGCCTTAAGGAGAACGTTATCATCGGTAAACTCATTCCGGCTGGTACGGGCATGAGCCGTTATCGCAACCTCAAGATTGTCGATAACGACCCGAAACCGGTGGAAGAAGTTGCTGAAGAAAGCGCCGAAACCGATACGGTAGAAGCATAATTTTATACAGCATGAATAAAAGGAGGGAACAATCCAGCAGGAAAGTTCCCTCCTTTTTATTATATTTTGGGAGGTATGTTCAATGTCTGATGCATGTAATCACGATTGCAGTTCCTGTGGTACGACCTGTGGGTCAGATACCCGTAAGGTAAGGGATATGCATGAGGAACCCAATGAACTCAGCGATATCCGCCATGTCATTGCCGTAGTCAGCGGTAAAGGCGGTGTGGGTAAGTCGCTAGTAACGGGGTTATTGTCGGTAGCGATGTCTCGTAAGGGCAAGCACGTTGGTATCATGGATGCCGATATCACGGGGCCGTCAATCCCGAAGATGTTCGGCACGACTGGTGAAGTGCGTGGAACGTCTGCTGGTGCATATCCCGTAACCACTGCTGGCGGCATTGATATCGTCAGCATGAATCTGCTGTTGGAAAACAGCACGGACCCAGTCGTTTGGCGTGGGCCGGTAATCAGTGGTGTCGTTAAGCAATTTTGGCACGACTTTATCTGGCAGGATGTTGACTATATGTTCGTGGATATGCCGCCGGGAACTGGTGATGTACCGTTGACCGTCATGCAGACTATCCGCTTGGATGGTATTGTCATCGTCACGAGTCCGCAGGAACTCGTGTCCATGATTGTGGAAAAAGCGGTGAAGATGGCAGAAGCTATGAAGGTTCCTATTCTTGGATTGGTGGAGAATATGAGCTATTTTGAATGTCCGGATTGTGGCAAGCGTCACGAAATCTATGGCAAAAGCCATGTAGAGGAAGTAGCGTCACAGTATGGTCTGGATGTGCTGGGACGCATTCCCATCAAACCAGAATTGGCGGCACAGTGTGATGCCGGTCAAATTGAAACGGTGGAGGGAAATTATCTCAGCGAGGCCGCTGCTAAAATTTTGGAACTTGATAAATAAAACGCTTAGGAGAAAAGCCCCGTTGACTCATGTAGAAGTCAACGGGGCTTTTGTCATTTACAGTTTGCAGGTTAGCGGAGCCTTATTCGAAGCAGCTCCTCGCCGCCGCTAGGGGCAGTGCCAACACTCCACGGGAGATGTTTTCCTAAACGAAATTTTTATCTTAAATTAAGCATCGAAAAAGTTGCAAAACG
>NZ_JNKI01000025.1 GCF_000702005.1 Selenomonas sp. ND2010 | reverse complement strand
ACATCTCCCGCGTAGTGTTGGCACTGCCCCTAGCGGCGGCGAAGAGCTGCTTCGAATGAGGCTCCACTAACCGATAAACTGTAATTTCACAGCCCATTTTGATATGGGGAGGGGGGCGCTTTTTAACAATTTTGTAATAGTATGTACGAATCACGAAGAAATATGATATAATAAATTGTCATATTTAGAACTTGGATGTGTAAGTAATCCTCGGAAGGGTGATCGTAGTGTTAAAGTCATACGCAATCGAAGATTTGCGTGCCGGCATGGTGGTCGGGCGTGATGTAATGGATGAAAGTGCAAATATCCTTGTCGGTTCGGGGACCGTAATGACAAAGGAATTGATTTATAATTTGCTGGACCGCCCCATCTTTAAGGTTTATATTGAGGAAGAAGAGGCTGTTATCGATATTCCGGGGAATGAGTTCCTGCTCGATGATGACTATATTGCCTGCTATAACGAAGTGTACCACAAACTGGAGCATATGTTTTTGGCGCTTTCGGAGCGGGGCGAATTCGATGCTGCGGAGCTGCAAGCCATCATGGATGAGAAGAATTTCCGTGAGCTCTGCGATGGGGCAAAAGCGGTTTCGCAGATCCATAACATGACGCGCGAAGGCAGTGTTCTGGTCAATCATTGCCTGCACGTTGGCATCCTGGCAGGGTTGATGGGAAAATGGCTCAATTGGTCGGTATTGGATCAGTATAACCTGGTTATCGCCGGACTCTTCCTGGATCTGGGCAAGATGCGCATTTCCAAGGATATTTTAGATAAGAAAGGTCGGCTGACCCCAGAAGAATTTGATATGGTGAAAAAGCATACGCAGTTTGGTCACGATATGATTGGTATGACGACGCTCAGCGCTAACCGGGATATCATGGAAGGGGTATTGCAGCACCACGAGCGCTGTGATGGTTCCGGCTATCCGCATAATCTCACCAAGGATCAGATTTCCCGCTTTGGCCGGGTGCTGGCTATCCTCGACATCTATGATGCCATGGCTGGTGACCGTGTCTTTGCCAAACGCCGCTCGCCGTTTGATGTATTCGTAATTCTCTACGATGATATCGTCAATGGCAAACTCGATACCGAATACGGCGTGCTGTTCATCAAGAACCTCTGCCATGCTTTGAATGGCAACTGGGTGCAGCTCAGCAATGGCGAACGCGGCCGTATCGTCTATATTGATGAAAGCCGTGTTACGAGTCTGCCGGTTGTCCAGACTACCCGTGGGGAGTTTATTGATCTCAATAGCACCCGCAGCGTTAAGATTGATTCCATCCTTACGGCCAGGGAAATTTCGGTGTAAGGCAAATCCTAACGAGACTTTGGGCTATGGTCAGGGGAGCGAATCGCACAAGGGAAGCTCTGGGAATCCTGCGCAGGGACCAGGAGAGGTATTGACGAGTATGCTTCCTAAGACGTATAATAAAAAAGGCCGCCGTGGGCAAAAGTGCTCGGCGGTTTATTTTTTTGCAAATTAGCTATAATTTGTAGGGAGGAATGATTATGAACAGTATTTTGGAAAGGCTCCAAAGCATTGGTAAGGCATTGATGCTGCCGGTTGCTGTGCTTCCTGCAGCAGCCCTATTGTTGCGTCTCGGTGCACCGGACGTATTCAATATTCCGTTTATCACCAAGGCTGGCGGTGCGGTTTTTGACAATTTGGCACTTATCTTTGCAATTGGTATTGCTGTCGGCTTGGCACGTGAAAATAACGGTGCTGCAGGCCTGGCAGGTGGTATTGGTTATCTGGTACTGACCTCGGGACTCAAGGCAATTGATGAGACCCTCAACATGAGTGTGCTGGCTGGTATTGTCAGCGGTATCGAGGCTGGTGTCCTCTACAACCGCTTTTATAATATCAAGATGCCAGAGTTTTTGGGGTTCTTCTCCGGGCGGCGTTTTGTGCCGATTGTGACGGCTGTCGTATCGATTGTGCTGGCGGGAATCTTTGGCGTAATCTGGGGACCGTGCCAGACCTTTATTCATGGCATTGGTGAGTGGATTATCGGCGCCGGAGTCGTAGGAACGTTTGTCTATGGTGTATTGAACCGCCTGCTTATCCCGTTTGGTCTTCACCATATCCTCAACAGCTTCATCTGGTTCGTATTTGGTGAGTATACGACGCCGGCTGGTGTCGTTGCTACGGGTGACCTCAATCGTTTCTTTGCCGGTGACCCTCATGCCGGTATGTTTATGGCAGGCTTCTTTGTCATGATGATGTTTGGTATGCCAGCTGTAGCATTGGCGATGTACCGTGCTGCCAAACCGGAGAATCGTCCAGTGATTGCTGGTGCTTTGGCATCGGTGGCCTTTACCTCGTTCCTTACGGGTATTACGGAGCCGATTGAGTTCATGTTTATGTTCTTGGCACCGGCCCTTTATGTTGTCCATGCCATTCTCACAGGCTTGGCACTGTCGGTAACTTACAGCATGGGGGTCCTTCATGGGTTTGGATTCTCGGGTGGTGCTATCGACTATGTGCTCAACTGGGGACTGGCAACCAATCCGGCACTTATCCTCGGCATTGGTGCTGTATTCTTTGTGTTGTATTATGTAATTTTCAGCTGGAGCATCCGTCATTTTGATATTCCGACGATTGGCCGTTATGATGATGAATCTGCTGAGGCTGACGAAGTTGAGGCTGCTGAGGAAGGCGCCTATGTTCAGGCAATGATTACGAATCTGGGGGGAAAAGAGAATCTGCTCGAGATTTCTTCGTGCATCACGCGTCTGCGCCTCAAAGTGGAAGACAGCAGTCTGGTCGATGAAGCAGCGCTCAAGAAGCTGGGGGCTAAAGGTGTTGTCTGCAAGGGGCAGGCGGTCCAGGTCGTTCTCGGAACACAGGCGGAACATATCGCGGATGCGATGAAGAATGCTTGCCGCTAAAACGAAAGGATTTACGTTATGTTTGGATTGTTTGGATTTGGAAAAAAAGAGAAGGATATTGCAGCGCCAGTGGCTGGTACTATCCTTGATATCACGGAAGTCAACGATGCGGTTTTCTCCCAGAAAATGATGGGCGATGGCTTTGCTGTTGAGCCGGCAGCGGGAGCAGATACCATAACGGCTCCGTGTGATGGTACCATAAAGCTCTTAGCGGATACGCTGCATGCCGTAGCGCTTGAATCGGATGGCCTTGAGGTGCTCATCCATGTCGGTATTGATACGGTTGAACTCGGCGGACGCGGCTTTGAGGCACTTACCCAGCAGGGGGCAAAAGTCTGTCGCGGCGATGCGCTGATTCGCTTTGATGCGGATTCTATCAAGAAGGAAGGCAAACCGCTTACGACGATTATTGCGCTCACCAATGGAGCGGAAAAGGCCAAAAAGATTGAAAAACATTTGGAGCAGGCAGAGCGAGTCCTTACGGTTCAGCTCTAAGCTTCGTACTGGCAAAGAGGTGGGCAGATGAAGAGGACTTGGACGGTGCTGGCGATGTTTTTGGCCATAGCGCTGTTGGTTCAGAGTATCCGGCTCGTCATCCCGATGATTCCAGGCCCGGTCAATATGTTTTTGATTGGGAGTTTGCTAAACACGGTTATGGTGCTAAGTATTTGGCATACGGACAGCCGTTGGGCGGCTGTGATTGGCGGGGTACTGCCCTTGGGGGCTTTCGTCCAGGGGCAGCTGCCAATCGTTTGGATGATTCCGGTCGTGGCTGGTGGAAATATAGTGTTCACGCTATGGGCAGGATTCTTCCGCCATAGTAGACTGTTGTATCTGGCACCCGTGGTCAAGGCTGTGCTTTTATATAGCGGTACGATGATCGTTGGGCAGTTGCTAGAACTTCCCGAGGCAATGATGGCGATAATGCTGTTTATGATGAGCTGGCCTCAGCTCGTGACGGGCATGGTGGGGATTTTCCTGGCCAGGAAAATAAGTACTAAGATTTCGTTTGCCCGATGATTATCTTCGCATACAAAAAAGCTGACCCTTGACAGGTCAAATTTGACTTGTCAAGGGTCAGCTTTTTGTATGCGAGCCCGTTAGGCGTTGCTTTCCGTTTGGACACGGGTAAGTTTTTTCTCCAGCCAGTCTTTGCCGTCGGTATAGCGCGAAACGATATAAGTAGCGACATAGTCGCCAGCGGCGTTGACCATGGTAGCCGGCGGATCAATGAGATTGCCAATAGCCAGTGCCAGCGTGTAGGCAATCGTCATCTGCTCGGCACTGTTGTTGAAGAAGAAGGAGCAGAGTACGAGCTCGCCAACACCGCCGCCACCGGGGATGCCCGACATGGCCACGGAAGAGAATACAGCAATGATGATGGCAAGGATGGCGTCGCCGCTATTGAAGTCCATGCCCGAGATGCCGAAGAGGAAGGCGACTTTCACAATGGCGCCCATAGCGGAACCATCCATGTGCATGGTGGCTCCCAGTGGCATGACGATGTCGGTGACTTCCTTGGAGACTCCGCTGGCTTTAGCGGCTTCCATGTTGGTAGGAATGGTGGCGACAGAAGAGCAGGTGCCAAACGATACAGCTGCCGGTTTGAAGAGATTGCGCCACATGACAGGAACGGCATGGCGGCCACCGCCATACCAGGCATAGAGTGGGAAGAAGACGAACATGTAGAGGAAGCACATGGCATAGTAAACGAGCAGCGTCTTGGCATAACCGCCCATGAGGTCGGTGCCGTAGGTGGCCGCGAGATTGGCAAAGAAACCAAAGAAACCAATCGGTGCATAGTAAGAGATGATGGTAACGGTCTTCATGATGCAGCGTGAAAGGTCATCGAGCAATTTGGCGGTCATGGTCTTTTTGCCCCCCGATAACTGGACGCCAAAGCCGAAGATGACGGCAAAGATAATCAGCGGCAGCATCGCACGGCGTGAGAGCAGCTCGGCAAAGTCTGGTTTCGTGAAGAAGTTGACGAGCAGTTCGCCCGCGGTAATTTTGGTGAGTTCCTCGGTGGAGGTTACCATCTCATTGACCGAAAAGCCTGCGGGGACGATGTTTATGCAGGAAACTACTGCATACATGACAATGGCGGCAATCAGCGCTGTAACCGAGAAGGCAGCCACGGTGATGCCCATGACTTTGCCGGCCCGGCCTGCCGAGTCCATGTTAGCGATAGCCGAGGCAATGGAAACAAAGACCATGGGCACGACGATGCAGAACATCAAGTTGATGAAGAGATCCCCAAGTGGTTTTAATCCCTTGGCTTCTGGAAAGTATAGGCCGAGCAGGGTACCCGATACGATACCGAGCAACATAAAGAGGACAAAGCCGTAATTCTTGAGATAGGACAAGAACGAGTTTGCCGTTGTAGCGGAAGTTTTTTCCATAATATAATCACATCCTATGTATATAAAAATATAAATGAATCAATCTGTCTTTATTATAGCCTGCTAAATTTGCATAGAAAAGCGGTAAAAGAAGCAAATACTATGCAAAAGATGCGGAATTACAGGAGCTTTTGCTGGTCGACAAAAGGGAGAAAATGGCGTTATAATTAGAGTACACACATTCGATAAAAGCTAGAGGAGGTCTTGTTATGGCGATGGTGCCGAAACTGAATACAACGCAATTCGATACGAATATTCCTTTCAAGGTGGTGGCACCGTTTGAGCCAATGGGAGACCAGCCGCAGGCTATCGATGACTTGGCGGCGGGGATAATAAATGGCCAGGAAGCGCAGGTATTACTCGGAGCGACTGGCACAGGCAAGACCTATACCATTGCCAAGGTTATTGAGAAGGTGCAAAAGCCGACCTTGGTCATTGCGCATAATAAAACGCTCGCGGCACAGCTGGCTAGTGAGTTCAAAACATTTTTCCCAGATAATTACGTCGGCTATTTTGTCAGCTACTACGACTATTATCAGCCTGAGGCCTATATTGCTTCGACGGATACCTATATTGAGAAGGATTCCTCCATCAATGATGAAATTGATGAACTTCGTCACTCGGCAACCTGTTCGTTATTTGAACGGCGCGATGTCATCATCGTGGCCTCGGTTTCGTGTATTTATGGTTTGGGTTCGCCGGAGAGCTATCATGAAATGGTGCTCTCCCTGCACAAAGGGCAGGAAATGGAACGCGAGGCCATACTGCGCAAGCTCGTACAGATTCGCTATGAGCGCAACGACATCGCCTTTGAGCGCGGTCGATTCCGCGTGCGCGGGGATGTAATCGAGGTGTTCCCTGCTGGCTATAATAACCGGGCCGTACGCATTGAACTCTTTGGCGATGAGATTGACCGCATGGTGGAGTTTGATGTAGTGACGGGCGAGGTTTATGGCGAGCGCACACATCTGATGGTCTTTCCTGCTTCCCACTATGTTACGGAAGATGAAGATTTAAAAATTGCGATGGCGGATATTAAGGCCGAGATGGAAGAGCAGGTCGGTTTGTTTCAGCAGCAGGGAAAATTACTGGAAGCGCAGCGGCTGGAGCAGCGCACCAAATATGATCTCGAGATGATGCAGGAGATGGGCTATTGTTCCGGGATTGAAAATTATTCCCGTCATTTGACGCACCGCAAGGCTGGTGATGCACCGTATACGCTGCTGGATTACTTCCCAGAAGATTTTCTGATCGTCATGGACGAGTCGCATGTCACGCTGCCGCAGGTTCATGCGATGTATGCGGGGGACCGCAGTCGTAAGGTATCACTCGTCGAAAATGGTTTCCGCCTGCCGTCGGCATTCGATAACCGGCCGCTGACTTTTGAGGAGTTTGCGGCGCGCATTAACCAAATCATTTATGTTTCGGCAACGCCGGGAAAATATGAACTGGGTAAGGCACAGCAGGTAGCGCAGCAGATTATTCGCCCGACAGGTCTTTTGGATCCAGAAATCGAGGTGCGGCCGCTCGAGGGGCAGATTGATGATTTGCTGGCAGAAATCAAGCTGCGCATCGAAAAGGATGAGCGCGTACTCGTGACGACGCTGACCAAAAAGATGGCGGAGAATCTCACAGATTATCTAAAGGAGACCGGCATCAAGGTGCGCTATCTGCATTCCGATATTGCAACGATTGAGCGGGCGGAGATCATTCATGACCTGCGCGCCGGGGAATTTGACGTGCTCGTTGGCATCAACCTTTTGCGCGAGGGCCTTGATATGCCGGAGGTATCGCTTATCGCCATCCTCGATGCCGACAAGGAAGGTTTCCTGCGCTCGGATACGTCGCTGATACAGATCATTGGCCGCGCTGCCCGCAATGCCAATGGTCATGTCATCATGTATGCGGACCGCATAACCGATTCGATGAAGCGGGCTATCGATGAGACGGAGCGCCGCCGTGAGATTCAAGCGGGGTACAATAAAGAGCATGGCATTGTGCCCAAAACCATCCGGAAGCCCATCAAGCCGCTGATTGAAACAACGCTGGTGGCCGAGACGGCTGCTTCTTATGGGAGTGAGGATAGCAAAAAGCGCCGGAAACTCACGAAGAAGGATAAGGAAAAACTCGTCAAGACCTTGATGCGCGAGATGCAGCAGGCATCGCGTGCGATGGAATTTGAGCGGGCGGCGGAATTGCGCGATATGATACTGGAACTTGATGGAACGCTTCTAAAAGCAAAGCAGTAAAAGGAAAGGAACGAAAATGGAACAATTTATCCGGATAAAGGGCGCACGTGCGCATAACCTCAAAAACATCAATGTGGATATTCCGCGGGACAAGTTGGTGGTCGTTACAGGACTTTCCGGATCCGGTAAGTCCTCTTTGGCTTTTGATACGGTTTATGCCGAAGGTCAGCGCCGCTATGTGGAGTCCTTGTCTTCGTATGCCCGGCAGTTCCTGGGGCAGATGGATAAGCCGGATGTCGATAACATTGACGGTCTGTCGCCGGCCATATCGATTGACCAGAAGACGACCAGCCATAACCCACGCTCTACGGTAGGTACCGTTACGGAAATCTACGATTATCTGCGTCTGCTCTTTGCGCGGGCTGGCCGCCCACACTGCCCGAAATGCGGCAAGCCCATTACGCAGCAGACCGTGGATCAGATGGTCGATCAGATCAAGGAGCTGCCTGAGCGCACGAAACTTTTAATCATGGCACAGGTGGTCCGTGGCAAAAAAGGCGAACATCGCAAAATCCTCGATCATATCCGTCATGAGGGGTATGTCCGGGTGCGGATTGATGGGGAAATCTATGACATCAGTGATGAGATTAAGCTGGAAAAGAATAAAAAGCATACGATTGAGGTGGTCATCGATCGCTTGGTCGTTCGGGAAGGTATGGATCAGCGATTGGCCGATTCGCTTGAGACGGCGCTGAAACTCGGAGATGGTGTCGTCTATGTGCAGATCGTCGATGGTGAGCTGTTGATGTTCAGTGAGAATTTTGCCTGCGTGGATTGTGGCATCAGCCTGCCGGAGATTACGCCACGCATGTTCTCGTTCAACAGCCCTTATGGTGCCTGTCCGGTTTGCATGGGCCTTGGTAGTCATATGGAGTTCGATGAAGAACTGGTGGTGCCAGATCCAACCTTATCCATTGGGAAAGGCGCGTTTGCCCCCCTGTCGAAGAATCCGCATTCCTATGGGATGTGTGTCATTACGGCCGTTTTGCAGAAATACGGGTATACGGTAGATACGCCTTGGGATGAGATCGACAAGAAAATTCGCAAGATCCTGCTGCATGGAGCTGGCAGTGAAAAATTCCAATTTCAGTATACGAATATGTTTGGGGAACGTAAGGATTACCATGTGGAATTCGAAGGCGTTCTGCCGATGCTTTCGCGCCGGTATCACGAGACGGATTCGGATGAGATGCGTGAATCCTATGAAAATTATATGACGGAGATTCCGTGTTCCGCCTGCCATGGTGCAAGGCTGAAGCCAGAGACGTTGTCGGTATTAGTGGGCGGTAGGAATATCCATGAAGTAACGGCGATGAACATTCGCGAGGCGGATGAATTCTTTGCCAAGCTCGAACTTACACCGCGTGAGGCTAAAATTGCCCGGCAGATTTTAAAGGAAATCCATGCCCGCTTGAAGTTCCTGCTCGATGTGGGACTCGAGTATCTGACTCTTTCACGGGCTGCGGGAACGCTATCGGGAGGGGAAGCGCAGCGCATCCGACTGGCGACGCAGATTGGCTCGGGGCTGCAGGGAGTGCTCTATGTGCTCGATGAGCCGAGTATTGGTCTGCATCAGCGCGATAACAACCGCTTGTTGGAGACACTGAAACATCTGCGTGATCTCGGCAATACCTTGTTGGTCGTGGAGCATGATGAGGACACCATGTATGCGGCAGATCATATCATCGATATCGGGCCGGGCGCTGGTGAGCATGGCGGCCGGGTCGTAGCCCAGGGGACCGCGCAGGAAATCATGCAGGTGCCGGAATCGGTGACGGGGCAGTATCTGTCACGTCGGAAGTTCATACCGGTGCCAGCCAAACGACGCCCCGGCAATGGCAAATTCCTCGAAATCGTCGGGGCAGCAGAAAACAACCTCAAGAATATCAATGTCCGCTTTCCCCTGGGAACGCTGACACTGGTTACCGGCGTATCAGGCTCGGGCAAGAGTACGCTCGTCAATGAGATTCTCTATAAGGGGATAGCTTCGCGGCTTTATCATGCGAAGGGAAAACCTGGCCGTCATAAGAAAATCAAGGGACTGGAGCATATCGACAAAATCATCGATATCGATCAGCAGCCAATCGGCCGCACCCCGCGATCCAATCCGGCAACGTATACGGGCGTATTTGATGCCATCCGTGAGCTCTTCAGCCAGACGGCTGAATCGAAGATGCGCGGTTATAAGGCTGGCCGTTTCAGTTTCAATGTCAAGGGCGGACGGTGTGAAGCCTGCAAAGGCGATGGCATTTTGAAAATCGAAATGCACTTCCTGCCGGATGTCTATGTGCCTTGTGAGGTATGTAAAGGAGCACGCTATAATCGGGAAACGCTTGAGGTACGCTACAAAGGCAAGACTATTGCCGATGTGCTCGATATGACAATCGAAGAGGCATTGGCCTTCTTTGCCAATGTGCCGCGTATTGCGCGCAAGCTGCAAGTCATTCAGGATGTGGGGCTGGGGTATATCCGGCTCGGGCAGCCGGCGACGACGCTTTCGGGCGGCGAGGCGCAGCGCGTTAAGCTGGCGACGGAACTTTCGCGCCGCAGTACAGGGAAGACACTCTACATTCTCGATGAACCGACGACTGGACTTCATACCGCCGATATTCACAAACTGCTGGGAATTTTGCAGCGGCTTGTGGATGGTGGCGATACGGTAGTGGTCATCGAGCACAACCTGGATGTCATCAAGACGGCGGATCACATCATCGACCTTGGACCAGAGGGGGGCGATAAGGGTGGTACGATTGTTGCTGTTGGCCGCCCTGAGGATATCGTAAAGGTGCCGGAATCGTATACGGGGAAATTCCTGAAACCGCTGCTCGAGGAAAAGAATAATTAAGTCTTGAGGAAAAATTGCAATAGCAGAGCGTGAAAGGATGGAGCGTGTGCAGACCGTAAGCAAAGTAATAAATCTTATCCAACAGGCAATTTTACCTGCGTTGAAGGGGGCGAAAATCGTGGTGGATGCCACGGCTGGCAATGGCAACGATACGCTTTTTTTGGCCCAGCATACGCCCGATGATGCCAAAATCTATGCGTTTGATGTACAAACCGAAGCCTTGCAACAGACGCGGCAGTTGACGGCGGACTTTTCGGCGAAAATCGAATATGTTTTGCGCAGTCATGCAGAACTTGATGCAGTGGTGGCGGAGAACATCGATATGGCGATGTTTAATCTTGGTTATTTGCCGGGCCAGGAACATGAGCTGACGACCGTTTGGGAGAGTACGCAAATTGCTGTGACGAAGGTTTTGCGCAAGCTGGTGGTTCAAGGTATCTGCGTGATTGTCGCTTACCCTGGTCATGCGGCTGGAAAAGAGGAAGCGATGCAGTTGGAGGCGTATTTGCAAAGGCTTTCGAAACGTGAGTACACCGTTGGCTGCTATCGACTGCTGAATCATGCAGCGACAGCGCCGTATGCATTCGTGATTGAAAAAACGAGATAAAAAAGCGGTTGATTGGCTCGTATTATCGAGTCAGTCAACCGCTTTTGCAGTAACATCTGAGTAAATATTATTGGTTTAGTAACTATCGGTGTGAAGGTATTCGCGGTCGATGACTTGACCGTTTTGTTTCCAGATGCGGTAAAGCGAAGGATTCTTTGAGGAGCCTTCGGTAACCAGCGAGATTGTCTTGCCCCCGAGGTCGGCCTTGGTGCCTAGCACATAAATTGTCAGTGCGGAGCCAGAATTAGCAACCCGTAACAAAATGGGATGCGGCAGTGGATTCTGGAAGACAAAATCAAGCAAGCCGTCAGCAACCGTAGCATCGCGTCCTGCCGGAACATAGCTTGACACCAGTGAGTGATTGGTTCGTTCTGTTGGTTTCATGCCAGCGAGCAAAATCGCATTGTAGAGTGTGCTGCTGACTTGGCAAACGCCACCACCAACATCGACAGCTGGTTCGCCATTGACGATGACGCCGGCGTTTTTATAGCCAGCAGCTCGCGTGCGGGGGCCGACAATGCTGTTGAACGAAAGCGTGGCTTGACTGCGAACCAGCGCACCTTGCAAATGACTGGCAGCAAGACCGATATTATCGCCGCGATCGCCAGGCGAGAAGCTGGTGGTATAGGAGCCCAAAATACCATCGATATTGGCAATGTCTTCATCAAGAATGAATGGCTGGGATTCCTGCGGTTCAAGTTCGACTTTTGCAGTAAGGTCAAGTGACTCGAATTTTGGCGTCAGCTCGTCGGCAATCGGAGCCGTATCAAGCGTCAGGCCTGTGACAGCTGGCTTTTTTTGAATGGAGCCGTTGGCCTGCAGGCTGACTTCCGCGTTGGCCGGCGGCGTATCGACTTCTTTTTCAATGGCAGCCAATTTGGCGTTTAATTTATCTTTATCAAAGCTGGCTGTCATAACAACATTCTTGCCGAAAATAGCTAGTCTCATTTGATTGATGAGATTGGTGACTGGATTGCTTTCACGGCCGATGTTGTAAGCTGCTTCCGCTGCTTCGTCGACTTTGGCCTGCAGCCCGATTTCATTGGGCTGGATATTCCAATGACGATCTTTATAAGAAAGCACGGCGGCATTCTTACTCAGTGCCTTTTGCGCTTCTTTATCAAAATACTTGCGTACTTCCTTTTTGCTCATTCCGGTCAGCGTAGTCCCGTTGGATTGAACCCCCATGACTACGCAATCTTGGTTTGCCGTGGCTACAGAAACGCAGCTGACTGCAGCTGCAGTAAAGGCTAGCCCTACGATGCCAAGGGCGATCGCCTTGTTCGTGGAAATGGATGAAAAATTCATGGTAACCTATACTCTCCTACAGTAAATTCTAATATATAGTATAATGCTTAGAAAGCTGGGTTGCAATTGGTATTTTCTTAAAGTTGCAAGAAGAAAATAGATATGATAAAATAAACGCCGTATAGCAAAAAAGGCGAGGAAGAAGAGGAGTACGGTTATCGGCGCTCAAGAGAGAAGACGGTTGGTGTGAGTCTTTGCATCCGATATCGGAAGGTAGCTTTGGAGCTGTCCGGCTGAAAGGGAGTAAGCGGGAACGTTGGCCGCGTTATGGCTAAGAGGCACACGGTTTTTGCCGGTGTGTAAAGATTGGTGGTACCACGATAGCAAGCGCTTTCGTCCTTTTGGGCGAGGCGCTTTATTTAGTTTTAGGAGGTTTATTATGGCAGAGAATCAGGAACAGGGAAACAACATCCCAAAGGTTTATGACCCGCAGTCGTTTGAGAAGAAATGGTATCAGTATTGGGAAGAGAATAAATTCTTCCATGCCGAGGTAGATAAGAGCAAGAAACCGTACAGCATGGTTATTCCGCCGCCGAATGTCACGGGCCAGCTGCACATGGGCCATGCGCTTGACAATACGCTGCAGGATATCCTGATCCGGTATCATCGCATGCAGGGATTCAACACGGTTTGGGTACCGGGCTGCGATCATGCCGGTATTGCGACGCAGGCCAAGGTCGAGGGCGCTCTGCGCGAAGAAGGCACGAACCGCTATGAGCTCGGCCGTGAGAAATTCCTCGAGCGCGTCTGGGATTGGAAAGAGCAGTACGGCAACCGCATCATGTACCAGCTGCGTACGCTTGGTTCTTCCTGTGACTGGGATCGTCAGCGCTTCACGATGGACGAGGGCTGTTCGAAGGCTGTCCGCGAGGTGTTCGTGAGCCTCTATGAAAAGGGACTCATCTATCAGGGCACGCGTATCACGAACTGGTGCCCGGACTGCAATACGGCTATCTCGGATATCGAGGTTGAGCACGAGACGGAGCAGGGGCATCTCTGGCATCTGCGCTATCAGGTCAAAGGTACAGACCAGTATGTCGAAATCGCTACGACCCGTCCGGAGACGATGTTCGGGGATACGGGCGTTGCCGTTCATCCGGACGATGCGCGCTATAAGGACATCGTTGGCAAGACGTTGATCCTGCCGATTGTCAATCGTGAGATTCCGCTGTTTGCCGATGAATACGTCGATAAATCCTTCGGTACTGGTGCCGTAAAGGTTACGCCGGCTCATGACCCGAACGACTTTGAGATGGGACAGCGCCATCACCTCGAAGAAATCAAAGTCATCAGCAATACGGGCAAGATGATGGAAGGTGCCGGCAAGTACGAGGGCATGGACCGCTATGAATGCCGCAAGGCACTCGTCAAAGAGCTCGAAGAGCTCGGCGTTCTCGTTTCGGTGGAAGAGCATGAGCATGCCGTTGGCCATTGTTCGCGCTGCCACAGCACGATAGAGCCGCTGGTTTCCAAGCAGTGGTTCGTCAAGATGGAATCGCTGGCCAAGCCGGCTATCGAGGCGGTAAAGAGCGGCAAGATCCAGTTCGTGCCGGAGCGTTTCTCCAAGACCTATATCCAGTGGCTCGAAAATATTCGTGACTGGTGCATCTCGCGTCAGCTCTGGTGGGGCCATCGCATTCCGGCCTGGTACTGTGACGATTGTGGGCAGACGCACGTTTCGCGCACGGATCTCACGGAGTGTCCGCACTGCCATAGCAAGAACATCCATCAGGATGAAGACGTTCTCGATACCTGGTTCTCTTCGGGCCTTTGGCCGTTCGAGACGATGGGCTGGCCGGAAAAGACCGAGGAACTCGAACATTTCTATCCGACGGCTACGCTCGTTACGGGCTATGATATCATCTTCTTCTGGGTTGCCCGCATGGTCATGATGGGCCTCGAGTTCGGCAAGGATATTCCGTTCAAGCATGTATTTATCCATGGCCTCGTTCGCGACAGCCAGGGACGCAAAATGAGTAAATCCCTGGGCAATGGTATCGATCCGGTTGAGGTTGTCGAGAAATACGGTGCCGATACGCTTCGCTTCATGCTGATTACGGGCAACACGCCGGGCAACGATATGCGCTTCTATTGGGAACGCGTTGAGTCGGCGCGTAACTTTGCCAATAAGATTTGGAACGCATCGCGCTATATGCTTATGAATCTTGAGGGCTTTGATAAGGATTTCGTGCCAAGCGAAGAAGACTATACGCTGTCTGACCGCTGGATTCTCTCGCGTTATGCCCGCACGGTTCGCGACGTCACGGAGAACCTCGACAAATTCGAACTCGGCGAAGCTGGCCGCATGATTTACGAGTTCCTCTGGAACGAATTCTGCGACTGGTATATCGAGCTTACGAAAGCCCGCCTTTACGATAAGGAAAATGTCCGGGCCCGCAATACGGCGCTCTACGTTCTCTCTCATGTCCTCGAGGGCACGCTGCGCCTGCTGCATCCGTTCATGCCGTTCCTCACCGAGGAAATCTGGCAGAAAGTGCCGCATGCGGAAAATGTCAAGAGCATCATGATTTCCGAGTGGCCGCAGGCTGATGCTGCCCGTATCAGCGATGAAACGGAAGCACAGATGACGGCTATCATGGAGAGCATCAAATCCATCCGCAACATGCGCGCAGAAGTTGGGGCGGCTCCGAGCAAGAAGAGCGAAGTCATCCTGAACTTCAAGGATGAGTCGCTGCGGGCAGTATTTGCTGAGAATACGGGCTACCTCGACAAGCTGGCTTCTTCGGATCCGGTTACGATCTTGCCGGCTGGTGCAGAGGCACCGGAAAACGCCATGGCTGGTGTCGTAAACGGTGTCGAGATTTATCTGCCGCTTAAAGGCCTTATCGATGTGGAGAAGGAGACGGCCCGTCTCAATAAAGAGCTTGAGAAACTGGAAAAGGAAATCAAGCGTCTGGCAGGCAAGCTCAGCAACGAAGGCTTCCTCAAGAAGGCTCCAGAGCAGGTCGTCGCTGGTGAGAAAGAGAAACTCGCTGGCTATGAAGAAAAGAAAAAATCGGTGGAGAGCCGCATTCAGGATTTGGCGAAGCTCTAAGATAGGAGAATCGTAACATGAATTATCAGGAAGCCCTCGCCTATCTGGAGGGGCTGAATATCTTTGGCATCAAGCTGGGACTTGCGCGTATCCAGCGGCTGCTGGAGCTCCTGGATGTGCCGCAGGACAGGTATCGCACCATCCATGTGACTGGTACGAATGGCAAGGGATCGGTGTCGGCGATGCTCGCCGGCATCCTGCGCCGTTCGGATATCCATACGGGGTTGTACAGCTCGCCGCATCTGGTTTCCTATACGGAGCGCATTCAGGTCGATGGGCAGCCGATAAGTGAGCAGGAGTTTGCGGATTGCCTGAGCACTATCCGCACCTATGTGGAGCAGATGGTGGCTGAGGGGGACGAGTGCCCGACGCAGTTTGAAGTGCTCACAGCTTTGGCGTTCTTCTACTTTGCCATGCGCCATGTCGAGTACGCAGTCATTGAGGTTGGCCTTGGTGGTCTGCTCGATTCGACGAATGTCATCACGCCGGAGGTTTCGGTCATCACGAATGTGACGTTTGAACATGCGGACCGCTGTGGGGGTACCCTTGAGGGGATTGCTCACCATAAAGCTGGCATCATAAAAGATGGGGTTCCAGTAGTTACGGCTGCCAAGGGCGTTCCGTTGGATATCCTTCGTCAGGAGGCAGCAAAGCGGAATGCGGATATTTTTGTGGCAGAAGAGGATTTCCATACGGAATACATTTCCTGTGATGGACGCACGCAGCAGCTGGAATTCACTTCAGCACTGCTGGGGGTTATGAAAGTTCCCTATGAGCTTCATCTGCTCGGGTGTCATCAAGTGGAGAATAGTGGTGTGGCGGTTATGGCGGCCAATCTGATACACAATATCGATGAACGGGTTAAGGAGGATCATATCGCAGAAGCCTTAAAACTGGTTACTTGGCCGGCGCGCTTTGAGCGTGTGGACCTAAAGGATCAAGTGGTAATCATCGATGGTGCGCATAACCCGGCTGGTATGGAGGCACTGCGCCACAGCTTGGATTTGTATTTCCCGGTAGAACAACGAGTTTTGCTGTTGGGAATTTTGAAGGATAAAGATATCGAGTCAATGCTTGATATCTTGCTGCGTCCCAATGATACGGTGGTGGTAACCGTTCCCGATTCGGAGCGGGCAGCAGAGCCGCAGGAATTGGCAAAGCAGGTGGCACCTCATGTACAGCATGTGGAGGCAATAGCTGATAATGGGGAGGCATTGAGCCGCGCTCTGGAATTGGCTAATCAGGAGAAGCTGTTGGTCATGGCAGGTTCGTTATATCTCGTTGGCGGAGTTCGTCAGCTCTTATTGAAACGGAAGGGGTGATAGTATGTCATCAAAATCCGAAGAGGCAGCTATGAGGGAGTTGCGCCAACGCCGTCGTCAGGCTGCCAGAGAAAAATGGTGCCAGCGCTTTAAAGAATGGTCTTGGTTTGCCGTCTTGGCAGAGGCGTTTTTGCTGGCACTATGGCCGGCAGGAGCGACAATTGCCTTACTGATTGGCATCGTGTTTACGTTTTTGCGCTTTCGTACGGATAGGGATTTTAAATTCCGGCATTTTCCGTTTGATGTTCCTGTCTGCCTGTTTATCCTGATCAGTGGTGCTTCTGTATTGGGCTCTCCAGACCGGGGATTTAGCTTTTACAATTGGTACAATTTAGTTGGTGTTTATGCACTGACTTATTTTCTGGTGGGACAGCAGGTACGAGAGATAAAGCAGTTCAAACAGTTGTTGATCGCATTAGGAGCTTCGGCTGTACTGGTCATCCTTTACGGTTTTTATCAGTACGTTTTCGGCATCGACATCAGTGCGATGAAGTGGGTGGATGGAGATGCCTTTCCAGAACTTCGCAAGCGGGTCTTTTCCACGTGGGAGAATCCGAATATCTTGGCTGGTTATCTGGATATCGTGATCTGTCTCGCGTTTGGCCTCTTCGTCAAAGCGGACAGCAAACCCAAACGCGTCGTGCTGGGAACCTTCATGCTGGCGGCAGCAGCCTGCCTGGCAATGACTTATGCCCGTGGGGCACTGCTGGTTATTGTGGCGATTTTTATCTTGTACGGCATGGTGAAGGATTTGCGGGTATTGGCAGCCTGTGCTGTGGTAGGCGGCGTGTTGCTGCTGGCAGATCCTGTGCTTTATGAGCGGCTGGCATCGGTATTTACCAAGGTGGACACTTCTTCGGAGATGCGGTTGGCTTTTTGGGAGAGTTCTCTTGCCATGATTCAGGACCATCCGTTCCTGGGAATTGGCTGGGGCGCTTATTGGATGGTTTATCCGGAATACGACTTTTATCTTCAGGGAGCCGATATTCGCATCGTTCATGCCCATAACCTGTATCTCAATTATGCGGTGGAAATCGGTATTCCCGGTGCGATTGCCTTTTTGTGGTATCTTTTCGGAACCATGATCATGGCATTGCGGCAGAAATTCCTGCCGCCAGCGCCGGAACCGGTGGAAGAGACTCCTTTTGATTACAACGAGGAGGCTGCTGCCGACGTAGAATTACAAAAGGTAGCAGAAAGTGTCAAAACAGAACCGGCAGCTCCAATCATTCCATTTTGGCAGGACTTTGTTTCCTGGCGGGATTATCGTTTGCTGGCAGGTTTATCCTTGGGCGTGGGCTTGGCAATTCTTTCCGTGGCTCTCAATGGCTTTACGGATGATTTACTTTTTAATATTCCATCGTCTATGTTTTTGTGGATGCTGGCAGCGCTGGCGGCAGCAGTAGCAGCCGTCAATGCTGGCAATGAGGAAATAAGCGAGGAAGAATAAGGGAGGCGCTTATATGAAAGGTCAAGTAAATATATCCAAGGCAACGATTGACCGCCTTCCGTTATATTTTCGTACGTTGCGGTTGGCTCAGGACGAGGGGATTGACATCATTTCCTCGGATGAGCTGGGGCGCAGGCTGGGAATCACGCCAGAGCAAATCCGCAAGGATTTGGCATCATTCGGCCAGTTTGGCAAGAAGGGTGTTGGGTATTACGTCAATGAACTCAAGCGCAATGTCGGTGAGATTTTAGGCTTGGACAATCACTGGAATATTGCCGTGGTTGGCATCGGTCATCTTGGCGAGGCCCTGGCGAACTACCAGAATTTTGTAAGTCTTGGCTTCAATTTGGTGGCTTTGTTTGACCAGGACCCAAAGGTCATTGGCAAAACGGTCAATCATGTTGTGGTAGAAGATATCCGCAATATGCAGAAGGTGGTCAAAGAGCGTAATATCCAGATTGGCATCATAGCGGTGCCGGCAGCTTTTGCCCAGGGCGTAGCGGATAAGCTGGTAGAAGCAGGGGTAAAGGGCATATGGAACTTTGCGCCAATCAAGATGGAAGTTCCCGATTCGATGCATATCATCAACGAGGATTTATCAATTGGTCTTAGTAGTTTGTCCTATTACATCACGCGAAAGTGATTGATAAAATTCATAGCATATCGTTTTTGGCACAGTTGTGTGAAAATGTCGGAAAACGGCGTCAAGTCAATCTTGACGCCGTTTTCTTTTCGTGTTATTCTTAGGCAAGGGACATAATTATAGCATACTGTTACGATAATCTATGATTATAATTCATGGTGTCAATAACTTCATGTTATACTTTGTGGGCACAATGAATCATAAAAAAGAATACGAAACAAGATGCGGCGTCCTAATCGTTAAAATCTGTTGTCGGAACCGAAGATGGGTCGGCACTGATGAGGGAGGATTTTCTATGATTGATATTCTCGATCGCGTGCGTAACAAAGCATTGCAGGCGAAAATTGTCACGGCTGAGGAAGCAGCAGCATTCTTCAAGCAGGACATGAACGTCGCCATGAGTGGATTTACAGCATCGGCTTATCCGAAGGCTGTTCCACTGGCACTCGCTGAGCGTATGAAAAAGGAACCATTTACGATTAACCTTTGGACAGGTGCTTCGACGGGCCCGGAGCTTGATGAAGCTCTAGCGGTTGTTCATGGTATCAAGAAACGTCTGCCGTACCAGACGGATAAGATTTTGCGCAGTGAAATCAATGATGGCTCGGTGGATTATCTCGACCTTCATCTCTCGGAATCTGCGCAGCTGGGCCGTTGTGGGTATCTCGGCAAGACGGACGTAGCTGTTGTTGAGGCATGCGCCATTACCGAGGAAGGTAATATCATCCCGACAACGTCCTTGGGAAACGCCGCTTCGTATGTACAAAGTGCTGATGTGGTCATTGTCGAAGTCAATACTTCGCAGCCGCTGGATCTTGAAGGCATGCATGATGTTTATGTGCCGATGGACCCGCCAAACCGCCTGCCGATTCCAATCGTTAAGGCCAATGACCGCGTGGGAACGCCGTATATTCCCTGCACGCCGGAAAAAATCAAATACATCGTACCGTGTGACATTCCGGATCACACTCGTCCGTTAAAGCCAATCGATGAGGATTCGAAGAAGATGAGCCAGTTTACGTTGGAATTCCTCAATAAGGAAATCGAAGCTGGCCGCATGCCGAAGAATCTGTTGCCGCTCCAGTCTGGTGTCGGCAACGTAGCCAATGCGGTTATCGCGGGCTTTGTGGATTCTGACCTCAAAGATTTGACAGTTTACACCGAGGTCATTCAGGATGGTATGCTCGATCTCATCGATGCAGGAAAGCTCAACTTTGCCTCGGGAACGGCATTCAGCCCGTCGCCAGAGGGAATGGCCCGCTTCTATAAAGATGTGGCAAAATATAAAAAATATTTATTGCTGCGTCCGGAAGAAATCTCCAACAGTCCGGAGGTTGTCCATCGCCTGGGCGTCATCGCTATGAATACGGCTATAGAGGTCGATATCTATGGCAACGTCAACTCGACGCATATCACTGGTACTAAGATGATGAATGGTATCGGCGGCAGTGGTGACTTTGCCCGTAATGCTTATCTGACCATCTTCTACACGCCTTCGATTGCGAAAGAGGGCAAGATTTCGGCAGTAGTTCCGTTCTGCTCGCATATTGACCACACGGAGCATGATGTCGACATTATCATCACGGAGCAGGGCATTGCCGATTTGCGTGGCAAGGCACCGCGTGAGCGCGCGCTAGAGATAATCAATAATTGTGCGCATCCGAGCTATCGCCCCATCCTGCTGGATTATTTCAAACGGGCGGATGAAACGCTCAAACATGTCCATACGCCGCATCTTCTTCATGAAGCACTTTCCTTCCACGAACGCTTCCTCGAGACTGGCAGCATGGCAAAATAAAATAGAAAATTGACAAAAGATAAATAGATACTGAATGAATCAGGAGGAATTTCCTAATGAGCAATGAGAAAATCCAAGCTGAGCTTGAAAAATATGAAGCCAGTGTAGAAAAAGCAATCGCACGTTTCCCAGAGCGTGAGCATCTGCCAGAGAAGCGCCTTTATACGCCGCTTGACATCAAGGATACAGATTATGCCGATGAATTGAGCTTCCCTGGCGTTTATCCGTATACTCGCGGGGTTCAGCCGACGATGTATCGCGGCCGTTTCTGGACTATGCGCATGTATGCTGGTTTCTCTACGGCTGAGGAGTCCAACAAGCGCTATCGCATGTTAATTGAAAATGGTGCAACCGGCCTGTCCTGTGCCTTTGACCTGCCGACGCAGATTGGCTATGATTCCACGGACCCAATCTCCGAAGGTGAGGTCGGTAAAGTCGGTGTTGCTATTGACTCATTGGCAGATATGGAAACGTTGTTTGACCAGATTGACCTCGGTAAGGTCTCTACGTCAATGACCATCAATGCTCCAGCTTCGGTTCTTTTGGCTATGTACATCGCTGTGGCTGAGAAACAGGGAGTACCTGCGGATCAGCTGCGTGGTACGATTCAGAACGATATTCTCAAGGAGTATGCTGCTCGCGGTACGTATATCTTCCCGCCGCGTCCGTCCATGCGCCTGATCACGAACATCTTCGAGTATTGTTCGAAAAATGTACCGAAATGGAATACCATTTCGATTTCGGGTTACCACATTCGTGAAGCAGGTTCCACGGCTGCACAGGAAATCGCCTTCACGATTGCCGATGGTATCGCATACTGTGAGGCAGCTATTAAAGCTGGCCTCAAGATTGACGACTTTGCTGGCCGTCTGTCCTTCTTCTGGAACGCGCACAACAACGTTCTCGAAGAGGTGGCGAAGTTCCGCGCTTCCCGCCGTATCTGGGCAAAAGTCATGAAGGAGCGCTTCCATGCGCAGAATGACAAGAGCATGAAGCTGCGTTTCCACACGCAGACGGCTGGTTCGATGTTGACGGCGCAGCAGCCGAATAACAACATTGTCCGTGTTGCCCTGCAGACGGCAGCTGCTGTCATGGGCGGCACGCAGTCCCTGCATACGAACTCCCGTGATGAGGCACTTGCCCTGCCAACGCAGGAATCTGTTACGATTGCCCTGCGTACGCAGCAGATTGTGGCTTATGAGAGTGGCTTGGCTGATGTCATCGATCCGCTGGCTGGTTCCTACTATGTCGAGGCTATGACGAATAAGATTGAGGCTGAGGCTTGGGATTATATCAAGAAAATCGACGACCTCGGTGGTGCTGTCGCTGCTATCGAGAAGGGCTACATCCAGAAAGAGATTCAGGATTCTGCTTACAAATGGCAGATGGATGTTGAGTCTGGTGCCCGCACGATTGTTGGTGTCAACAAATTCCAGATGGAAGAAGAACCTCCAAAAGGCCTGCTGAAAGTCGACGAAGCTGTCGGCGAGCGTCAGAAGGCTAAAGTTGAGGCTATGAAAGCGAAACGCGATAATGAGGCGGTAAAGGCTGCTTTGGCGGACCTCAAGAAGGCTTGCCAGGATGAGAATGAAAACCTCATGCCGCATATCCTCGCTGCTGTTAAGACGTATGCAACGCTGGGTGAGATTTGCAACGTCATGCGTGAGGTATTCGGCGAATATGAGGCGCATGTCAGCCTGTAATCGTCCGTTTAGAAAAGAATCGTAGAGTAATAGCATTTACGCTTTTGGAGGAATTCAAAATGGAAAAGAAAATCAGAGTTTTAGTTGCTAAACCAGGCCTTGACGGTCATGACCGTGGTGCTAAGGTCGTAGCCCGTGCCCTGCGAGATGCTGGCTTCGAGGTTATTTATACGGGACTTCGCCAGACGCCGGAGCAGATTGCTGAAGCTGCTCTGCAGGAAGATGTCAATGTGGTAGCGATGAGCATCCTCTCCGGTGCGCATGGACATCTGTTCCCGAAAGTCGTTGACCTTGTTCGCAAAAATGGCATGACGGATGCGTTAATCATCGGTGGTGGTGTTATTCCGGAGGGCGATATTCCTGCCCTCAAAGAGGCTGGTGTTTCGGCGGTATTCACGCCGGGAACGCCGACCAGTGAAGTGGTCAAATACATTAATGAGAATGTAAAACTTTAAAGATATAGCGGTGCTGGGAAAACGTGCAGGGGACCGGGCCGGTCTCCTGCACGAACCTGGCACTATTTTACTGTTTCGTATCGTGAACTGGCTTTACCACTTTAGTTCACAATAAAACTACCGAAAAGGTGGTGGCAGGATGGACATAGCAGAAGAATTACTCAAAGGCAATCGGCTGGCACTTTCTCGGGCAATTACTGCCATCGAGAATGAGTATGAGGAAGCGACGGATATCATGAAGAAGCTTTATCCGCATACTGGCCATGCCTATGTATTAGGCATCACCGGTCCGCCAGGTGCAGGAAAGAGTACGCTGTCTGATAAGATAGCGCGCGAATATCGTGCGCAGGGCAAGACCGTTGGTATTATAGCTGTCGACCCGACCAGTCCATTCACGGGCGGTGCTATTTTAGGCGACCGCATTCGCATGAATGGATTGACACTTGACGAAGGAGTCTTTATCCGCAGTATGGGCACCCGCGGAAGCCTCGGTGGTTTATCCCATAAAACCGCCGATGCGGTCAAGGCAATGGATGCATTCGGAAAGGACATCATTATCGTCGAAACGGTTGGTGTCGGTCAATCTGAAGTGGATATCGTCAAAGCTGCCGATACGACTATGGTTGTATTGATTCCCGGCATGGGTGATGATATCCAGGCAATTAAGGCCGGTATTTTGGAGATTGGCGATCTCTACTGCATCAACAAGTCAGATCTTGATGGAGCAGATAAACTGGTTCGCGAAATCAACATGATGCTGGACCTCGACAGCCTGATGACGGAATGGCGCCCACCGATTACCAAGGTGGTAGCCAGCCAGAATGAAGGCATTACAGAACTCTTGGATACCGTTGAAAAACATCGGACGCATATCGAAGGCAACGGGCAATTAGCCGAGCGGCGGACGAAGCGTACCCGCGATGAAATGCTCGATATCCTCAGTAGCAACATCGGCACATACATCAAGGGCAAGATCGTGGACAGCGGTCGCCTTGATGGCTATGTCGAGCAAATCAAACAGCATGAGACAGACCCGTATACCGTTATCGGTCAGGTCATGGATGAGATGCTGAAATAATTATTTAATCCGAATGGAGGAGTTCATTATGTTCAAAGTATTAGGCGTAGATCATATCGGTATTGCAGTTTCGGACCTCAAGGAAGTCGGTTCCTTCTGGGGAGATACGCTGGGACTTCCAGCCAACGGTGAGGAGACTGTTGCCGAGCAGAAAGTAACGACGGGGTTTTTCCCTACGCCGAATGGCAGTGAAATCGAGCTGCTGGCAGCAACGGATGAAACGTCTCCTATTGCGAAATTCATCGAAAAGAACGGTGGCCGTGGCGGCATCCAGCACATTGCCCTGCGGGTGGATAATCTCGAGGCTGCTCTGGCTGATCTCAAAGAGCAGGGAGTTCGCCTGATTGACGAGAAACCGCGCCTTGGTGCCGGCGGGGCAAAAATCGCATTTGTTCATCCCAAGGCTTCTCATGGGGTTCTCCTGGAACTTTGCCAGCGTGATTAATACCTGGTATTAAATTAGTCTTGCAATTTTCACACAAATAGTGCAAAATAGAGATTGCAGTACATGAGAAATATGTCGCAGACTATTTTCTCACAAGCTAATTATAGGAGGTATATAATGGCTACTGTTCAGGAAAAAATTGACTTAATGAATGCAAAGAAAGAGCATATCATGCAGGGGGGCGGTCAGGCCCGTATCGATAAGCAGCATGCAAAGGGCAAACAGACTGCCCGTGAGCGCATCAATAAGCTGTTCGATGAGGGTACTTTCGTTGAGCTCGATATGTTTATGAAACATCGTTGCACGAATTTCGGTCAGGACAAAAAAGAACTTCCGGGCGAAGGTGTAGTAACGGGATATGGTACGGTCGATGGCCGTCTGGTCTACGCTTATGCACAGGATTTCACGGTTGAGGGTGGATCTCTGGGTGAAAAACATGCGCATAAGATCTGGAAAGTTATGGATCTCGCCATGAAGATGGGCGCACCGTGCATCGGCATTAACGATTCGGGTGGTGCTCGTATCCAGGAAGCCGTTGACGCGCTGTCTGGTTATGGCGGTATCTTCTATCGCAATACGGCGGCATCTGGCGTAATCCCGCAGATTTCCGTAATCATGGGACCGTGCGCAGGTGGTGCGGTATACAGCCCGGCTATCACGGACTTCATTTACATGGTAAAGAACACCAGCCAGATGTTCATTACGGGCCCGGCAGTCATCAAATCGGTAACGGCCGAGGAAGTTACGGCTGAGGCTCTGGGCGGTGCTATGACGCATAATACGCGCAGCGGTGTCGCTCACTTTGCGGCTGAGGATGAGGACGACTGCATCAAGCAGATCCGTTACCTGCTTTCCTTCCTGCCGAGCAATAATATGGAAGATGCACCGATGGTAGAGACCGGAGATGATCCGGATCGTCAGGATGAGAGCCTGAACTCGGTAATTCCAGATAACCCGAACATGCCATATGATATGAAGGATGTCATCCGTTCTCTTGTTGATAACGGTGAATTCTACGAAGTACAGGAATTCTTTGCTACGAATATCATCTGCTGCTTTGCCCGCTTCGATGGCCGCAGCGTAGGTATCATCGCTAACCAGCCGAAAGTCATGGCAGGCTGCTTGGATGTCGATGCGTCGGACAAATCCGCCCGTTTCATCCGCTTCTGCGATGCCTTCAATATTCCGCTCGTCAACCTCGTTGATGTACCGGGCTTCCTGCCAGGTGTCAACCAGGAGCACAACGGCATTATCCGCCATGGTGCAAAGATGCTCTATGCATACAGCGAGGCTACGGTTCCGAAAGTTACGGTCATTACCCGTAAGGCTTATGGCGGTTCCTACATCGCTATGTGCTGCCGCGAACTCGGCGCTGATCAGGTTATGGCTTGGCCGACGTCGGAAATCGCTGTTATGGGCCCGGCTGGTGCAGCAAATATCATTTTCCGTAAAGATCCGGACAAGGATGCGAAGACGGCAGAGTATGTTGAAAACTTCGCAACGCCGTATGTTGCCGCAGAGCGTGGCTATGTGGATATGGTTATTGAGCCGAAGGAGACGCGTCCGCGCATCATCACGGCCCTTAATGCACTGGCTAGCAAGCGCGAAGTTGGCCCGTCCAAGAAACACGGCAATATTCCGCTTTAAGCAAAGAGGTGCAAGTTATGAAAACCGAAGCAAAAGGCGTATCGCCTGAGGTAGTAGCCGCTATCACGGCTGCTGTTCAGATGATGATGTCGAATAAAGTTATCGCTGTACGCATCAAACGCAGCGACGTTTGGGCATTGTCCGCTCGGGGCGGCTTGGTCAAACAGTTCTGATTGATTCCGAAGTAGAACGTAGTTGGAGGAATTCTTAATGAAAAAGTTCAATATCACCGTTAACGGCACGGCTTATGAGGTAGAGGTTGAGGAAGTAAAATCCGCAGCAGCTGCTGCTCCGAAAGCAGCACCGGCTCCGGCAGCACCGGCTGCTCCGAAAGCAGCACCGGCACCAGCAGCACCAGCTGCTCCGGCAAAGGCTGCTGTTGCAGCAGGTGCGGGTGAGCATTCCATCGATGCTCCGATGCCGGGCAAGATCGTAAAACTCGTAGCCAGCGAAGGCCAGGCTGTTAAAGCTGGCGAGACGCTGCTGATTCTCGAGGCTATGAAGATGCAGAATGAGATTGCCGCTGATGCAGATGGCGTTGTCAAAACGTTCAATGTAGCAGCTGGCCAGAGCGTAAAAGCACATGATTCGCTGGTAATTCTTGGTTAATTCGCGGATGAACAGGCCTTCCCGATTGGGAAGGCTTTTTTGCTTGATATTTGTATTACGATAAGCAGAGGGAATGTATGCACCGAAAGGAGTTTCCTGTGAAGAAATTAGCAATTATCGTATCGTTGTTGACTTTGTTTTGTTTTGCCATGACCGGCTGCAGTAAACCGCAGTCCGCTGCTAAGAAGAATTTTACCATCGTCACTTCTTTTTATCCTATGTATATCGATGTCATCAATATTACCAAAGACGTCGAGGGGGTTGAGGTCATCAATATGACGAAGCCGCAGACGGGATGTTTGCATGATTATCAGCTGACCACGGAAGATATGAAAACGCTGGAAAAGGCGGATGTCTTGGTGGCAAATGGTGCTGGCATGGAAAGTTTCCTGGACAAGGCGGCCAAGCAGAATAAGAAATTGAAGATAATCGAGGCGTCGAACTATGACCACATTCAATTATTGAAGGATGGCGAGGAAGAGAATCCGCATGTTTGGACTGCCGTAACCTATGCCATTGATCAGGTAAAGGCAATTACGGTGCAGCTCTGTGAGGCGGATCCGGAGCATAAGGAACAGTACCGCAAGAATGCGCTGGATTATGTCATGAAGCTTGAGGCACTGCGCAAGGAAATGCATGAGCAGTTGGACGATTTGCCTCATAAGGATATCGTGACCTTCCATGAGGCGTTTCCTTATCTGGCCAAGGAGTTTAAGCTGAATCTCGTAGGTGTGATTGAGCGGGAGCCGGGGACGGAACCTACGCCGCAGGAGCTTGAGCAGATCATCGCCAAGGTAAAGGCTATGCCCGTGAAAGTATTATTTGCAGAACCCCAGTATTCGCCAGCAGCTGCGGAAACCATAGCCCGGGAAACTGGAGCAAAGATTTATACGCTGGACCCGGTGGTGACTGGTGAGGCAACCCCGGACGCCATGGATGCCTATATAAATGCAATGAAAAGGAACATGGAAGTACTGAAGGAGGCCTTGAAATAAAATCCGAACTCCCGGATTGGTGTGTTTGACAGATTCCGTGTGGTTATTTACAATAGGTGTATCAAAATCATATCTCTTTTTTAAGGGTGACTGACCAAGGCATTGGAGGTCCCAGACAACGTTGTCAAAACGATGTCTGGGATTTTTTATATGGGGGGAAGAATATGGTTCCAGAATATGAAATTCTTTTTCGGTTGGCATTGGCTGCTGTTTTGGGGGGCTTGGTAGGGTATGAACGGCAGTCCAGAAAAAAGTCTGCTGGGCTTCGCACCAATTTGATCGTTTCGCTGGGGGCCTGCCTGATGATGATTCTTTCGTTAGCTATGTATTGGAGCATGGAGGATAAGAGCAATGGAGATCCTGCCCGGATTGCTGCTCAGGTTGTGAGTGGTATGGGTTTTTTAGGGGCAGGGGCGATTATGAAGGAAGGACTGACGGTTACAGGCCTGACAACTGCGGCTTGCCTGTGGATAGTGGCAGGAATAGGCCTGGCCGTGGGGGCTGGTTTATATATCGAGGCATTGTTTACCACGGCATTTGTTTTTGTGGCTTTGAATGCTTTGACGCATATCGATGATTTTTTTGAACACAGAAAGAAAACAGCGGTAGAAATTTGTCTGGTCAATAATCCTGGGGAGCTGAAGCGTATTCATAAGAAGCTGGAGGTATTTCAGTTAAAGGTCGGACGGTTTAGTGTGCAGGAAAATGGTGAGGGGCTGGGGACAGATAGTGCCTATTTGATTCTAAGAATGGATTTGCTCTTTGAAAAAGAAGAAGCAGTTACGGATATTATTGACTATCTCAATACCTTGGATACCGTGCTGTGGGTGGAGAAACGCTGCTGGTAGGATTTTGCCTATGGCAAAATTTGAACAATGGCGTTATAATAGAATAAAAGTCAAATGGTCAATTTTTATAGAAGGTGATTATCGTGAGCAATATCGCAGATTTGATTGAAGCGTATATCCTGCGGCAGTTGGCTGCACAGCAGGATGGCAAAGTAGAGCTTCGGCGTACGGACATTGCCGATGAGATTTCCTGTGCGCCCTCTCAGATTAGCTATGTGCTTTCTACGCGGTTTACCCAGGACAAGGGGTTCGTGGTGGAATCGCGTCGTGGTTTAGGTGGGTATATACGCATTGTGCAGGTGCCTACGCGCAATATGGTCTATCAGGACATGCTCGATAAGATTGATAAGGATACGGAGATGCCGATGGTGCAGTCCATGGTCCATTACCTGCTCCAGCATCAGATGATTTCGAATCGTGAAGCAGCGCTGATGATGCAGGTGGTTGTTTTTGCCTATCAGTCGGAGCGCGTTACGGCCGAAGAACGGGTTCATTTGTTAAAATCCATGATCCTGACGTTGGAGAATTTTTCTTGAACCCGGATAAGAGCGTAATCTTGAAGTAGTTATATCATAGAAAAGAGGGATTCCGGATGTTGTGTGATGATTGTGGACGCAATGAAGCGGTGGTCCATATCACCCAGATTGGGCCGGATGGACGGATTGAAAAAAATTTATGTGAAAAATGCGCGGCAGCCTATGGAGAATTTGTTCCTTCGGCGCAAAAGGGCCGGACGGTATCGATGGACGATTTCCTGAAGGGAATTTTCAGCAGTGCCGCCGAGCGTGGTGAGAAGCGCCCGTTGGACCAGAATCAGTTGGTATGTCCAAGCTGTGGCATGAGTTATCGTGACTTTCAACAGACGGGAAAGATTGGCTGTGCGGAGTGCTACCATACGTTTCGTCAACAGATTGAACCGCTTCTGCGGCGGATTCATGGCTCTAGCGTGCATCGTGGCAAGATTCCACATCGCAGTGGCAGTGCTTTGGAAATCAAACATGAAATCGGTCTGCTGCGTCAAAAATTGCAGGACAGTGTAGCTCGGGAAGAATACGAAAAGGCAGCCGAGTATCGGGATAGAATTCGCAGCCTGGAACAGAAAATAGAATCCCAGGAAGGAGGCGTGGCGAATGGCAATCAATGACTTACTTCGCAGCAATGAATTGACCTGGCTAAAAAGCGGTGGTACCGATGGGGATGTAGTAGTTGCCAGCCGCATACGCTTGGCGCGAAATCTCAAGGGAATTCCTTTTCCCAATCGGGCGGATATGAATCAGCTGTCGCAGGTACTGGTGGCTACGGATGAAGTGCTTCCGGAACTGGAAAAATCGATGGGAATGCCCTTTGATCGTGTGGATGTCGAGCGGCTGTCACCTCTGCAGCGGGAGGTTTTGCTGGAAAAACAGCTGATTACGGAGAACCTTATCAAAAGTCCGCAATACCGCGCGACTTATGTGTCCGATGACCGTTGCATCAGCATCATGGTCAATGAGGAAGACCATTTGCGCATCCAATGTTGGGCACCGGGACTGAATCTGGATCTACCGATGAGTACGGCTTTTACGCTCGATGATCTAATAGAAGCGCAGCTGGATATGGCGTTTGACGAGAAGATGGGGTATCTCACTTCGTGTCCAACCAATCTGGGAACAGGGCTTAGAGCGTCGGTTTTGTTGCATTTGCCCGGATTGGTATTTACCCGCAATGTCAGCAGCATCATTAACATATCCCCACAGCTCGGTCTGGCGGTTCGTGCCCTTTATGGAGATGACAAAGAGCCGGTGGGAAGTTTGTTCCAGATCTCCAATCAGTTGACTCTAGGTTTTTCGGAAGAAGAACTCATTGCCAATCTCAAGAGTGCGGTAACGGAAATTGTGGCTCATGAGCGTAGAGCACGCAAGGCGTTGGCGCTTTACCGCAAAGAGCAGTTGGCGGACGAAGTCTGGCGGGCTTATGGTACCTTAGCCTATGCCCGCATGCTTTCCGAGCGCGAGGCCATGGAACTTTTATCTAAGGTCCGTTTGGGGATTGACCTAAAACTCATTCACGAGGTAAAAGCGGATTGTTATGCCGATATTCTCGTGGCCTGCCATCGTAGTTTCTTGCAGAATCTGGCAGAAAATGAGAATATGTCCAAAATCGAAATCGACCAGCTCAGAGCACGCAAGGTAAGAGAGATACTTAGTGGGCACCGCCTGAGCTCGGAGGATGAAGTATGAATTATCGAAATCACTTTACCAACCGTGCCATTAAGGCGGTGGAGTTTGCTCAATATGTGGCGCAGGATTTACAGCAGGATTATATTGGCACAGAGCACATCCTGCTGGGCCTGCTGCATGAGCGCAATGGAGTGGCTGCCCAGGCTATGTATGAGTTGGGACTCACCTTTGAAAAAGCCATGGCAACGGTTAGAAATATGGATTCACAGGAAGCGGAATATCCCTCGGATAATCCATATTATACGCCAAGAGCCAAACGCGTCATGGAGGGGGCGATGGAGGAATCGCAGACGCTCGGACATACTTATATTGGAACAGAGCACATCCTGCTGAGTCTGTTGTCGGAAACCGAGGGGGCTGCTATCGAGGTGCTTACCCGTATGGGAATCGACCCCGATAATCTTCAGGATGAAGTGCTCGAGCGCATCGATATGCCCCATCCATCCGATGATGGCCCACAGCTGGAAAAGGGCAGTGGACGGGGGCGCAGCCGCCGAGAGGGTGGCGCGCCGCTGCTGAAAAAATACGGCCGCGATCTTAATCGTTTGGCGGAAGATGCGAAAATGGATCCGGTTATTGGCCGTGAAAAAGAAATTCAGCGTGTCATACAGATTCTTTCGCGGCGAACGAAAAACAACCCGATTTTGCTGGGGGAACCTGGGGTAGGCAAGACCGCGATTGCAGAGGGATTGGCTCAGCGTATTGTCGAGGGCGCCGTACCCTATATGCTGCAGGACAAAAAAGTCATATCCCTTTCTATGGCATCGTTAGTGGCAGGGGCAAAATACCGTGGCGAGTTTGAGGAACGATTGAAGGGCGTCATTGAAGAGATTCATCAGCTCGGCAATATCATTTTGTTTATTGATGAAATGCACACGCTGGTAGGAGCTGGGGCCGCCGAAGGCGCACTGGATGCCGCGAATATCTTAAAGCCTGCGCTTTCGCGTGGTGAGATTCAGATTATTGGCGCTACGACGCTGGATGAGTACAAGAAGTATCTGGAAAAGGATGCTGCCTTGTCGCGGCGATTCCAGTCGGTGATGGTGGAGGAACCGTCTCCGGATGACGCTGTGCGCATTTTGCAAGGGCTCTGCAGTAAGTATGAAGAATTTCATCGAGCGAAAATCGAACCGTCTGCCATTGAGGCAGCCGTGCACCTTTCTCAGCGCTACCTAACGGACCGCTTTTTACCCGATAAGGCAATTGACCTCATGGATGAAGCTGCTTCAAAGGTACGTATGGGGAAAGTGGCTCCGACAAGTCAGGTGCATTCCATCCGAGAGCAGCTCGATAAACTCCATACGGAAAAAGAAGCTGCTATTGCTGCACAAGATTATGAGCGGGCAGCAAAATTGCGTGATGAGATGCAGACGGTAAAGGAATCTTTGGATGAAGCGCGCCGAAATTGGGAGAAAAAAGATCATAACCGCATTACGGTGACCGCGGATGATATTGCCGATGTAGTAGCGCAGTGGACCGGTGTTCCGGTTCGACAGATTGCGGCAAAGGAATCAGAGCGGCTGCTCAATATGGAGAAAATCCTTACCCGTCGCGTCATCGGTCAGGAAGATGCCGTCCGGGCGGTATCAAAGGCAATCCGGCGAGCTAGAGCCGGCCTAAAGGACCCGAAGCGGCCAATTGGCTCTTTTTTGTTCCTGGGACCTACTGGCGTGGGTAAGACGGAATTGGCGCGGGCATTGGCGGAAGCACTTTTTGGCAGCGAAGATGCCATCATCCGCTTTGATATGTCCGAGTACATGGAAAAATACAGTGTGTCCCGTATGGTGGGGGCACCTCCGGGGTATGTCGGGTATCAGGAAGGGGGACAGCTGACAGATGCTGTGCGCCGTAAGCCTTACTCGATTATTTTGTTGGATGAGATTGAAAAGGCCAATCCCGATGTATTCAATATCCTGTTGCAGGTGCTTGACGACGGCCGGTTGACGGATGGTCAGGGTCGTACGGTTGATTTCCGCAATACAGTTATCATCATGACCTCGAATGCAGGGGCAAGTTTCTTGCGAAAACAGAATCCGGCCATGGGCTTTTCGGTAGGCGAGGATAAAGAGGAAGCAAAACAGGCAGAAGAAAATGGCCGCAAGCGGGTACTCGGAGAGGTCAAGCGTATCTTCAAGCCAGAGTTCTTAAACCGCATTGATGAGCTGTTGGTATTCCATCCCCTCGGACGAAAAGAACTGGTAAAGATTGTGGATATCCTGCTTCGAGATGTAAAAAAACGGTTGCTGGAAAAGGATATCAAGATGGAAATCAGTCCGTCGGCCAAGAACAGATTAGTGGAGGCTGGGACAGACTTCAAGTATGGGGCACGGCCGTTGAAACGGGCATTGCAGAAACACATTGAAGACGAAATCGCTGAACGCCTTTTACGGCATCGATTCAAGGCCGGAGATACCATTTGCGTTCGCAAGAATGGAGATATGCTGGATTTCATCAAAAAAGAAGTAAAAAAGCCATCAGTCAGGAGGGTGAAGCTGGATGCCAAGAAATAAGCTGGCACCGGAAAGCCTGACCGGGAAACTCCTCGATTTTGTGGCAAATCTCCTATGGTCCATCGTCTGGTTAGGGCGATGGACTATTCGGCTGTTAAAGCGGCTGTTGAAAAATAATTCGCATTGATGTTGTGGGAGAAGATTTATGCCTAAGAAAAAGAAAACCGTATATGTCTGCCAAGAATGTGGGTATGACGCACCTAAATGGTTGGGGCGGTGTCCCGGGTGTGGTGCCTGGAATACGATGGTGGAAGAAGTGGTAACGCCGGAAGTAAAGGGAAGCGGTGGGCTTCGCTTGGGACTATCGGATGCCGTGAAGCCGCAGCCGATTGGTGACGTGCAGCTGGAGGATTTGCCGCGGTTCCTGACGGGGTCTGGTGAGCTTGACCGCGTGCTGGGGGGCGGTGTCATTCCCGGTTCCATGGTGCTGATTGTCGGTGATCCGGGGGTTGGCAAGTCCAGCCTGACCCTCAAGGTGTGTGCCGATGTGGCGCGTTTGGGACGTCGGGTGTTATATGTGACCGGTGAGGAAAGCACGCGGCAGGTGCGCATGCGGGCAGATCGCCTGGGGGCAATTGCCGATAGTCTGTTGGTGGTCAGTGAGACGAATCTAGAAACCATTGAGGCACATGTGTCGAATACGAAGCCGGAGCTGCTGGTCATCGATTCCATACAGACGATTTTCAAGCCGGAGGTACAGAGTGCTCCAGGAAGTGTTTCGCAGGTACGGGAGTGTTCGGTGGAGCTTTTGCGCATTGCCAAAACCAATGGCATTGCTGCTTTTGTCATCGGCCATGTGACAAAAGATGGCAATCTTGCTGGCCCACGGGTGTTAGAACACATTGTGGATACAGTCCTCTACTTTGAAGGAGAACGCAATGCGGAGTACCGGGTCCTGCGGGCCGTTAAAAACCGCTTTGGCAGTACCAATGAATTAGGCCTTTTTGAGATGCGGGATGTGGGGCTGGTCGATGTTCCTGATGCGTCGAAGATGTTTTTATCGGAACGGGAATGTGACAGCGGCACAGTCATCATCCCTACGGTGGAAGGAACTCGCCCCTTGCTGGTCGAATTGCAGGCCTTGGTAGCACCTACTCCGTATGTCCCCCCGCGGCGGACGGCGGATTCGGTGGATATCAAAAGAATCCAACTGCTGCTAGCCGTTTTGGAAAAGCGCGTTCATCTGCAAATTGGGGCCTGTGATGTTTACGTAAAAGTCGCTGGTGGTATCCGCATTGATGAACCGGCGGCCGATCTTGGCATTTGTGTTGCCATGGCATCAAGCTTTGCCAATCGGCTGATTCGCCCTAAGACAATCGTGTTTGGTGAAGTAGGCCTTTCCGGGGAAGTTCGTGCTGTTGGTCAGGCCGATATTCGCATCAATGAGGCGAAACGGCTCGGTTTTGAGCATGTAATCCTGCCGATGAAGAATTATCGTCAGCTGGCCAAAGACGTAACAGGAATCCACCTGTATGGTGCAGAGACCATTCGCGATGCTTTGCGGTTGGCCATGCCAAAAGATTGAGGATTCCCTGTGCAGAACGGTTCATAAAGTGTTATAATATTAGAGCCTTCCTCCTGAGGAGTGAGGCTCTTTACTACTTTTGGGGAGGATTAGCGAGAAGTGAAAGCGTTTCGAAATGTTATAACAGGCATGCTCATCGTTTGCCTGGTGATGATACAAGTGCCGATGGCTTGGGCGCAGGGATGCGATGATGGCCCACAGGTTACCGCGCAGGCGGCGATATTGATTGAGGCCTCTACGGGGCGGGTAATCTGGGAGAAAAATGCCGATGAAGAACATTACCCGGCTAGTACGACAAAAATGATGACGGGCATTCTGGGGCTGGAAAATATCGGTCCTCGTACGGAAGTCTTTATTTCGCCTCATGCATCGGGAACTGAGGATTGTTTTTTGGATATTCGCGCCGGCGAACGAATGACAGCAGAAGAACTCATCACCGGAATGTTGATGGTCTCAGACAACGGTGCAGCGGTGGCTGTGGCCGAGCAAGTGGATGGCAGCGTTCCAGCCTTTGCGAACCGCATGAATGCGAAGGCAAAGGAGTTGGGAATGGAAAACACCCATTTTGAAAATCCCAATGGACTGCCCAATCCGAACCATCACTCTACGGTCCGTGATATGGCAAAATTAGCGAAATATGCCATGGAAAATCCAAAATTCCGCGAAATCGTCGGTACCAAAAATCGTAGAATCCAGTGGGCATTTCCGGCGAACAAACAACTGCAGGTCGAAAATACCAACAAATTGTTGGGGAATTATAAGGGAATGACGGGAATAAAGACCGGCTGGACAAGTGCTGCTGGCGGCTGTTTAGCAGCGTCGGCTAAGCGAAATGGAGTGGAATTGATTGTTGTACTCATGAAAACCCCGACTCCGGATGACCGCTTCCGTGATGCTGAAAAGATTTTGGATTATGGATTTAGCCATGTAACGATGGTTAAGGGAATATCCAAAGACCGTGTTGCCCAGAATGTATGGGTCAAGAACGGAAAGCAGGCATCGACTACCGCACATTTGGTCAGTGATATCGACTATCCGCTGATCAATAATGAAAGTCCGGAAAAATATTCGGTATCCTATGATATTCCTCGAGTGGTATCAGCTCCCGTAAAAGAAGGCGAAATTATCGGCAAGGCTGTTATCAAATATGACGGCAAGTCGGTAGGAAGCGTGGATATCGCAGCGGGCAAGGTCAATAAGGGGGCTAGTATCGGTTCTTGGCTCGTTGGAGTATTCGAGGGATTACTGGTCCGTTTATAACTCAGGAAATAGGGGATATTTGACGTAAACTGTTTCTTGTGATAAAATATTTATTGTTTTTGCGGATGTGGCGGAATTGGCAGACGCGCTGGACTTAGGATCCAGTGTCTTACGACGTGCAGGTTCGACCCCTGTCATCCGCACCACTACAGAGTTATAAGATCCTTCCCCTTTCGGGAAGGATTTTTATTGTGGAAAAATATGCGAAAGTTCAAGTTGACAATGCGATGAGAGTGATATAAAATAATAACCAACAAAAAGTAACAATAATAATAGGCGTATGTCCGTTATTATTGTTACGAACATTAATCCCTCTTGATCCCTGCGGTGTAGTACTGCAGGGACTTTTTCTTTTTGTCGGGGAAATTACAGTTTGCAGGGGAGTAATACCCAGTTCGTGTTCGAGATAAGTCGCCGGCGGCGGGGGCCCCAGTACCAACGCTCCACCGGTGACAACCCGCTACAAGAAATTTTTGCCTTTTAATTAAGAGTTGGAAAACAGTTAAACGCGCTTCGCTTG
>NZ_JNKI01000024.1 GCF_000702005.1 Selenomonas sp. ND2010 | reverse complement strand
CAAGCGAAGCGCGTTTAACTGTTTTCCAACTCTTAATTAAAAGGCAAAAATTTCTTGTAGCGGGTTGTCACCGGTGGAGCGTTGGTACTGGGGCCCCCGCCGCCGGCGACTTGCTTCGAACACGAACTCGCTAATACGAACCTGCAAACTGTAATTTGTAAAAATTACGTTGAGAAATACATAAAAGACTCCATAAGTTAGATGGATTAATCTAACTTATGGAGTCTTTTATATTTTATGTCAGTATAAAGGGCTTTTTTCATTTTTATCGTTTTACGTTAGCCAGTTTGATTTCTGGTATGTGTTCGATGAGGTTCATTTGGTGGGCGAGGCGGCAGGTTGAATGATATTGAAGCGACATTGAAGTTGCGTCGAAGTTGATATTGAAGTTGCAGTGAAGTATAATTGAAGTAGTTCAATTATCGTGAGGGGATATGTTTATGTTTATAGAGGAATTGACAGCGAGTGTCCGGTTGGAGGATCATCAAACGGAATATAAGGGGAAATTGAACCGTGATGATGTAGTGGGGTGGCTAAAGACTATAGCTGGTTTTGCCAACGCAGCTGGGGGAGATATGTATTTGGGGGTTGAGGACAAGACCCATAAACTTATTGGCTATGAGCGCATGGTGGCTGATAAGGAGCGAAATTATTTCAATAATCAGGTTAATGAGCATTTAGTTCCTCGTCCACCGATGAAAATTGAGTTCCTGCGCTATACCGTGAAAGACAAGGAACGATTTGTCGTTCATATAAGGGTAGAGACGGCGCCTACCCGGCCCGTTGTTCTTAAATATCAAAACATTCCAGCCATATATATGCGGCGTGATGGCTTTACGAATGGTGCCACTTATGAAGAAATTATACAGATGAGCATAGCGAGTCAAAATACTCAGTTCGATGCGTTGTTATCAGAAATTCGTTATAGGCGAGAAGATTTTAAGACGTTGTTGGATTTTTATGCGGAGCATAATGATGGTAAGGTATATACGGACAAGGCGCTTCGTTCGTTGGGTTTTTTTGATGAAAATGGTATGTTGACCAATGGTGCTGTGCTATTTGCAGACGACTATGATGGAGCTAAGACCGCGGTGACTTGCTCGGTATTTTCTGGCTTTAACAAGGGGAGTCAACGTATTGTGACGGTTAATCGTTTTCAGGGAAATATTGTTCAGAGCATCCAAAATATTTGTGATTTCGTTTATCAACGAATGAACCATTCCTTGGTAAAGACGGATACAGGACGTATCAATATAGATGCTTACCCCAAGCGGGCTGTGTTTGAAGGTGTGATAAACGCCGTAGCGCATAGAGACTATTTTCTGGATGGTACGCAGATACAAATCGATATGTTTCGCGACAGGCTGGAAATATCCTCGCCGGGAAGTTTTTATCGTGGGGCTGAAATTGGTGTGACCTATGATTTATCAAACATTATCTCCAAACGCAGGAATGAAATCATTTGTGCAGTGTTGGTAGCCTGTAATGTCATGGAGGCGGCAGGAACTGGGTTTGATAAGATTGTCGAGGCATATGCAAGGGTGGATGAACGACATAGGCCGTATATTTCCTCGACTTCCGATCACTTTACCCTGGTACTTCCAGACCTTACCTATGAGGAAGGACTGGAGGATAGCAATAGGATGAAGTTATACTATCCTCCTGTGTCACAGGGGACAGATCATGATGACAAGGTGTTGAGTTATTGCTATAAGCAAGCTCGGACTGCTGCAAATATAGCGGATTATTTGGGAATTAGTAATTCCAGTTACTTGCGTAGTAAGGTGTTAAATAATTTAGTAGAACAGGGCTATTTGCTGGCAAGTCGACAATCGAGAACGAAGTTCTACAAAACGAATAGTGATATGGTTGGGCTAGAATGATTTATGGTATGATAGGAATAGAAGAAGCCCTCGGACAAGTGCAGAAACTTGTTCGAGGGCTTCTTCGTGCGTTTGGGATGAACTTATCGTTTTACGTTAGCCAGTTTGATTTCTGGTATGTGTTCGATGAGGTTCATTTGGTGGGCGAGGCGGTAGAAGGTCTTTAGGCCTTCAAGGTATTCGTCGGTCAGGTCCCAATGGATGGTGGGGCCGAGGTAGTCGTCGAGCTGCGCATAGGTAAAGGGCTTATGCGGCAGTGCGGATTCGATGACTTCTTTTTTGTGGTCCATTCCGGTCTGGAAGGCGCGATGGATGCGGTCGTAGACGAGCTGAAGCATCGCAGGATTTTGCTCGGCGAAGGTCTTGTTGGCAACCCAGAGGGCATAGACCATTTTTTGACCGGTCATTTTTTTCCATTCGTAGCCCAGGTCGTAGTAGTAGAGGTCTGGCTGTTTATGGTGATAGAGCCAGAGGGCGTCGTCGCCAATGAGCAGTGATGCCGTCGCGTCCTCGGGGATTGGGTCCTCGGGCGTGATGTGACGCACGAAGTAGTTGGGAATCGCGCCATAGGCACCGCGCAGGATGATTTTGAGCAGGCAGTGAGAGGTGGCCGATTTTGCCGTCAGGATGATTTTGTCATCTGTTATATCATCGATGGGCTTGCGGGAGACCAGCAGGATGCTTTGAACCGCTCCGTCCGTGCTGATGCAAACGTCCGGCAGGACGACAAGCTCTTCACTGTCGCGGGCGTAGACAATTGACGATACATTGCTGACGTCGAGGCGGTGATTGACAATGTCATTATTGAGAACAGCTGGTACACCACGCGTGATGGATAGACCTTGGTCGGCGCCGTGGGCATAGCTCCAGGTAAGTGGCAGCACGTTCAAAAAATTGATATGTCCAACTCTGGGACAGCTCATAGGTTTTCCCCCTTTTCGTTGCAATTGGTAGTTCTATTATACATGATTATGTCTTTGGCGCGCAGAAAAATATTGGCAAGGGCTTTGTGTATTATATATAGGTTAGAAAATATCTGAAAATAGCGAGGAATATTGACTTTTCGATAGGGGTTCGCTAAAATTATTTGATAGAGTCAACAAGATTGACGGGGATTATGGAAGGGATAATTTTAGGGAGGAATAATTATGGATGATTATGTAAATGTTGGCCGCTGGTTCTCGATTCTTCATCGCCGTTCGCAGCTCTTTATAGTCGAAGCCTGCCAGAAATTACATCTTACCTTCTCGGAATATATCATGCTTATCCGTATTTTCGATAACGAGGGTGCGAAACAGGATGAGCTTGCCAATATGCTTTATCTGGATAAGGCTGTGGTCACGCGTACGGTAAATCTGCTGCAGGAGAAGGGCTTTATCTATCGGGAAGTCGATCCTGCAGACCGACGCGTCAAGCATATTTTCCTCACGGAATACGGCCGTGAGCAGCATCAGTTCCTGCGCAATATCATTCAGGGGTGGATTGATTATCTGGTCCGCGATATGACGCAGGACGATATCCAGCATTTGTTCAACGGGTTTAACGAGCTGGTTACGAAGGCCTGTGAGGCTGACCTCGTGAAACTCGCGCGAAATTTGCCTTCAGGAGGCGACGTTCATGAAAAAATATAAGCTGAGTTTTTTGGCTTGCTTTTTGGTGGTTGTGTGTCTTTTGGCCGTTGGTTGCGGCAGTAAGGATACTAAGACCGTGAAAGCACCGCTGGTAAAAACACAGCAGGTTGGCAGTGGCTCACTCAATGACAGCAGTTCCTATTCGGGAACCGTGCGCGGACGCTATGAAACGAATATGTCGTTTCAAGTGGGCGGTCAGATTTTGAGCCGCAATGTGCAGGTCGGTTCGCCGGTCCGTGCCGGGGATGTGCTGATGGTTATCGACAGTCGTGATGTGGTACAGAAGGCCAATCAGGGAGATGCGCAGGTGGCTTCAGCCCGGGCAAATCTCGACCTTGCTCAGCGCAATCTGGCGCGTTACAGCCAGCTTTATCAGGAAAACGCGGTGGCGGCGGCAACGCTGGATCAGTATCAGGCAAGTTATGATTCCGCGTTTGCTTCGTATCAGAATGCCTTGGCCCAGGCAGCCCAGGGGCATAATGCCATGGGGTATACCAATCTCACGGCGGGGGCTAATGGTGTCGTATCGGCAATCAATGCCGAGGAAGGACAGGTCGTTGGGGCTGGTCAGACGGTGCTGACGCTCGTGCAGACGAATGAGCTGGAGGTCGAAATCAATGTGCCGGAAAACCGTGTCGCGGATGTAGCTGTGGGCGCACCGGTGACCGTGAATTTCTGGGCGCTGCATGACCGGGCGGACGGTGTTGTCCGCGAGGTGGCACCGATGGCCGATAATGCGGCCCGCACGTATCGCGTCCGCATTTCGGTACCGAATCCGCCGACGGGCATGCAGCTTGGCATGACGGCCAGTGTGTCGTTTGCGCCGCAAATAAGCGGCGGCGAGGGGGATTCCGGTTCGGCAGTCCTGCCATTGGCGGCTATTTATCAGAACGGAGATACGCCGCAGGTTTGGGTCGTCGGTGACGATAATACGGTCAGCCTCAAATCGGTTTCGGTTGAGGACTTTGGCGATAATCAGGTATTGGTTCATGGTCTCGATGCTGCCGATGTGGTGGTTACAGCTGGCGTCCATAAGCTTCATGAGGGGCAATCCGTTCGGACGGAGGCAGACTCATGACGAATCTTACGGAACTATCGTTGAAGCATCGGGCGTTGGTCTGGTACTTCATTATTATGACGGCTATTGGCGGTCTGGTGGCCTATTTTCAGCTTGGCCGCATGGAGGACCCGCAGTTTACCATTCGGCAGATGGTCATTACGGCTGCCTGGCCGGGGGCTACGGCCGAAGAAATGCAGGAGCAGGTTACGGATAAACTGGAGAAACGGCTTCAGGATACGCCGGGCCTTGATTCCATCAATAGTGAAACCCGTGAGGGGCAGACGGTTATTTATGTCAAGTTAAAGGACACGGTTCAAAAAGACCAAATCCGGCCGACTTGGCGCGATGCCCGCAATTTCTGCGAGGATGTCAAAAAGGATTTGCCAGAGGGCGTTTATGGGCCTTACTATAACGATCGCTTTGATGATGTCTATGGCTCTATCTATGCGGTTACGGGCGATGGCTATAACTATGAGGAGATGCGCGAGTATGCCGAAAAGACGCGCCGCATGCTGCTGAATGTTCCGAGTGTCCAGAAAGTAGAGCTTATCGGCGTTCAGCCGGAGAAGGTCTATGTGGAAATCCAGAAGGATAAGCTCGCAGAACTCGGCATCAGCCCGCAGGTCATCGCCAATTCCCTCAAGACGCAGAATGCGATGACGGCTTCTGGCGAGGTGGAGACGGAGTCTAACAACGTCTATCTGCGCGTCAGCGGCATGTTTGAGGACGTGGAGGCAATCCGCGAGATGCCGATCAATGCCAACGGCAAGGTATTCCGCCTGGGCGATATTGCTACGGTGGAGCGCCGGTTTGTCGATCCGGCCAAACCGAAGATGTTCTACAATGGCGAGCCGGCTATCGGCATTGCGGTGTCGATGGAAAATGGCGGCAATATCCTGCAGCTGGGCGAGGATCTCAAGGCGAAAATCGGGGAAATCCAGCAGGAAGTTCCTATCGGCATTGAAGTCCATCAGGTTTCGGACCAGCCGAAGGTGGTTGACCAGTCTATCCATGACTTCGTCAAGACGCTGGTCGAGGCCATCGTTATCGTTTTGGCGGTCAGCTTCCTGTCGCTGGGTGTGCGGACGGGCATGGTGGTTGCCGGCTGTATCCCGCTGGTACTTTGTGCGGTGTTCCTCATCATGTATGCGCTGAACATCGATTTGCACAAGGTCTCCTTGGGCGCACTTATCATCGCTTTGGGCCTTTTGGTCGACGATGCGATTATCGCGGTGGAGATGATGAGCGTCAAGCTCGAGCTGGGCTTGAACCGCTTTGAGGCGGCCTGCTATGCCTTCCGGGCAACGGCGAAGCCGATGCTGACAGGAACGCTCATTACCTGCTCGGGCTTTATCCCGGTTGCCTTCTCCAAAGGCATGGCCAGTGAGTTCTGTCAGGCGCTTTTCCCGGTTATCGGGGCTGCGCTTTTGATTTCCTGGCTGGTGTCGGTCATGGTCGCACCGCTTTTTGGCTACCATTTGATTCGCGTAGAGGTCAAGAAGGATGAAGACGGCAAGATCGACCCCTATCAGAGCAAGTTCTATACGATGTTCCGCAAGGTGCTCGTCTGGTTCCTCGAACATCGGAAACTCGTCCTCGGGGCCACGGCGGCTTTGTTTGTCGTTTCGGTTGGCATGATGAAATTCATCAAGCAGGAATTCTTCCCGACGTCGACGCGACCGGAAATCCTGATTGAGATGAAACTTCCCGAGGGCTCTTCGATGGCTGCCAGCCAGGAAGTCTGTGACCGCATGTCCTCGTGGCTGCAGGACCGGCAGGAATTGCTGTCCAACTACTCGTATTATGTGGGCCGCTATGCGCCGCGTTTCGTGCTGACGGTCAATCCGAAGGCTGAGACGGATAATGCCGCGCAGTTTGTTCTGGTCGCCAAGGATACGGCGTCCCGTGAGAAGCTCACCGAGGAGCTCAACCAGGCGTTTAATGAGGAGTTTGCCGATGTGCGCGCTAAGATTCAGTTCATCCAGACTGGTCCGCCGGCTGATTATCCGGTGATGCTGCGCGTGACGGGATATACGACGGAGCAGACGAAGGAATTGGCCGAACAGGTCGCAGACATTGTGGCCAAAGACCCGAATAACTACAACGTCAATACGTCCTGGGGCGATAAGAGCAAAGTCATGCATTTAGAGCTCGATCAGGATAAACTGCGCTCGCTGGGCGTTTCGAGCCAGTCGGTCTCGCAGCAGATTTATACGGCTGTGACTGGCGCGAAGGCGGCCGAGTTCTATAAGGGCGATCGCACGATTGATATCGATTTGCGTCTGGCCGATGAAAATCGCAAGGATTTGGCACAGATGAAGAGTTTGCCGATTTACTTGGGACAGGCGGGCTATGTACCACTGGAACAGATTGCCAAGATTTCCTATGATGCCGAAGATGGCTTTATCGAGCGTCGCAACCTGATGCCGACGATTACCGTTCAGGCTGACGTTCATGATGGTACGGCTAACGATGCGACGAAGAAAGCCTATGAGGCAACGGAGCAGCTTCGCAAGGATCTGCCGTTTGGCTGCAGCATTGAGCCGGCGGGAGCACTTGAGGACAGCAACAAAAGCGTTGGCTTCCTGTTACAGCCGGTTCCCGTGATGATTTTCATCATTATGACGCTGCTTATGTTCCAGCTGGGAAGTGCCAAACAGATGATACTGACTGTGCTCACGGCACCGCTGGGACTTATCGGGGTGTCCTGGGGCATGCTGCTGACTGGTTCGGCTATGGGCTTTGTGGCGGAACTGGGAATCCTGGCCCTTTTCGGAATGATAATCCGCAATTCCGTCATTCTCATCGACCAGATTCAAAAACATCTGGCGGATGGAGAGACTCCTTGGGATGCTGTCATAGACTCGGCAATCCTGCGTTTCCGTCCGATAATGCTGACGGCGGCTGCGGCCATTCTCGGCATGCTGCCGCTGATGGCCAGTACCTTCTGGGGACCGATGGCCGTGGCCATTGCCAGCGGACTGCTCGTAGCGACAGTCCTGACGCTGTTAGTCCTGCCGACGATGTATGCCGTGGCGTATAAGGTATCGAATCGGTAATAATGCGAAATCCCATTGATTCCAGTTGGATCAATGGGATTTACTATATTCGATTTAACTACTTGAATTATAGCTTATTTACAAAAAAAGGCAAGGATGCTATGATTGATTCCGTGAATGGGGGAATCGGCGATGAGATTGGAAGAAATCATCAACCGTCATAGAAAAGACTTGAACGAGACGGATATGGCTATATGGAAGTATATTCTCCAGCACCGCAGGCAGGCCTGTCATATTTCGATTCATGAGCTGGCGAGAGTCTGTGCGGTGTCGAGCACGACGATTGTCCGTTTTGCGCAAAAGCTGGGGTTTGATGGCTTTGGTGAACTGAAGGCGGTTATGAAGATGGAGGAACCGGCCAAATCTTTTTACCATGAAGATGTGTTACAGGATATGCAGGCGTTCTACAATCAGACCGGGGAAAAAATCTTTGCCCGCAATTTTGATAGTGCCAGCCGGCTGATCCGTGAGGCAAACCGCGTCTATGCCTTTGCTTCTGGCTATGTGCAGAGCAATGTGGTACAGGAATTGAAGCGCCTTTTTTTCTACGACAATGTGCTGATTTACGAGATTCGGGGGGGTGAGGAGTTCCGTTCGGTAATACGCAATGCCACGAAGGATGATTTGTTTATTTTTGTCTCTTTATCGGGAGAGACTCCGGCTGTGGTGGATTTTGCCCGTCAGCTGCAGATTCGTGAACTGCCGTTGATATCGATTACGAAACTTCATGACAACACCTTGGCCAGCCTTTCTACGGTCAATCTTTACGTTTCGCCAGCTCGGTTTCAGATTTACGATAACGATGATGAGCATACGGCGTTCCAGTCGATGATGCCGTATTTCATGCTGGTGGAAATCTGGTACGTCAAGTACCGGATTTACTGTGAAAGTTTGGAACGGCGCTCGCTGGACACCCCGTGATTCCAGTGTGGATAAGGGCGTGTACCAAAGTACAGGAAATGTACCAAGGTACGGCGTGGGGGTAAAATGCCGAAAGGCCGCGAACCTATTGCGTTCGCGGTCTTTTTTTTGTATTCTTGGGTTACAAGATATCTTACAGGATGTACAGGGCAGGACGCCAACACATCCGAATGTTTGGTAGCAATCCTTTTATTGATTCAAGACAGATAAATGGGAGGGTATAAGAAATGTCCTTGAGTAAAGACCGCATCATGCAAGGGATGCAGCGGTTTGGCGGCGCGATGTATACGCCGGTCATTCTGTTCGCATTCTTCGGTATCATGGTAGCCGTATCGATCGTTTGTAAGAACGAAGGCTTGCTTGGCAGCCTGGCTGCTAAAGGAACACTCTGGTATGACTTCTGGTTCGTGGTGGAACAGGGCGCCTGGACGGTGTTTTCCCAGATGCCAATCCTCTTTGCCATCGCGGTGCCGATTGGTTTTGCGAAGAAAGAACCAGCACGTTGTGCGATGGAATCCTTCGTGATCTACATGATTTTCAACTACTTCATTTCCGGTATCTTAACGCTAAACGGTGCGTTCTTCGGGGTGGATTACAGTCAGAACGCTGGCGCTGGTACAGGGCTGGCTATGATCGCCAACATCAAGACGCTCGATATGGGCATGCTCGGAGCTATCTTTATCGCTTGTGTGACGGCTTGGCTCCACAACCGTTTCTATGATACGGATATCCCCGACTGGCTCGGAATTTTCAAGGGACCGGCCTTTGTCGTAGCCGTTGGTTTTGCGGTGATGCTGCCGCTGTCCCTGCTCTTCTGTGTCGTTTGGCCGGCTATCCAGCACGGTATCATGAACTTCCAGGACTTCCTGAAGTCGAGCGGGATCGTCGGAGTTTGGGCCTACACCTTCTCGGAGCGAATTTTGCTGCCGGCTGGTTTGCACCACTTTATTTATCTGCCGTTTATCTTTGGACCGGCTGTCTGCGATGGCGGTATCCAGCAGTATTGGCTCCAGCACCTCAACGATTTTGCTACGAGCGCACATAGCTTGAAAGAAATGTTCCCGGAGGGCGGCTTTGCCCTGCATGGCAGTGCCAAGGTCTTCGGTTTGCCGGGCGCTGCACTGGCTATGTATATGTGTGCGAAACCGGAAAAGAAAAAGAAGACAGCTGCGCTGTTGATTCCGGCGACGATTACGGCTGTCCTTTGCGGTATCACGGAACCGCTGGAATTCACATTCCTGTTTGTAGCACCGCTTCTCTATCTCGTTCATTCGCTGCTGGCCGCAACCCTTTCGGCTACGCTGTACTTCTTTGGCCTGGCCGGTAACTTTGGCGGCGGTCTCATCGACTGCTTCGTGCAGAACTGGATTCCGCTGTTCCCGTATCATTCGGGTACGTACATCATGCAGATTGGCATTGGCCTCTGCTTCACCGCAATTTATTTTGTGGTATTCCGCTTCATGATTTTGAAGTTCGATTATGCAACGCCGGGCCGTACGGCTGATGATGTGGAAGATAAACTCTTTTCCAAGGACGAGTACAAGGCCAAGAAGGAAATGGAAGATATGGGCCTGGCTGGTAATGCTCTGGCGATTAAAGCCAAGGTATTCCTGGATTGCCTGGGCGGACCGGAAAATATCAAGGAAGTCACCAACTGTGCAACGCGCCTGCGCGTGACCGTTGCCGATCCGGATAAAGTAAAACCAGTATCCAAGTTCACGAAGGCTGGTGCGTTTGGCCTGGTCAAGAACGGTCATGCCATTCAGGTCATCGTTGGCCTTTCGGTTCCTCAGGTCCGCGGTTATTTCGATGCATTGCTCAAAGGCGAGGCAATCAGCGAGCAGCCGGAAGAAAAGACTATCAAAACGCCGACGATGGCGAATCTGGCGATGAAACTCAATGCCTGCATTTCGGGCGATCTCATCGATATGAGTGAGGTCAACGACGATATGTTTTCCCAGAAGATGATGGGCGATGGCGTGGCAATCGAACCAACTGGGGATACGGTTGTTGCGCCGGCTGATGCGGAAGTCACGATGGTCATGGAAGAAAGCCTCCATGCAATCGGCCTTCGCCTGGACAACGGTGCTGAGCTTTTGATTCATATCGGCATTGATACGGTAAAACTCAACGGCCGTGGCTTCCAGCTGCTCACGAAGCAGGGCGTGAAGGTCAAAGCCGGTGATCCGCTCATCAAGTTTGATCCACAGGTAATCAAGGAGGCTGGCTATCAGACGACGGTTATCATGGCGGTCACGAACTCCAGTGATTATCCGCAGATGAAGAAACAGCCGGATCAGCAGGTTACCGCTGATGAAACGCCGATTCTGACGTTCTAATCCCCTAGGAAGGTACGATATCATGAAAGACATGAAATGGTGGCAGAAAACGGTAGTATACCAAATCTATCCCAAAAGTTTTTTGGATACTACCGGCAGCGGCCAGGGCGATATCCCCGGCGTCACCAAGCGGCTGGATTATTTAAAGACATTGGGGGTCGGAGCCGTTTGGCTCACCCCCGTGTACCCGTCGCCGATGGTAGACAATGGTTACGATATTGCCGATTACACCACGATTGACCCATCTTATGGCACGATGGAGGATATGGAAGAGCTCATTGCTGAAGCCAAAAAGCGCAATATCCGCATTGTCATGGATTTGGTCTATAACCACACATCCGATAAACACAAATGGTTTGAAGAATCAAAGTCCAGCCGGGATAATGCCAAGGCGGACTGGTATATCTGGCGTGATGCTAGGCCGGATGGCTCGGCACCGACCAACTGGCGCTCGATTTTTGGCGGCAGTGCCTGGACTTGGTGCGAGGAGCGGCAGCAGTATTACCTGCATACCTTTGCCGAAGCACAGCCAGATCTCAACTGGGAAAATCCTGCGGTACGGCAGGCACTTTACGAAGCGGCAAACTTTTGGCTCGACAAGGGCGTAGGTGGTTTCCGCATCGATGCGATTGTCTACATCAAAAAGCCGCAGGAATTTCTCGATGGAGAACCGGATAGTGCCGACGGTATGGTCAGCATTCACTCGATGATTGCCGATACGCCGGGCATCCTGGATTTCCTGCATGAATTCCGCCGTGAGGTCTTTGATGGGCACGATATCTTTACCGTGGCGGAGGCCAATGGCGTTGAGCCGGAGGAACTCAAGGACTGGGTGGGGGAAAAGGGCGCTTTTGATATGCTCTTTGAGTTCAGCCATACGAATCTGGAGTTTCCCGATGGCGAGCTTTGGTGCCATGCTACGGGCTGGAAGCCAGAACTCGTGAAAAAGCTCAAGGAGGTCCTTTCGGCCAGCCAGCAGGCTACGGCAGATAATGGCTGGTATCCGATTTTCTTCGAGAATCACGACCAGTTCCGTAGTGTGCGGCATTTCTTCCCCGATGATTCGGACCCGAAGATTACGTCCAAGATGCTCGCAACGGTTCTGTTTACGCTCCGGGGAACGCCGTTCCTCTATGAAGGTCAGGAACTGGGCATGGATAATGTCGCTTGGGATACGATTGAAGCCTATAACGATATTTCCTCCCACGGGCAGTATGAATTGGCCTTGAAGGAGGGGATGACTCCTCATGAGGCACTGAAAGTCATCCATCGGTACAGCCGCGACAATGCCCGGACGCCGATGCAGTGGACCAAAGGGCGTCAGGCTGGCTTCACCAAAGGAAAGCCTTGGCTGCCGGTGCATGACGATTATCGGAACTGTTGCGTGGAAAGTGAAGCACTGGATGAAACTTCGCCGCTGCTGTACTACCGCAAATTGGCTCGTATCCGAGAGGCTGGCGATGCAGCCGGGGTCCTGCAGCAGGGCGACTATACGGAGCTTTTGCCGGACAATCCCGACGTCTATGCATTTCGCCGCCGCTTCGGTTGCCGGCAAACGGTGACCTTGGCCAATTTCAGCAGTTACGAAGTCGTCTATGATGCGAAAAAATTAGCCGGTGCAGAACTTTTGGTATCCTCGCAAGAGGGCAGTGCCAAGGGCGTTCTAAGACCTTATGAGGCCGTTTGTTATCTAATGGAAAATGCGAAAGGAGGAGAGGAGAAATGAAGATTGCCGCCAGTGATTACGATGGAACGCTGTTCCGCAATGAAGTGATTGCTAAAGCTGATGTGGAAGGAATCCGCCGCTGGCGGGCGGCTGGCAACAAGTTTGGCGTAGTCACCGGTCGTGACTATGGCATGCTTGCTCCGCAGCTGAAGTTTTATGGTATCGAATCGGACTACGCTGTCTGCAACAATGGTGGCCTTATCTGCCGAGCGGATGGCACGCCGCTCTGGCAGGGCGAGATTCCCCATCGGACCTTGGCGGAGATGGTTAAGGAGCCAGGTGTACGCCGCTCGTTTCATTTCGCTTTTTCCGCAGCCGATACGACGTATCTTTACCATGAGCGCGAAGGCTCGTGGATTTCGCGGGAAGCGAAGCAGTGGGATTTCACGATAAAAACGATTACGGAGCAGGACATCATGAGCCTGCCACAGATCCATCAATTTTCCCTGGGTTATCCGGAGGCCAGTGAAGCCGCAGAGGTGGGAGAAATCCTCAACGCCCGTTATGGCGATGTGATTCATGCCTATCCGAACCGCTGCAGCCTTGACGTTACCCCAAAGGGAATCAGCAAGGAACAGGGAATTCGCAAGATGTTAGAACTCATGGGTTGGGACTGCGCGGAGATTTGCACCATTGGTGATGAAATCAACGACCTGCCCATGATAGAAGCTTTCCATGGTTTTACCGTAGACACGGCCCGTGATGCCATTAAAGCACGCGCCCAAAAGGCGTATGCTGGTGTCGGTGCCATGTTGGAAGCGAATATTTAATTTCCCCCAGGAACATAAACCCTATTTCCTCAATGGATGCCGCAACGCAATCCCCTTGCGATGTGGCATTCCCGATGACAACAGAATATGCCCAGCGGTATCATTCTGACATCATACATAAACAGATGAATATGTGTAGAGATTTTCATATCGGAACATGGATAGATACGGAAATCTCTTCTCATATAAGGTAAATTGTGAGAATGTTTAGCGGAAACAGATAATACTGATAAAGCTAAACAAAGGGAAAGGAAGTTTTGGAAAATGCGACTCAACAAAAAAGCTTTGGCAATCCTCACAGGACTCACCCTCAGCACTGGTTTTAGTGCCACGGCAATGGCAGCAACTGCGGATAGTTTCAGCGATGTGCCGAAAAATCACTGGTCTTATGAAGCACTGGATTACCTCGCCAAAGAGGGCGTAATCGATGGCATGGGCGATTCCACCTTCCAGGGCGGCCGTTCGATGACGCGCTATGAGATGGCCAGCGTCGTAGCCAAAGCCATGCAAAAATGCAACGGCAGCACGGTAAGCTATGGTGACAAAGCCGTTCTCGATAAACTCTCGGCGGAGTATGCGGACGAGCTCAGCACGCTTAACAAGCGCGTGGATGCGCATGACAAACAGATAAAAGAGTTGCAGGCCAAAACGGATAAATTCAAGGTTTGGGGCCTGGCACGGGTACAGGTCGGTGATGACAATGGCCTGAAGAATGATGCCAGAGCTTGGAATACGGAAAAGAACGGCGACTACAACAACCGCTTCTATATGGATCTGGAAGGTTCGATGAAAATCAATCCGCATGCTACGGCACGTTTCTCGGTGGAAAAGAATGCCCGCTATCGTGACCGCGAGTATGTTATGAAAGATGCAGTAGCCGCAGATCCATCGGGGAAATTGCATAAAATCCATGTACCGGTCACGGGCGAGCTCCGCGATATGCCGGATATGGATACCAACCATAATGGTGAAATCAGCAACATTTGGGTGGAACTGCAGCTCGGCCCCAAGCATGACTGGTATACGAATATCGGCCGCAAATGGAACGGCATCGGCATGCAGAACCTGCTCTTAGGTGGCCAGGTCGATGGCATTGCGACGTATCATCCGATTGAGCATGGTCATGGCTGGTGGCTCAGTGCCCAGTATTGGAAATCTTCCTCGGATTGCTCGACGTTTACGCCGATTTTTGAGGACGATGGTGCTGACAATTACACGTATAAAGAGACGGAAGTTCACGCACGGCGCGCTCCAGTCAATGCAACACTTGACTTCTGGGGACCGCTGGGCAAATATATCAATGCCAATGTTGGCTATACCCACATCGTTGGCAATAAATTCGATAAGAACGGTGGCGGCAATGGCTACTGGTATGATACGTCGGGCTTCGTCAATGCCGATATCAGCGTAAAGCCGTTGAAGGACGTTACCCTGACGGGCTCTTATGTCCATGCGTTTACGAAACAGGATGAAAACTATGGCCATGGCGACCGCGACTGGGCCTTCAAAGCAGAGTATAAAGGGACAGATCTCAACCGTGTTGGCAGCTATGGACTCTATGCGAAATATGTAAACCTCGGTGCCTTTGCCGACCTTGGCCATGATGATGAGTGGTCTACGCGTGAACCGACCTTCACGAACGGTGTCCGCGGCTGGTACTTCGGCTTCAAGTGTGTACCGGCGCACAATGTTGAGTGGGAAACGCTATGGGCACCGCATCTTTCCGAGCAGATTACCTGGAACAATCCGGTCAAACGCCACATCCTGCGCAGCATGCTCGATTTCCATTTCTAATTCTTTGACAGCATAAATAGTAAAGCACGAAGGCATTCTCCTCGGGAGGAGGCCTTCGTGTCCTATGAAAGGAGCTATGTCAATATGAATCGCAAGCAACTCTTAGGCAGGGCAGTGGGCGTGTCGCTGACGCTTAGCCTTATGGCCGCTCCCTTTGTGGCTCCGGCGGATATGATGCCGACGGCCTTTTCGATTTCCGTGGCGGAAGCGGCCGCTGCAGTAGGACCGACGGATGTCGTGCTCGTCGGCACGGTACAGACGAAGTTCGGTGCTGGTACGGATTGGGCACCAGCTGATGGCAAGACGAAGATGACGCCAATCGGCAAAGGGCTTTACGAATATAAGGGCAAACTGCCCAAAGGCAATTATGAATACAAGATTGCCATCGGCGGCAGTTGGAGTGAGAATTACGGCGCCGATGGGGCTTCTGATGGTGCCAATATGAAGCTGAAGCTCACCAAGGATACCGAAGTTACGTTCACGTATGACAGCGTGACCCACGAGACAAAGGTGAGCTATGAAGGGCAGGGGGGAGCTCAGGCTGAGGCGCCAAAAGCCGCTGTGGCAACGCCTGCTGGTGCCGTTGGTGCGCAGGATGTTGTACTCGTCGGTTCCCTGCAGAGTGCTTTGGGGGCGGCCAAGGACTGGGACCCGTCTGACGCCAAGACGATTATGAAAGCTGACGGCAAGGGCCATCGCGTTTTCACGGGCAAGCTCAAAGCTGGCAATTACGATTTCAAGGTCGCGCAGGGCGGTTCCTGGGATGTGAACTACGGCAAGGACGGCCAGCCTAATGGCGGCAATATCGCTTTGCGTCTGGCTGCTGACCACGAAGTAACTTTTAGCTATGACGAAAAGACGCATGCGATTTCCTACGATTATGAAGGCAAGGCGGCTGAGCAGGCCAAGTTTGCGAACCAGCGCGAAATCGTGCTTTGTGGTGACTTGCAGACCCTGGGCGGAGCAGCTGCGAAATGGGCACCGTCGGATATGGCGACCAAGATGACGGCGGGCGACCATGGTTTCTACACGTTCACGATTAAGAATATGCCAGCGGGTACTTATAACTATAAGATTGCCATCAATGGCAGCTGGGCCGAAAACTATGGCCTAAACGGCATAGCCGATGGTGCGAATGTTTCGCTGACGCTCGACAAACCGGAGACGGTTACGTTCTATTATAACGACAAGACCCATCGCATTGCCGACAGTCATAATTACAAGATGTTAAACGCTAGCGAATTGCCGAAGCTTTCGGGAATTGCCGGTGTGGCTGATGGCACGATGTATGATTTGATGCTGTCGGGGCTTTACCAGACGGAGGCCAAAGTGGCGGCTGGCAATTATACGGTCAAGGTATCCCAGGCGGGGCAAGCCCCGATTACGCAGGCTGTCCATATTGCCAAGACGACAAATGTTACCTTCTATTATGATGCGGCCAAGAAGCGCATTATTGCCGATGATGGCAGTATCCGCGCCGATAAGGTCGTTCATGACAGCTGGAATAAGGAGGAGCGCAGTCCTTGGGGAGCCGTGGAAGAAGGCACGCCTATAACGCTCAAAATCCGTACGGGAGCCGGTGATGTGGAGTCGGCCAAAATCATGGTCACCAAGGCCGCTATGACGGCCAAGGGCGGCGATGAGTACAATCCGGATTACGACTCCGGCACCACCACGTATTACTCCATGAAGAAAATTGGCACCAAGAACGGCCAGGATATCTGGCAGGGAAGCTTTACTCCGAAGGACTATGGGATTTATGGTTATAAGTTCGTCCTCAATGACACGAAGGAATACGGGGATGACACCAAGACTGGCGGCACAGGTGAGTTAAAGCTCGCCGGTACGAAATACTTCCAGGTAACGGCTTACAAGAAAGGCTTTGAGACGCCGGGCTGGGCGAAGGAAGCCGTCTGCTACCAGATTTTCCCCGACCGTTTCTTCAACGGCGATACGGCTAATGATAATGCCCGCGATACGGCGCGCGGCACGCAGCCAATCCAGCATCGCAGCTGGAATACGCCGCCGGCTAATGGTGGCGCTGGGGCCTTGGATGGCGATAAATGGGATTGCAATGACTTCTATGGCGGCGATTTGGCCGGTATTACCAAGAAACTCGACTACCTAAAGGGTTTGGGGATAACGGCTATTTATGTCAACCCGATTTATGCTGCTTCCTCCAATCATCGCTATGACGCGCGCGATTACGATGCCGTGGATCCATTCCTGGGCAATTTCCGTGATTTGCAGAAGCTGGCTGATGAAATGAAGAAACGCGGCATGCACCTCATAATGGATGGCGTTTACAACCATGTCGGGGATGATTCCATCTATTTCGACCGCTACGGCAAGTATAAGACGGTGGGTGCCTATGAATATTGGAGCCGCATCTATGACCTGCAGAACAGCAAGGGGCTGTCCTTGGATGCCGCTAAGGCTGAGGCCAAGAAGCAGCTCGAAGCGGAAGGTCAGGTATTCAGTCCGTATCATTGGGAGAATTGGTTCGACATCAAGAATACCAAATCCCATGATGAGATGGGAGACAAATACGCATATCACGATTGGCAGAGTTTCTCGAGCCTGGCACCGTTCCGCGACAAAGACTATCCGGGCTATGACAAGACGACGCCAGATCATACGGACCTCGGGGATTATCTGCTCTATGGCCGCAATGGCGATAAAGGCGTAATCCTGAAATGGTTTGATTATGGCCTTTCGGGCTGGCGGCTTGATGTCGCCAAGGAGGTGCCGCCGGGATTCTGGGCCAAGACGCGTGAGGCCGTAAAGGCTGTTAAGACGCAGAATGGCGATACTCCGCTGCTTTTAGGTGAGATTTGGCAGGATGGTTCGCAGTTCTTTATGGGCGATTCCATGGATTCGGTCATGAACTACAAGCTTTCCGATACGCTGATGCACTTTGTCATGGGGGGCAAGGCCCAGGATACGGATGATGTGCTCATGCAGCTGCGCCAGAATTATCCGCAAGAAGCGCTTTATAATCTTATGAATATCGTAGATTCGCATGATACAGCGCGGGCTATCTACACCTATGGTGGTGGCAAAGATGGCGTGACGCAGGCGCAGAAGTCTGACTTTGACTATAAACTCGGCAAGAGCCGCCTCAAGATGGCCGTGGCTTTTGAGATGGGCTATCCCGGCATGCCGACGGTTTATTATGGCGATGAAGCCGGCCAGTTTGGTTCCAAGGACCCGGACTGCCGCCGCACGTTCCCTTGGGGCAAAGAGGATAAGGATCTGCAGAACTTCTACAAGAAGGCAATTACCGCGCGCAATAAGAACAAAAATGTCTTTGCGCTGGGTGACCTCGATACCTTGATGGCTAAGGATAATATCTATGCTTACCAGCGCAAGGCTGTCGATGGTTCGGGCAAGGTCGGCGTGGTAGCCCTTAACAATGGCAAAGCCCAGCAGGTTACCTTGAAGGTTGCCGCTGCGGATGGTACTGTGTTGAAAGACCAGCTTACGGGCATCAAAGCAACGGTCAAAAACGGGGAAATTTCCTTCCACTTGGGAGAGAATCAGGCCGTCATGATGGTTAACTGATGAGAGAACTGATTTAAGAAAAAGCTGCCGGGAACAGAGGAAAAGCTGTTCCTGGCAGCTTTTTTTGTGAATGCCGTTACATGTATACATATAATCAACCTTTAACAATAAGGAATTATGTGCTATAATGTTCAATACTGATGTACTTTACAGATGTACACACAGAGGAACTATACGTTGTAGAAGGAGCATTCTATATGAAACAAGAAGACAATGAGTTTATGCAGCATGAGTTGCGTCTGCCTGAACTTACGGTCCGTGGTATGCTGCTTGGTGCTATTTTGACGGTTATTTTTACGGCATCAAATGTATACCTCGGTTTGAAGGTCGGTTTGACGTTTTCGTCGGCTATCCCGGCGGCGGTTATTTCGATGGCCGTCCTCAAGATGGCAAAAGATTCGAATATCCTGGAGAATAATATGGTACAGACGCAGGCTTCGGCGGCTGGTACTCTTTCGGCTATCATCTTTATCATCCCGGGTATGCTGATGATTGGTTATTGGCAGGGCTTCCAGTTCTGGCAGACGCTGTTGGTATCGGCCTGCGGCGGGTGCCTGGGGGTACTGTTCACGATTCCGCTTCGCCGGGCGATGGTGGTGCATAGTGATTTGGCCTATCCGGAGGGGGTGGCTGCCGCTGAAATCCTGAAGGTTGGCAGCAATTCGGCTAAGGATTCCAAACAGGGCAGTGGCTTGAAAGAAATCATGTCCGGCGGTATTGTCGCTGGTATCGTGGCGCTGTTTTCCAATGGTTTCCAGGTCCTTTCGGGAGGGCTTTCCCTCTGGTTCCATGTGGGGAAGGGAATGACGCAGTTCCCCATTGGTTATTCCACGGCTCTTGTTGGTGCTGGCTATCTTATTGGTATTGCCTCTGGTCTGGCCATGCTCGTCGGCATTTTGCTTGCTTGGGCGGGCTTTGTGCCGTTCTATACGATTACGGGCGCTGTGCCGGATGGCATGACGCTGCAGAAGTTTGCCGGCGCTGTCTATCAGGAGCGCGTCCGCTTGATTGGTGCTGGCGCTATGGGCGTTGCGGCTGTTTGGACGTTATTGACGCTGGCAAAACCGGTTATCGATGGTGTCAAAGAGTCCATTGCGGCACTCAATATGCCAGCGGCTGAACAGGGAAAGCACCGCATGGATATTGACATGTCCATCAAGAGCATTGGCCTGGTTTTTGCGGTGACGGTTGTTGGCCTGCTGGGGATCTTTTATGCATTTGTCAGCCCAGCGGGGCTGACGATGGCACAGAATCTCACTGTCGTCGTGGTGGGCGTTGGTGTGGCTGTGCTCATGGGATTCTTTGTGGCGGCCGCTTGCGCTTATATGGCAGGTCTTGTCGGTACGTCTTCTAGTCCGATTTCGGGGATTGGCATTTTGGGCATTATCGTGGCATCTCTTGTCATGTATGCCCTTTGCTCCAGCTTTGGCATTTTCAGCCTGCCGGGCGGTGAGAAATTCGCCACGGCAACGGCTATTTTTACCACGTCGATTATCATGGCGATTGCCTGCATTTCCAATGATAATATGCAGGACCTCAAGACGGGCTATCTCGTCGGGGCTACTCCGTGGCGTCAGCAGGTTGCCCTGCTTTTAGGCTGCGTGGTCGGTGCCCTCGTCATCGCACCGGTCCTGAATCTTCTCTATGAGGCTTACGGTTTCCCGGGGGCTTTACCGCGTCCGGACATGGACCCCGGCCAGGCGCTGGCAGCTCCGCAGGCCGCACTGATGACGACGATTGCCCAGGGGATTTTCTCCAGCCAGCTGGCTTGGGAATATATCTATCTCGGCATGGGGCTGGGCGTCGTTCTCGTGCTCATCGATTTGGTGCTCAAACGCCGTACCAGACATCTTTGCCTGCCGCCCTTGGCTGTTGGCATGGGTATCTATCTGCCGCCGTCTGTCCAGACGCCGCTGGTTATCGGTGCCGTCATGGGCTATTTCCTCAACAAGAAACTCCAGCAGGAAAAAGGAGAAGCGGGCAAAAAGAATGGCATGCGCCGTGGTACCCTCTTTGCTTCCGGCTTGATTGTCGGTGAGTCCATCATCGGCGTGCTGCTGGCAGGCATCATCGTCGTCTCGGTATCGAGCGGCGGCAGCGACAGCCCGCTGGCCCTCGTGGGGAAGGATTTCGCCGATACAGCTGAATGGCTGGGCCTGGTGGTATTCCTGATAACGCTGGGGATTTTTGGGAAAATTGTCCTTGGAAATAAAAATAATTAAGAAGTAGCGGTAATTTGACAATAAAAAACGCTGGCTCAACAGAGTCAGCGTTTTTTATTGTCTTTTTAGCGAACGTTCATGGACAGCTCGATGAATTTGTTGGCGAGCTTGGCTTTCTGGAGGACTTCTTCGGTGATGTCCTGGCCAGCCTGTACGATTACAATGCCATTGTCCATTTTGATGTCACGGGTGGCTTTTTTGCCGAGCAGGAAGCGGCGATGACGCTCTTCCGTTGCTTTGTCGGCAGCAGCCTGTTTGGCTGTATCGGCAGCCGGAGCAGCTGGTGCAGCCGGGGCTGCCTTCGGCGCTTCTTTTTTCGGCTCAGCTTTTGGTGCTGGAGCAGCTGGTGCAGCCGGGGCTGCTTTCGGAGCCTCTTTTTTGGGCTCTTCTTTTACTGCTGGAGCAGCTTTGGGAGCTTCTGGAGCTTTTTCCGGCTCAGCTTTCGGTGCTGGTGCCTCAGCCTTGGGAGCTTCCGGTGCCTTGGGGGCCGGTGCAGCTTTTGGTGCTTCTGCTGCTTCCGGAGCCTTCGGCGTTACTGGCTTATTTTTTTTTTCACCGTTCGGATCGATGACGGTTACCTGTTTACCAAAGATAGAAATCTGGTCGCAGGTAACTTCCGTAGTCGTTCCGTCCGGTGCAGTGATTTCACATTTTTCGATTTTGCCGTCGTCCCCGATGAAAAGCTCGGAAATGTTGCCCTGAATGGTACCGGATTTGGTGATGGCCTTGGTGCCGATGACGCGAATGTTTTCATCGAGCAGTGCTTCATAATCGCCGGCATCGGAGAGGCTCAGGATGTTTTCGCTGTTGGTAACGGTTACGGCATCATCACCGATGGCAATGACGGATTCATACGGAATCAATTTAACCCCGCGGTACCAATCTTCATCTTCGATGGTTACGGCTGCGACAGTACCATTTTTGGCATCGATAAGCAGGGTTTTGCTCATGCCCAGCTCACGGCCTTCGGTGATGCTGATGACTGGAAGGCCAAGGATTTCTACGCTTTTCTTCATGAATATTCCTCCATTGTATTAGCTGCTCTATTCTGTTGGCTGCTGGAATTCAGCTTCGATTTCCTGCAGGATGTTCGCCGGGATATCCGGGAACGGAGTTGAGAGCGCGTGATGTTTGGATAATATATCCTGGACGATGGTCAGATAGCGGGTGTTCTTGATGAATTCCTGCTTCATGTCATCGTTCGATGCAATGATTGGAAGGGACAGGGCTTTTTGGTAAGCTTTGATGGCTTCTTGATAGTGGGCCTGTTCCTTATAAAGATTGACGAGCTCGATGATGAGGAACGGAGTGTAACTGTCCTCGGGATAGCTCTTGATTGCCTGTCGGTAGGCACAGATGGCAGCGTCCGGCAGCTTTGGGGCCTTGTCGTAGGCATAATCGAGGAGGCTGTCCAAGGTGTCCAGGGCAGCGACTTCCTGCTGGTATACCTGCTGTTTGGCTTTGGCTTCTTGCTGAGCCTTGAGTTCGGCAGCGGCCTTTTGGCGTGCCTCGTCTTTTTCGGCTTGCAATGCCTTGGCATGAGCCAGAGCTTTTTCTTTTGCCTCGGCTCGGGCTTTGGCAGCCCGGGCAGCAGCGTCTTCCTCGACAGCTGTTTCTTCTGCGGGCGCTGGTGCTGGTGCTTCCTTAGCAGGCGCGACGGCAGCTGCAGAAGAAACAGCTTCGTTGGCGATTACGGCGGATTCTGCTGCCGGAGCCTCTTCTTTGGCTTCGGCAATTGTCTCGGTACTGAGAACCTCAGCGACCGGCACGGGTTCTTCCTTGATGGGCTCTGGGATGGCGTTCGGACACTCGACCGTGAGGTCGGTCTCTTTTGCTCCACGGCGCAGCAGCTTCTCGTTGACGAAAGTGACACTGGCGGCTGCTACGATTACGAGTATTCCCAGCCGCATATAATGGGATGGGTCAAGGAAGGGACTCATGGAGATGGCCACGGCATTTACCAGGAAGGCCATAATGGCGCAAAGCACTAGCGAAATCCATTTCATCTCAATGCCGATAAAACGGCAGAGATGGTAAATGAGGAAAATGCTGACGGCCATAATGGAGCCCGTTACCAGGATAAATGTCATGTTGCTCACCTCTTCCTGTGTTTGGGCATAATACCACTAAGTTTCTAGATTCGACATAGTGGGGGAAAATCCTGCTGCCGTTTGCAGATTTTCCCTACTATTATAACATGTTGAGGTACGTGGAAACAATAGAAAATTAAGACTGGGAATCGTCAGGAAAAAGCTGATGGGGATAGAGTATTTTTTCGCGTTTGTGGCAGATTTTGACGAAGTTTTATAGTATAATAGAAGGAACAGAAAGGAACGATTCACTATGATGTTTGAGCAAGAGGCTGTAATTCATCACGACAGCGGCATCCATGCCCGCATTGCGGCGATGATTGTCCAACGAGCAAAAGAACTCGGAAAGAAATACGGTACGCCGCTATATCTCCGCAGTGAGCGAAGCGAGCGGTTTGAGATGCACAGCTTGATGAAATTGGTGGCCCTCAAAATCAGCTGCGGTGATTCGTTGTTTGTGGCAGCAGAAGGCGATGAAGGGCGGCAGGCTGTCTACCAGATGGTCCGCTTCCTGGAAAGTGATTTCGAAATGAATTCTCCAGGGGAGATTCACGAGATGGATTTGCTGTTGCATGAGAATGCCTTGATGCAGGAACGCCTGCAGATGATTCTCGAGGCGGTGCAGGATGGCATCTGTGTCGTTGACCGGACGGGAGAAATCACCTATGTAAATCCTTCCTATCTGCGAATTGTTCACAAAACGCCAGAGATGGTCGTGGGGCAGAATGTCTTTCAGACAGCTCCGGACGGCAATCGCTGTGGGGTATTGCGATCGGGCGTGGCGCGCATTGGCAGCATCAGCCATAAGAAAGACGGCACTACCGTCGTGGCTAACGTCAATCCGATCTTCGTCGATGGCGAGATTGCCGGTGTCGTGTCGGTTATCAAGGATATCACGGAACTGCAGAATCTCATGGCCCGGCTGTCGCAGGTATCGGCCCGGGCCGAATATTTGGAACAGGAACTTTTGCGCACCAAGAAGACGGCGCAGGCATTCAAGAATTATATCGGCAAAAGCGGCAAGGTTGTCGACGTGCTGGCACTGGCTTCTAAGGCTGCGGGGTCATCGGCTACGGTACTGATCCGCGGTGAGAGCGGTACGGGTAAAGAAGTGATTGCCGAGGGGATTCACTATGCCAGTGAACGTCGACGGGGGCCATTCATCCGTGTGAATTGCGGGGCGATTCCGGGAACGCTGCTGGAGTCAGAACTCTTCGGACACGAGAAGGGGGCATTCACCGGAGCGGTTCGCCGCAAGCTGGGCAAATTCGAGCTGGCGGATAAGGGAACCATTTTCCTCGATGAAATCGGCGAGATGGATAAGAACATGCAGGTGAAATTGCTGCGTGTTCTGCAGCAGAAGGAATTTGACCGCATCGGCGGCGAAGAGACCGTACATGTTGATGTGCGCATTATTGCGGCCACCAACCGCAATTTGGAACAGATGGTAAAAGACGGCACGTTTCGCGATGACCTATACTATCGTCTCAATGTCATTCCTATCAGCCTGCCGCCGCTTCGTGACCGCGTCGATGATATCCCGCTTTTGGTGGAGCATTTCATTGAAAAGGTCAGCGTGGAAAGTGGCAAGCGGGTTCGTGGGATTTCGCCGGAAGCGATGGAAGTTTTGATGGCTTACAAATGGCCGGGGAATGTCCGCGAACTGGAAAATGTCATTGAACGGGTGATAACGCTGATGGACAGCGATCGGATTATCGTTGCATCGCTTCCTTCGTATATAAAAGGCGAGATGGCTGTACGGGAAGTGCAGCATTTCACGGCGGATACCGCTGTGCTGCCCTGGGAAGAATATGAAAAGCAAATCATCGCCAATGCCCTGAACCAGTGTGGAAGTTTCAATGCAGCGGCTAAAATGCTGAAGATTACGCATAAGACAGTGGCGGCAAAAGCACGAAAATACGGTTTGGTGGAATAAAGTTGGTAAATTTTACCGATGGGTAGTAAAATTTACCAACATATTGAATTGTTTTGGTATTTTTTACCAAAACAATTAACGCCATTTATTTGAGAAAATGGATATATAATTTTAGGCTTTTGCTGAACCCTTATTTTACAAGGGTTCAGAGAAAAGATATAGAAATTTTTTCCAATCTGCAAAAGTTGGCACGCATCTTGCATATTATTATGGCAGTTAGTCAAAACGTGCTGACCTCCTGCAGGGGCAGGAAAAAGAGAGTTTTTTACATTTTAGATGGGAGAGGTATAATAATGACTCAGGAAACTATCACGATCGAGAACAAAACTGGTATTCATGCTCGTCCGGCATCCATTTTCGTTCAGACGGCTACGAAATTCAAATCCAAGGTTCAGATCCAGGCTAAAGGCAAGACGGTTGATGCTAAGAGCATCCTCATGATCATGAGCATGGGCCTTGTCAAAGGCACGGAGATGACGATCGTTGCTGATGGTCCGGATGAGGCTGAGGCAGTTAAGGCTCTGAAAGATCTCGTTGCTTCCAAGTTCGGTGAGGAATAATTCACAGCGCTGAGCAATGTTGCACAATAGAATAGCCTTCTCCCGGGAGGACTCCTGGGGGGAGGCTTTTCGTGCAGTTTTAGTAATATTTCGATAGTATAAGAAAAGGCTTTCATTTATCATTGGCACATGGTACGGATAGAGAGTTTTTTTTCAGGGGGAATAAAGAAAATGGCAGAGACGATTCGCGGTAAAGGCGTAATTTCTGGTATTGCAGTTGGTAAAATCATGTTGGCTGGACAGAATCTGGACGGCTATCTCGTGAACTACCAGCCGGAGAGCAAAGAGACGGAGCAGGAAAAAGCTACGGCAGCCCTGACGGCTGTTGCTGAGGTTCTGCGCGAGAGCATTGAGCGTCTGCAGAAACAGGAGATGGTTGAGCAGGCTGCTATCATGGAAGCACATCGCATGATGGTTCAGGACCCGATGATGGCGCAGAAAATCGAGGAGAAACTCGATGAGAATCCGAGCGCACCGCATGCAGTTCTCAAGGCTGCTGAGGAACAGGCTCAGATGTTTGAGGCTATGGACGATGAGTATTTTGCTGCTCGTGCTGTTGACCTGCGCGATGTCGGTAAGCGCGTAGCAAAATACATCCTCGGCGTTAAAGAGCCAGAAATCGGCGATGAGAAGGTAATTCTCTGCGGCCGTGAAATCGAGCCGTCCGTTATCGCTGGCATGCCGACGGATAAGATTGCCGGTGTTCTTTTGGGCTCGGGCAGCACGACGGCACATGCTGTTATCATCGCTAAGGCTCGTGCTATCCCGACGATTGTCGGCCTCAACAAAGAAGACCGCATCGACAAGATTGCCGATGGCGACCATGTTGTCATCGATGGCGAAGCAGGCCAGATTGTCATCAATCCGAGTGAGGCCGAGATGGCTGAGTACAATGAGAAGATCAAGAAGCAGCAGGAGATGGCTGCTCACTATGCTCAGCTCAAGGATCTGCCGGCGGTTACGACGGATGGCGTAAAAGTTGACCTCATGGCTAACATTGGTACGCACATGGACGTTGACAACGCACTGACCTATGGTGCAGAGGGCGTTGGCCTGTTCCGTTCGGAGTTCGTATTCATGGGCCGTCAGGACATCCCGAACGAGGAAGACCAGTTCAAGGCTTATAAGGAAGCTGTTGAGAAATGCGGTGGAAACCTCTGCGTTATCCGTACGATGGATATCGGTGGTGACAAACCGCTGCCGTACCTCAACATTCCGGAAGAGGAAAACCCGTTCCTCGGTTACCGTGCAGTCCGCATCAGCCTGCAGCGCCGCGACCTCTTCATGCCGCAGCTCAAGGCTATCCTGCGCGCTGGTAAATTCGGTAAAGTCGGCATCATGGTTCCGATGATCATCAATGTCGCTGAGTTCAAGAAAGTTAAAGAGCTCATCGAAGAGGCTAAAGTGGAACTTACCCATGAGGGCAAGGCTTTTGCTGATGACGTTCAGGTTGGTATCATGGTTGAGACGCCGGCAGCTGCTGTTATGACGCCGGTACTCGCTAAGTACGTTGATTTCTTCTCCATCGGTACGAACGACCTCGTTCAGTACACGCTGGCTTGCGACCGTGGTAATGCAAGCATCTCGTACCTCTACAACCACTTCAACCCGGCTGTTCTGCAGCTCATCCAGCGCACGATTACGAGCGCTCGTGAGAACGGCATCTGGGCTGGTATGTGCGGTGAGATGGCTAGTGACCCGAATGCCGCAGTTCTCCTGATGGCTATGGGCATCAGCGAGCTCTCCATGAGCGCTCCGTCCATCCCGCGCGTCAAAGAGAAGATTCGCAACATCAGCTCCATCAAGGCTAAGGAAATCCTGGCTGACGTCATGAAGATGGAAGATGGCGACGAAATCAAAGCATATCTCGCTAAGATTCTGTAAGAATACGTATTATATCGCTTGAAACTAAAAGCCCCTGGAAAAAGGATTTGTCTCCTTTTTCCAGGGGCTTTTTTGCAGGGATTTGCAGATTTATGGAGAACTAGTAGGGGGAATTAAATGGCAATATAGGGAGGAAAGAATGGTGAAAAAGGTAGTATTGGCAGCGATGATGTTAGCCGGTTTTGGGTTGTTTCCGCAGGCAGGTAATGCTGCGATGCAAGGACTCAATACGGAGGGCGGCTTGTATGTGACCAACTGTGAGAGCTGGGTCAGCCTCCGGTCTTATGCATCGACAGAGGCACCGGTTTTAGCAAGAATCCCGCTGGGGACTAGGGTGGATATTATCGATGATAATGATCCCTGCTATCGGGATATGGTATTTGCCCATGTGCAGTATCAAGGAAAGCGCGGGTATGTACTCTATAACTATCTGACTGCGAAGTGGACGATGTACCGTGTCGTCAATTGCAACGAGTGGATTAGCCTGCGCACGGAACCGTCGACGGAGGCTGAGACTGCCGCACGTATCCCGCGGGGGGAACTGGTACGCCTGGTAAAGCCCGCAGAAAATGGCTTTTATTATGTTGACTATAACGGTAAATTAGGGTATGCCCTGTCGTACTACTTGGACTAAGGGGAAATGTACGTAATGCAAAGGCGGTCCGCTGATTCGCGAGAGTCAGCGGACCGCCTTTTGAGATGAAATTTACGTGAGGAGAAATATCGTGTATTATAAAGTCATAGATAAGCGAACGAAATAAACCGCGGAGGGATAAAATATATATGGAAGAAAATAGCAATGAGATGATTTCGCAGGTTGGTAAGAATATCCAGGAAAAAGCAGCACTGGTATGGTCGGTAGCGGATGACCTCGTAGGAGCCTTCAAACCGCATGAATATGGCTTAGTAGTTTTGCCGATGGCGGTCATCAAGCGTTTTCATGACTGCCTGCTGCCGACGCAGGAGAAGGTTCTGGAAACTTATGCAAAAGTCAAGGAGCTGGCTGTCAAGGATGGCTTTTTGAAGAAAGCTTCTGGTTATCAGTTTTATAATACCAGCAAGTTCACGTTTAAGACACTGGTTGCTGACCCGGAAAATATCGAAGACAATTTCAAGGCCTATCTGAATGGCTTCTCAGATAACGTACAGGATATCCTTGCCCGCATGGATTTTCAGGCACAGATTAATCGCATGGTGGAAGGCGGTCTGCTTTATCAGGTCATCTCGGACTTCAATTCCGACAAAGCCGATTTCTCCCCCGAAAATGTGGCTGCCGTCGATATGGGCTATATATTCGAGAATCTCGTTCAGCGCTTCTCTGAGTCCTACAATGAAGAAGCCGGAGCGCATTTCACCAGCCGCGACATCATCTATCTGATGTGTGACCTGCTGGTGGCTGGCGATAAGAATGCCTTTGAAGAGGATGGTATCTCCAAGACCGTCTACGATATGACCATGGGCACCAGCCAGATGCTTACCTGCATGGAAGAACGTCTGAAGGCTTTGGATGCGGATGCTGATATCAATGTATTTGGACAGGAGTTCAATCCCTTCACCTTCGGTATTGCCAAAGCCGATATGCTGATTCGTGGCGGCGACCCTGATAATATGCAGTTCGGGGATACCCTCTCCGATGATAAATTCACGGGCTATGAGTTCGACTATATCATTTCAAATCCGCCTTTTGGCATTCCTTGGAAGCGCGAGGAAAAAGAAGTCACCGCAGAGCATAAGAAGGGCGCTAATGGACGATTCGCCCCAGGGCTGCCATCAAAATCGGATGGTCAGATGCTCTTTATGCTGAATGGTGTAGCCAAACTGAAAGACACCGGGCGCATGGCTATCATTCAGAATGGTTCTTCGCTGTTCACGGGGGACGCTGGCTCTGGTCAGTCCGAAATCCGCCGCTATCTCATTGAAAATGACTGGCTGGATGCCATTGTACAGCTGCCGAATGATTCGTTCTATAACACGGGGATTGCGACCTATGTATGGATTGTTACCAAGGACAAGCCCGAGGAACGCGCTGGCAAAGTACAGCTCATCGATGCCAGCCAGTGCTATACCAGCCGCCGCAAGAACATCGGTAACAAGCGGGTGGACATCACAGGTGCCTGCCGTGAACTTATCGTCAAACTCTATGGAGATTACACGGATGGCACCTTCAAGGACACGGACGAGAACGGCAACGAGATTACTGTCAAAAGCAAAGTGCTGGACGCCGTAACCCTTGGCTACAACAAGATTACGGTGGAATCCCCGCAGCTGGATGAAAACGGCGACAAGGTTCTCAAGAAGAACAAGCCCGTGGCTGACACCAAGAAGCGTGACACGGAAAACGTCCCCTTGGAGGAAGATATCGATGCCTACTTCGAGCGGGAAGTTCTGCCTTATAATCCTGATGCCTGGATTGATAGGAAAAAGACTAAGGTGGGGTATGAGATTCCCTTTACCAGGACGTTCTATGAATATAAGCAGATTGAGCCTGCGGAGGCTATTGCCAAGCGGATTGAAAAACATGAGAAAAGCCTGATGAGCAAACTCCATGAGTTGTTTGGGGAAAATGAGTAAACGAAAAGCCGTCCAATGAATGAACGGCTTTTCTCCCTCAACGGCTGGCCTTTGCCCGAGGTGCTTACTGATTGCTGTACTACTTCATCAGCACGGTGAATAAATAGTTGGCTACCAATCCGGCAATCAATGAAAGCAGGAAGTCACGCAACAGGTCTAGGTTGTTCATCGCTAACCCTCCCTTCCGCTGAGAGGTGCACAGCGAAATTATTATAGCATTTTTTTGTGTGTTGTGCTACAATAGCAGTAGGTTTAGGATGTTCATTGCTGACGGCGTTACGGGTTGGCCGCCTGTAACGCAAGGGTCCGCTAGATGAACAAAGAAAGAGCCATTCCTACGGGGATGGTTCTTTTCGTATGTAAAATTTTATCCGTGACAATAGTATTAGCAAGATGGTGGGGGAAGTCGATGAAGGCGATAATGCGGGATGCGGCAGAGCTAAAGGATAGTGGTATTGGATATTTGGGATATATTCCTCAAAATTGGCAATTAGCTAGTGCAAAGTTTTTTGTTTCCATTTCTAATGGAAGTGACCCCAAAACAGATGGTGAGACACCTGTATACGGAAGTGGCAAGGGGAGTTTTAGAACTTGCGGAGAAAGTAAAGACGGTCCTACTGTCTTGTTAGGACGTAAAGGGACTGTAGATATTCCGCAATATATAGAAGGTAAATACTGGAATGTAGACACGGCATTTGATGTGAAGGCTAAATACGGATATTCTTTACGGTTCTTTTACTATTTATCGACTTGTTTTGATTACAAAAGATACTCTACTCAAACGGCGTTACCAAGTATGACACAATCTAATTACAATAGTATGCGAATTGTTGTCCCATCTTTTAGTGAACAAAATTCAATATATGAATATCTTGATGACCGTTGTTCCAAGATAGATGCTATCATTGCTGAAGCTAAAGCCAGTATTGAGGAATACAAGGAACTGAAACAGGCGGTTATCTATGAAGCTGTTACTAAGGGATTAGATAAGAATGGAAAAATGTATAAGACAAATAATATATGGATACCTTTGTTGCCGGAAAACATACGTTTAAGCCGATTAGGACTTCATTATGAAGTTATATTAGGCAAAATGTTATGTCCAAAATCAAGAAATGATGAAGATTCTTTAGAACCATATATTTGTGCAGCTAATGTCCATTTTGATGGTATTTCTGGCGAATTAAAATCTATGTGGTTTAATGACGCAGAGAAATCACAATACGCTGTGCATTGCAAGGATATGCTTATTGTAGAAGGCGGGGCTGGAGCTGGTGGGGCAGCAATAGTTGAAGAAGAACCATCAACAGAAACATATATCCAAAATTCAATAATGATTGTTAGAGCTAAAGATTCTAAAGATAATAGATATGCTAGATATTTAGTTGAAGCATTAGTTAAGCGTGATTATGTAGACTTTGTTTGCAATAAAGCAACAATACCACATTTTACTAAAGAAAAAGTATCTACTATACCATATCCTGTATTTAGCATAGAGGAGCGAAAACGAATAGCAGATTATCTTGATGCAAACACGAAACAAATGGATGCTTTAATTTCCGAAAAGCAATCCCTTATCGAAGACCTTGAATCCTACAAAAAATCCCTTATCTACGAAGTAGTCACCGGCAAGCGGAAGGTGGTGGCTTGATGGCTAAGTTTAATATCCGTAATAGCACAGTAGATTTTCTCGTTTTCACCAAAGACAGCGGCGCAGGCTCCATCGAAGTGCGTGTGCAGGACGGTGATGTATGGCTGACGCAGAAGGCCATGGGAGAGCTCTTTGATATTGACCGTAGCGTTGTTGCCAAGCACTTGAAGAAAATCTATACGGATGGGGAACAGGATGAGAATGCAACTTGTGCAAAATTTGCACAAGTTGCTGATAATGGAAAAACCTATCAATATAAGTTCTACTCTTTGTCGGCCATTATCGCCGTGGGTTACAAAGTAAACTCCCAGCGGGCTATCCAATTCCGCCAGTGGGCTACCAAGGTGCTGGACACCTTTGCCAAGCAAGGATATGTGTTGGACAAGAACCGTCTTATCAATGGTCAGATTTTTGACGAAGACTATTTTGACCACCTGATTTCCGAGATTCAGGAGATTCGCGCCAGTGAGCGGCGATTCTATCAAAAAATCACGGACATCTACGCCACGGCGGTGGACTATACGCTGGACAGCAAGACAACCAAGGATTTTTTTGCTACCGTGCAGAATAAGATGCACTATGCCGTTCACGGCAGTACAGCGGCAGAGCTCATCATGGACAGGGCCGACCACAAGAAGGAACACATGGGGCTGACTTCTTGGAAAAACGCCCCAGATGGAAAAATCGTCAAGGCTGACGTGTCAATTGCCAAGAATTATCTGGCTAAAGAAGAAATGCAAGAGCTTAACGAGATTGTCACCATGTATCTGGACTACGCCACCCGTCAGGCCCGCCGCCATATCCCCATGACCATGGCTGACTGGGCCAGCAAATTGGATGCTTTTCTGCAATTCAATGATGCAGAAATCCTCCATGACAAGGGAAAGGTGTCAGCAGCCATTGCCAAAGCTTTTGCCGAAAGCGAATTTGAGCAATATCGTGTCTTGCAGGATAAGCACTATGTCAGCGACTTTGACAGGCTGATGCAGGAAGCGGACAATTAAAACAGCGATAATGTCTTTGTGAAAAGGACAACATGAAAAAACAGGTTAAGTAGGTGATGTCATTGGCAGAAAATGAAAAACAGTTTGAAGCGAACATCGAAAAGTTCCTGATATCGCCAGAAGGCGGCTATGAGCCAGCAGATGATTCCGGGTATCGGAATTCTATCGATATGGCATTGGACATTGAGACGCTGGTAAAATTTGTCAAAAAAACGCAGCCGATTATGTGGCAGCGTTTCGAACGTCAGTGTAATTCTGATCCACTGCGCAAGTTCTACAAATGCTTTGAGGATGCAGTTTTGGCGGATGGACTCATTTCTGTTCTTCGTCATGGCTTTCGGCATCGTGGCATGGATTTTAAGGTATGCTATTTCAAGCCGGAATCCACCCTCAATGAGCAGGCAGTCAAGCATTATCAGCAGAACATTTGCCAATGTATCCGTCAATGGCATTATACGGATAAGAACAAGAATAGCGTGGATATGATGCTGGCAGTCAATGGTATCCCCGTGATTGCCATTGAGCTGAAAAATCAGCTGACGGGACAGAGCATCGACAATGGCATGGCGCAGTGGATGTATGACCGTGACTTTCGGGAACCGGCTTTTCGCTTGAATCACCGTATCCTGGCTTTCTTTGCGGTAGACCTTTACGAAGCCGCGATGACTACGACCTTGAATGGCGATAAGACCTTCTTCCTGCCATTTAACCAGGGCAGCAATGGCCCCGGCGCTGATGGTGGCAAAGGAAATCCCCAGACTGCGGACAATGATTATGTCACCAGCTATCTTTGGAAAACTGTCCTGCAAAAAGACAGTATGCTCGATATCCTGCAGAAATTCATAAGCTATCAGGTTATGCAGGAGAAAATCAAACAAAATGGAAAGCTGGTCAATGTTACCAAGAAGAAACTCATTTTTCCACGTTTCCATCAGCTGGATGTTGTCCGCAAGTTGATTTTCGATGTCCGCGAATATGGTTCGGGTCGTAATTATCTGGTTCAGCATTCGGCAGGTTCGGGAAAATCGAATTCCATCGCCTGGACAGCCTATCGTCTGGCATCGCTCCATAATGCAGACAATGAACCAATCTTTACCTCCGTTGTCATCGTAACGGATCGCCGCAACCTTGACGCCCAACTGCAGGATACCGTCACAGGCTTTGACCACACCCTTGGCAGCGTCGAAACCATCGGTGAGAAAAAGACTTCCCAGGATTTAAAACGGGCAATCAATGCCGGCAAGCGTATCATCGTCACGACACTTCAAAAATTCCCAGTTATCTATGAAGAAGTAAGCGACACCGCCGGCAAGCGTTTTGCCATCATCGTCGATGAAGCACATTCTTCGCAGACCGGCAGCTCAGCAATGAAGATGAAAGTGGCTTTGGCGGATACTTCGGACGCATTGAAAGAATATGCGGAAATCGAGGGGAAGGCAGAGGATGAACTTCTGGATTCTGAGGACCGCATGGTTCGTGAGATGATTGCCCATGGACGTCATCAAAACCTTTCCTTCTTTGCCTTTACCGCTACGCCGAAGCAGAAAACCTTGGAGATGTTCGGCACCGAATTCACCGATGGTTCCTTCCATCCCTTCCATATCTATTCCATGCGTCAGGCTATCGAGGAGGGCTTTATCCTCGATGTGCTGCAGAACTATACGACCTACAAGACATGCTATCAGTTAGCTAAAAATGTAGACGATAATCCTGATGTACCACAGTCTAAAGCCTTGAAGATGATTAAGCGGTTCAGCGAACTGCATCCGTATAACATTCAGCAGAAGTCCGCCATCATCGTAGAAACCTTCCGTGATATTACGAAAAAGAAACTCAAGGGGAAGGGCAAGATGATGGTCGTTACCGCTTCACGCTTGGCAGCTGTCCGCTACTTCCATGAAATCAAGCGGTATCTTGCCGCGAATCATTATGATGATGTAGAAATCCTCATTGCCTTTTCCGGCAGTATCAAAGACCCGGATGATGCCAGTGACAGGGAATATACGGAAAGCAATATGAACGTGGATGCCGAAGGCAACACCGTATCCGAAGCACAGACTAAGCAGGTATTCCATGACGAAGGCAATATCCTCATCGTGGCGGAGAAATACCAGACCGGTTTTGATGAACCTCTGCTGCATACGATGATTGTCGATAAGAAGCTGCGTGGCGTAAAAGCGGTTCAGACCTTATCCCGCTTGAATCGCTGTCATCCGGATAAGGAAGATACCTTTATTTTGGATTTCGTCAACACGAAGGATGAAATATTGGAAGCATTCCAGCCATTCTATCAGGAGACTTACTTGGAGCAGGAAATCAATACGGATACCATCTACAAGGTGCAGAAGATGCTCCATGAATATAAGATTTATGACGAAAATGACATCGAAAATGTCAATCAAATCTATTTCGATGAGAATGCCCGCAAGAACAACCGGACACAGGCTGCCATAACCAATACGCTGTTGCCAGTACAGCACAAGTACAATGACCTGAATCAGGAGCAACGCTATCAATTCCGCAAGCTTTGCCGCACCTTCGTGAAATGGTACGCCTACATCACGCAGATTACGCGGATGTTTGATAGCCCCCTGCATCAGGAATATATCTTCTGTTCTTATCTGGCAAAGGTTCTGCCCAGTGACCCGGCAACGCCTTTTGATTTGAACAACCGCGTGCGCCTGGAATTCTATAATCTGCAAAAAACCTTTGCGGGTTCCATTGAATTGGTAAAGGAAGAAAAAGGTGAGTTTGGACCTGCTAGGCCGAAAAAACCAGTCAAACAGGAAGAAACCCTAAGTCCGCTCGAAGAGGTTATCGCCAAAATCAACGAACAGTTCGCCGGGCAATTCGAGGAAGGCGACCGCGTAGTAGCTACCGTCCTCTATGAAAAGCTAAAGAATAACAAGAAATTAAAAAAAGCTGCCCAAAACAATGGACAGCAGATGTTCATGAAAAACGTATTTCCGGGAATTTTTGATGAGACGGCACAAACTGCCTACATCGAAAGCACGGAAACATTCACGCGGATGTTTCAGGAATCGGAACGCTACCATGCTATCATGAATGCGTTGGCGGCCGTTATGTTCCATGAGTTTCAGAAATAAATACAAAAATGGAGCTGGGGCACAGCTCCATTTTTGTATTTATTTGATTTCGCCGATATCCATGCTGATATCGAGGGCTTTGACGCTGTGGGTGAGTGCTCCGACAGAGATGATGTCGACGCCGCTTTGGGCGGCTGCGGCAAGGGTGGTTTCGTCGATGCCGCCAGAGGCTTCGACGATGGCCCGATGGTCGATGAGATTTACGGCTTCTGCCATCTGGGCCGGAGGCATATTATCGAGCATGATGACATCAGCACCGCCTTCCAGGGCTTCTTGAACGCCTTGGATGTCTTCGACTTCGATTTCGATTTTGGTCATGTGGGAGGCATAGGCGTGGGCGCGGCTCAGGGCTTCTTTGATGCCGCCGGCTACCTGGATGTGATTGTCCTTGATGAGGATGGCATCGTAAAGACCAAGGCGGTGATTGGCACCACCGCCAACTTTGACTGCGTATTTGTCAAGCAGGCGCAGGCCTGGTGTAGTCTTGCGCGTGTCGACGAGTTTTGCTCCGAACGGTGCGGCAATGGCTGCGAGTTTATGGGTGCGGGTGGCAACTCCGGATAGATGCTGTAAAAGATTCAGTGCCAGCCGCTCGCCGGATAACAGGGTACGGGCTTTGCCATCGATGGTGGCAATAACTGAGCTTGGTGTAAGCTGGGCGCCGTCCTCGAGCTTAGCGGTGAATTTTATCGTGGGATCGAGCAGCGTAAAGACGCGCTGGGCGATTTCGATACCAGCGAGGATGCCGGTATCCTTGGCGTGGATGATGGCATGGGCGGTGGCGGTTTCGGGAACGGTGGCAAGGCTGGTAATGTCACCGCTGCCAATATCTTCCTGGAGCCAAGCGATGATTTTGGAATCGAGATCTAACATGGTCATAGTTGAATTTTCCTTTCGTTATAGGGCAAAGCCGATGGCAGCGGCTGCTGTTTTTTCTTCCTTTATGTTTTGGGCATCGTCGTATACAGGCCGCGTATCACTGAAGTGCTTCCGGTAGGCGTCGTCTTTTTGGGGGAAATCGCTGCGGTAATGTGCGCCGCGGCTCTCTTGGCGGCGCATGGCTGCATGGACAATCAGCAGGTCGCAGGTCAGGCGGGCGCGCAGGTCAAGTTCCTCTGGCGTGTGGGCGGCACAGCCTTCGTAACGTTTCGTAAGATCTAGTATTTTTTCCTTCCCACGGGTAAGATCGGCGGCATTGCGCGTGATTCCGAGATAGCGGCTCATGATTTCCTGACTGCGGCGGCAATCCTCCGTGACCGATTCTAAGGGGGCTTCGGAGAGATTTTCTTCCCGCCAATAGAGGCCGCGGTCGGCCTGTGGCAATCGTGTCTTGCCGATAATGGTGGCGACGCGGCGGCCGAATACCAAACCTTCCAGCAGGCTGTTGCTGGCAAGGCGGTTCGCACCCTGCAGGCCCGTGCAGGCGGCTTCGCCACAGGCGTATAGGCCGGTAAGATTCGTGCGTCCCCAGGTGTCCGTTTTGATCCCACCCATCATATAGTGAGCGGCTGGAGCGATGGGGATTAAATCGTTTTCGATATCGACACCGTATTCACGGCAGGTGGCGGCAATCATGGGAAAGAGTTTGGCGGCATTTTTGATATGGCGGGCATCAAGCCAGATATGGGGAGCATTGGCTTTGGTCATCTCTTGGAAGATGCAGCGCGCTACTACGTCGCGCGGGGCGAGTTCGGCCATGGGGTGAAGGGGTGGCATGAAGCGCTTTCCGTCAAGATTGACGAGATGCGCACCAGCACCGCGGACGGCTTCAGAAATCAGGAAATTCGGGCAGCCGGGAAGTGCCAGTGCCGTAGGATGGAATTGCACAAATTCCATGTCGGCTAATGCTGCGCCGGCTCGTGCCGCCAAGGCAGTACCGCTGCCTGTGGCCCCTTCCGGATTGGTGGTGTGCAGAAATAGGCGGCCAAGTCCGCCGGTAGCCAGTACCGTATGCTGGGCGCGCAGACAGATTTTCCGTCCGTGCCAGAGGGCAATGGCCCCATAGCAGCGGCCTTCATGAGTGAGCAGGTCAACGATATAACAGCCTTCCAGAGTGCGGATGTTTGGTTCGGTGGCGGCTAGTACCGTTAAGGCGCGGGCAACTTCGGCACCGGTAGCGTCACCATGACTGTGGACGATGCGGTTGCGGCTGTGACAGCCCTCGCGCCCTAGTGCGAGGGAGCCATCCTCGGTACGGTCGAATTCGGCGCCGTTATTTGCCAGCCAGCGAATGTCGTCAGGACCTTCGGTCACGACCAGTTGGGATACCGATTCGTCGCTTAGTCCGGCGCCAGCGGTGAGGGTATCCTGCAGATGAAGGGCGGGATTGTCATCTTTGCCGAAGGAGGCGGCAATTCCGCCTTGTGCCTTGGCGGTGTTGCTGTCCGCAAGGGTATCGCGGACGGCGAGCAGTACATGATGGCCATGACGTGCCAGTTGGACAGCTGCCGTAAGGCCGGCAACGCCGGAGCCGACTACCAGGCATTCGGTGTTGCGGGTCTCCATATTGCGGGTGTTAAAATTCATCAGATATCGTTGCATGGTTCATTACCCCTCTATCGCAAGCATTTTTTCAAGTGCGGCTGCGGAGCGTTCCCGGATTTCTTCGGGAACGATAATGCGCGGCTCGAGTGTTTTCAAAGAATCGCGTATTTTTTCCAATGTGGTCTTTTTCATGTTGGTGCAAAGCAGGCGACGGGAGGCAAGATGAAATTGTTTGTTTGGACAGCGTTCGGACAGTTCATACAGGACACCTTCCTCGGTGGCGATGATGAATTCTGTCGCTTCGCTTTTTTCGGCGTATTTGATGATGCCGCTGGTGCTGCCAATGTAGTCGGCTAGTTCACGAACCTCCGCACGGCATTCGGGATGCATGAGAACCAGTGCCTGGGGATATTTGATTTTGGCCATGCGGATATCGGTAACGGTAAGCATTCCGTGGATGGGACAACCACCCTGCCATTTCAGCAGTGAGCGGTTGCATTGCTCTTCAGCCCAAGAGCCGAGATTGCGGTCCGGGACGAAGATGACTTCTTTGTCTTTGGGAAGTGAGTCGACGACGGCAGCGGCATTGGAGGAGGTACAGCAGATGTCGCTCATGGCCTTGACCGAAGCTGGCGTGTTCACATAGGAGACGATGAGGGCATGGGGATTGTCAAGTTTTGCTTGACGTACCTGTCCTTCGATGGCGTTGGTGAACATCTGGCAGCCGGCATCGGCAGCTGGCAGCAAGGTGATTTTGTCGGGCGACAGGATGTTGGCGGTTTCCGCCATAAAGCGGACGCCGGCAAATACGATAACATCCGCATCGGTTTCTGCCGCTTGACGGGACAGTCCGTAGGAGTCGCCAGTGAAATCGGCAATTTCCTGAATTTCTTCTGGCTGGTAGACATGAGCAAGGATAATCGCGTTGCGTTCCTTTTTCAGTCGCATGATTTCGTCGATGATATCTTCCATAATAACGCTCCATTTTTTTTTGTAAAGTAAATAATATTGTCTACTGTCATGACAGTAGACAATATTATTATAAACACAAATGTCGATTGTGGCAAGAAGAAGGTAGGAGAAGCGGCGCTTAAAAGAATGGAGCAAATCAATTACCGTTTGCAGGTCTCATTCGAAGCAACTCTTCGCCGCCGCTAGGGGCAGTGCCAACACTACGCGGGAGATGTTTTTCTAAACGAAATTTTTATCTTTAATTAAGCATCGAAAAAGTTGCAAAACGCGCTTCGCTTGAACGGTAGCAATTTTTCGACGAACGGTGAGGATAAAAATTTCGTTCTTCACGAAAAACATCAAACGCTTCGTTTATGGCACTGCCCCTAGCGGTGGCTGAGTCTGTGGCAAGTTTCGCGGGGCTCCCCCCTCCGAGGGTGCAGCAATTCGTGCCGACTCTAACCGA